>JACKFR010000001.1 GCA_020632375.1 Candidatus Nomurabacteria bacterium
ATAATGTCTACAACTTTTCGCCAGACTCTAAAACCAAGTGGTAAGAATTCATAACGGCCGGCAGAAAGCTCTCTGACAAAGCCACCCTGATAGAGATATTTGTGTGAAGCCATTTTCATGTCTTTTTTAGCTTCTCGAACAGTTTTTCCGAACAGTTGTGAATATTTCATTCTACTTTCATTATAAATTAAAAATGCCTCATCCACATATCTGACAATTTGTCAGATATAAGGACGAGGCATTAACTCGTGTTACCACCTTACTTCATTTGTACTTTACAGCACAAATCTTTGCAACCATCTCTTCAAAATTTATGAAATGGTATTCAGACTTAATCTTGTCCGAGCCTGATCCTCGGGAAGGTTAAGGAAATCCGATCCCTTCTTGCTCAACGGTAGGAAGCCGTATCATCGCAAACGAGAAGATTGTAACACACTCTTGTTGCAAATCAAATTTTGTGAAGACATATCTAGCTTTATATAGAATGAAAGAACAATTCCCTTCTATACTCTTTACTTGTAAAATATAATCACGCTAGCTAACCTTACTTGTCAAACTATTATGAAAGGAGTTGAGTTCCCAATTTTCAAGACTAAGTCAGAAGCCACAGGACAAAGTTACAACTTTGCAGATCCATCCGAGAGAAAAAAATATTTCGAGGCAAAAGCCGGTAAACAAATCGATGATCTAAAACGATATTTAAGAACAAACACTTTTGTCGCTTACTTACTTGGAAAAAAGCAGGCAGGGAAAGGTACTTACACCAAGCTCCTTGCCGAGGTCTTTGGCAGTGACAAGATTCGACATATTTCAGTGGGTGATTTAGTTAGAGAAACGGAATCTGCACAAAAGGATCCAGCAGAAAGAAAAAGACTGACTGAGTATCTATCGAGAAACTACAGGGGCTTTATGTCCTTGGATGATGCTCTTAATGCATTTCTGAATCGAGATACAAAAACCCTCCTTCCAACAGAATTTATTCTCGCCCTAGTGAAGAGGGAGATTGAAAACGCTGGACGGGTGAGTCTGTTTATAGATGGATTCCCCCGCAATATGGACCAGATTACTTATTCCCTATACTTCAGAGAGCTAATAAACTACCGAAACGATCCAGATATGTTTGTTCTGATAGATGTTCCGGAGAAAGTGATTGACGAGAGGATCAAATACCGTAGAATATGTCCTAAATGTTTTACATCGAGGAATCTCTCTCTTAATCCCTCATCGATTGTCAAATATGACTATGGTTTAAAAGAGTTCTATCTCATGTGTGATAATCCTGAATGCACCCCGACACGAATGGTTGGAAAAGAAGGAGATGAGCTAGGGATCGAAAGTATTCGGAATCGTATAGAGATGGACGATAAACTTATCAGGCGAGCCTTTGAACTCCATGGAGTACCAAAGATAATGCTTAGGAATTCTATTCCGACCGAGATTGCCGATGAGATTACCGATCCGTATGAGGTAACTGAAGATCTTGAACATTCGATTGACGAAAACGGTCGTATTTCAACAAGAAGTAAAAGTTGGGAAATCATTGACGATAATGGAATCCCATCTGTCAGTCTTATGCCCCCTCCTGTAGTAATCTCTTGTATCCATCAACTACATGAAATTTTAATTACATAAATGTAAAGTACTCTTGTATTGAAATTGCAGGGTTTCTTCTCATTTGGGCCTCAATATTTGGTCAATAGACCTGATATTCAGTGACTAGTATAATCCTTCATCGGGGAATAGTTCAGATGGCTAGAACGCAGCATTCGGGTTGCTGAGGTCGCAGGTTCAAGTCCTGTTTCCCCGATTTAGTGAAACCTTCCAAAATACAAGACATACATGGGTAATATTTCATTGCTATACACATATCTTAGCATGTGTCGTCCAATGCCCTCAAAATCAGTACTTTTATACACCCTGGTAAGTCAGCAACTCCCACGGGGGTAACATTTAGACCTCCTTCATCATTTGTTTGGATTGTAAAGAGACTGCCTTTATCCCGCCCATGAGTAATTGCTATTAATCCGTCATCCAATTGCCTAGTATGGAGGTGACTTCCGATCTGTGAAGACATGACTCTTCTACGGAACTCTGCTGCTTCTAAGAATACTTGAAACATAAGTCCATCTGCCGTTATTATGAGCTTTATAGTATCTCCGATCTGAGAGTTAATACCCTCAACAACATTTTCAGAAGGAATCGCCATCCTCAACATAGTCTGATTTTCTGTGAGACTTTGGGCAAGATATATATTAGTTTGAAGATAGATATCCCGACCTTCAGCAGTTTTCCTATACAAGGTCAGCTTCTCACCGGTTCCCCGACGTACTAGAAAGAAGTCAATCTCTTCTAAAATTCCTTCTTCGGTATACACAGGATAGACGTATTCACCTGGTTTAATGTTGTTTTCTTTTAGATCTTGGTCGTTGATTGACTCAGGCGGGGTACTGTACAGAACTTCTGGCGCTGTGCTTAAACTGTCAAGATTGATTCTAAGGAAAATATTTCCTACAATCTGAGATGCTATGCCAAGAATTATGCCCTGGTGTTGAGTAAATATCTCTTCTGTTATTGCACCAGTTTCCTTCAAATTCATAGAAAGTTCTACAATACTCTTTTCCTCAGGAGTTAATGAGGTTTCCGGGGTATCTTCTGTAGGAGATTCGAGAAGGTTAAAAAAGAAGCTCCAGTTGGGTTTCAAGATATGCTGCTAATTGTTCAAATTCAAAGTTCTTTGACATTTCTAAAGTCGCTTAAGTTGTATATTATAGGGTGCGATGGTATTTAAAATCAAGTATCATGGATTTAGTCAGCCACCTTAGATTCGATTAAAACCGGAAGGCGCTATGTCTTCAGATGAATCTGGAAATTATCCGGTATTGCAAACTCTCGCAGACCTATAATATAATCGGCCTAATATGGCAACTCCTTCACAAATAGAATTGTGTGCTACTCCCGAAACCCTTGGAGCATACCTTGGTGAGTTGCTTGATAATGTCTATTTAAACCATGGGTACACCGGAAAATACTCCCGATGATGTCCGTGAAGCTTGGCGGAGAGAGGCTGAGGAAGTAGGCCTGTACAAGGAGTTATTAGAGCTAATAAATCAGAGTGGCGGCGTAACGGAGCAAATCTATAATGAATGGAATCAAACGCTTCTTACTACCGCAGTTAATTCACCGTTGTACCCAAATCCTAAAGAAGTCCTGATCAGAGCCGATCAATTAAGTGGATTCACATTCAAGCGTCAGATACAGTTATATGGACAGCAACCAAGATCACATTTGGAAAAAGCTTTATTAGCGTTAAATCCTGAAAGTGGGGTAACCTACTACTGCGGTGTATTTGCAGAAGGACTAATGACTGAATTACGGTTTATGAGGTTTAGAAAAGAATCTGATGCTTATAAAACATCTTATGAGGTAGAAACCTTTTTTTTAGCATACAATACTCTGCGACACGTTATAATACAAAGAGCAGATATACCAAGAGGTGGGTTAAGAACTTTCACCCTTAGTGCAGATGAATACGGTTCTCGGATGAAGCAACTTACAGAGCTTTTTAATGGCACTCTGGTTAATCTGTTCGATACCAATGATGGGCCGACTATTCGGATAAATATACCGCAAAGATTTATACAGCAATATATCACAGATTTAAATTCGGTCAGCGATGGTCCGATTGAGATCGAATATCGTCTATATGGAAGCTCTAATCCAGCTATAGTGATAAGAAACCGTGAAACTGGTTACCAGCAAATAATTGACCTCTATACAGAAAACAATGGTACCTCATTTCAATTCCCGCTAAAACCTGTCCCTTTAGATTATCTCGTACCGTTTCTGCAGGCTGTTATAATGATAAGAAGTGATCAGTAACTTCTTTAAATGGTTTACTCATAGTTTGTTTGTGTTCTCTAACTCTCCATCAATGTTTTATAATTAGATGGCATTGCTGACTATAACTGCCTCACTTGTCCTAATAGGTATATAATTAATTCGATTATTCCTACACATATGTTTGAACAAGATGATACTTCTGACAAGAAAGAGAAAATCAATAAACTTCTTTTAGATTTAAAAGGAGAATCTTGTGCGGAGAATCTCTCTGCAATCAGGCAAGGACAGGTGACAAATGTCGGCTTAATAAACCAGTTTAAAAAACACAACTTTATACCTAATTTATGGTTTGACTGGGCAAGGCGTTTAGATGCAGATGTAATGATTATAGGTCAAGATTGGGGCCCGTATATTGAGTTAAAAAAAGTCATTGATCAATATGAGATAGAAAAGTCTCTGTCAGGGTTTGATTATGATGATTTTCTCTTGCGGACGGCCAATTCGAGAACAGAAAAACTTATCTTCAGGATCCTACAGAAAACGTACCTTGAGAAATACAGCAGACAGATGCCAGCCCAGTTGTTGTCCGAATTTATATTTACGATAGCTGTAATGTTTACAAGGCAAGGGAAACATTTTAGAGGAAGCGAGTATTTCGATCCGACTCAAAGCATAGAAAATTCCTATCAATATCTCTCAAGACAGATTGAAATTGTCCAGCCACTAGTTGTTATTCCACTTGGTGGACTAGCCCTTAAGATTGTGAATGAGTACTTCAATCTCGGCTTCGGGGAAAAAACAGTCACACAGATAATCCAAGATACTGAACCGACAGGGTATATTGAATCTGACTCTACGTCTATCATACCTTGTTTTCATCCTGCTGCCCACATTTCTCCAGATAAACAGGCAAAACAGTGGAAGGTACTTTGGGATGTTCTCGATAAACAAGGAAAAGAGGTTTAGTTTAGTGTATTGGATTGAGTTCACATGCTAAAATCTCACACTAACAAAACTTACTTCTTGAAGATGATCTTAAATCCAAAATTGCTTAAAGCTAATTTGTACAGAATTGTCGCTGGACTTACTCTTCTCGCATTGACGGGATTTATATGTATATTGCTCCCATATGGATATGGTGATGGCAATCAGGGCGAGATAATCCCAATTCACAACAGGCTCGAAGATCCAAACTATCTTAAAAATGACAAGTTTGTAAACCAGCAGATGGAATACAATGTGCGAAGCAATTTCGCCTATGTCATGTATGCCGCCAACCACATTACACCTAAGCCTATTGGCTATCCGGAGATCTATTTTGGATTTTTTTTCATAACAACATTTTTGACTTTCTTGGGTATTTTAAAAATTTCACAGGTTCTTGTGAGAGACAAGTGGCTTGCCTTGAGCGTGACAATCATTTACTCAATGCTTCCGAATATCTCTATCGGTGGGGTAAGTCTGATTACTTCTCATCTTTTGCCAAGCTCTTTCGCCGTGGTTTTAATTATCTGGGGACTCTACTTCTTTCTTACTGAGCGGCATTATAAGATGGTAATCTTTCTTGCTCTATCTCTATACATGCATGTTTTAGTAGGTCTTCTCGCCAGTGCTGTTATCTTGTTTGCCTATTTGGTAGTAAATTATAAAAAACACCTGCTTGATGTAGTAAAAACATCATTTCTCTGGCTCCTGATTACTTTTCCGGCTCTTCTACCTCAGTTTTTAAACGCATCTGAATCTTTTGGTGGAGACTCTAAACAGCTCGCATATATTATCGGATTCTTTAGGAATCCTCATCACTATATACCATCAACGTGGGACCTCCACGCTACGGTTGTGTTTTTCATTATAGAGGTCTTGTCAGTTGTGCTTCTTTGTTTTTTCTTCAGAGAGAAACGCAGAGAAATCTTTAATAAATTAGCCTTGATATTTGTTGCTCTCAATATTATGTACTTCTGCGGATACTTTTTTGTCGAAGTAATTACTCTTACACCGTTTGTAAAGCTCCAACTATTCAGAATTTCTGTCATGACAGATCTTCTATCTAAGTTAATCATAATTGTATCGTCTGTAATTATGATTAAAAAGATGTTAAATAGAGCTAATCTCAGTATGAAAAAACGCAAATATACTCTAACAATAGTTATCTTTGCTATATCGGCGATTTCCACTGGGATTAAAGTTCCAAGCCTGAATAGTCATATAAATGTCTATCCTGTTACAGCTTCAAGCAATCGTGCTGCATACCAATGGGTGGCAGAAAATACCTCTCCAGATGATGTATTTCTTGCACCTATCGGAGAGAGAAATATCCGATTACAAATGAATCGTGCTGTTGCTGCGAATTTTAAACAGTTTGTCTTTAAAGACAATCAGGTTATTGAATGGTATGAGGAGATAAAAGATTTCTGCGGTATGGAAGAGCCTAATTGTAGAGGATGGGCGTGTGCAGAATATTGCGATTCTAAATTTTCAGCGTATAGTGAAGAACAGCTTTTGACGCTCGGAAAGAAATATCATGCAGAATATTTGATAACGACTAATCCGAATATTCATAAATTTGACCTGGTTTACAAAGACACAAAATACTCAATTTATAAACTTAACTATGAATAAACCGACTGTTGACATTCTTATCCCAACATATAATGAATCAGAGCAAATAATCGAAAGCATCAACACTTTACTTAGATTTTGTGAAAAAAAACTTCAAAACTATGATTATAAAATTATTGTGGGAGATAACGCTTCTACAGACGATACATACAATCTTGTAAGGGAAGCTTTTGCAAATAATTCTCTAGTTTCTGCTGAGCATATTGAAGAAAAAGGTCGTGGTCGGGCGATTATGAAAATCTGGGGTGATTCAAAAGCTGATATTTGTGCCTATATGGATGCAGATCTTTCAACTGATCTTAAACATCTTCCCCAGCTTCTTGATTCTATTTCTGTCGATAAAAATGATATTGCGATAGGCTCAAGGCACTTAAATGATTCAGATGTTAAAAGAGGTTTTAAAAGAAGATTTGTAGGGTATGTTCATGTAGTTTTAATGAAGGTTATTCTTGGGGTTTCATTCTCAGATACTTATTGCGGTTTTAAGGCCGCTTCACGAAGTGCAATTGATACAGTTTTCCCTTCGATTTATCCGAATAACTGGCCGGTTAACGGGAATGCATGGTTCTGGGATACCGAATTTTTGGTCTTGGCACAAAGAAAAGGGTTAAAAATTTCCGAAATCCCTGTAAAATGGATTGATGATCCGACAACAACTGCAAAGTTACTAAGAGATGCTATTGAAAGTCTGAGTGGGATGTGGAGGTTGAGAGGATAACCTAGCCATGATTACATGACCCAGGGTCTATACGTTGAGTATACGTTCTTATTAGTATAAATCTGCATGCCGAAAAAAAAGAAACCGAAGCTTAAACTTCTTATTGTCGAAGACAATGATGCCATGCAAGATGCTCTTAAAGTTTTCTTTACCGAAAAAGGCTACAAAGTTGAACTATACTCAGATAGTAAAGGAGTTTATGATGCTTTTTCAGACCGCCACTTTGATCTTGTACTCCTGGATATAAATCTTCCAGGAGAATCGGGGTTTGAAATTGCGAGAAAACTCAGAGAGATAAACAAAGATATGCCGATTATAGCAATGACCGCTAGAGATTCTGTCAAAGATAAACTTCATGGTTTTGAGGTCGGCTTTGATGACTATGTTGTTAAGCCTTTTGATCTGCGTGAATTAGAGGCGAGGGTATTACTCCATATTTCTAAAGCTAAGCCTGCTGAAAACGCTGAAGAAGTTCTTGAGACAAATTCTTTTAAAATTAATCTCAGTGCAATGCAATTTACTCTAAAAGGTTCTCCAGTAGAACTTACAAACGTAGAATTAAGGATAATGTTTATTTTGATGCAGAATTGCGGTTTGGTTGTGGCAACCGACGACATCATCCAATTTGCTTGGGGGGATAGTTCTGACCTTGTTACACCACCAATCAGAGTTCATATAGGAAATATCCGTAAAAAGATTAACGATGCTAGTTTTGAAATAATCAAAACAGTGCCTGGAATTGGATATAAATTACAAGATTAGAAAACATGAGTTCATTAAAAGATAAGATAGTACTTTCTTTTGTAGGATTTGGACTTTTGCTTGTCTTGCTCTTTGCATTTACTGTCTCTCAGTCAAGCTCACAAAGATTTAATCCAGATTTTACACTTTCAGAGATCCGTGAAATAACTCAAGGGCAACCAATGCTTGGACGAATCCTGAATAGTCCCGCAAGCGAAGATGTAATTACAGACTTTTTTAATGTCGCACGACAGAAACAAAGAGAGGTTCTGCGAAAACAGCTCTTTTGGTTTACTCTTGGTGGGGGGGCACTCGCTGTCTTGGGTGGATATCTTTTAGGAAGCCGTGTGACAAAGCCAATCGAAGGAATTGCTTCAGAAATGAAAAAAGTCGATAGCACAAAGTTGTCTCATAGAATTGTGATTAATGATGATTCTGAAGAGATTAAACTTCTTGTAAGGTCATTTAATGATTTAATGAACCGGTTAGAAAGTGCCTTCACAGTTCAGGAACGCTTCATTCAAGATGCAGCACATGAGCTTCGAACCCCTTTAGCCGCAATGCAAGCGACAATACAATCTGTCAGAGCCAAAAAAAGCTGTACTCAGAAAGATTACGAATCGCTTGTACAAACATTGGAACTTCTTAACTCAGACTTAATTTCATTAAATGAGTCATTGCTTTTTTTAGAAAAGAATAATCGGGAAGAATCATTAGAAAAAGTTAACCTCTCTGAATTACTTGAAGATACAATAGAATCTCTTAAAGCAACTGCTCAGAAAGAAGGTATTAAGATAGACAAAGATATTCAGTCAGGTGTAATTATGGAAGCCGTCCCTCAAGATATGGTTAAGATGTTCCGGAATATTGTTGATAACGCTATCAAGTACCACTCTGAAAGTGATCCCTTGGTTAAAATTTCATTAAAGCGAAAACGCTCTAAAACAATTTTTAATGTTGAAGACAACGGTATCGGGTTTTCTGACAAGGATGGGCAGAAGATTTTTGAACGATTTTTCAGAGGCTCAAATGCGACCAGATTTAAAGGAAGCGGACTTGGGTTGTCTATTGTGAAAAAAATTGTCGACAGATACAAAGGTGAAATAACGATCGACAGTAAACAAGGGGTCGGCACTGAAGTGACAATCACTCTTGGATAATTCTCTCAAATATACAACTGCTATACAGCTAGACAGTTAGTATAGGACAATTAATTTATTACTCATTTTTTATGAGCAGTAATAAGAAGCTTACATTAGTTGCTGCAATAGCAGCGGTCAGTATTGTCGGGTATGGGGTCTTCTCAACCGGACAAGTACTTGCAGCACAGCAGGATAGTCGCCCGGATATAATCACCCAAGTGGCACAAAAGCTTGGTCTCGATCCAAACGATCTCACTGATGCCGTAGATATGGTTCATGATGAAATGATCGACCAGGCTGTAGACGAAGGTAAAATCTCTGCTGACAGGGCAGAAGTTCTTAAAGAAAATGATGTTGAACTGTTTTTCGGTCCTCATATGGGAAGAGGTGCTATGCATAGACATATTGATGAAATAGCGGATTTTCTAGGTATAGACAGAGAAGAATTGCTCAAGCAGATCGGTGAATATGAAACACTTGCAGACTTAGCTGAAGCAAATGGTGTCTCGGCAAGCGATCTGATTGAATACTTGCAGGCAGAGTCTGATCAAAGAGTTGATGAGCTCGTAGATAGTGGTCGGATCACAGAAGATCGTGCAAAGGTCATTAAAGAGACTCGTGATGCAAAGATTAATGATTTTGTTATGAATGGACCAATTCCAGGCCGAGGCGAAGGAATGCCAATGGGTCAAATGCATGGAGCTGATTCACTTTAGATCTCAGAATTAAATCGATGTTTAAAAAAGGCGGGGTTATATCCCTGCCTTTTTTGTTATAATCTCACGATATGGAAATTCTTGAGAGATTTACAAGCAAGATTCTTGCAATGAAGAAAGAAAATTTACTGATAATTGTGCTTCTTTTTTTGCTCGCATATATACTGATATTCCGTTTACCGAATAAGCAGCAATTCAAAGAGACCCGTGATTCTGAAAGAGCTGTTCATGTTATTTCTTTGCGGGATTCGCTTGAAGAGTATTTTGCTGTTGGTGATAGTCAGAAAATATTGCCTATGATTCCTGATTGCTCTGCTGAAAGGATTACGATAGGAGCTTCCGGTTTAAGTCTGGAAGCTCTTGTGGACGGGGGATTCTTAGCTGAAATACCTCAGGATCCGATTTACGGGACTAAAGAAGATTCTGGCTACTCAGTATGTAAAGAAGAAAATCAAGTCAAAGTTTACTCAGATCACTATCAACAAAGATCTACATATTATGCAATCTTCGTTGTAAATAACTAGTCAAAACCTTTTTTTAGCCAAAGGTTTTACTGTCATTTGATGTCGCCCCACTGGATGTATCAGTAGAAGGAGATCCTTTATAGTTTTCATCTTGTGCTACTCTGTGAGTTTGAGTTCCGTGACTTCCGTAATATCGCAAAGCGGCTTGAGCCTCTACATCATAACCTTTGTTATCATGTGCTGCTTCTTCATAGCTTTTCCCATCGTGCCAGGCATCAAACGCTTCCATAACTGCCTGCATTCCTGCTTTAGTCTTCATCGGGTGAGAATGGATTCCGCCTCCCATCGTGATTATAAAATCAATTGTTCCCGCAACATCAATAAACTGGCCTAATAAAAGTGGGTTCATGCCTCCGGAAACAATAGGAGTGCATCGTTTTACTACTCGCCAATCACCATGGACAGTATTAGTATGAGTGTCAATTCTAGAAATCTGCCTTCTCATCCGACTTAATTCTCTTGGGCCAGCCTCCCAAAGACTTGCCTCCGAGTCTATCATTACCTGGATATCATTATCTCTCGGTTCTATTTTTGACCATACTTGTTTGAAATAGTCTCCCTGCGCTTCTATTTTAAGACACTGATGCATTGCGCCCACGTCTTCTTTCGGATCTCCATCCATTTTACCGACACCGGCAGTGCCTGTATGTATTCCTGAAGCCCCAGCAATCCGAGCGAATTTTGTTAAAACAGGAACTGAAAAGCCGAAAGGATTCTCTTTTCTGGTAAATGCTCCGTGACCAGCTCTATGGAAATGAATAAACACGTCTGGATATCTCCTTCTAAGTGTCTGTACTGCCATCCATCCTGCTGTTATGCCATCTATCAAAAATGCGTAACTCCCAGGCTTCATTTTCTCTTGAATATAATCAGCGCGTTCGATCATAGTGTCAAAATCTGGTGCAGATACATTAAATGAATGAACTTTTGTCTTTCCAGTAGCATCTTCAGCGAGATCCATCGCATTGCGCACTGCATCTACTGCTTTTATAAAGGGAGAATACTCTTGATCTGCCTGCGGCTCATCGTTTTTTACAAAATCTCCTCCTCCGGTCCAGAAGTCATAGCATAATTCTGCATACTCGCTTCCTGTTAGCCCAATTTTGGGCTTAATAATTGTCCCTAAAACGGGTCTGTCATAAACTTGTAAATAATTGCGCATATCTTCGAGTGATGTACTCGGACCATCGTAAAGACCTAGCATCTGTGGCGGAAGATATATATCCATCAGTTTGCAGCCTTTGAGATTACTCATCCCATAAATATTTCCTGCAATAAATGTAAGAATATTTTGAACATTCCCACCAGTATCAAAAATTCTCCAAGGGTAAGCAATATAAACAAGGTTGTTTTCTTTATCGAGCTCGTATACTTGAGCATCAAGTGTCATTGAAAATTCTGTCGCAGAGCCAACCTTCACATTTGAACCGGTTGATGATTCAGCTGCGACTTCGGTAGCAGCGTCTTCGAGAGATTGATTCCCGTATGGTTCTAGCTTAAAAACTGCTAAGAGGTATGTCCCGTTGTAGACGTCTTCATTGCCGAGAGCGAGGTATTGTCTTTGCATAAAAGGGCAGTCACAAATTATTGTTAACTCAAGGAGGATTTTACGACTCTGAGCTGTAAAAATACTACCAAAATTAGGCACTAAATTAAAGAACCTCTACGACTATAAGTTAGCGGGATTGTGGGGTAAACTCGAATTTGATAAGATTACTCTACTGCCTAATCTAGACCACTAAACTTTATGCCAGCCTTGCTTCAATCGACTCTTTTTATTGTGTTGGGTATAGCCGCAATGCTTTGGGCTGCAGAAGCTCTATCTCGCAATGCAGAAAAGATAGCCATTCGCTTCGGAATTCCAGAATTCATCATCGGTGTGACTCTTGTTGCTTTAGGGACTTCTCTACCCGAGCTGATTTCTTCGGTATTTGCAGTGTCATCTGGTAGACCAGAAATTGTAATAACAAATGTTGTTGGCTCAAATGTAACAAATATCCTTCTAGTGCTCGGTGTGGCTGCGATTGTTGCAAAGAAGCTAACAGTTTCATTTAATATTCTTCATGTAGACCTTCCAATATTTATAACTGCGACATTTCTCTTCTGTCTGAGTGTTCTTGATGGCAAAGTCAGTCGTTTTGAAGGGTTCATCATGGTTGCAGCTTTAATTGTCTATATTCTCTATGTTGTAGGTTATCGTAAAGAGCATGATGGTTCCGAGATAACAAAATTCCGCACTAGGAAAAAAATTACAAAGTGGTCTTATATTGAATTCGCACTCGGTGGTGTTGCGCTTTTCTTTGGTGCTCGTTTGGCAATTAGCTCAATTATAAATGTTTCAGAAATGCTTAATATAAATCCTGAAACTGTTTCAATTACAGCATTCGCATTAGGAACTTCTCTACCAGAACTCTTTGTATCGGTTAGTGCTGCTAAAAAAGGACTTGGAGATATCGTAGTCGGGAATGTTATCGGCTCTTCTATTTTTAATTTATTTGGTGGGATAGGAATTCCAGCTGTTTGGAAAGCGATACCCGTTTCTGAGAATTTGTTACTATTTCTTGTCCCGATAACTGTTGTTACAGCTCTCGTATATATTTTTACGACTCAAGAAAAACAGATTACAAAGTGGGAGGGCTGGATTCTCCTGCTATTCTACTGTTTCTTCATCGGCCAGGTGGTCGGGTTCTTTAATGTTTTGAGGTAGCGTGCAATTTGTACAAATTATGTTTTTGTACAAATCTAAGCTTCGTCACCAAAAGATATCACCTCACAACCATCCCGCTATCCATCTTCACGATTTTCTCTGCATATTCAGCAATTTCGAAAGAATGGGTGACCATAACGATTGTGGTATTATGTTCCTTGTTTATATTTTGCAAAAGCTTTAAAACTTCTTCAGCAGTCTTTGAATCAAGGTTTCCGGTCGGTTCATCCGCCCAGATCACTTTTGGCTTATGCACAAGAGCTCGTGCAATAGTAACTCTCTGTCTTTGGCCGCCGGAAAGCTCAGACGGTTTGTGATTGAAACGATTGCCCAGTCCGACTTCTTTTAAAATTTCGCGAGCACGCATTCGAGACTCTTTTGCGGGGATGCCATTAATCAACAGTGGCAGTTCGACATTCTCTTCCGCAGTTAGGACCGGAATTAAATTAAAAGACTGGAAAACAAAACCCATCTTTTCTGCTCTATATTGAGTTTTTCTCTTGTCCTTCATTTTAACTAAATCTAGTCCGTCTATATCGATCTCTCCTCGAGTAACATTGTCGATTCCTGAGATGCAGTTTAGTAGGGTTGTTTTACCAGAACCAGACTCGCCCATAATTGCAAGCATCTGCCCCTCATCGGCTGAAAAATCGACTCCTTTGAGTGCCCGAACCTCATTGGGTTTCCCCTGATTGTAAATTTTCCATATATTTTTTGCTTCAATTGCTTTTTGTGTCATTTTTCAAAAGATAAATTTATTCAGGATAATTTGTAGCTTCCACTGGTTCTAGCCGTGAAGCTTTGTAAGACGGATAAATTGAAAAGAGCAGAGTGGCAACATAGATTCCTAAAGCTAATAAAGCTATCTGGGTATACGGATATCCTATTGTAAAGCCTTCGGTCTCTGTTAATGCCGATTTAAGAAGTAAAATCCCTGATACAGAACCCGTTGCGATTCCAACTGTAATTCCGATTATGCCTACGATTGTGGACTCAATTAAAAATCCAGCAATAACCATGTTTTGATTGAAGCCGAGGCTTCTAAGCATTCCAATCTGCTGCCTTCTTTCATTTACTGAGCGAACCAATATAATCGATATCCCCGCCAGTCCTACAACAAGCCCTAGAGCAAGAAACCCTTGGACCAGGTATAAGAACTGGTTTATAAAAGCCTGAATGACAGCAAGTTCTGCCTCAGCGACAAGTACTTGAAATTCACCAATTGTTGCAAGATTCTCTTTAATTTTATTTGAGGCATCAGTAGCATTAATTCCTTCTTTAAAGTTAAAGAATAGTCTATGAGTAAAGTCGTTGTTAATGATAATGCCGTCACTTTTTATGGCTTTGTCAGAAATTATTAAGTTTGCAGTCGGCTGTTCTCCTTGATTCTGAGGGTTGAATTTTCCTACAGCAATTACCTCTTTTGTAAAGGTTTTATCTTGTCCAGGATATTGAATCTGAACCTTATCTCCTACAGAAATATGAGGGTATATGTCGAATTTCGTTTTCCCTGTGAACTTCCCTGATATAAAAATCTCGTCAGGGTGATTGTAAAGTTCCTCCCAAACTTTCTCAGGCTTCAAGCCATCTTTTAAGCTATCAAACTCTATATTGATACCATCCCCAAAGTGATTATCAATAAGAGTTGCCGAGTCAGTGTATTTATCAGTGTTTTTGTTATCTTGAAGACGAACTCGTATGCCTGGATCTTGAGGTATATCTCCTGCAAAGTTTTCGTAGTCAGGGAGTGTGATCGAAAAAGAGTCTCCTTCTGAAAGAAGCTTGATCCCTGCAGAGTCCTTAAGCTCTTTGATTACTGTATCTGTGTTATTACGGTCGGAGATCAATACAACGCCATCAAATCCATCAAGGAAATTTTGCTTCCCTTGCTCAATAAGCAGAGAAAATGAGTATCTGTATATTCCGACAAGAGTAATTATAAACAAGATAACCGCATAAGTAAGAACTGTTATAGTCGTCCGGCCGGGTTTATCTGCTACATACTTGACCGAAACTTGAACGACTGCAACCAGTTTTCTGATTCTGCCTAAAACGAGTTTTACTCCGTAGACAATGATATCTAAATTATATGTAAGCAAAATTGAAGTGCTGACAATTAAACAAATTCCTATTACGAGAAAAAAGGCTGGTGTTTCATTTAGAGTGTCTCGAAAATTTTTACCGTATAGCGCATATACTGAGTATGAAAGTACTAATGCAGAAGAAACTGTGTTTAATATTCTTTTGACTCTAGGAATCAGATGAAGCTTTACAAATCTTTCGGATAACATGAAAATAACTCGAGAGGCTCCCCAAAAAGCCATCAATGGGCCCAGGTAAATAAAGAAACCTTTCGTTGGGGTTGATTCTGTCAGTGCGGAGAATCTACCTGCTGTGCTAAACAGCACTGTCCCTGAAATTATCAAGACTGCATCAAAAAGTGTCGACAATGCTTTCCGTTTTCGACTTTTAACCAACGGTTCTGGTGCAATCTGACGTATCGCTGAAACAATATTTATTCTACTAATGTATATGCTTGAAACTGTGACTACTACAAAGGTGATTATAAATCCTAATGAAAAAGAGAGAAGCAAAGTCTCTGGTGTTGCTGCAAAAAAGACTCGAGCATCAACACCAAAACTAGATAAAAGATCACTTAGCAATCTTGAGATAAGCGTTATTAGTAAGTATCCGACTCCGCATCCTAATACTACGCCCATTGCAGATGAGAAGAGTGAATACACAGAGCCTTCATAAATGAAAGCTCTTACAAGATCAGATCTTTGGATTCCAACTGCACGCATAATCCCCAACTCAGACTCTCTCTCTTCTGCGATCATTGTGAAGATATTCACTATCAGAAGGCTTCCAGCAATAATTCCAAAACCACTAAGAACTGTAAACATAATATCTAAACCATTTTCTTTTATTTGCTTCTTAAGACTGCTTTTAAGCTCAGTTACTGCTATAAAATTAGTCTCAGAAAGTTTCCCTTCGGGAAAAATTTCATATACTACATCTTGGATTTTAGTCTCAAAGCTCCCAGAGTCATATGAGTCTGGAAAAACCCCGCCTTTTGCTGAAACAAGTATCGTGTTAAAGCCCTGTCTTTCAGCTGGAACCCCTTGAAAAAAATCTTTACGATTTATTATGACACTTCCAAGCGTTCCTTCTTTTCTAAATCCGCTCACACCTTTCGGCTGAATAATCTTTTCTATTATATATTTCTTTGGTATTCCGCTAAGATAAACTGTCAGGGTATCTCCTTCAGAAACCCCAACTGATTTAGCTACATTTTGGTGGATAATTAGACTTCCTTCTTTCGGCTCATCTATTTGTAGGTTAGCACTTGAATCTGAACCGAACTTATTTAATGACTTCCAGTCACCAGATAAGAGTGTTACAGAGTTTAAAAGCTTCCCATTATCGCCTTTTTGAATAGCGACACTATAGCTATTTATATAATCGATGGAATCTGTTTCTCCAGTATCTGCAATCTGTTGTCTCAGGACAGATAGGGTGTTTTTATTTAAGTTTACTGGACCAGGGTCTACGATTAGATCTATTTCTCCTAGAGTGTCTCTAACTGTTATTTCCGCAGTATGATCATAAGAGTCCCCAATCAGTTGAGAACTAGTGATAAGCACGGTCCCTACAAGTGTTCCTAGTAAGATTAGTATTGTTGTGCCCTTTCTTCTATATGAGTTCCTAAGGCCTATTTTAAAAAGCATTTTGTGCCTGAGTGCTGAAATTGCTATTGATACTGCGATTATAATAACCGCTAGAATAGACTTTGTTGTAAAGGAATTGATGTCCATAACAGGAACAAATTCTAGCATAAAAGATCTTTGTGTGGTAGCATAGCTAACTGCTATGCACTGCACAGCTTTCAACTAAAATTAGTTTTACTGTTATGGCTCAAAAAAGCGACAAGGGAAATTCCTCTTCAGAAGTCAGGGTTCTTACAATTGATCTTCAACATCTTTTGACACCGATTGCGATTATCCTTTCGGGAATTATGATAAGCACGACATTATTTCTTTCAACAAGAGATCTTCGAATCGCAGATTCATCAGATGTAAAAGGCTCGACAACTACAACTACTTCTGACACAGCCGCTGCACCAACTGCAGCTGCTCAAGAAGATACCGGTTTCGCAGGCAGTTCTGCATCTATAGGTGATGATCCTGTTCTTGGTGATAAATCGAAAGCAAAGGTTGCAATTGTTGAATTTACAGATTATCAATGTCCTTTCTGTCAGCGCCATGCAACACAAGTCTACCCAGATTTAGTAAAAAACTATGTTGATACCGGAAAGGCGATTATTGTAGTAAAAGATTTTCCGCTTGAAAGCTTACATCCGGATGCATTTCCATCTGCTATCGCCGCAAACTGTGCTCGTGATTTAGGCGGAGACAAGATCTATTTTGAATATCATGATGAAGTATTTTCTAAGGGGACAGGAACAAATGATGTTTTGACCGGCTATGCTAAGGATGTTGGCCTTGATACCGCAAAGTTCAGCACATGTCTTGACAGCGGTAAATTTGACGATGAAATTAAAAATGACCAAAGTGAAGGTAGCACCGCTGGTGTGACCGGAACGCCTGGTTTTGTCATTGGTAAGCTTAGTGATGATGGTACTGTCACAGGTAAGCTAGTACCTGGTGCTTATCCATACTCTGACTTTGTGACTCTGCTTGACGGATATTTGGCTGAGTAATCTAAGATGACTTTGTATACACATCGGGTGCCTGAGCGTGCCTGATGTGTTATCATACCTACGAAATGAGTTTTATCAAGAAGTACAGTAACCAAATAATACTTTTATCTGCTTTCATAGGATTCTCTATTTCTTTGTATTTATGGAATGTAATTGCAACGGGTAGCGAGATTATTTGCACTACTGGATGTGATGCTGTTTTAGCTAGCCAATACAGTAAGATTTTAGAGATACCAGTCGCAGCTTATGGTGCTGCTTTTTATAGTGGTTTGATCTATATGACCTATTTGAGGACTAAAGTAAGCCACCTGTTTATCGAGAGATCATTAAAAGTATTGGTTGGGGTAGGGATTGTTTTTACACTTTATCTCCGCTACCTTGAGTTCTTCAAATTAGGTGAAATCTGTGAATGGTGTTGGGGTAGCGTTGTTGTAATACTTGTTATAACTGCCACACTTATATTGGAAAACAAGAAAGATGCGAAATAAGCTTGTAGCATTTGTAGCGGCTTTTACTCTGTTTCTTCTCTGCTCGCTCTCTTCGAATGCTGCCTCGAATGTGATTGCAGCAGAGCCTCCTTTAGTTATGTTTGATTCTTTTGATGAGAAGGTTCTGAAGGCGATCTCAAAATCCGAGTTTGAATCTAGTCGAGAGCAGATTGGGTTTACAGAGACTATTTATTCACACGAAGTTCAGAATAGTGTCGGGCTATCAACTAATACGTCTACTGTAGGATCAGTCTCTGTTTCTGCGGATTCTTTCTACAGGGTTACAAAAGATAATAGTTCCGATCAGCCGGAAAAGTTAGTAGTGACTTCAAAAGATAGCGATACTACTTGGAGTACAAATTTCTATGACGGAATGATCTTCCGTTTAAGTAAGGGAGACTACAGTATTTCTCTTCTCGAAACTTCTGGGAGACCGGTTAGCCATAGCCTTCGGTTGGTTGAGTTCCCTTATTCTGGAAGCTTTGCGGTTGACAAGAAAGAGCTTAAGATATCTATAGAGTTAAAGGTGAGATACGTTGACGCAGGGGGGACACTTGTTGTATACGATGATAAAACACTTAACGACTTTCTGAAGCTAAAGACTTATAACCTTGATGAAGAAAAGGTTTCTTTATTGCAGCTTCCGGCACAGATAACAGAAAGTGATGGGACAATGCGAGTGTTTTCATTCAATAAACTTGTTTCCTCTGGGTACAAACCTTTGCTAGGTATAAGAGATGTCTCCGGTGAATCTACAAATTACTCAATAGGAGCCTTTATACCATATGGTAAGGGAGCTTTTCTTATTATTTCTCCAAGCGCTTTTAAAGCGTCAGAGTTCCAACTCACAGCCACTCTTAATTCAATAGGAAATACTACCCATCCCGTTCCAATCTATTGGACTTATTTCCAGAGGATTGAAAATCTACTTGATCTTTGGCTCATTTTAAGTTTGATCTTTGTTGCAGCCCTTATTTGGCTTGTCACCGTGAGTCCCCAAAAAGAACATTCAATGATAAAGAAGTTTTCACAGTATTTAGCACAAAACTTAAAAATCCAGAAAGAAATAAAGTATCTTTTACCCTTGTTCGTTTTTTTATTCATATTTTTCGTTATAACTGCTGGATCAAGCTGGATCCTGTTTATTAATGGTCTTGCTCCATCCTGGCTTGCAAGAATCATTGTCTCTTGGGATATTTCATTAGCCTCATTAGGTGTTTCAAAAGTTTTTAACCTCATATCTTTTACCCTTTCTATATTGCTTGCGCTGGCTTTTATGCTCGAATTAATATCACAAAGAGAACTTGTTCCCCAAAAATATAGCCTGAAGTTCTTTACGTTAGGCAGGCAATATTTTCATATATTACTAAAAAGGATAACTCTTACGTGGGTTTTGGTAGCAGGGCTATCATTAACCTTAATAATTTATTTCATTTCAGTCTCAGTAGAATATCTTGGAATAAATGACTCCGGTTCAACAGTCACTCTGTCACTTAAGTCGATAAAAAAGGCGAATCCAACCTCGAAGATTTTCAATGGTGGGGCTTTATCCCAGCCTTCTCTGTTGTCTGATAATATTGTTTATTCATTAAGAATTCCATTTAATCGGAGAACAGTAAATTTGACAGTTAATTCAGATCTGAGATCCCAAAGCGATATCTATGCTGAATGGGAGTATAAGAATCAAACTTATGGCCAGTTGATCTATTCGTCAACACTCGAAGGTTTTAACAGTAAAGCTATCTCTGATTCAGACCTCACTGTTTATTGGTATGGAGATACTTTATCTTCATATCATTTAGAGCGTTTAGATTCGGTTCAGAAAATAAATTCTAATCGAATAGGGTTTTCTAGATACGCACTTAAAAATACTGCTGTAGGTAACGTAGAAAATATCTTTAGCAAGGGGCTTTCGTGGGGAGATTTCTATATGTCTGAAGACAAACTTTCTAAGAACTATGCTTTTAGTGATGCAGATAGCGAATATGATTTCGGCGGAATTCGAGGGAATTTTGAAATGTATGTTTATCTAGGGGGTAATCTTAAAGGAAGGCTACTATATTCTGACTTAAATAAGAATTTTGGTACTGACGATTTTTATGTAATCGTCCTTGATCGTAATTCTAAAATTATTCACTCTCAAAAAATTAAAGATGATAGTATACCTATCTGGAGCGGTGATTCTATAAATTCTGTAAGTTTCTCCGTTGATTCGATAACCCCTGGATTGTACAGGATTCTCTTTACAAATGATCTCGAAGATTCATTGTTTGCAAATACAGATGTCGATAAATATAATCCTGACATAGCCTATCAATCACTTACAATTAATAGTAATTACCTTGTATATAGGCCAATTTCAAAGTCATGGATTCTGCCTGACAAGCAGATTACACAGTTTTTTGATATTCGTGACAAGCACATACAACCAACTGGATTCAGTTCAGATCTATTCTCTGTTTATAAAAATTGTGGAATAGAAGTTTCAGATAGATTCTCTCAAGGTGAAAAGTTTACCCTAAACACTGAGGATGATTGTCTCTCAAGAAAACAGCTTAAAAGCTTTTTTAGTTTGTATGCCCCTTCTGAAGAAAGCTACTTCTACCCTTTCTCACTAAGTATAAACGAAATGTCTATTGCCGATAGTATAATTATTACATCGGATAAGGTCACTCTGGCTAATATTAGAAGAGGAGAAGAACTAGGGGTAAAGATTTTTACATCAGACCAAAGCCCATTCATTTTGTTTGGGAAGTTAGATTTAGGTATTTAAAATTATTTCTATAAAAGTTATGAAAGTAATAGTACAAATCCCGTGTCTAAATGAGGAAGAAACACTCCCATTGGTTTTCGAGAAGATGCCACGTAAAATAAAGGGCGTAGATAAGCTGGAATTTCAGATAATTGATGATGGATGTACTGACAATACAGTAAGTATTGCTAAAAAATTGGGGGTCAAACATTTCTTAGTCTCTTCTGCGCCGGGTAAAAATCGAAGATGGCTAGGAAGAGCTTTTAAGACAGGTCTTGATAACGCATTGAAAGAAGGTGCAGATATATTAGTAAACACTGACGGAGACAATCAGTACCCATCTGAAATGATTCCAGAATTAATTCAGCCTATTATCGATGGTAGGGCAGATATTGTGATTGGTGATCGTCAGACTCAAAATATTGATGAGTTTTCTGCTTTTAAAAAGTTCCTACAAAAATTTGGAAGCTTTATTACAAAAAAAATGTCTGGTGCCGATGTCCCCGATGCAGTTAGCGGGTTTAGAGCGTATTCTGCGAAAGCAATGAGAAAGATTAATATCATAACAAATTATACCTACACTGTAGACACTATCATGCAGGCAGAGAAAAAAGGCCTAGACATCGAGTGGGTTAAAATTCATGTCAATAAGAAAACAAGAGAGTCTCGACTTATAAAAAATATATGGACAAAAGTTCGCAAATCAGGGGGGACAATTATTAGGATGTATACGGTGTATCAGCCGTTCAGAACATTTTCTATTATGTCCGCAGTATTTTTGATTATAGGTGCTGTGCTTATTGGTCGATATGGTTATTTCTATTTTATAGGTAAAAGCGAAGGGCATGTTCAGTCAATAATTGTTGGAGGGGTATCATTTGTTATTTCGGTGCAGCTGTTTGCCCTTGGAATTCTTGCTGATTTAATGGCAGTTAACAGGCGTCTTACAGAAGATGTTTTGGAAAGAATTAAAGGTAAGTAAGCTAAGAATTATGATGGATACAGGCAGACATTTTTCTACGCTCTTTATAACTCGCAAGTACCCCCCGATGACTGGTGGGATGGAGCATATGATGCACGGGCTTATAAACTATTATCCTGGTAGAAAATACGCAGTCACTTATGGAGGCAGTCAAAAATGGTTGCCGATTATCTATATATGGTTATTTATAAAGGCTTCATTTATTCTTCTCACTCGGAAAATCGAGGTTGTTCACATTAGTGATGGAGTAATGGCGCCTATGGGGCGTCTTATTCAACTTTTATTTAGAAAGAAAGTTTCGGTTACAGTTCACGGAAAAGACCTTGACTTCGGTATGTCGCTATACCAAAAATTCGTAATCCCATTTATTAAAAAAATGGATTTCTATATGCCAAACAGTCATGAAACTTTAGATAAAGCACTTCGGCTTGGTATTCCGAAATCAAAATGTACTGTGATAACACCTGGAATTGATACAAAAGCTTTTGATTTTTCGCTGTATGGCAAAGAAAAACAGGTGGAATTAGCGACAAAGTACAATATCGATTTTTCTAAAAAAATAATCTTTACAAGCGGGAGGCTCTCTGAGCGGAAAGGTGTGAAGTGGTTTATCGCAAATGTTTTACCTGAATTAGGCGATGAGTATCAATATTTTGTAGCTGGTGCTGATGGAACTGAGATAAATGACTTAAAATCTATGTTTGGTATAAAGAAAGTGACATATGCCGAAGAGATTAACAAAATAATCAAGGAAAAAGGACTCTCTGCAAAAGTTACCCTTTTGGGCCGCATCCCATTTGATGACTTGAAAGCGATGTACAAGTTTTGTGATGTTTTTGTCACTCCAAATATTAGGGTTAAGGGAGACCAAGAAGGGTTTGGGATTGTTAATATTGAAGCTTCATATGCTGGGACCCCTGTAGTATCAAGCAATATAGAAGGAATTAAAGATGCGATAATCGATGGAGTAACCGGTTCTCTTGTAGAAGAAAAGAATGTTGAACAATATATAAATGCGATTACTAATTGGGTTAAAAAACGATCTAAAGATAAAAAACTATCTGAAAAGATTTCAAACGCTGTATATGAAAAATATGATTGGGTAATTATAGGTGAGAAATACTTCAAAATAATATCAGATCTAGCTGGCACTTCTGATTCGAGTCTTAAAGAAGTTCTATGGATTTCTAGAGATTATCCTCCTTTTGGAGGAGGACAAGGAGTTTATGTAGCACAGTTGCATAAACTTTATTTAAAACAAAATCTTAAATCAAGAGTCCTTGTTTCTGAAATCGGTAGTCTTTCAGACCAAAGGAGAAGGAAAGACACGATTTACAAAAACGTGTATCCGGTCGGTGTCCATACCGGCAGTACATTGTTCGTTCCGTTTGCTTATCTCTATTATCGTAAGCATAAAAAAGTTTTTAAAAATGTAAATGTTATACATTGCAACGGAATTGACGGGCTTTTCTTTCTGATTTTCAAAAACAGTCACATAAAGTACTGCGTCACAATACATAATACTTATATACAACGGATTGAAAATAAAAGACTAAATCTCTTTTTAAAACTTTTATACCCTTTGTTTACTTATATTGAAAAGTATGTAATTCGAAAAGCGGATGAAGTGATTAGCGTTTCAAACTTTACAGCAAAATATATTGAAGCTTATGGAATGGATGTTAAGGTCAATGTTGTAGAAAATGGTGTGGATACTAAAGTTTTCGTTCCGGTTAAGAAAAGCAAAGAGCAATTTAACTTCCTTTTTATCGGACGTCTTGTTCGGAGTAAAAAGCCTTTTGAGACAATTCGTATATACGAGAAGTTTGTACGTAACTTCGGTAAGGGTATAAATACAAATCTGTATATGCTTGGTACAGGACCTTTGTATGATGATCTTCTCGAATATGCTAGGAAAAAGAAGCTTTTTACAGTTCATATCGAAGGCTATCAGGACACAAAAAAGTATTTGGAAAAATCTAACTGCTTTTTATTGTTTTCATTTAGAGAAGGTCTTCCATTGACGCTATTAGAATCAGTTTCAGCCGGACTTGCGATTGTGATTACAAAGACTGCAATGGGAGATTCTGATATTGTTAAAGAGAATATAAACGGTTATATAGTTAATCCAGAAATTGATGAAGATGAAATTGTTGATAAAATGTATAAGACTGTGAAAAATTTTAACAGACTTTCGCTAGAGTCACGAAAGATAGCTTTGAAGCATGATTGGAGTAAGGTTGCTGAAGAGACGATTAGCTTATACTTATAATATGGAAAGATTTAAGTTCGTAAAAAAATATTACAGACAAATTCTTCTAAGTTTAGTGATTGTTTTTATCTCATGGTTTTATCTTACTTCTGCCGATAACTTTACGAATATGTTGTCAGGCGATGGGTATTTCCACTCGCTTATCGCACAAAATATTATAAAAAACGGTTCTATTGAATACGAGTGGCCTCTCAGAGTTTTTAATGGACTTAAAGATTCTTCTATAGTGAGCCATTACCCTGTTCACTATTCACAGCTTTACCATTTAACGCTAGCTCTTTTTAACAATCTTGGTGGCTTAGGCGTCTTTGCCTGGCAATTTACTTTCTATATAAATCTTCTAGTATGTCTGGGAACATATATTTTTTTTCGAAAAATGGGGGCTATCGGTATCCTAGCACCATTGATTTGTATCTTAGCCGTGGGATATCGTGTTTTTGCAGTCAATTTCATGGAGGGTTATCTTCTTCTGCTTTTCGTGGGTATCTTGTGGGCTGCAAGCCGTTATTACGAATCTTCAAGATCAGAGTCTAGGTACCCAGTGTTTTATTATCTATCCGTATTCTTTATCGGTTTACTGACGATTACCAAACAAATCGGTTTAGTCGATGGAATTACTTTATTTGGCATACTTTGCTTGATCTCTCTTACTAAAAAAGAAATCAAAAAAGTTTTCTTAACTACCCTCCTAATGGCTGGAACAGTATTAGGTCCATTATATTCGCTTTATCGGGGGATTGGTACTTTCGGTTATGGTACAGGAAGTCTTACTTTACCATCTTTTATTCCTTTTAGTGATTTGATAACTAAATTCCTTTTTACGTCTAGATACCAATTCTTACCTTCACATGTGCCAAGGGTTCTTGCATACCAAGTCGATAGAAGTCTTTTTGAAAATATCAACAAGATTTCAAATTATTTCTTTGTGTATGGTAGGCAGGGAGTTGTCCTGAATCTGGTTTTTCTTGCTGTTTACGCAACTGGTTTATATTCTATTTTCAAAAGGTCAAAGAAGCTCGGCTATGTTATAGCGGCTATCTTTCTGAGCGAATTCCTTATAGTAAATTGGCAAAACCTTATACTTACAAAATATACGATTGTTCTTATTTACCTTACTGGGTTCCTGCTCTCAATGGGCTTGTTTTATCTCAGCGAAAAATTCTCTCTCTATAAGAAGTATATTCCAGCTATTTTTATATTGTTATTAACAATCTTCTTTGTAGGACAGCACGGGTCACTCTATAATAATGTCGGGAGAAAAAAACGTGAAATGGAGCTGCTCTATGTAAAGATGGGGGAATATATACAGACAAACTATAGCGAGAATAATAATCTTTTTCTCGCAAGCGATCCACAATTCGGGGTCTGGTCTAAACATGATTATATCTGGTATCCAGACCTTTACTGGGGGGATTGGGATAATGAACTCAGCACGGTTGTTAACACATACAATGTTAGATATCTGGTTATCACATCGACAAATATCAATAACTCTGGATTGTACGACGAGATTCCTCAGGATAAATATGACAAAATAATCACTTCATCTAGAATGACCCTAGTAAAGAGGTACCAGCATGGCAGCGATTTTGTTGAACTTTGGGAACTCTCTGGCATTAACTAAATAGAGATACCTTCAAGTATTTCCTCATCACTTTTACTTGAACTTGTTTTAAAAGGAAGCGAAGCAATATCGTCAATTTTTCTACTGTTTTTAAGATCAAAAATATAAGAGGTTGTGTATTTCTTCTTTTTTACTGAGCTGCCTTTAAGGCTCTTATATCCAACGCAAATTGCTCTTTCGGTTCCTTTGAATCCTTTCGATGCAGGATTAAACATTCGATTTATATCAACGCTCCAATAGTCATTTTTTTTGTCCAGCGGCAAATTAACTGTAACAAGAGGGACTGTTAGATGACTCATGTTGTCAATTGGGCAATCTGTTTTATGTTCGGTATATCCTGTCTCATTAAATGCTTCTCCGTGGTCGGCGGTAATCACTATTCGAGTTTTGTCTATTTCTAGCAAATTTTTTAGTGCCTCAAAAACATGCTCTAAACATTTGTCCAAATCTTTGCATTCTTGAATGTACAGGTCTTTCAGATCTTTTATTTCGTCTTCGTTGAGTTCTTCTGGTTGATATTGGAGTTTGTTATTCAACTCTACTGCTTTTATCTGCTGTTTTTTAGAAAGCTCTTTAGGAATATAAGGCGAGTGGGGCTCCATAAAGTGTAAAAAAATAAAATTGCCAGTCTTTTTTTTGAGCTGGAGCTTTTCTAGAGTTTTCACTATTTTCCCACCCCTTATATCTTCTTTAACCTTTACTGGCGTGAGTACCTTTCCTCTTAGCATCTTAAAGATTGGCTTTATAATATGTTCACGAATCGGTTCCGGAAGAGACTTTACAATACCTTTTTTGACTTCATTAAGTGATTTCATATCCCCCCAATAGTCTTCAAAGTAATCCCACCCATAATTGTATCCGAATGCACGGGATGTAACTGCATTTGTAGTTATTCCATAAGTGCGAAATCCTTGTTCTTGAAAGATTTTAGCTAGAAACTCATCAGAATTGTCATCGTTTATTCCTGCATATCTTGTTCTCTGAAAGGGAATGAAACCAGTCATTAATGCTGGTACTGCAAAGTGAGTCGAAGGCGCATTTGTATATGCTCTGTCTGAGCTTGAGTTAAGCTCTTTAAGTTTGTTAAGGAAAGGCATTATTTCGGTGTCATAAGCCTGCTCAACTCGCAGACAGTCGCAAATTATAAACACATAGTTCGTATCTTTGTCCATGGGTATAATTCAAATCTCTAGATTACTTTAAGGCGATTGTTCCATATGATAATATCATCTGAACTCTCCAAGATGAATATTTAAATTATGATCCTCTTCTGTGTGAAATCATATAAACTAGTAGACCTGAATTTCAGTATTGATAACCAGCTTAATATAAGCTCAATCGACAACGAGCTCAATACATATCTAAAAGCAAAAAATGATACTGATGAAATAATATTTAAAATTGTTGACAGTATACCTGAAAGGAATAGCCAGTATACAAAGGTCTCGAATATGTATGTGGCCAAAGACTCTTTGTATATTTCTAATTTCCCTTTTGAAATTAAGATTGAAAATAAATCCGGGATATGGACTGTTTGGGTTGCATTAAAAAAGAATCTTAACCAGTTGGAAAAAGTTTATCAGCTGGCTTACTTTAACAAATTCTTACACCCAACATACAAATCAACTGACGAAACTTATGGGGCAGATTTTATGTATAAAATCTTTCTTCCCCTCATCCAGCTTAAACTCGTAGAACATGGAAGCTCATTTGTGCATTCTAGTGCTATAAGTCTTGATGATAAAGCCATTCTGTTCACCTCTTGGGGAGGAATCGGAAAAACAACGACATTGCTAAAATTGCTTTTAACACATAAAGATATAAAATTTCTTTCCGATGATATGGCCGTTCTTGGCTCTGATGGAAAAGTATATTTGTCAGCTAAATATCTGCATATTTACCCATATAACTGGATGGGATTCAGTAAACTTAAAGAAATTGCTTATAACAAGAGAGGACTTGTAGATAAACTAAACTGGAAATTTTGGGGTATCTTTAGGGGAAAAGCTGTTTGTAGGAGGATGCCGCCGTCAGAATTGTTTCCTGATCAGATAGCTGACTCTTCTACTTTGGATAAGATCTTTTTTTTGAGAAGACGGAATGTCAAATCAATCACATCTAGAAAACCAGATAATACTGTAGACATTATCAAAA
Organism: Candidatus Nomurabacteria bacterium; assembly: GCA_020632375.1. Lineage (GTDB taxonomy): Bacteria > Patescibacteriota > Dojkabacteria > SC72 > JAHDCA01 > JACKFR01. The sequence continues at coordinate 28,003 of JACKFR010000001.1, forward strand.
CAATGTCCTACATTGTTTTTAGCGAGTATAAGTTTTTCCATAATGAAATGTTGTTAGCCGTATCTGCCGGATGCGAGATATTTCCAGGCCCAGAAGACTTTATTAAAAATGTAGAAAAAAATCTTACGAAACAGATTAGTGGTAAAGATCTGGAGATTGTAGACATTCCATATAAAGCTACACCAGATGACCTTTATCGCTTTATGTCAAGTCGATTACTTAGCTAACCCCGAAAAGATAATCTCCGTAAAAGCTTTCCAACAAGTGCTTTGTCTTCTTGACTATAAAGTCCTAGCAAGATGATTAAGCCCAAGTAAACTAGGTATCCTACGATTAAAACTGCCCCTAGCCTCATAATTAGAAGTGCTCTACTTGTACTCACAAATCCAATCAGGTTGAAATTCCGTTGGATTAAATAAAAAGCGATTCCGTAAGCTAATGACACAATAAATGTTGCGTAGATCTTCGTATTGTAAGGCGTAAATTTACGTATCCAGTAAAGCTCGATCACTCCAAGTGAATTTTGAACAAACATTGCTGTCGCATTACCAATCGCAGCGCCGATTATCCCAATCTTAGGAATCAGAATGATATCCAATACAACAGCAGAACTTATTGAAAAGATAGAGTTTATAGATATAAGTTTTTGCTTATCAAGGGCATTGAGTGTAAAGCCAATCGGGCCTGAAGCCAAATTAGAAATAGTCCCAAGAACAAGAATTAGCATGAGGACCATCGGTATCTCAAATTCATTACCGAAGAGGCTAAGAAGCTCTTTAGAGTAAATTACAGTAAAAACAGATAATGGTATGGTAATCTGAGTTAGAAGCCTTACAACGTCTTCATATAACTTCTCCACCATCTTATCCTTTTTTTCATGAAATAGTCTTGTAATAGTCGGGTAATAGATCGTGTTTACTGAAGTAAGAAAGATGCTAGGGATAATTGCTACATTAAGAGCTGCATTGTAAATTCCGACATTTTTTTCTGTATCAAAATAACCCAGCATTAAGGTGTCCAGATATTTTATCAAAAAAAACAAGATTGTATTTAAAAAGACAGCTCGTGAATAAATGAGATATTCTTTATCGAATTTTTTAAAGCTTGGAACAAGTTTCAGATGTTTTAGCTTACCAAAATATTTAGCGATTAAAATTGCAGTAAGTGAAAATAGGTGTGCTATCAGGAGTGTGCTCATTACATACCTGTCGGGAATTGTTAGGACTATGACTAGTACTATACCGATAAGACTTATCACCGGATTTACAATATTTTCAATCAAACTCTCTAGGTTAACATTTTCATGACTGGTAGAAATTCCGAGCAAAATTCTTGTTAAAGTAAAGGCGGGTAAGGCCAAGATGAGGATTCTTAAATAGATCACTAATTCTGGCGCACTGAAAAAGTTTGCAATCTGTTTTGAAAGGGCAAGTACGACAGTTGCTATCAGAATGCTCGAGAACAGGCCATACTTTATAGCTGTCCCAGTAAGTGCACGTAATTTCGCACCGTTTTTTGTTTTGATATATGCCGGTGCAAATCGATTAATCGTTTGGTACAGTCCAAAAACACTGAATAATGCTAAGAATTGAAAAATGCTATTTGATAGCGAATATAGACCGAGAACTCTGGCTCCCAAAAAATTCCCTATCGTTGAAGTAATCAAGAATAACGCAACAATTCTAGTGAATTTCCCGGTAAACATTATCACACTACCCTTGATTATGTTTTGCCTTGATCCTTTATTCACAGCTAAGCTTCAACATGAAGTACTTCTCTTAAAAGTTCTGATGCCTCAAAGATTGTTGTCGGTTTCTTCAATTCAGATTTGTTTGAAATGAATAATGCTGTCCAATCATGCACCGAGTCATCAGGTCCAGTATCGTTTTCGAAAATATGAACTTTCTTGTGACCTACTGTTCCAGCCGCCCTCCATGCCAAGTCTCCGAAAAAGCCCATAAGATCTGGAGGGTCACCATTTACTTCTTTATAGATTTCTCTAGGTATAGGGATGAAGTTGCTGAGTTTATTCCCTTTATCATCAGTGATTGCTTCAAGTTTTGCTTTAAGTTCATCTCGTTCTTTTTCAAAACCCCCAGGCTCTATAATTCCGTTTTCTTCACGATCTTTAACATTGAGGAAGATTCGAGAGTAGTATCCTCCCCATCCCCAAGCCTTTGTTTTAGACCAGTCAACATCCAATTCATTAAATTTTGAAATCTTATCTGGATACTTATTTAAGACTAGATACCCTTCTTGGATAAGCCATTCATTTATGCAAAGTGCTCCATCCATTGATTTCGCACCATGATCAGACATTATTACAATTGTTGCTTCTTCGGGAAGTACTTTCAGTAGTTCGCCTATTTTCTTATCAACGAACTTATAATATTCCTTCATCACATCTTTGTATTGATTAGCTTCTTCAAAGTCTTTGTGGGTTGGATCTGTATATTTCCAAAATGCATGATGCATTCTGTCTACACCCATTTCTACGAGCATTAGAAAATCCCATTCTTCTTCCTGAGCAAGATAAGTGGCTACATCAAAGCGGTTTTTCGCTAGTGCATAGCAATCCTCCTTGATTCTTTCTTTATCATCATCTCGAAACCCTCTTGCATCAAGGATATAATCCCCAAATTTTTCCAGTACTTTTGCTCCCACCTCTTTCGGATAAGCCCAATTTGCGTCTAAATCTGGTGTTAAGAATGAAGTAAGCATGACCCCATTTATTTTTTTTGCGGGAAATGTTTCTGGAACACCTACAACAATTGACCTTCTTCCTTGCTTATCCAACATATCCCAGAGCCTCGGTTCTTTTACTTTAGTCGCATCTGCAATCCAAATATCATTGTATGAGTTTGTCACTCTGTTTCTGAATCCGTATATTCCAAGCTCTCCAGGGTCTTTTCCACTTAACAAAACTGCCCAAGCAGGTACTGTTATCGGGGGAATACAAGTGCGATAAGTTGTTCGAAATCCTTTTGAGGCAACCTTCTTAATATTTGGAAGTTCATCTAGCCACTGCTCAACTAACATTGGGCTTGCACAGTCAAGACCAATTACAACGAGCTTATTGTTTTGCATCTAGAAATTGAAATAAAGTTAGTCCATATAGCCAAGAGCTTCTAGTCGATCTTTCACCTTGTTTGCCTCTTCATCCGAGTATGAAGAGGTTCCTTTTCCGGCGCTTTTATTGATCTTCTTTAATATCTGCCGAATTATAGAGGTTACGTAGTCATCCGAACTCATCCCATCTTTTTTGTCTCTAAGATAACTTTGAAGTACCTCAAGCTCTTTTTCACTTAGTTTTAACTCAATCTTCATTATTGGAAAATTCAAAATTAAATATTAGCTTACTTTTGCTTCCGATTCTGTGAACGTAGTATTACGAGTGTTACAGCTATTGCTACAGTCGAAATTATTAGTACATTGATTTCGTTAATTTTTACGCCTAAAAGGCTCAGGTTAAAAACTGCCAAAGGAATTACTGTGAGAGATAGTAGGCATGATATAAAGACTCTTTCAACTTTGTCGATTATGTCTCTCTTGAATAGAACTTTGCTTAGTAGGAACCCTGGCAAGAAGAAGACATAGGGAAGCAAAACAAGACCTCTTGTTTGCTTGAATACTAAGAGAATCGTTGTTAGGATTAATCCTGCAGTAAGAAAATACTTACTTCTTTTGTCGTTTAGATTCATTGATTGAGTCTTTTATTGGATAAGTTATTATGACATAGAATAGAGCAGTAAGTAGTAGACAGAGTGCTAAAGCCTTTAATCCTGCACCTCTTGTTTTATATGCGATAAGAGCGATCCCAATAAACCCCATTCCCTTTGTCACTATTGTTAAGTGAAATTTTGTTTTGTATGCTTCTATCAAAAGAAGGATACCCATGGATATGATATAAAGCTCTGTCGTTTTTTGTAGCAAAGTTTGGTCAATCAGATACATCCCTAGAAAAAATGCTTCAAGAATATGGATCAGGTTTTTAGGATTGAAAAGTTTCTCTTTCATCTTCTAATCTTTCTTATATACGACAAGAATTGTATACTTATTCCTAAAATAGCTCAACTAAACTAGGTGCTTTTGAATCAGAAAACCAAAAAATTCCCTAAAATTTTAAACCCTATGACAATTTACGTCGTAGTCGTAGTCACCGTCGTTTTTACAATCTATTCAGCCATTGTACCTATTTTGCAGACTCCAGACGAGTCTCCACATATTCGATATATTGAGTTTATTCTACAAAATCATAGACTACCTGGAAAAGAGGAATACAGTGATGGAAGAGTCCTCAACCAATCTTCTTTTCTAATCCAACTTAACCAATTACAACAATCACTGAAGATCGCACGCAATCCTAACTTTCATTTCCCTTTTGACTCTATAAAGACCCCTCCGACACAAGATATTCATCTGAGCTATATATTTAATCACCCCCCAGCATATTATCTTTATGCAATGCTGTTTTTCGGTTTCGGATGGCTTATAAGCAATGGCTTTGCGCTTATAGGGATCAAGCTTGCAAACTACTTCCTATTGCTTGTGAGTCTTTACTACAGCTATCAGGTTGGGAAACTTTTCTCAGATAAAAAAGATACCCTGTTTCCATACGTTCTTGGGCTCTTGGTTACTTCATGGCCGATGTACCTTTTTTTATCGACAGGTGCAAATAACGATTTGCTTGTTGTTTCTGCTTCGTGCGGACTTTCTTTCTACTTGATTCGGGCAGAAAAGAGAGCTTCAATAAAAGTCAAAGATTTTTTAATGATCTGTATATTTCTGAGCATTGGAATTTTAACAAAAGCGCAATTCTTTGTTTTTGTGCCAGTCGTCTTTTGGGTCATTCTAAAGTATTTTAAAACGCTCGAGGTAGGTAAAAACTACAAAAAGCTTATTCTGTCTTGTGTACCACTGTTTTTCCCCTTGTACTTCTACATAAGCCAGATCATTTTATATGGCCGAATTTTACCAACACCAAGAGATGTATCTTATGATAAGGCTCAAGCAGCAGTTTCTTGTCATGGTTACTCTCTTTTTCATTATGTAAAAGTATGGTTCTTTCCGAGGATTCCGATGATCGCTCAGAGTTTTATTGGAAACTTCGGCTGGCTTGACACAAAAGCTAGTAAAGAAACAATCTTAATTGTTTCCTTTGTCGTTTTACTTGGCTTAGGCGGCTTTCTTATTGGATTTCTGACAAAGAAGAAATTTAGGTCTGAATTTAAACCTTTTGTCAGAGTTGTCGTTCCGATAGCATTACTTCTAGAAAGCTTTTATTCATTCTTGTTTTTTAGAGAATATCTGCAGAGGTGCTATGTGTTTTTTCCAACTCAAGGGCGCTACTATTTCTTACTTTTACTACCGCTTTCGTTTGCTGTACTTGTTGGACTAAGAAAACTACTGACACCATTAGGGGAAAAATACGCGTATATCATAATTATTACTTTAATCTGCCTACTTAATTTTTACTCAATTGCAATATTAATTCAACGATATTATCTATAGTGATAAAGAAAACCTTAATTACAGTTGTGTGCATACTGGTGGCAATATCTCCGTTAATTGGAATTTTTATTAAGCGTGAATATGATATCGAACAGTTTTTCGTCCCTAACTCATTTAATTATGATGTGACACCGTTTGCTGAGCTGAATAAAAATCATTATTTAGTTCAGTCTTTTAAAGCTAGGGCGGACTCATTAACTGGAGTTGACCTTGTTTTAAGTCAAAGTCAGTCTCCGGTTGTTTACGAATTAATTGACCCTGAAACAAAAGAGATTATTCGTAGTGGAGAAATTACTATGAAAGGCGAAGTGAGAGTAACTCGAATCAGATTTTCTCCAATAAGTCTTTCTCGAGATAGAAAATTTGAACTATTTCTTCAAGGTCAAACTGCCGAAGGACCGCATTTGGCATATTCTAATGGTGAAAAGGCTTGTAAACAATGCTCGCTAGCTGTTGACGGTGAAATAGTTGATGGCAATGCAAACCTTACTCCTGTTTATAAAGCTGATTCATTAATCGGTTTTACAAAAATTCTATTTCAAAGACTGAAATCTAATTTGAAAGTATATGCAAAATAGCAATGGAAATAATCATTGATGCTACAACAACTCAAGACATGGCTTATTCCGGCACGGGTCAATACACACATAATCTGATAAGTGCACTTGTCTCAGGATTTCCAAAAACTCAATATCGGCTTTTCATGTATGATACTCTCTCTTCTACATTAGAAGATTCGACTCTATTGAAAAAAAATAATGTTGTCGTTGAAAGAGTTGGTGAGTGCTTGCCAAGCTTTGCAAATACATTTACGTATCTAACCAGAATTGCCCCAAAGTTAAATCTCATTCTTTCCCAAGGCAAAAAAGTTGTTTATTTTGCGCCTTACTTCCAAAGAGGATTTCCAACTCTACCTATTCCTTCAGTTGTTTCGGTATTTGATTTTGCAATGCCAAAATTTAATTACTTCTCAAACAAAGGTCGTATAATGAATTTCCTTCGAAAAAGAGAGTTCTGGTATCGAATGCATCAAACAACAAAAGCCTCTGCAGTAATAATGATTTCTGAGAGTACAAGAAGAGATTATATGGATAGTTTTCCTAGATTCCCTCAGAAAAAATCAATTATTACACCTCTTGGAGTCGATCTGGAGATTCGCAATTCTAAAGATTTCGAAAAATATCTTCCAAGCGACTGGAAAAGAAAAGGCTATTTTATTTATTTAGGTGGAGGACTACAAAAAAATAAGAATTCTGAGGGCGTTGTTGAGGCATATGCCACATTTGTTAAGCTCGCTTCTAAGGCATCAAAATTAGAAAAAGTGCCTTATTTGGTTATTGCTGGAAAAATCTTTGAAGATCTGAAATCAGAGCAGTCAAGAAAACTACGAGCTTTGATTAAAAAACATAAAATCCATGATAAAGTAATCTTTACAGGGTTTTACTCGGACAAAGATAAATATCCTTTGCTAAAAAATTCAATTGCTTTTATACACTTATCGCTATGTGAAGGATTTGGCTTAGCTGTGGTGGAAGCAATGAGGGCGAAGACCCCAGTGATAGTGCATGACGGTAGTAGCTATCCTGAAGTTGTCGGCGATTCAGGGATTCTTGTTGATGGCCTCAAACCAGAAGCGGTAGCAAACCAGATGTATAAAATCTTTTTAGACAAAAAGCTTAGAAATGATCTCGCAAGTAAAGTATATCAGCGCTCTTTGAGATTCACTTGGGACACAACAGCTCGTTTAACCCATGGTGTCCTCAAAAAAGTTTATAATGGTACATATCTTGTAAAATAATAATGGGAATCATTGGGGCGATAGTTTTAGGGATTATTGGTGCGGTTCTCGCTGTAGCGGGGATGATATTGACTCTAGCGAATCTTCCAGGAGTTTGGCTTGTATTTCTTTCGGTTGTAGTTGCAGCACTTGTCGATCGATTTGAAGTAATCCAACCACGTCTCCTTGTAATCTTCTTTTTCATAAGTCTTTTTGTAAGCCTCATCGATAATATTCTCGTCCCCTTCGGTGCAAAGAAAATGGGTGCTGGCAAATGGGGGATTCTCGGTGCTGTTACTGGTGCTGTCATTGGACTTTTCCTTGGGAATCTTATTGGAGTAATAATTGGACCTTTTATTGGTGCGCTAATATTTGAACTTCTGATTGGGAAAAAGTCTCTCGATTTGGCTCTTAAAGCTGGATTTGGTACTTTCATAGGGTTTGTCTCTTCAGTTGTTCTAAAGTTTGGGCTTTCGGTTGCAATGATAGCTATAACCTTTGTAAAGCTTTTCAGGGGGTAGTGTAGATCCAGACATCTCCGTTTAGATCCAGCAGTGCTGCTTTTTTTTGATCTGACGAAATCTCCGCATATACAAAGTTATTTACCTTCGGAATCAGAAACAAGAGATTCCCCTGTTTTGTTATTTTCGTTTCTGTATCGCCAGATATCGTGAACGGGTTATTTATAGCCGGAACTTTATGTACTTCACCAGAGTCCAATGATACTGAAAAAAACTCTTCTGGGGCTCCATGATAGCTGTAAGTTGCCTCGATTACATCTAAGGTGCATGTTATGGGGCGTAAAGTCTCAAATGTTTTTACTTCTTTAATGACATTGGTAGGATTATTTAGGCTGACTACTCTGATTACTGTTGAGTCTTCTTCAGGAGAAGAAATAGTATAATTCTCCCAACTACACTTAATTGTATTTCCTTCGAAATCTTTTCCGAGAATAAAGTTCTCCTCATTTGATTTCTGGTTTGTTTGAGTCAGTTTTCTTGATTCTATGTCATATGAATATATGCTTGCCTTGTCGACAATAAATAGGTCTTTATTCCAGAAAAACTGACTTACAGATTTAAATTCGTGAGTGACCTGATAAAACTCCGGAGTAACTATAAGTGACGGAGTCTTTTGTCCATCTAAATCGTAACTGACTGTTGCTATCGCAGCCATCAGCACGATATATGCAAGCAGAGAGGCCAGTATAAATTTCCATGACATATAGGTTTAAATTAAATTTATTTTATCTCCCAGGATGCGGGTTATTACCAGTAAGCCTTCCTGGATAACGATTTGCATTTAGAGTCGGAATTTGTTTCCAGTCGACTGCAATCCACTTGGTCGGATCAACGCTGGACTGTTGCCAAGCCTCTTTTCGCAATTCGAAATGAAGGTGATAGCCGAGCGGTTGGCAGTTATATGCACCTGTATTGCCGCTAATTCCTAATAGCTGACCTTTTTTAACATGTTGTCCTGCTTTTAGTTTTTCGCCGTTTTTCTTTGCGTAACTTTTAAGATGGAAATACACGGAGAACATACCATTTTTATGTTTTATCTTGAGATAATTCCCGCCGCTATTACATTTCCCAAGATAACTATCCCAACCAATTGAAATAATCGTTCCATCTGCGGGTGCAATGATCTTTTCTTTGTATGCGCCGAAATCTATACCAGTGTGCATTGCTTGATATGCGGTTCTTCCATACCATTGAGTTACCCCAATGACTTTGCTTAATGGGAATCGAAAAGGCAGGTTTTTAATTTTGGATAGAGGTGTCTTACTCACCGCTGGCTTTTTTGCTTTTGACTCTGTTGAGATTTCTGTAAAGTCAATCCAACGTTTCGAGCTGAGTTTAATAGAAAAAATATTTTCAAAGTAAACAGCAACTGTTTTTTTTATAAAACTAGGCGGGACTTCAACTGTGGCAGTAAAAGTTTTGACTGAAGGTGTCTTCGTTTTTAATGTATTAAAGGGGTTTCCCCCCAGGACTGCCACAACATCCCCTGAAGTTTTTGCGATATATCTATTCCTTTTGTGATATTTCAGAACGCATCTAAATAGAGTTTTGGGCTTTAAAAGAGTTCTTTTTTGACACCTATAACTAGTTATCTCAACCTGAAGAAAAGGTAAGTATTCGCCTTCAACGGTTATTAAATATTTTCCTGAAGAGGTTTTATACGCTTTTGCTGATTTAATTAGTGGAGCTTTGATTGTACATTTCCCCCTGAAAATCTTCCCTGTGTGCTCATTTAAGTCATACGTACATGTTCCACTTGTTTTAATTTTGGATAGTTTTCCTTCGTATCCATTGCCTACGCCAAGTTCGTCTTCCGGAGATAGGAATATTTCAGATTCAGATGGTTCACTTTTATTTCCCGCCTGGTCTTCAGTTACAACTTTCAGATCATACTCTTTTTGTGGTTCCCACTCTTCAACCACCAGTTTCTGATTTGATTCTTCTAGATCTATCTCATCGATAAGAGTTTCTCCGTCATAGACATATGCTTTTATGGCTTCTTCATTTGTGATTTTTAGCTCAAGACTTTTATCATAATAATTAGGAGTGATCTCAATATCTGGTCGGAGAGGGGGCGACCAGTCAACAAAAAAGTTTAATGTTTCTTCTGTAGTGTTTCCTGCTGCATCACTATAAGTTAGCTGCAAGGAGTTTTGACCCTCGTGTTCGAGATTTATAGTGATCAATTTTTCGATTTTTGCTTTAACAAGCTCTCCGTTTAAAGATATTTTCTGGAGCTCTTTCGGCTTCTTATCGAATTCAAGGGTTAGCTTGTGAGCATTGGTTGCATTATCAGTAAGCTCAGGGATATTCATGAGTGTAGGTATAGGCGCTGTATTGTCAACTACGATTTTTTGAGTATATGTTGCGATGGCATCTCCAGAGTTTTCTTCTGCTTTTATATAAACTAAATACTCACCTTCTTCTGATTCGATATCTGATGGCCAAGTCAAGCTGACGTTTCTGTCTGTAAATAATTGCTCAAAAACTCGCTCGCCGTTTAATTTTGATATTTGGATAATAATCTCTTTGAAATTATCTTCATTTACGTCAACCTCTATCTCTAATTGGTCTTGAATCCCGTCTTTTCCTCTTGGTGAGATATTTGTTGGCTCAATCAAAAGATTTTCAAACTGAGGCGGAATTGTGTCAATCACTGCACTTACTGCTTGAGACCACTCTGAAGCATTTCCCGCAAGATCAACAAGTTTTGCCTGAAAATATAGTAGCCCTTCTGGTAGGTTACTTATAACTGACTCGGGAAAAGTTGTTAATAATTCTGCATATTCTTCAAAACTTTCTTCTAGTGAGTATCTTACGATCAGTAGGGCTTCATCTTCTGTAGATTCAACAGAAAGATTCGCAATATTTTTGTCCGGCGGAATAAATAAATCTGAGATTGAGGGCCTTTCAGGAGAAGTTCTATCGATTATCAAAGTGTTTATATCTGAAATAGATATAATCCCATTGCTCCTTGCTTTAATAATCCAATAGTATACGCCTTCATCCAAATTTAAAGTTATATTGCTTTGCTCTTGCCAATCGCTCTGGTATATAAGCTGCTCAAGCTTATTATCTTTGTAAATCTCTACAAGATGTTCTCTATCTAGCGAATCACCCCATTCTATAAGGATATCTTGATTCTTTGTATATATTTCTTGATGCGTAGACGTTGGGATATCTATAAAGTCTTCGCTTAAATAGAATCGCAATCGAGGTCTCATTTCTGGCGTACATAAAGGCTCGACCAGCTGATAAACACATTCGAGAGAGAAAAACTTCCCACCTGGTAAGGCTTCATTCTCCATTAACAGTGCTAATCCGTTATCTGTTTGTCCTTTTTCTAGTTGAGACTTGATAATATCGCTTATATCTATAGCTATATTTCCTTCATCTGTCTTTGTGACCTCGCTGGTACCTTCAAGATCAATAAGGCCAGGTTGGGTAGCCCAGGTTATAGCATCATCGAACCATTTAAATGTATCTACACCGTAAGGTTTAACGGTGTATGATGCAAGTGAGTTATTTGATATCTGATAGAGTATCAAATCAACAGAAGTAATATCTGCAAGCTCAATTGAATTCGCAGCAAGCTCCGGAAGTAAATATTTGAAATAAATTCGATGCTTTCCCTCATTGTTCTCGTCTGAATAGCCGAGTGTGAGATCTCTCTTTACATAGTATCCTTTGTATGGAGGGTTCTCGGGCGCATATGTATCTTGCCAAACTGTAATGTCAATATAGTTTTCCGAAGCAAGAATACTTTCTGGATAGATAAAAAGAATTAAAGCGATAAAAAAGAACAAGGAGGATAAAATTTTAGTCATCAGGATTCCGATTAATTTACCTGAGACAATTTTCTCTTATGATTCTTATATAAACTTGAAGTTTTTCTAACTATGTTCTGAAATTCTTCTAAAACTCCGTTAATAGCCTTTCACTAAATCTCATGCATGATATAATCACTCGTTAACGTTTATTCTACTGTATTACTTTATGAAATCTTTCCTAACAGGCTTATTTGATTCAAATGATAAACAGCTCAAAAAGATCCAGCCGATTATCGATCAGATAAACGATCTTGAAGATGAGTATAGAGACCTTAAAGACTCTGAACTTAAAGAAAAAACGCTTCAGTTCAAAGAAACTCTTGGAAGTACAGAGAATACTACTCGTATCCTTGATGAATTCGATGCTAGTAGGCAGAAACGAGATTTATTTCAACTCCTTCCTGAAGCATTTGCTCTTGTCCGAGAATCAGCGAGAAGATATACAAACCATCGCCATTTTAATGTCCAGCTTCAGGCTGGATATTTTCTTGCTGATAATAAGATTACGGAGCTATTCACTGGAGAAGGAAAAACAAACGCGGCTACATTGGCATTGTATCTTTATGCACTTACTGGAAGAGGCGCTCATTTAGTTACTGTTAACGATTATTTGGCTAGACGAGATGGTGAATGGAATGGTCATGTCCTTGCGCCGCTCGGAATCACTGTCGGCGTCATTAATAATAATTCTCAGTATAAATATGTTTCTGATGAAGAAGTCATTGCTCTAAAAGGAGCTGAGGCAAAAGATGAGATAGACGAGCGAAAAGCCGCTGCTAAAAAGGCAGGAAGACTGAAGCTTGATCTGATGAGCGGTACAAATCTTGTAGAATGTAGTAAAAAAGAAGTATATGAATGCGATGTTGTTTATGGAACAAATAACGAGTTCGGCTTTGACTATTTGAGAGACAATATGGCTCGGAGGATAGAAGATCGTGTTCAAAGCAGATTGCATTATGCGATTATCGATGAGGCCGACTCTATATTGATAGATGAAGCAAGAACACCTCTTATAATTTCTCAAAGTGCAGAAGACTCGAATGACATGTATTCAAAATTCGCTCAAGTCGTCCGATCCCTCAATCCGGAAGAACATTATACGGTAGATGAAAAAGAGCAATCAGTCTCTATCTCAGACAAGGGTATCGATTTGGTGGAGAAGAAACTTGGTGTCAAAAATATCTATGAAGACGCAGAGCTTGCATATCATCTTGATAATGCCTTGAAAGCTAAGGAGCTTTACAGCCTTGATGATCAGTATATTGTAAGAAACGGTGAAATAATAATTGTAGACGAGTTTACTGGGCGTGCTATGGAAGGAAGAAGGTATTCTGAAGGCCTTCATCAAGCAATCGAGGCTAAAGAAGGGGTTGAGGTTAAGCAAGAATCTAAAACACTGGCCACTATTACCCTTCAGAATTACTTCAGACTTTACGACTATCTCGCAGGCATGACAGCTACTGCTCTTACTGAAGCTGAAGAGTTCAGCAATATCTATAAGCTTGATGTTGTAGTCGTACCTACAAATAAACCTGTAATCAGGACTGACGAGAATGATGTAGTCTACCGTTCTGAGACAGGCAAATTTAGAGCAATAATTGAAGATATTAAAGACTCCAACGACAAAGGGCAGCCTGTTCTTGTGGGAACCGCTTCTGTAGAAAAATCTGAAGTTCTCTCACAGATGCTTGAAAGAGAAGGAATAAAACACAATGTATTAAATGCAAAACAACATGAACGTGAAGCACATATTATCCAGGATGCTGGATTAAAGGGACAGGTTACGATCGCAACCAATATGGCTGGACGAGGAACCGACATTGCCCTTGGTGAGGGTGTTGTTGAGCAGGGAGGCTTATACGTTATTGGTTCAGAGAGGCACGAGTCGAGGCGCATCGACAACCAGCTTAGAGGTCGGTCTGGTAGGCAAGGTGACCCTGGAAGATCAAGATTTTATGTCTCATTTGAAGATGATTTAATGAAGCGATTTGGAGGAGATCGGTCGCAAGCAATATTGGAAAGAGTAGGAATGGAAGATGATATGCCGATCTCAATTGGTGTTTTGGGAAAAATTATTGAGAACGCACAAAAGAAGGTAGAAGCATACAACTTTGATATTCGTAAGCGACTTGTTGAATATGATGACGTTCTTAATCAGCAAAGAGAAATTATTTACGGACTCCGAAGAGATATTTTGCAGATTATCTCAGAAAATAGCGATGTTTCTTCTGAAGAAGGTCTTCTTGATGTTTCAGAAAGAGGATTAAAAAAGATAGATCCAATCGTTTTATTAGAAGGTTTAGACAGGTTTTCATTAAAGTCACGAGACAGCTGGAAGATTTCTGGTTTTGGGCCATTTGATTCTATCAATTTACCACTGAACAACTGGATTCTGAAAAGAATCACGGCCGAAGTTCGACGAATAATTGCTGCACAGCTATCTGATGATATGGAGATTAGTAATCTTGAAGAAAGAAAAGTTTTCTCTCAAATTAACTCTCTGCTCACTGAAGATCTATTTGAATCATCTGTTTTAACACTCGGGTACAAATCTGTCATTGACTTCTACCGTAATTTTGACGACCTTTCAACTCCGGCTGAAAAAGAAATGCTTCTTATGCAATCAATCATAAGTGCATATGTTTTACACTTGAACGAAATCACTCCGAGAGGCATGGTCGAGCTTTCTAGAGCTTTAATTTTACAAGCCATTGACCAATATTGGATGGAGCATCTCGATGCAATGGGAAACCTTAGAGAGGGTATCGGAATGAGAAGCCTTGCTCAAAAAGATCCGCTGGTCGAGTATAAAAATGAGGGATATCATCTTTTTGAGCGAATGTTGTCGCAAATCGATGAAGCTGTAACGAGCCGCTTCTTTAAAGTTAAAGTTGTAAGAAGAGAAGAAGCACCTCTCCAAGAAGCGCAAACTACTCATCAAGAAATTTCCAGCTTTGAGCCTGAACAGTCGCAAGCACCGCTTACAAATATGGATCCTAGACCAGGTGGAACTGTTAATAGAGAACCGGTTGTCCGCCGTGAAGCAAAAATTGGTCGGAATGATCCTTGTCCGTGTGGAAGCGGTTATAAGTATAAAAAGTGTCATTTAGATAAAGACCCTCAAACCACTGAGGAAAAAGCAGCCTTCAAGCTATACGCTGAAGATTTCAAGGCGTGGCAGAAAAAATATCTTAAATAGGAGCTCTTTCGGACTCTTCTTCCTATGGGGTTTATTGACATAACTATATGCCTATATTATTCTGAACTACTTAATCATCTAATCTCTTTGTTTTTTATGACTGCCCCAAAAGCAAAGAAAACTGAAGAAAACGAAAAGGGAGTTCAACTCATCGTTTTTTCGCCAATTAACTCAGACTTGGAAGATGAAGACAGTTTCATATATATGGTATGCCCATCTTCATTAAAAGTTGTTGAAGTTGTTGAGAAGACTGGAGATGATGCTGAAGAGTATCTTGCTTTGTTAAATAAAAAGAAAGTGAGATCTTCAGTTTCTCCAAAAACATTCATTGAAGAGTTGGGTAATACTCCAGAGGTTGAATCAGGGCTTTTAGAAAACAATAGTTCACCAAGTTTAGATGAAGAGCTTTCTGAGAATGTTGCTTCATTGGAAGATGAAGTCGACGAGGACATCATTACATATGCAAGTGAAGCTTTAACTGATATTTTCCCAGATGACAGTGGGAGTGATGATCACCAGTCTGATGTGTCAGATGTAGATATGGCCGAAGCTTTAGCACTCCTGGATGCTGACTCTGATGCGGACTTCCCCGATCTAAATGACTTCAAAGACGACGACGATAATCTCCCTGAACTATAGATAGTTTTTGACTACTCTGCGTGCTAAACTCTCTTCATGAACGATACTTCTATTTTTAAGTATAAGGTCGGAATTATTACAGACTGGTTGGTTTCGCCCGGCGGCGCAGATAGATTTCTACTTTCGTTGCTAAAAGTCTTTCCCAAGGCAGATGTTTATACTGCCGTTTATAACAAAGAGGCGTACCAAGGTGAGTTTAATATCCCCGTAAACGTTAAAACGACTTTTATCCAAAAGCTTCCTTTTAAAAAGACTCTCTCACGTCATTATAATTTATTGACTCCAGTAGCTTTTGAAAATCTCGATCTGAGACAGTACGATTTAGTTATTAGTATTTCTGCCGGACCTGCAAAAGGAGTTATTACAGGACTTCATCAGAAGCATATAGCAATGATTCTCACACCTCCAAGGTATCTTTGGGATAATGAGCAAAATTTCAGAAGTAGTCGATTTAGAAAATTATATTCTTTTGTCTCACCATTTATGTCCGGCTATCTTCGGATATGGGATCTTTCAGCAGTAAAGAGAGCGGATTCTTTAATTTCAATCTCATCTTTTATTCAGAGAAAAGTTAAAAAAATATATAGTGAAGAGTCTGAAGTCATATACCCAGGATTAGCAGATGATTGGTTTGACCCTGTGCAAAATATTGATTCTAAAAATCTGCAGATCTTTCCGAAGTATTTTCTCATTGTTTCAAGATTGTACGATTATAAGCGGATTGATTGGGCGATTAGAGCTGCAGTTGAAACCGGAGTAAATCTGGTAATAGTTGGGGAAGGGCCAGATAGGAAATATCTGGAAAAGCTTGCTGATGACCGGCGAAATATCAGGTTTCTTGGTTGGATTCCTAAAGATACTTTAAAATTCGTTTATTCACATGCAGAGGCACTGCTTTTCTGTGGGATTGAAGATTTTGGGTATGTACCTGTTGAAGCGATGTCGCAAGGCACTCCAGTTATTGCTTTTAATCAAGGGGGCGTTTGTGAGACAGTTGCCGAAGGAAAGAGTGGTGAGTTTTTCGATTCTTATGAAAGTCTTGTTTCTTCAATGACGTTATTTCGAAAAGATAGATATGATAAAGAAGCTATTGTAGATCGTGCGCGTCTTTTTTCTGAATCAAAGTTTCGTAAAAGATTTATTAAATTTATTCAAAATGAACTTGCAAAATAAAAGTAATCAAAAACTAGCTTTGGTTATACACTCACTCAGAACTTACGGTGGGGCAGAATATATTTTAAAAGTAATTTCAGATCTATACCCTGATGCACCTATATACACTTCATGGTACAAAAAAGAAATCACAGATAAATATTTTGAAGGTAGGCATATAAATGGGTCGTTTATGAATAGCCTTCCATTCATTGATAAGTTTTACCGTTTTCTTATACCTCTCTTACCAATTGCATTCAAATCGATTGACCTATCGGAATTTGATAAAGTCTTGGTTATAAGCGATGAATTCGACAAAATGGTAAAAGTAGGTGCAAAAACGAAGAAAATATTATATGTTCTTACTCCGCCGAGATTCCTTTGGTTAAATATAACGAAGAAATCACTCGGATTTCTGGAAACGCTTTATCGCAAGTTTTTAAAAGACATCTTTAACTGGGTTTGGCGATATTTTGATAAAAAATCTGCAATGCAAGCCGATCAGATTATAAGCATTTCAAAAACCGTACAAGAAAGAGTACGCAGCTTTTACGGTTTAGATTCTGATATCATGTATCCTCCAGTTGATGTCGAGCAGATTCCATTTTATTCAGGTAAAAGGCCTGATGAATTCCTCTATTTAGGTCGTATCGAAGGATACAAAGGAGTCGAGTTGGCAATAAGAGCTTGTATTACCTATGGCAAGAAGCTCAGAGTAGCGGGTATCGGAAGCGATTTAGAAAGGTTGACAAAACTTGTCAAAGAAATGGGAGCCGAGAACTTAATCACGTTTGAAGGATTTGTATTTGGCTTGCCAAAATTCAAAATGTATTCACAGGTTCAAGGTGTTATTTTTCCTGTTATAGAAGAAGACTTCGGGATTGTCCCTGTAGAAGCAAATGCCGCTGGTTGTCCTGTAATTGCATACAGAAGTGGTGGGGTACGAGAGACTATTATAGAAGGGGAAACTGGTGTATTTTTTGACGAATATTCTGAAGATGGATTAGGTGAAGTCTTAATGAATTTCGACTCTGTAAAGTTTTCGGCAGAAAAGTGTAGAAAAAACGCCGAAAGATTTTCCCGAAAAGTTTTTGAAGATAAAATCCGAGATTTAATTGATGGCACTAGCAAAAGATAGAATTGTTATCTTGAAGTCTATAAATTTTTCTGAAGCAGACAAGATTCTGACTGTTTTTGGTCAGAATAGAGGGCGATTCACGCTTTTATGTAAGGGTATTCGTAAAATTGAGAGCAAGAATCGCGGTAATATGCAGACTCTTTCAATAAGCGATATTACCTTCTACGAGGGAAAAAATATGTCTATATTGCGGGAGTCATCACTTGTTAACGGTGCAGAGTACGAGAAGGATAATTACTCTGAAATTAAAGGACTGCTCTATTTGTTGAATAAAGTACTGGTTGAAGACCAGCCTGAGCCCCGAGTATTCTCTTTTTTAGAAGAGCTCTTTGAAAAAGGCTTCAGCACGAAGAATGTTAATAAATTTCGTGTGAGATGCTTACAAGAGATTGGGTTCCTACCCGATCTGAAGAGATGTTCTGTTTGTGGGCATACCAATGGTTTAGACTATTTTGAAACTAAGACTTTCTGCATGATATGCAGTAATTGTTTTCAGAAAGAGAGTTTGAGGACTAATAAATCGGTTGTTCCTCTGAGGAAAGTGAAATATTCGAACAAGATAATGTCTGATGCTATAGATAACTTCATTAAGTCAGTAATCGAATAGCAATGCTGAAAATTTCGGGGTTTTCTGTTAAAATCCAGCTGTTCATGTGAATCATGGGCGTGTAGCTCAACTGGCAGAGCAAGCGGCTCTTAACCGCTAGGTTCAGGGTTCGATTCCCTGCACGCTCATATTTGCCTTATAGATCTTGCAGTACTGTGAAATTGCTTGCAAGTGCATCTAACTCTCTAGAGTCTAATATTCCGGTTGCATCATGAATACCCACAACCCTTGCAATTCTCTGTACAGAAGCGTCCTCGATGACTCTAAAGGGGTCTTTACGATGATATGGGATTGATGGATTTATAAAATTGGGTATCAAATACTTAGTAAAGAATTCCTGGAGAAACAATCGAGGTTGATCACTTAAATACCTGACTAACGCATCAGCTTGATCACGTGTGGATAGAACTATCTGAATTGCGATATCATTTAATCTGTCCATCGAATCGGATGCGCAATTGCCAAAGCAGTTGACAATTATATGGGATCCTAGCTTGGTCAGTAAAACAGTCAAGCCGTGTTGAAGCTCAGGGTTAACTACATCGTAAATGAAGTTAGCATACCAGTATTGTGGGTTCCCCTTTAATTTGGTGAATGCATCGTATGCTTTAAGCATCTGGACAAATAATCTATTATTAAAATTTTCTGCTTCGCCAGAAGGTGTCCTCTGTATGCTAAATGGTATTCCGGTGGTAACTCTTTGCGCAACATATGCCTGCTCTTGAAAAACTTGTATACTTGCACCAAGGCAGATATCATATATATGTTTAGCTGCCTCATCGGGGGATTGAGCCTCTCTTTGTTGAGTTGTTTCATTCTGCGGCGAGGGGACGACTGTTGACTGAGGCGGGTTTCCAATTATCCCTTGGTCACTAGTTGCTCTTAATACTTCAATCACTGTTGTTAGAAGGTCACTGTCAATAATAATATGCCCGTCTGGAGATTGGCGATACTGCATTTCTAAGAGGCTCGCTAATTCGTTCGGTGTATAATTTGTATAAGCCTCAGTTGGTGTCGGGTCGGTCATGTAATTATAGTGTGAATTAGTCTCTTAGATTATAGCAAAATTAATGAAAAGGAGGGATTCTTATTAATCAAGAATAATGATAAAAGTGGCTTCCTATTGAGGTCGTTCTTATATGGTAACACTCTGTACATCATCCCTGTCTCACAGTCCTAACAGTTACTGTATAAGACCTCTATGCAAAAATGGACACAGGGTCCTGCACAACAAATTCTCCCAGGATTAAAGCATCTTCTCCCCGAGAATGAGGTTTATGAGCTTGAAGATGGTGACGAAGTAGCACTTACGTCACATATCCTGATACAAGCCCCTCATCTGAATAGCTACCGAAAAGCGGAGATAAATTCGGTTTCGAAAACACTTTTGGGCCACAATCTTGGAAAGCGAAACTTCGCCTGAAGCTACTGGACGGCTTCAAGATAGGTGATCTGTCTCTTACAGCTGATTGGAAGCCTGCAGAAAGCTTAACTCTAGCCGGTATGCCAATCTTTTTAGAACTTGCTCGCCTGCCTGAGCCAGACCGAGGTTTTATTGGTCTAATGGAAGAAGCTAGGTTGAGCGGGGGTGGTATTGTTGTGTATCTTGATCCACAGGATAATTTGAGACCCGGAGAGGATTCAGACTTAGGCTATCATTACGCACTATTGGGATTGGATCCAGGTATGGATTTAGATACAAATTCTCGGATTGGGATGGCAGGTTTGACCCTCCCACTTCCGATGTTTGCAGAGAGGTTAGGATATGTTGGCTTTCGACCCTATACTACTCGAGACGAGATCATTCGGGGTAGCTTTGAGACCCGAATTCAAATAAACTTTCAACAAATGATGCGATTTTTGTACGATATTTTTGATGGGAGAGTGAAATATGGCTTAAGACTTAATTGAGATCGCCTTTTTCATGAACATAGAGCTCACTTGCCGCCTGATGAAGAGCGTCTTCAGGAACTGCTTTCGGGGCCGTTGGTCCCCGAAAGCAGTTTCGATTGACTGGGGGGAAGTGGATGTCACAGCAGCAATCGTGGCGAGGTGAAGTCAACGGGATTACCAATAAATGAGTACCTGTGGCCGATTCTTCATATTTACTAATTAAGTTGTCTGCTGAATCCAACTGAAAGTAGTTTCGCCTCCACTTGCATGCCTATATATTGGGCGTTTACTCAATAGAGCTAAATCATAAGGCACATGTACGCTGATCGGGTGATACACAGCATTAGTAAGCAAATCGGGAGGATAACTTTCTTCACCTCCAGGTCGTTGATAATCGATGGGCCTTTCTGCTATGGCAGGTGACACTTGTATATTACAATCGCTAACAGTAATTCCTAATGCTCCTAATCTTGATGAGACGAGGTCTGATGGTGTAATGCTGGGCACTAAATTAGCATAGATAGAATGCGGAACGTTTACGGTATTGATTGCTTCTGCCGTGTCTGGGTGTGTACGTTGAGCTTGCTGTAAAAAGTATTTTGTTCCATCCGGAGCTTCCATTATAATGTCTGCTTGCACAACATTAATATTCATAGTTAGTTCACCATTCGCACCTTTTGACATACGAGCTTCGCCTATAAGTATATTTTCAGCTAAACGCTGTTTTGCAGCTTTATCCCATTTAATAATAGCTGGATTTTCCTCTTCGCAAGCACGAATAATCTGGGCAATAGATGGTGTAGCAAACTGCAATTGTCTGTTCTTAGGGGTTATCTCGTAAGAAATAAGCAACCCCTCGGCGTGCATCATAGATCTATAAGGATGGATAGCAGCATCTAATCTGGCGCTTTCAAGTGGATCAGTAGTGCCCTTTGCAACATCTGCGCCACGAATAACGATTATTTTTTCTCTTTCTTTCACTCTTTTCGCTAGATATTGTCCAATTTGTGATTCTAAGTCTGGCGAGGTGTTCTTAAACAGCTTATCTATAATCAATACTGTTGCGTCGTTTTCAAAGGCAGCGATTAATGCTATTTTTTTGCGAACATCAGCGGAAATAACCTGAACGCTCTGTGAATCGGGATTGAATTTTATCTCAGATAACTCTGTGGTAGTGATGATACCAGACTCCAAAAGTTTGGTTTTTATTTCGTCAAATGAATTATTAGAGAAAAAACTGTATTCCTGACGCTGATCGCAACGAATATACGCCAGTCGACTACGGTCATGATCCATATGCACATTTACATCTTTACCATTTGCTCTAATGAAAGTCGTACCACCAGTATTTCTCCGTTGTTCGGCCAAGGTTTGCAAAACTACTTCACCAATACTACCCGTTATTTCATAGACTTGTCCTGGTCTCAAACATAAATTAATACCTCCAACTTCTGTCGGATTAGTGAGTAATTTGTCTCCTGGAGCTTGTGCGCGAACACCTAAAAACAATACTGCGGCTTCTTTACGACTTGCGATCGTGGGAGTAGATAATTGCCTAATTCCCTCAAGCAATTCAAGAACCTCAGGGTCAGTATGTTCAATTTTACCTAGGTCTATTCCCACATTGGATTCTACTCTAGTTGGATATTGACTTGCTTTACGCAATACTACCAAACGCTTTTGTAATTGCTTGCGTAGAACTCTCAATTCCTCTGTATTGCGAGAGGTACCTAAGACACGATCAAGCACAGGATATTTCACTTGTTGAATAGGCCCAGCACTTGAATCAGTTTCAGTAGCATTAGGAACAGGCGGATTACGCTGCCTTACAACAACACGCTCTTTCGGATTAAAATCTACTATTTGGGGTTTAACGCCAAGACCCAAAACATCTTGAATCTGCTGTAACTCTAGGCGTTGTGACCCCGCCCGCATGAGCGCTGCTGTTTTTCTGTCGCAATACTGATTGTATCTTGCTGTTGACGGTAATTCAGGTGCGGACGTTTCTACCCATCTTAAAAACTCTTCCAATGTTGCCAAATCGTTACGTCTGCTAAGTCTTTCTTTCATAGCCAACGGGTCTTTTAATTGATGCGCAGAATAAAAGCCTACTAAATTAATAGCTAACTCCAGTTGTGGCGCATTTCTAAACGCTGTAGCAGCAATGTTGGGTGCCAATTCAGCGACCCCTTGCGTGAGTTTAGTTAGCAAGTTTACCCTGGTTTTGGCTAGCTCGGTTTCTGCTTGTTTTTTTTGCGGCTGAAGATTAAGATTGCCTCTAATCTCTTGCAGCTTGCGTTCAACATTGCGCTCAGCTAATGAAGATAAAAGATTTACTGCTGAGTTATGCCAGCATAAGCAGCTGCTTCGGCATACCGTTGATTTACAAAAAGCGCACCAGCGTGTGGCAATAAAGGAAACCATCTTTCCGCAAATCTAGAATTAAGCGCAGACACATCTGAAAAATCAACTGAGAATCGGTGTGCAAAGGCATTAAATACAGCTATAGAATTGATTTCTGGTGCATCAGAAAACCCCGGCGCTTTGGCAACATTATAAGATTCTCCCATGCTAATTAGAGCCATACTTAAGAGGTTTTCAAAAGATTTATCCGCATAAGAGGTGTGTGCGTTGCCGTCCTTACCATTAGCGTGGACTCCCAAGTGTTCTTCAGAGGCATATTTTGCACCAATTTTTGTGCCAAATATACCGGCCAAGGCTATAAAATTCCACGCATCACTATTGTGCATAACTGTTTGTAATGCACCACCCTCGAGCACAGGTACAAGTAATTGCTGTAACCCAATTATCAGGCCCCGTTCTCTAAGATAAGCCCTTTTCAACTGAAGAGCCAACTCTCTATCAGGAATTAAAGATACGATTTTTTTAATATGGGCAAGTGTCAAACGTTCGTCAGATTTTTCAAGACTTTCAACTCTTCGAATTAAATTTTCAAGATGGTGCTCTACTTCTTCTTCACTTTCTCTGCCGTCAATTTTGATATTTAACGGTGCTTCCGGAATTACCAACTCGCAATCAGGGTGTATAACGGCTGGAATTTGCTCACCTGCAACTGTAATTAGTGTTAAGGTTTCTGCATCAATCTGATCTGTATTCTGTTCGGGAGTTACCCAAGATGCAGAAGAAGTTTCAGAAGTAGGTATGGGCGGTTCTGTAGGCTTGCTTGATGTTCTTTTCGGAATGCTACCTAAAGTACTTCTTAGCTTTTTAATTCCAGATTCTGGTAACACATTCCCAACGGAACTATCATAAAGAACAGTGAAATCACCACTGTCCAGTAGTCTTTGCACTGCAGTAGGATCCTCAAATTCAACTCTATAAACGAAAGCAGGAAGACATTTTGTGGTATAGGTAGTATCACCCAAGCCGTTTGGGGTGTGATCGGCTTCACTTAAATAAATCTCTGCTGCGTCAGTCATTATACTTACAGCATCACCTAGCAAGTCATACTTTTTTTGAAACTCTGTTACAACTTCACCAGCTTGAATATAAGGATTGGCTGAATCTTCGCCAAGTTCTTTCAAACTAAAGATTGGTACTACAATTGGAAGTGCAGACGATTTATCAGCTTCATTTGCAATCCCAGTCTCTTCTCGAGGAGTAGTTACTGTAGCTGAGCGTTGTACACGGCATAAATATCCCCCGTCCGGTGTTCGGATACTTAGAATTGTTGCTATTTTTCGGGGTGTTTCATGAGTCCCTTCCATTTCATTGGCTCGACTTATCTCTACAGCGAGAGCTTCTGTGCTATCGTGCCAAGAAGCTTCAGGAGGTGTACCTTGAACAAGGTTTTCGGGCATAAATAGTCAGTATAGAAAATTATCACTATAGCAAATAATACACTATGTTACTCTCAAGGGACATAATTTAAAAGGTAAATAGCTGTTAGTGATCAAGAGAGTCTATTTGTAGTTTTAAGCGCTCTCCTACCCGATGTGTCTGAAGTATCGACTTAGTGCTTTATGATAGCCTTCTGTGGTAATTTCAACTTAATTTCATCGTAAGTTAACTTGCAAGAATTATTATTATGAATATGTACAATTAAAAGTGGAGCCTTTTATCCTTCATTAAGCCCCTGTAGACGTAGAATGAACTCTACAAAGTGATTGTGCTAGTTTTTTCTGCTAAAATACCCCTATGGCAAAAGATAAATACAAAGCGGTATGGGTATCTCACTCCTCAATCAGCGATTTTCTTCAGTGTCCTAAAGCTTACTATCTCAAGAATGTCTATAAAGACCCGAATACCGGCAATAAGATAAAGATTATTACACCAGCTCTTAGTCTCGGACTTGTAGTTCATAATGTTATTGAGTCACTCTCCCAGCTTCCTGTAGACAAAAGATTTCAAACACCATTGTTACAGAAGTTTAACCGTGAGTGGCAGAAAGTCTCTGGTAAACGGGGTGGGTTTACAGATTCTGACCAGGAAAAGGAATACAAAGACCGTGGTGAAAGAATGATCCAGAAGGTAGTTAAGAACCCCGGTCCGGTAGGCGGGTTGGCAGTTAAAATTCAGATGGATCTTCCTCATTTCTGGTTGTCTGAAGAAGACGAGATCATCCTTTGCGGGAAGGTAGATTGGCTTGAGTATCTTCCTGATACAGACAGCGTCAATATTATTGATTTCAAGACTAGTCGGAATAAAGAAGAAGAAAGCTCGCTTCAACTTCCGATATATTTACTGCTTGTGGAGAATTGCCAGAAGCGAGCTGTCGAAAAAGCGAGTTATTGGTATCTAGAAACAGAGGACGAGCCTTCAGAAGTAAAGCTTCCAGAATCAGAAGAGGCAAAAAGCGAAGTCCTGCGGATCGCTCAAAAGATTAAACTCGCAAGACAGCTGGAAATGTATGACTGTCCTGAAGGAGAAAAGGGCTGTCGTGTTTGCCAAGATCTTCAGAGAGTTCTAAATGGAGAAGGCGAACTTGTTGGGCAAGATGAATATGGGGCTGACGTGTATGTTTTACCATCAAATAGGCAGCAAGAAGAAGAAAATCGAGAAGGTGTTGTACTTTGATTTATTAATGTTGATTTAATGATCCATAAAGACACAAATTTAGAGGTATATCTTACAAGGCACGCTGAGTCAGTAGCGAACCAGTCTCCCCATATAGTGGCTGGAAGAAGTTCAGAATCGCCTTTGAGTGAAAAAGGCCAGCAACAAGCTCGTCGCTTAGGTAAGGTGCTAAAGCAAGATGCGCCATTTGACGCTGTCTTCACATCCCCTCTTTTGAGAAGTAGCGAAACATGCAAGATAGCTTGTGAAGAAGCTGGAGTTATTATAGAGGCTGAAGTAGCTAAAGAAATAGAAGAATTCACTCAAGGAGATTGGGAGGGTGCCGAACGGAAAGACCTTTACAGTGGAGACCGTCTTACATATATTGAGGCGAAAGGTTACTTGTTAACCCCGCCTAACGGCGAATCTCAGCGAATGGTTGAGAGAAGGGTTTCAAACTGGTTTGAAGATAAAATCCTATATAACGAAAGTTATATAGGCTCTCCAAAGAAGGTGCTTGTCTTTACTCACGGTTTAGTAATCAAGTGTTTTCTTCATTATGTAATGCACTTTGATGATAGGTTTATTCATCGAGTCAGGCTTGACAATGCCTCTGTCACTAAGCTCCGATTCACATCTCGAGGTTGGTTTATAGACTATATAAATAGGTCTTAATGATATGCCCATGTATTGACCTAATAATTATCTGGATGTTATAGTCCGTCACTAACCTGATTAACGGGAGTATGACCACAGAGCCAACAGGAATTATTGCTATTAATGAAGGTTCGGAAGTTGTGCACCACAATAGCACCTGGACTAAAATAGTCGGCAGGCCAGAATATCTTATACATATGGCTCTTCTAAATGCTCTCGGTTCGGAGGGACCGATCGTCGTCCCGGAGATATCAGATACAAAAGAAACTGGAAACCCGGAGCATACTATGCAAATTGAAATGGCTCATCTGCCGGGTATCCCTTATCCAAGAGACACATGGAACCACTTCGGAGCGTATTTGGATAAAAAAACATGTAGATTTGTTGTTGTGGCTTTGAGGGAATTTAATGGAGTGCGAGTCTCTTTAGACTTAGGGCTACATCTTTTAGACGAAACCCCAAGTCTTACGATTCGCCTTTTGCATGGCTATCCGGATCATCTTAATAAAGTTGTATCTCAATCCAATGTGATTGAAATAATGAGTGCGATCGAAGATACAATAAGCTCACTTAGACCGTGCTTAGTGCATGGAGATATGATCCCAAATAACTTCTCTGTTGTTGACGGGAGGCTAAATTTGATTGATTTTAGTACACTTGGAATGGCTCGCCCTGGATTTGATGAAGGGCGTTTATGGGCGCATTCGCTTTTTGCTCCTCAAGGAGTCCAGCAAGTGATTCTCGATACATTTTCTGAACAGTACGGCAATAATCCTGGTTATTTGCTCTATTTCTGGAAAACAGCCTTTTTAAGAACCGCAAGAGCAATTGTTATGCTCAAAAAAGGCCGTTATGATAAGGATCTCAATCTAGCTGTCAACTCTTTTGCTGAGAATCCCCACACAATAATGATCATGAGTAACCTGCAAGGGCGAGGACTAACTCTGAGAGGATACCTCGAAGAAAGACTCAGAACACAGATGGATTATGCATTTAAGATGCTTAAAACCACATTCTTGAAGCAGGAGTTATAGCTACTTTTCACTGGATGGTAATTTAAAAGTTTTGGGACGAACCTCACAATTTGTGTTTTTGAAATCTTTAATCAGTTCTTCCAAATAATCTCGTGTCTCATTTAAAACTCTAATCTTTTCATTTACACTCTCTAGATGCCTCTGAAGATCAGGAATAATAGATTGATGCTTGCACTTCGCTCTTTCTAGCCTGGAAATAAGCTCTTTTATTTCACTGAGGCTAAATCCTATTTGTTGAATACTCTTTATAAATTTAATCTGCTTGATATCTGCGCTGGTGTATATTTTGTAACCGTTTTGTGGATTAATTCCGGGCTGTATAAGTCCAAGCCTGTTGTAATGACGAAGTGTATCTCTCGTAATCGCAGACTTCTTTATTAATTGTCCCGATGTCATAGCTTTTAAGAGTAAGTTTATAAAATGTATTTGACTTGGGGGTTAGCCCCTAGGTGTAAATTATTATAGTTAAGATATTGAAATATGTCCAAATGTCTAAGAAACATGTAAACAAAAAACATAAAAGTACACCTAAAACATGCGAGCTATTTGTTGAAGGAATGCACTGTCCGTCATGTGAACTCCTAATCGAAAAGAGACTTCTCGAAATGAAGACCGTAGAGTATGCAGACGCTTCTCTAAATAAATCCTGCGTTACTTTGCGATACACAGATGGTGTGAAGCCGAGTCTGTCAAAAATCAACAAAATTTTTGAAGATGTCGGTTATAGGTTTGCGGATAAAAAGTTCAAACACGAAGAAGATTCTCCAGCAATAAGGATTAAGAATGGGGCACTTGAAGTTAACCCAGACAAGTTAAAAAAAACTATATCAATTTTCCTAGTCTCAATATCTTTTTTAGTTCTATTTGCAGTAGTAGAGAAGTTACAACTGGGCCGATATGTCTCTGTTGATTCTTCATCATCGCTTTTTGCTTTTGCAGCATTAGGGCTTGTCGCAGGAACTTCGAGCTGTGCTGCACTTGTTGGTGGAATTCTTCTCTCTATGGTTAAAGGATGGAATGAGCAGTATATCGGGGAATCAGATATTCACAAAGCGAAGCCTCATTTCATGTTCCATCTGGGGCGGATCTTTTCGTATACTCTTTTGGGTGGGGTCTTGGGACTTTTAGGTGATGCTGTCTCGCTGAATAATGTCACCATATATGCGATTCTTACCATTTCTGTCTCATTGATAATGCTTATCCTTGCTATGCAAATGCTTGGAGTCAGCTGGGCTCAGAAATTTAGAATCTCTCTTCCGAAATCTTTTTCAAGACTTGCTGATAAAAACAACTCAGCACATAGGCTACCTTTTGTCATAGGTGCTTCTACATTTTTTCTACCTTGTGGCTTCACGTTGATCGCACAGGGAGTTGCTTTGACAACTGGAAGCTTCTGGCAAGGGGCTTTAGTGATGTTGGTATTTGCTTTGGGAACCCTTCCGACACTGCTGTTTATTAGTTTTACCGGGGTTCGATTTAATCGTAAACCCCACTTAACTGCAAAGTTCAATCAGATAGCTGGATTAATAATCATTTTTTTTGCGCTGTATAACATAAACGCACAGCTTAATCTTTTAGGCATAAAAAGCCTTAGCGATCTTAATCTAGGCGGTGAAAGAACATCAGTCACAAAAGAAACTGTAGTGCTAGATTCAGATGGGCAACAAAGGATACAGATTACTGCAGAAGGCTTCTCTTATATCCCGACTAGTGGAACTGTTCTTAAAGCTGGTGTCCCAGCAGTTATCGAAGTCGATAATAAAGGTATTCAAGGTTGTGGCTCTTTTATGGCCGCAAGAGGATTATTTGATGGCTGGTTTGAGTTAAAGCCTGGTATTAATGAGATAAGCTTCACACCAAGAGCGGGAACATACAAGCTCACATGTACCATGGGTATGGTCCGACCTGTCACAATTATTGTTGAATAAGAATCTAAACTAATAAAAAGTGGTTTGATGAATAATGAGACATATCCAGTGATCGGGATGCACTGCGCTTCATGTAAGGCATTAATAGAGGGAGAATTAAATAAAAAAGAAGGTGTTAAGTCGGCCAAAGTAAATTATGCGACTGAAACAGTCTCTATAGAGTACGACCCATTAAAAACTAGTATGGCGGAGATCACAAACGAGGTCCGTTCTTTAGGTGACTACGATTTACTTGTTCAGAAAGATTCTAAAAAAGTCGATTTGGAAGCGGTAGATCGCGAGAAGATGCTCGAACTTGCAAAAATAAAGAAAAATCTTATCTGGGTGGCTATTGGTGCCGCTCCATTTGCAGTTTTCATGATTCTTATGATCTTAAATCGGTTTAATTGGGTTGCGGGCTTTTCGACTGATTTCGGTTCTATTAAGCTGTTTTCTCGGATTAGAGCTGAGTTGTTCTTACTCACCCAGTTTGTGCTTTCAACCCTAGTCTTATTTTTAGGAGGGAGAAGCTTTTTTAGAAGTAGTTTTGCTGCAATCCGAAATCTGAAAGCAAACATGGATACACTTATTGTTACTGGTACGCTAACTGCGTGGATTTTTTCTACAATAGTCACTTTCTACCCATCGCTTCTAGGTGCCCATGGAGGTGAGTTAGAGGTATTCTATGAAGCGACTGTCTTTATAATTTTCTTTGTTCTCTTAGGTCGCTGGCTTGAATCAAGAGCTCGTCTCAAGACTCGTATGGCTGTGAAATCGTTAGTTCATCTGCAATCTAAGGAAGCTACTGTAATTAGAAATAACGAGGAAAAAACAATTCCAATCTCTGAAGTTCAGAAAGGAGATCTCGTTATTGTTAAGCCAGGTGAGAAATTCCCTGTTGACGGGCATGTTGATTCCGGTTCCTCAGCTGTTGACGAATCTATGATAACAGGAGAGCCAATACCAGTTGAGAAGAAAGTAGGGGATCACGTAATCGGTGGGACTATAAACAAAAATGGAAGTATAAAGTTCATCGTAGAAAAGATAGGATCTGAGACAATGCTTTCGCAGATAATTAAGCTTGTTGAAAATGCTCAAAACTCTGAAGCACCTGTGCAGAGACTTGCTGACGAGATTTCTGCATATTTCGTCCCCATCATACTTTCAATAGGTTTTTTAACATTTATTTTCTGGTCTGTTCTATCACCTCAGTTGGGGCTTCTTGATGGTACTCAAGAACCAGTCTCTTTTGCTATATATGCTGCGACTTCTGTGCTAATAATCGCTTGCCCTTGTGCATTAGGTCTTGCTACTCCTACTGCGGTTATCGTGGGAACTGGTGTCGCAGCAAAACATGGAATTCTTATAAAAGACGCACAAACTTTAGAAAATGCACATAAGATAAAAGTTGTTCTATTCGATAAAACAGGCACTCTGACGCTTGGAAAGCCCCAAGTCACTGAGATCGCTTTAAGAGAAGGAACCTCGCATGATCGATTTCTGTCATTTGCTAAGTCTGTAGAGAAGCTTTCGGAACATCCTTTGTCTAAGGCAATTGTTAAGTACGCTTCAGAAGGCCAGGAATTTGCTGTAGAGGGCTTTGCTGCGATAGAGGGAAAGGGGGTTGCAGGAATAGTTGATTCAAAAAAGGTGATAATCGGTAACCAGCGACTTATGGAAGATAATGGGGTTATTATTGATTCGTGGGCAAGAGGTAGACAGGTAATGTTTTTAAAACAAGCGTATACAGCTGTTTTCGTTTCTGTTGATGGTGCAATCGAAGGACTTATCGGTATCTCAGATCAGCTCAAGGACGATAGCATCGCTGCGGTTAAACGCCTGAGTGCTATGGGGATAAGGACAATTATGCTTACAGGTGATAATGAAAAGGTTGCGAAAATTATTGCAGAGAAAGTTGGGATCAAAGAAATAAAGTCTAATGTGTTACCCACAGAAAAAGCCTCGGTCATAAAGCAGCTTCAAGATGAGACACCTGAATCAGACTTGATTGCAATGGTTGGTGATGGGATTAACGATGCTCCAGCACTCGCATCGTCTGATATTGGTATTGCTATGGGAACAGGTACAGATATTGCTATTGAATCTGGTGGCATTGTTATTGTTAAAGGTAGTTTGACTAAGGTTGCTGACTCAATCCTAACATCGAAGGCAACAATGAAAGTTATCAGGGAGAACCTTGTGTGGGCTTTTGGCTATAACGTTGTCGCTATCCCTATTGCGGCCGGAATTCTTTTCCCCTGGTTAGGGATTTTACTATCTCCAATAATTGCGAGTGCGGCAATGGCGTTAAGCTCAGTAAGCGTTGTCGGAAATAGCCTTAGGCTGAGAAGGCTTCATCTAAGTTAGTAATTTTATAAATTCTTGATTAATGAAAAAGGCCGGAAATATATCCGGCCATTAGTTTCGAAAAGCTTTTTTAGCTATTCTCTTGGCTTAGGATCTCTTGCTTCTGAGACGTTTATTTCTCGTCCGTCAAGTTCCTTACCGTTTAGCTCTTCGACAGCTCTTGCAGCATCTTCAGCATTCACAAATGTAACGAAGCCAAAACCTTTTGATCGGTTTGTTCTTCGGTCCATTATGATGACTACTTCTTGGACTTCTCCAATCTGCCCGAACATAGCTCGAAGGCTATCTTCCGTAGTGTCCCATGAAAGGTTACCTACAAACAATTTGTTTTTCATGTTGGTAAATAAAATATTAAATGACGCTACGGATAACAGAGAACGTTAATTTCCTGATTACGCTGAAGCCTCCATGACAAGGCTTCTTCTTTTCATAGCGGACGTAAAATTATACAATGGTTTTAATCTTTTGGGTATAGCTAGCAATATCCCTTTATTATGATCTAGATAAGTTATTTTCATAGAGACTTCATGAAAAAAATATTTGCAAAAAATGTGAAGTGGGATCTTACAGATATTTATAAAGACCTTGATGATCCTAAGATTGCGGAAAATGAGCAGAGATTTAAATCCTGGGTCAAAACTTTTAATTCAGAGTACAAAGACGATTTTACAAGAGGTAATATCTCTGCCGAATCTTTAGCTAACGCTATAAAAGAAAGAGAAAGATTTGGAAGCGAGACCTCAATCCACCGGTCTTACTTTTATCTTCGTCAATCTCAAAATCAACTGGATGACGAAGTAAATAAAAGTGTTGATCGGGTTGATGCCTTTTTCTCAGAACTTTCTGCTCAAACTCTATGGTTTTCATTATCAATTAATAAACTTCCCGAAAAAAAGATACAGAAACTTCTTCTAAGTCCTCTTCTTAAAAATTATAGATACTTTTTAACAGAACTTCGTAAATTCAGAAAGTATCAGCTTAGTGAAAAAGAGGAACAAGTAATTGTAAAAAAAGATCAGACAGGAGCATCAGCGTTTGTCCAGCTTTATGATCGCCTTGATGGAATGCGAGAATTTGAAATATTTCATAATGGGAAAAAACAAAGATTAAATTATAATGAGATTCAATCAATTGCTTCAGACTCCGATAATCGGAAAGTTAGAAGAAAAGCTTCTGATGTCATTAATGAGAAGTTTAAGCAGGATTCCAGAATCAATGCTTTTATCCTGAATACACTTATCCAAGACAGCAAAATCGAGAGAGAAATGAGAGGATACAAGTTTCCTCAACAGCCGACTCTACTGTCATATGGTATCGAAAGAAAAACTCTTGAGTCTCTAGTGTCTGCTGTAACAGCAGGGTATCCTATTTGTGAGAGATATTACAAAACCAAAACAAAGACTTCTGGTCTTAAAACTCTTTATGAATGGGACAGATACAATCGTCCATTTAAAATTGAGAAAGAAGACAAGTATTCTTGGGAAGATGCAAAAAAGATTGTATTAGATGCTTTTGGTAGTTTAGACCCGAAGTTTAGAAATATAGCTAATGACTTTTTTAAAAATAATTGGATAGACGCCCAAGTAAGTCCAGGAAAAAGCTCTGGTGGGTACTGTTTGTCTCCAAGTCCTAAACACCATCCTTATATTTTCATGAACTATACCGGTGCTCCGAGAGACGTAATGACTCTTGCACATGAATTGGGGCATGGGATTCATAATGTCTTATCGTCGAAGCAGTCATTCGTGAATTATCATTCTTCTACAGCTGTGGCAGAGATAGCAAGCATTTTTTGCGAAGGAATCGTTTTTGACTCTCTTTACCAAAAAACTAATGACCCACTTGCTAAGATGAATATGCTTGCTAATAGAATTCAATCTAGCTTTGCGACTGTATTTCGGCAAATTGCGTTCTATCTCTTCGAAAGTGATATCCATACTCACCGTCTTAAACAGGGGACACTTTCAGTAGAACAACTTAATGAATATTTTATGAAACGTCTGCAAGCTATGTTCAGAAAAGGTCTTACTCTTACCAAGGATCATGGATATTTATGGGGTGTAGTGTCGCACTTTTACTGGTTTAATTTTTATGTATTTGCTTATTCAATGGGAGAATTATTAACTTTGTCATTAATGGCCGAATATCGGCGAGAGGGGAAGTCTTTTCTTAATGGGTACATTCAGGCACTTGAAACGGGAGGAAGCGCAAACCCTTATGATATTACTAAAATGATGGGAGTTGATATATCTGATAAGAAGTTCTGGGATGGAGGGATTCGTTTATTAGATGAATTAGTTAGGGAATTTGAGTTGCTTTCTGACACCTATAACCGTCAATGAAGATATATTCATGGAATGTAAACAGCCTGAGATCTTGTGAAACTGCATTTCTAGATTTCATTGATAGATATTCACCGGATATTGTGATGCTTCAAGAACTTCGTGCCCACCCGGATCAGTTATCTTTTTTTCTTAAATTAGTTCCTGGATACGGGTGTCTTTTTAATGATTCAGGCCGGGCCGGTTATGCAGGCACAGCGATTTACTACAAAGACTCGCTGCCAGTTTCAGAAGTTACTAATGAACTTGGTGATGACCTTCTTGAAGCTGAGGGCAGAGCCATCTTTCTCCGCATAGGTGATTTTTCAATCTACAATTTTTATATCCCCAACGGGAATTCTTCTGAAGAACGCCTGAAATACAAGTTAAAATATCATGAAAAAATACTTAACCTTGCTCAGTCCAGAAAAAACGAAAAAGTAATTCTTGGTGGAGATTTTAATGTCGCCCACACATCATCAGACCTTTATCTTGGGAAGGCTAATAATTCTGGATTTCTTCCTGAAGAGCGTAGATGGTTTGATGAAATGCTTGCACAGGGTTTCCATGATACTTTTCGGATGTTTGAAAAGCGAAAAGGATTTTACTCATGGTGGCATCTTCGTGATCCCGAACGAAAGGCGAATAATGGTTGGAGATTCGACTACTTTCTTGCTTCCGATCCTTTGAAAGATAGTATTATGAATGCGGGGATTTCAAGAGAGGTGTTTGGCTCTGATCACTGCCCGATTTGGGTGGAGATAGAGGAATAAAGGAAGGAGAAGTCAGATTACGCATAGCTGGTGAATATTATCGAACAGTGTTTGTCCTAGAGTCGGGACAAAAGGTTGGGGAGATACCGCTACAGTAAGCGTTCCTGCGTCTGCAAATTCTGGCACAACAAAATCACCATAAACGCATAACTCCCATAGTGCTACAAACCTGTGTGTGCCGTCGTAAATGACAGGAGTTGTGGGGTCGTCGACATGAAGCCTTACTGTGGGCGGAAGTACCCGATTTCCTTGTAATGTAGCTTCTTTATACCAATCTACCACCGCTCTTCGAATATAGCCCTGATGGAGAAGGAGTATAAACCAATCCAGTTTTTCCCACCTTAGTTTAAGAGGGTTTTCCGGTTCTCCTAATGAAACAGGGTCTCGATAGAAAGAGCATCTTGAATCTCTTCTGTCTGGATAAGAAACAAAATGGGTATTTCGGAAGTGAGTATTAATCCGCGAAAATTATTATTTTAGTTCGACCGGATTATAACACCTGTATGTAAGATATATAGGATATTATCTCAGCCCGATCTCTAAAACAATCGGGAAATTCCCAAACCCTGTTTCATCCCGTTCCTCCATCGTAACCTCCAGTCTAGTGACCTTCCTCTTTTTACCTACGAAGTCACTATTTATATGACGCAACGCCTTCTGCATCATGCTCTCTTCGAGTTTAATTATAGATACATGCGGATCATAGGAGTACTTCGGAGGTAGTCCTTTGGGTGTTTCGTTTCCAATGCCTTTTGAACAAGCCTTAGTTCTCATATTCAGTTCAAAGATAATATTTCTAGAATTTTCAGCGAGGTTTAAAAAAATAAAGTTACCTGAAGGAGTCGGATCGAATTGGGTAAACTCAATTTCAAATGAAGGTAAATCTGAAAATTCTTTTTTTACAGAGTCTACATATACAGATATATTTGAAATTATCTGAGAACTCTTTTCTAATTCCGAACCGGTTACAGTTCTGTTTAGGAGTTATGTTAGCATAAAGACATTTGTGACCTCTAGTGCTATACTCCACCGTTAATTTGTTAGACAAACCTATTTAAGAGTGATCGATAAGGCTTCTGCAAAACAGATCAGGAATATTGCAATAATTGCCCATGTAGACCATGGTAAGACAACTCTTGTTGATGCTTTCATGAAACAGAGCAATACTTTCAGAGCAAATCAGGAAGAGATGGAGCAAGACCGAATCTTGGATTCAAACGACTTGGAGCGTGAGAGAGGTATCACGATAAGTGCAAAAAACATTTCTATCCATTACAAAGGTTATACGATCAATATAATCGACACTCCTGGTCACGCAGACTTCGGAGGAGAGGTTGAGCGAACACTTAATATGGCTGAAGGATGTATTTTAGTTGTAGATGCACAAGAAGGAGTGATGCCACAGACCAAGTCGGTCCTAAGAAGAGCCTTTGAGATTGGTTTGAAGCCTATTGTAGTTATCAACAAGATCGACAAGAAGCTTGCTAATGTTTCTCAATCAATCTCTCGAATTCAAGATCTTTTCTTAAATCTGGCAACAGATGAATCCCAGCTTGACTTCAAAATATACTACGCAATAGCTCGAGATGGCAAAGTGTTCAAAGAGCTTCCAGTGTCTCAAAATGCAGATTTTTCAGATATAGAGGGGAGTGTTATTCCTCTGCTTGAAGCAATTGTCGAAGAGATCCCCGCACCTTCAGGAAATAATAGTGGCCCATTTCAGATGCAAATTTCATCTTTGGATTTCGACCCTCATTATGGCAGATATGTTATCGGCAAAATAAATAGAGGTGCTGTTTCCATAGGGGACGGCATTGTTGCTGTTCACCACGACAGTGTAGGTGCTAAAGTTACTGGTCGAGTGAAAGGCTTGTTTATTAAAGAAGGGTTAGACTACAAAGAAATGCAAAGTGTGGAGGTAGGGCAGATTGTTGCAATAGCAGGGTTAGATAAGGTCGGAATCGGGGACACCGTTTGTGATCCCGAGGCAATAGAACCTCTCCCAGATATTAAAATCTCACCTCCTTCGCTTAAAATTCGTTTCGAAGCTAACACTTCTCCATTTCTAGGTAAAGAGAGCAAGTATCCGAACTGGAAACAAATTCAGGCAAGACTCGACCAAGAAGCTCAAAACAATGTCGGTCTTAAGATTGAAAACAACAATGACGGATCGTATTCGGTGTCAGGTAGAGGAGAGCTACATCTTGCAATCCTGATTGAGTCAATGCGACGTGAAGGATATGAATTCCAGCTTCGCAAGCCAGAGGTTATAACGAAAGTCGTCGATGGTGTCACTATGGAGCCAGTCGAAGAGGTTTATATAGAGGTTGCCGAAGAGTATTATAGCCAAGTTTCTCAAGAAGTTAATGCCCGAAAGGGTGAGCTTATAGATATTGTCAATGAAAATGGGCTAAGCAAAATGACTTACAAAGTATTTACCAGAAATCTTATTGGTTTAAGAAGGATCTTGCTCTCGACAACAAAAGGTGAGCTGCTTATAAATAGCCATTTTCTCGAGTATGCACCGCTCAAGAGCGCAATTGAAGAGGATATAAAAGGGAGAATTGTTTCAAATGCGACGGGTAAAGCACTCGCTTATGCTCTCAATACTCTTCAAGAACGTGGTGATCTACTAATTAATCCAAATATTGATGTATACGAGGGTATGATAATCGGCTTGAATAAATACCAAAACGACATGTTTGTAAATCCAACTAAAGCTCGAGAAAAGAACAATGTGAGGATGTCACGTGCTGAGATTACTTTAATAAATCTCAAGACCCCTATCGACCTTACTTTGGAGTTAGCAATCAGCATGATCCGTGATGATGAGATTCTTGAAGTAACACCTCATAATATCCGCTTGAGAAAAATATTTCTAAATAAGGAACAGGAATTTGAAGCGACTAAAAGAAAAAAGGCGAGGTGAGATATCGCACCTACAAACTTGTTCCACCGTCAATAATCACGGTTGTTCCAGTTATATAACTGGAATCCGGGCTAGCTAAAAATAGCAGAAGTTTAGATTTAAGCCAACATTGTACCGTTATTAGGGTATACGGTCTTCAAATTTTAATCCTTACTCTCAATCACAGGGATATTTAATTTGATTGCTTCACTTATAAGGAAGTTTTGAATAATTCTTGCTGCTCTAAAGCTCTCTTTTATTTTCATTATTGATCTCCCTGTGTGTGAAAAACTGTCTTTTATGGATTGACTCATTTCTTTGTGTAACTAATAAGCCATCTGCATATTTGACTAAATCTTTAGGTGTTATAAATGCCGCTTCTACTATATAGCTACCATGAAGTGAAGATATGAACTCTTCTACAAAAGGTTTCATTTCTTTGCGAATTTTTAGAAACCCTTTAATTACGTTATTCCTATTCAGTTCTCCGAAAGCTTTGAATGCTTGGGTTGTACCCATATAAAGAAATGGTTTTTCGGCTTTTGTAAATTTCTTTTGAGCATCTTCCCGAAGCTGATCCAGTTCATAAAGTGGAAAATAGTTTTTAACTGCAAGCTTTTCAGAATAATGAGTCTTTCCTACGCCTGGCACTCCGTAAATAAAAGAGTTTTTCACAAAAATATTCTCCCATGGATTGGTAGGGATCTTTTGTAGAGTCATTAAATTTAGGGGTTAAGATAATTTGAACAAGTTCTTTTATTGCTTACATAAAAAAGCATTACTGTAAGGAGACCTTACTGTATTGTCGTTTTGTCTTGTATTTGAATATCGATGACTGAATATCATGAAACATCACTTTTCCTGCAGTATATCACACAAAAATGATATTAGAAATTAAGCGACTAAGTACTGTGACGTTGTTGACGTGGCTCTATATATAATATATACCGTGGATGCGAATAGTAATAAGATACACTTTATTAACTTAGCTAAATAACAATTAACACATTAACCTTATGGATAGCTTTATAGATTACTATGAATATATTTCAGATAATAAAACGAGGATCAAAAGCAAGCTAGGCTATTATTATCATTTTGGAAAAGGTGACATAAATCGCAAGGTTATTGGGCATAAAAGAGCTTTCTTTGAGCCAATAGTTGAAAGCTGTTTTCAAGGAAATTTGGGCTATTGTGATCCTGCAGGGCGAAAATCCACACGCGAATTAATCTCACGGTACGAGGCGCTTAATCGAAACTGTGTTGATTTGAGTTATAAAAACATTGCATTAACCCTTGGAGCTACGAATGCAATATATGGAGCTTTGAGCGGGGCTCTCGTTAATAATCGTTCAAAAAAGATTATAGTTTTTACCCCTTGTTATACCTATGTGGAGGCAATTAGAAGTTTAGGATATGAAGTAAAGTTTATAGACATCTGTAACACAGAAGAGGCTTGCATCCAGTTAAATCGTTCTGAAAACGCTGACTGTGCAGCCGTATTTCTTGCGAATCCAATTTTCCCTATAGGTAAGCAAGTCGACCCACTTCTGATTACTGAAATAAAAAAGCTTTCCGAACTTAACAACTTTTATTTATTTATTGATGAGGTCTATTCAGATATGTGGTTGAACAAACAAAAGGTTGTTAATTTTTATACTAAAAACACAGTTATTATTCGAAGTTTTTCTAAAGAATTCGGCATCCCGGGTTTGCGTTGCGGTTATGTATTAGGTCCGGAGGAGTTAATTAATAATATTAGGCGAAAAAATGAGTATGTTTTTGGGACTCCGATTGTTTTGTTTGAAGTTTTAATTGATTTAATTGTATTTTGGAAATTGTGTATAGTGTCCGGCAGCGTTCCAACCCGGAATAAATTCTTCGGATGTGACTTTGGTCTTGAAAAAAAACAGCTTGAGATTATCAAGAAAATTGATTTAGATGGATTCTTCAACACTTGCGAGTCTTTTACCATTGAGCTATTAGCAACACTTAGAGATGGCTTGATTGAGTCAAATGATATCTTAGATTCTTGTAATACGCTCGAGTTCATTGAACCCGATTGTGGTTTTAATGCAGTTGTGAAGAATAAAACATCTAAAACATATAAGGATATATTTAATAGTACCGGAGTTGTCTTAACTCCATGTGAACTTTTCAACCTC
Source organism: Candidatus Nomurabacteria bacterium (assembly GCA_020632375.1). GTDB lineage: Bacteria > Patescibacteriota > Dojkabacteria > SC72 > JAHDCA01 > JACKFR01. The sequence goes on from JACKFR010000001.1 coordinate 67,418, forward strand.
CCGAACCATTTTCGATTTACATTTGGTGACTCCGCAGAGTCAATCTCAAAAGCTTGGAAAAGGGTTGTGGAGTATCTCGAAAAAACACCTTAAAAAACACTTCCGTTATATTTCGGTAGCAAATGCGACAACTTGTTAAACTAGAACCGTGAAAACAGTCTAAATCAACAAGCAAGTCAATGAAAAAGGAGAATGCAATAACTGCTGCTTTTCACTTGTACCGTAGCAGTTTACTACCACAGCAAATAGCCTTAGAACTAAGAGTACATAAATTCACAGTTTATCTTTGGATACAAGATCTTAGGCACTTAGGGTTAGACAGAAGCCTCCATAAGCGGTCTCGTACTCTGTCACGTGAATATATTTGTAAAATTCGTAAATAGAAATGAGATTAATGCGGAGAGAAAATATAATACTATTACAAAAAGGAATCTAATAAAGCAGAGCTTTAGCTCTGCGTTGCAAGAGTTCCCCGGCCTTCAGGCCGAGGGAGTGGGCTCAATCTAGATCTTTCTGTTTAGCTTCTGACTCTTTCACCATCTCTAACAGTCTTTTCATATTTTCCATCTGGGTGAGGTAATACGAACTATCTTTATCAGATATACAGAACTCAGATCTGTATTTAGTAAGAAGTTCTCGCTCTTTTGTTTTCTCAGCTTCTCTTTCCTCTTGAGATTTCTTGAAGTCATATACCTGTGTATTTTTGTAACTACAATTGGGACATTTGTCTGTAATTGTATCTTTGTCGTCTGTATATTTTCATCCACCAGGATGTGAAAATGAAATTCTTGAATTTAGAGAGAAATTTATGAAGCAACCAAGGGGTTCCCAAGCATAGTGGACAGGTCTTGTCACTACCTTGAAAGAATGGCGGAACTGGTGAAAATTGATTGGGGAAGGGATGTTTAATGTATAATTACATCAAGAATTAAATCAGGCCACATATTTTATGTTTAAGAAAGCTCTATTTGTAGATTTTCACAAATTTCAGTATTCTGATCAGATGTACGATCAGGTGTACAAAATGTGCGAGAAATACACTTTTGCTGATGGCTCAAAAGATAATCTTGTAGATTTAGTAGAGGATGTTGATGCAATATTTGCATTTTATGGTTCTCCAATTACAAAAGAAGTCATTAACTCTGCAACTAAGCTTAAATATATAGGTGTTACTTCTACTGCATACAGCTTCGTAGACATTGATGCCGCAGCAAAAAGAGATATTCCTGTCACCCACACAGCTTCATATGCTGCACAAGGTGTTGCTGAGCTTATAGTACTAATGTTCTTATATAATTTACGCAACATAAAAAATGAAAAGTCTAGAATTGCAAGTGGCGACTATGGATTTGAGGTTGAAAAGGGAAGAGAACTTGGTGAAAAAACTTTAGGAATTATTGGTGCTGGAACAATAGGATGTAGAGTTGCAGAAATATGTAAGGGGTTTGGTATGGAGATAGTTTATTTTTCAAGGGAAGAGAAGGAAAGAATGAATGTCATAGGTGCTAAAAAAATGAGTATCAATGATGTCGCAAAGAACGCTGACCATATAGCTGTAACATTGTCTTTAAACAAAGAAACAGAAGGTATGGTTAATAATGAAGTAATATCAAATATAAAAGAAAATGCAGTAGTCACATGTATCTCCCATCTTCCCTTATTTGATGTTGACGCATTATATGAACGTGTCAAAAACGGGGAAATTATTTTAGCTACAGACCAAATAGATAGCCTGAACGACGAATGGTTTGAAAAGTTTCGAAAATTAGAAGATGCCGACCTTTATCCTCACATTGGAGCTGGAACAGTTGAGTCTACGCAAAGAGTGGAAGAAACTTTCGTTTCAAATATTAAAGCATTCTTAGAAAACAGTCCTAAGAATGTTGTTAATCTGTAGGGATGTCTGACGGATGGCTCGAAAAAAAACGGGGTGGACGGGACTCGAACCCGCGACCTTCTCAGTGACAGTGAGATATTCTAACCAGCTGAACTACCACCCCAGTTTTTATTGTCACAGTAGACGCTTTCGCTAGACGAGAGTATATCAAAAGGCATACCCATTGACAATCAAAATTTCTTAACCAGCACTTTTTAACGAAGCCCTTCCCTTGAGACTTCTTAGCATCAAGTAGCGTATAATAAATCACTATGCACAAGGGATTAGGCAGAGTGTTTGAAGTAGATGAAATAGTTCAGCTGGGTCTTAGAACTGACTGGGATAACTACAACCACAAACTCTCTTCTCTCAGCCGGACAAATCCGAAAACGTGCGCATCATAGATTTGATCTGATCTGTAACTTTTTCCGGCGCAGGTGATTCTTTTGATTCCGATGAAAAATACATTTTTAGGTGGAATAAGTACATTTTCATTTCCTTTGATCATGCACACAGGGAGTCCCCCTGCTTCGATCACTTGGTAAACACCATCTCTTAAACGAACTTCTTTAGTAGCGTCCACAAACCTCATTCCCCGATTTCCTAGGCTGACCGGGTGGGCTATATGCTTGCCCATCTGATCGCCCACATAAGTGAACTCGTACCCAATCTGAGGTTCAGAAATTCCATCCAGAAAATCTGGGAGTCCATGCAAAATATTTGCACCTTCCACCACATCTGTGGTGCGTTTATATACCGTCATTAAGACAATTCTAGATTATATCTTTTTTGCCCAAAAGCATTTATCCTTTATGCGTGCCGATTAATTGCGTCGACATAGGCTTGCTTCGGTTGTACTCCAATAAGCTTTTCTACAACTTCACCATCCTTAAATATCATTACAGTTGGGATACTCATCACTTGATACTTTGCTGCAGTAGCCTGGTTCTCGTCAACATTTAGCTTCCCGACCTTAATCTTATTTCCCATCTCATCTGCAATTTCTTCAACTGTCGGCGCAAGCATATGGCACGGTCCGCACCAGTCTGCCCAAAAATCAACCATAACTAAACCACTGGCATCAAGGACATCGCCTTGCCAGCCTGTATCTGTAAATGCAGCAGCCATAAAAGTTTTACGTAAATTTACATAGCTCGAGAGCTTGTCACTCTCAACTGCAGTATTATATCATTTGAAAATGTTTCAATGCGAGTCGGTTTGTTTTGGCCTCCTAGCCGCTGCTTCTTGGATTCTTCTTCCCGATTTAATATAATCCCTTTGTCTAAATGACTTTCAGCTACAATGAAAACTCTCCGGTTAGAGAAAGGTAAGTCTTACAAAAGAATTATACAAGAAGCTATTAACACACTAGAGGTTAGCGGGATGATCGTTTACCCGACTGAAACCTGTTATGGGATCGGTGTTGACGCTACAGACCAGGCAGCAGTAGACAAGCTGATGAAGTATAAGTCACGTAGAGAAGGGAAACCTCTCTCAGTTGCTGTCTCAGACCGAGAAATGGCAAGCAAGTATGCAGAAATTAATGATCTTGCTGACAATCTTTACAAGAACTATCTTCCGGGGCCAGTTACAGTTATATCAAAAGGACTTGGCAAGCTTGCAAAAGGTGTAGAGTCAGAATTCGGCACTCTCGGAATCAGGATCCCGGACTACCCGCTCATTCTTGATATTGTTTCTAAACTCGGGCGTCCTGTTACATCTACTTCGGCAAACATCTCTTATAAAAATCGTCCATATAGTATTGAAGCCCTTCTTAAAGACACCCCAGAAAAACAGCTAGATCTGATTGACTTAATAATCGACGCAGGTGAGCTTCCACATAATGAGCCTTCAACTGTTGTAGATACAACCCTGAATAATCTTAATGTTATGCGGGCTGGTTCATTAAAGTTTAATCAGAACTTAACCGAGGATAAAATCATCTTTGCAGCAAATACAAAATCTGTTCAAGAAACTGAAAATTTCGGGGCTATGGTTATGTTGAAATTTATCGACACCCCATTAAAACAACCATTTGTTCTTGCACTTAAAGGAGAACTTGGCGCAGGTAAGACCCAATTTGTAAAAGGGTTGGCAAAATCTTTGAAAATAGCTGACCAGATTTCATCACCAACATATACATTAATTGACGAGTATAAGTACAATTTCGGGCATCGAAAAGGCTATCTTGCACACATGGATACTTGGAGAGTAGACGGTGTAGAAGAACTGATCAGGACAGGTTATAGTGATTATCTCCAACCAGGGAATGTCCTTGCGATCGAATGGGCAGATAAGTTTTTTGCCGAAATAGAGAACCAAACAAAAGCATCAGGTGCAAAAATGATCAAAGTAGATTTTGAGCATATTTCAGAGTCAGAAAGAAGAATTAGAGTTTATGAAGAATAAAAACATTAAAATTCTTGCAATCGATACTAGCTGCGATGAAACTTCGGTTGCAGTCTTAGAAGATCGTAAAGTGCTTGCAAATGTCTTGGCATCACAAACCGAGCTTCATAAAAAATGGGGCGGAGTAGTGCCTATGGTTGCACGTAGAGCACATCAAGAGAATATTGGGAAGTGCTATTTAGAAGCAATGAAGCGGGCACGATTAAAAATCGATGATATTGACGTGGTGGCAGCAACATACGGCCCCGGCTTGGCGATTGACCTTGAAGTCGGACTTCAATTTGCCCAAAAGTTTGCAATTGAAAATAAAAAACCTTTTATTCCTGTGAACCATATGGAAGGGCACTTGCTCTCTTCTCTTGCGCTCAATTCAAAAGGTCACGGGGTTTCAGAGTCACTAGACAAAAAACAGCTCTTTCCTGCACTTGGTCTGTTGGTTTCAGGTAAACACACAGAAATTATTTTGGCAAAAGACTACGGCAACTACCAAAAGCTAGGAAAGACCCTTGATGACGCTGCAGGCGAAGCTTTTGATAAAGTCGGCAGAATGCTTAATTTTGGCTATCCAGGAGGGCCGATAGTTTCTGAATTTGCGAAAAAAGCAAATCATAAGGAATCGTTTGAGCTTCCCGTTCCGATGCGTAGCTCTGGAAATCTAGATTTCAGCTTTTCGGGTTTGAAAACAGCTTGTCTTTACAAGATAAACTCATTACGGGAGAGTGGACGATCAGATAAAGAGTGGGCTAACGACTTTTGTTGGGAGTTTATTGAATGCGTCGTCCTTTCTATTACAGAGAAACTCGGAGAAGCTATAAATCAAAACCCTGGGGTTAAATCATTACTTGTCGGTGGAGGGGTATTTAATAATGAAACATTAGCTCGAAGAGTAGGGAGACTTGCCAGAAAACATGGTTTGAAGTATCTGCTTCCTGAAAAAAAGTATCGCAGTGACAATGCTGTTATGATAGATCTTGCCGCATACGTGCACGCTGCAGGGAGTGAAGTGCTTATAGGCAAGAAAGCAATTTCAAAAGTCGACCGAGTTCCCCGATTGTCTATTTCTGACTGATCATCTCTTCAATTTCAGTCAGCCGATTGTATTTAGCCAGCCTTTCTCCTCTATCTGGACCTCCAAACTTGCTTTGATCGGCTGCTGTACCAACCACCAGATCTGCAATCATATCATCGTTTGTTTCTCCACCACGATGAGAAATTACTGCAGTATAGCCTGCTGAAACTGCTAACTTAATTGCGTTGATCGTCTCAGTTACAGACCCAATCTGGTTCAATTTGATCAAAACCGAATTAACAGCATTGTCATCAATCGCCTTCTTGATCCTTTTCACATTTGTTGTCAGCAAATCATCGCCAACAATCTGGTGTGATTGGCTAAATTGTTGGGTAAATAGTGCCCAGCCATCCCAGTCTTCTTCATCAAGCGGGTCTTCAGTGCTCCAAATAGGGTACTGAGAGTACATTTCCTTTTGGAAATCTATCCACTCTTCACGGTTGAGAGATTTTTGCTCTCGCTTTAATTCATAAAGACCGGTTTTATGGTTGTAGAATTCTGAAGAAGCAATGTCTATCGCAAGAACAATCTCGTCATCAGGCTTATAACCTGCTTTAGTTATCCCTTCTAATATTAAGTCAAAAGCTTCGGCATTAGATTTTATAGTTGTCGGTGCAAATGCGCCTTCAAATCCGACTGCACCAGAATAGCCTCTCTCAACCAGTAGGTCATGAGTTGCTTTGAATATTTCAGCTCCAGCTCTCAGTGCTTCTTTAAATTCAGGAAATTTCTCTTTTCTTGGCACCACCATATATTCCTGAAAATCTGTCGCCCAATTGCCATGAAGGCCGCCTTCCATGATAAGAATCATCGGCTGAGGCAGCTGCAGAAGTGAATGGTCAAACCCTGGCCCCCAATATATTTCTGCAAAGTATTCATAGAGTGGCTTCTGCATACTCGCAGCTGAAGCCCTACAGAAGGCCATTGATGCAGATAAGATCGAGTTGCCGCCTAGCTTTTCTTTTAGCTCTGTGCCGTCCAGTTCAATAAGATGTCGGTCAAATTCTACCTGACTTGCAAATTCCTTTCCTATGATTGACGGAGCAATTACAGCATTTACTTTTTCAACAGCTTTCAGAGTTCCTTTACCAAAGTAGCGTTTTTTATCTCTGTCACGCATTTCCAACACCTCTGTTGTGCCAGTTGACGCTCCTGAAGGCACTTGTCCTTTGGCTGTAGTTCCATCTTCCAATGTAATTAGGGCTTCAAGGGTAGGAATGCCTCTCGAATCAAGTATTTCGCGTGCAGATATAGATTTAATCTTCATTAAATTGGTAGAGCAGATTATTTTAGTCTGGATAAAATATAGCACATGACATTTTAATGATCTAACCTGTCTCGCTCGCCTGAAGTTTTTTGGTGTATAATTACCGACATGAAGCCGAGGTGGTGGAATTGGCAGACACGCTACCTTGAGGTGGTAGTGGGCATAATACGCTCGTGCAGGTTCAAGTCCTGTCCTCGGCACCAAAGAGTGGTTGTCTATGTGCTGCTTTGCGTGTAGAATCCACTATCTGTGGGCGATTAGCTCAGCTGGCTAGAGCATCTCGTTTACACCGAGAGGGTCGTAGGTTCGAGTCCTTCATCGCCCACCAGTATATTAACTCCCGACCAACTGTTTAAAATTTTCTTCCACGTTGAAAACATTACTTGGCTTCAGGTTTAGGGTTTTTGCTACCAAGTACTCTGTGGCATGGATGAAGGTTATGAGATCTTTATGTTTGGCATTCACGGATTTCTCTCCGAAATGGCTTAACCTATTTCTACATTGTACTAGGTCCTTAACTTTCTCGTCGTCAATCGCTATAAATGAGAAATATTTCCGGAGGACGAATTTTACTTTATCTTTACCTTTTGTATTAAAAACGTCTTTATCCGCTTGGTCCTGATTTCTACATGCGTAGATGTTTTCCCATATTGTCCAAGCATGAAGAAAGTTAGAGTAGTAAAGCCTTTCGAGTGAAAGAGAATTTCTGGCAATCATTTCTTCGCAGATTAAGAGGTAGAATCCATTTCTGTATTTCTTTTTCCAGGTTGAATCGTTTATCAGTTCTAAAATAGTGTTTATTCCTTCTTCAAATCCCTTATCGTAATGGATCCAGTCTTTATCTTCCATGAAATTGGTCGGGCTTTTTGAATCCTTATTAACAATTTCGATATTTTGAGGGATTGAGCAATGCAGTGTCACTCCAAAATCTGCCATTCTTGGATCTGCAATAATTGTCGACTCATCGTTATTAGGAAGTGAAAGGAATACCTTTCGGCGCGTGAAAATCGATAAGAGGTGTAAGATGTCGTCTAGTTCAGAGGCTTTCGATTTACTAATGAGCACCGAGTTCCGTGGTCTCCCTGGTGTTTTTTTTCTTACGCTTGCTGTGATAGCGTGCGAACCAGTACAACTCTTTATTTCAAATTCAGCTGCTATATTAACCCTCTGTTGAAGAGCTTGTAGTGCACCATGGTAGTTCTCGATTCTTTCAAAGATATAATCTCCAATCGATAGCTGATCGCAATAGTCTGGGAATTCTAGGTTATAAACAAAACGTTTGGCCATTAGGACCTCTCTTGAAATGAAGTGAACCATATCGTTCACAAATACTTTGAGGATGATATCTAAAAAAGATGTTCAAAAAAAGTCTTAGTTATATAAAAACAGTTGAGTATGGTTTCTTCTCGACCCATCTGCTATAATCAACCCTATGAACAAAGCATTAAATCTAAAATTTAGATTCTGGCGACCCTCTAACAACTAAGAGGGTGTGATGCTTTATATTTCCATTTTGTATGTTTAGCTAGAGTATCCACCTTGGGTGGGTAGTTTGAATTGGTTAAAACAACAGTCTCCAAAACTGTAGTTACGGGTTCGATTCCCGTCCCACCTACAATTTTTCTAAATTAATCTATACAAAAATGACAAATAAAATACCTAATTGTGAAATAAAAACAATTGATAAACTAGACCAGTACTGTCTTTGGTCTTGATCAAAGAGATTTTGAATCATTACTTTCAAATTTGCCGGATAGGGCTGGCTTAGTTTTATCTCAACCGATTGGATTAAAATTGCGTAATTCTCCTGAAGAAGATGCAATAGCTGCTTATCAGGAGGTTGGTTTACCAGAATTTATCCACTCAGCAGAGCTTTCGAAGCAACAGAAGATTCAAACTCTAAGAGGCATTATTATGGAAAGTGGTTTGACTCTATACAGTGAGCTGGTAGCTAATTTCTTATCAAGAGGCTGCCATTTTACCGGGCTTTCAGTTGACGACTACTTTCAAATTCTCTTAGGGAATGCTATTCAACCAAAGCTGTTCGCCGATGCCTGTAGTAAAGCAGGAACGCAACTTGAGTACTACTTCAATGACACATCGACTGAAAGATACTTTCTTGTTGCCCAACAAGAGCGACTTAAAAGAATTTCAAGATTTCATAAACGATTTCTAATACTTTGCAAAAACTACGAGGTTGAGTTTGAACAGGGGCTTTTTGACCGGTTTATCCAAGTAAGTGACTTAATAATGGAAATAACGAATCCGTGTATGGAAGGTAGATATGAAGAAGGATATTACGGGGATTTGGACAGAGTGTTATTTGAAGCCGTTATATTAGGTAAACCAATTGACTTGGTTAAGATCCAATGCATGAGGATGTTGCAGACAAAAGATTCTGATGGGAGAAATAGATTATCAATAAGTACATCTATAGATTATGAAGAGATTTCTGATAAGGGCGGTAGAACGCGGGTTTTTCAAGATACTTCGAGTCTAATTGACTATCTCACGCATTTGTCAGTTAAGTTTGCCGATATCGGAATCGAAGTGCGCCCGATTGTTGTAATTACTGATGACGATATTCGGAATATGTACCCGAAAGGATCCGTCATACCCAATGCGGATCTGATCGAGATTGAGAGAAAAGTTTTGATTTATTTACAAAATCTAAGACAGTACACGAATAAAATAGGAAGTAGTGTAGAAGTCTATTTAATCAGCCACCTAGCTTCCGGTACTGGGTATGAAGAAACAAAAGAATATGTATGCCAAGATTGTATTGCTGGTGGAAAGTCTGAAAGACCAATTATTTCCGAGAAAGAGTACGGATCCGCTGTTCAGGCTGATCAGAAAAAATATGGTTGCGAGCTAGGCTATCCGATTGAGATTTCTAAATATAAGGTCGGGATGTCGTTTGGAGTACTCCGAGGACTGTATGACTTAGGCAAACAGGTCGAACAAGTTCGACAGAGTAATGCCGTTTTTATCGCTCGATCAAAACCTGGGATTCAAATGCATATGGGGGTGTCCGTTGAGGGAAGGAGTGATCGGATACCTGTTTTGTTAGCTTATTCTAATGGGTTAAAGGTGTTTTATGAGAGGGGGAGGTTTTAAGCAAAAGGTCGAAAGAAAACTTATGTAATATAGTTGTTTTAATTCCAATGGGATAGTAAAATCAGCGCGCATAAGATATATATGAGCTATACGTCAAATGGAATATGACGAAAATTATCAATTCTATATTAATCATGTTGAAAGACAAGCTGGAATAACAGCTAGAGTATTTGGTCCTATTAGAGTATTCAGGGAGTTTGTTTTGTCTCTTCATCTGAAATCTGATTCAGCTATTCTAGATATTGGAAATGTTTTCCGGTTCTAAAACCTATGCACGGTTATTTTGTCTTGGAACGAAATTAAAGATCTTGCATTTCCATGGCTTAGACTAGTGCAACGCGCTTTCTCTTATGCTTCCAAGTGAATTAGAAACAAATGTCACCTGCTGTCTAAACTCATCTAAGTTGATAGCGTTTACATAAGTCATTGCGCTTTGCAGACCATCTTTAAGTCTTAAAACAATTTCGTCTGCATATTTTGCATTTAAATCTTTGTAAATAACTCCTCCTTCTACATATCTGTGTGATTTTGAGGTTTCTTTAGATGCGTTGCCAGTATATTTAAGCATTAGGTTGCCATCAACCTTCTCTAGTACTGAATCTTCCATGCTTTCCGATGCAAAAATTCCGCCCATCATTGCACCTTCGCATTTGGTCAGAGCTTTTACAAATTCTCCAGGGAATTTAATCCCGCCGTCTGTGATAATCTTTAGGTCATTAATCCCTTGATCATCTATAAATGACCTCATCTTCTCTATAAGTGTAAAGCTACCAACCCCAACGCCTGCGTTCAAACGAGTTAAGCAACCTGCCCCTCCTCCAATACAAACTCTGATAATCTTCTCTTCGTAACCAAGATTGTCCATTGCGTTGTAAAGAAAAGCTAGACCCCGAACAGAGCCTACGGTTCCGGGCATGACACCGTTTTTAATTCCCAGCTTTGATAAGCGTTGTAGCTGCTTGATTGTGTCGTGATTAGCCGCTTGTGCAATGCTGATTGCAATCATATACAGGTTTTTCTTTTGTATGAGTTGCTCAATAAACTCATCATCTTCGTTAAGCCCTATCGTTGCGCCGACTCTTTCTCCGGCTTTATCTATATCTGCAAGTCTTTCTTTGTACGTAAGCCCAATCCTTGGTAATACATGGAGAGTATCTTGCTTAGCTAGATCGACTGCCATTTTTGATCGCATAAATGACATTGATGCCCCAAATGCAGGGAAAATCTTATACTTCTTGTTGCGAATTGAATTAAACTCTTGTTGAATATCGACATCTCTTCTTGAGCTTACTTTAGTAAGATATGTCGGGATTATGCTGACATCAGAATACGTGTTGTAGACCTCGCCCCCATCGTAGGATTTGAATTTATCGGCGTATTTAATCGCTTCCTCAATCAATTTAGAAAGATCCATACGGAAAGTGGGTGAAATTTTAGATGCAACCGGATTTATAATCGCAAACAGATTTCAATATGACAAAAAGTTTTTTTTGCTAACTAAAAAGTTTCTTAGTTGACGCCATTTTTTATATCTAAGAAAATCACACAATAAACTTTTATCAATTCTTATGAACAATATAAATATCAAAGTACACAGATACCAGAAAGCAATTCTGTTAAAGCTTGTAACCAGCTCTGGCGGGATGCGATTCAACCAGCTTTTGGTAAAAGGGCTTGAAAGTGAGCATATGAACTACCATTTGAAGCAGTTGATGGCATTAGGGCTAGTAAAAAAAGAAGACAACAAATATAAGTTGACCGATTCTGGAAAAGATTATACTAATCTTATTGATAGCGAGATTGAAATGATTGAAAAACAACCCAAAACCAGCGTTATTGTCAGGGCTGTTCGCCGAAATTCTGAAACAGGGGAGCTTGAACACTTGGTATGCAGAAGACTCAGACAGCCATATTTCGGCAAAGTAGGAAGAATCACTGGCAAGGTAAGGTTTGGAGAGACATTTGAAGAGGCAGCTGCAAGAGAGCTTGTTGAAGAAACAGGTTTGGAAGCAGGAAAGCTTACTCTTGAAGAAATTTACCGAAAAATGCGAAAACGAGAAGATGGTGTTTTTGTTCAAGATGTCATTTTTTACATATTCTTTGCATCTGAGCTTCAAGGTGAATTGATCAAAAAAACAGATACTCAAGAAAACCTCTGGGGGACAAAAGAATCTATTTTAAAGAATTGCGATATCTATGATGATCTTGTCTTGGATGATCTTGCAGATCCCAAAAAACTTAAATTCACTTGCAGTGTAGACTTTGCAGATGGATTTTAATAATAACTAGCTATCCAAAAACCTTTTGCTAGTAAGCACGCCTTCTGATAGCGTATAATACTGAAACCGACTTGTAGATCATCTTTAATCCTGGTTTAAATGCACAAAGTACTTGCTAAGATTAAAAGCAAATACAATAGTAAATTTGTTTTGGACTCTTTCTCCACGCTATTCATAGGCCTTTTGATAAGCTTCTTGAGCTACTTATTTAATGTTCTTGCTGCACATCGATTACCAGAGGAATCATTTGGAATTTTAAGTGCAGTCATAGGGCTTATCTACATAATCCAGGTGCCTACTATGACTATTCAGACAGAACTGACAAAGTCTGTCGCAAAGGCTAATCAATGGGATCTTAAAAAAATAAAATCTCATGCATACAGATTCTTTCTTATTCTCGGGCTGGTTCTGAGCTTATCTACAATAATTTTCTCGAAGCAAATATCTGTAATTGTTAAAATTGCTCCTCAGTATGTTTCGCTCATTTCAATAATGATTTTAGGGTCTTTGCTGATTCCAGTTGGTCGAGGAATTCTGCTCGGCATGCACAAGATAAACACTGTGAACATATTAAATTTACTTGAAGCAAGCTTAAAGCTCATTTTATTCCTGGTTGCTCTTTCGCTTTTTGATACTACGGCTTCATACCCGATAATTGCATTCGGTTTACCAACGCTAATTGTCTCGATTGTCTTTATCTTTTTTATTCGAGTTAAAGAAGACAATAAAAAGAAATCTAATTTCAAACTTAATTACAAAGCCCTCGTTAGTACCTTTCTGGCATTTCTGCTTTTCAATCTTCCATTTTCATATGATATTGTTTTGACAGCACCGTCACTGCGTCCTGGGTATGCAGCACTTGCACTTATGTCTAAAATCGTTTATTTCGGGGGAATATTAATAATTCCGGTCTCTGTAGCATATATTGCTAAAGAAAAGAAAAGAGACATACAGATTAAATATCTGCTAGGTACTATCGGGATTGTATTTTCATTAACTGCATTTATAACATTGGTCTATTACTTTGCCGGCGACTGGCTTGTACCAATTGTCTCTGGTGACAAGTATCTTTATGTTGCACCATATACTTGGATTATGGGAGTTGGAATTGTTATATACTCTCTCGCAACTGTGATAATTAACTTCCTGATTGTAGAAAATCGTTTTTTTTATATTCCTGTTCTTTTGGGAATCTTTGTATTACAGTACGTGCTTTACAAAAACTTTAACTCTGAAATTTCACTTGTTGTCAGAAACCAGATAATAGTCTTTTCGCTGCTATTTGCTACTTCGTTAATATCGCTGCTATATCATTTGGCTACTTATTCGGCAAAAAATATCAAAGCAGTGTAGTATACTTGAGTGCATAAAATTTTCATGAAAGATTAATGGAAATTGTGATAGGGGTTGTCGCAGGAATTATTGTATCGGGCGTGGTGTTTGTTCTCCTACGTAAAGTTTTGTTCCAGGGGCAAGAAAGTGCTTCTGAAGCTGCAGCAAAAGCAATGGAGCTTCAAATGAGAAGTTTGATGCCACAGCTTCTTGAAGACGCCGAAAAAAGGCTTGTCTCAATGGCTAACGAAAAACTGTCTGCAGAAAAGAAGGAGATTAAAACCGATGTAGAGAACAAGCGATCAGAAATCTCAAGAATGATAAAGCGTATAGAGGAAGAGCTTAGCAAAAGCCAGGAGAAGCTCGTTGCTTCAGATAAAGATAGAATTGGCAGCTTCAATGAACTTAAAACACGCCTTGATGAGCAGAAAAAGCTTACAGAACAGCTTCGAGTGACTACCAATAGCCTTAAAAGTGTTCTGTCAGACAACCAGATCCGAGGCCAATTCGGTGAAAAAGTGACAGAAGATCTTCTTAAGATGTCAGGGTTTGTAAAAGGAGTCGACTATAATGTCCAAGAAACAACGGGTAGTTCAGCGCGTCCAGACTTTACTGTTTTGCTTCCGGATCAGACAAAAATCTTTGTGGATTCCAAGTTTCCTTATGCAAACCTTCAGAAAATGTCTGAAGTTGATGACGAAGAACAGAAAAAGCAGTATATGAAGCTGTTTGAAAAAGACGTCAAAGAAAAGATTAAACAGGTAGCTAAGAGAGATTACATTGACCCAAATGAAAATACTGTCGATTTTGTTATTCTGTTTATTCCGAATGAGATTATATTTTCATTTATTTACGACAAGATGAATTCAGTTTGGCAAGAAGCTATGGCAAATAAGGTAATCCTGGCAGGACCATTCAGCTTTACTGCGATTTTGAGAATGGTTAAGCAAGCGTATGATAATTTCAGGTATCAGGCTAATATTGGGAAGATGATTCTTGAAATTAAGAATTTTAATAACGAGTTTGATAAATTTGCAGAGTCTTTCCAGAAAGTTGGAGAGAGGATTGCCTCACTTGAGAAGCTGTACAACACTGTCGAGAATACAAGGATGGGACAGCTAAAAAAACGGATTGAAAAAGTTCGTATACTTGATGAAGGGGTGCAAGAAGAACAGCCGCCACTTTTAGAAAATCCCGATTAGGCTTTTCTGATAACAAGCTCCGGATTGTAGTTTCTTTCTTTTATGTATTTGAGAGCTTGGTTTTCGAGATTTTGACATCTGCTTACCCATTCGGAAGTATCTTTGCCTCGGAGACCTGCATACCAATCTTTTCTTCTGGTAATCTCGTTCAGGCTGGCGATGCAAACAACTTCGTCATTGTTAATTGCAAATCCGGCCCAGCTAATTCCCATATCTGTGGGAGAAAGATAGTTGTGCATAAAATTATCTTTAGGGAGAAATTGGCTTGTAAGTTTTTTTACTATTTCGAATGCCTCTATATCTCTATTGTAATTAACAGCACGCTTCCCATAAGCCTTTTCATGGTAAGCGTCGAGCTGATTATAATCGCCGATATCTGCAGTCGCTGCTTCATAAGCTAAGTTTACCGGATGAGGCAGGGGAAGGCTCCAGATTGGAAATGTTTCAAACTTGGCATAGCCCGAATTGAGGCCTTTCTTGTTATCATAATAGAGTTGGCCGAGGCAAGTTGAAAGCTTTCCGCTATTTGATGCTGGACCTGTCACAATTACGAGATTTTTTTCTGTTTCAATGTAATCGTCACCACCATATCCCGTTTCGCTTAGAACCTTCTCGGTATCGTGAGGATAGCCATCAATTACATATCTTTTGTAAATCTTGTATCCTAGAACCTTTAATTTCTTGAGATAATTTTCAACTTCTGGATTTAATTCCGAAGTGCAGAGATTTACAGAGATAGCAGAAACAGCACCAAAATGCTTTTTAAGATCTTCTAATTTATCTAGAACCTTCTTTTTGTATCCATCTCCATTACTTTCAAGTCTTCTATCTGAAGCAATATCCTTAGCATTAATACAGAAGACTATTTCAAAAACATTGCTTAAGTTTTTAAGAATCTCTTTTTTAGCATATGGATCCAGTCCTGGAAGCACACGAGCGGCATGGGGGTCATAGGGGAATTTACCCCCAATTTCGAGATATAGCTTTCCTCCTCTAAAAGAATCCATTCTTTCAAGAATCTTTTCTCTCTGTAGGTTTATATACTTTTTATTATTAAACCCTAACCTTACAAATTCGGGAACATCCCAAGTATTCATAGCAGGTAAATATTAGCACATTTAGAAAAAGAGCCGCTCCTAAGTAAGCGGCTCAATTATTTCCATTTAATTAAGACCAGCAGGGGCTATTCTTCCATCTCTTCTTCACCTTCCTCTTCCGCCATGTCCATGCTTTTCTTCATGTCCCCTGGGCTCTCAGAAGTAGCTTTTTTAGTTGGCTCTGCAAAAGCAAGGTAACCTGGAAGAACTAGATTTGCTATCGGGACAAGAGTTAATAGTCCAAGCCATTCGTCGAAACCTCTTCTTTTAGCAATTTGCATGCTCAGATAAACTACAAATATAACTATAATTAGAGCTCCTAAAAAAGGGATAACCACTGTGAGGAAAATAAGTGTAAACCAGCCGCTCAATCTGGCAAGTTTGACCATATAGTAGTAATTAAGTACAGGAACCCAAGCCATCCATGAGTTAGGTTCTCCGACTTTATTTCCAATTGTCATATACGAGTACGAGGTGTAAATCCATATCGCAACCCCGATTATTATTACTGGGATCAATAGCGCACCTGTAAAAATTGCTATTGCTTTCGCTTCATCAGCAGTTAGAGAATTGCCCGATGTTGTGTAAGTGTAGTTATAATCTACAGCAGATACTTTTGAAGCTGTTCCTGTTGCAAAAGCAATTCCGCAGATCACTATAACAAGGGCTATCAATAAAGTTAAGCCTTTCTTTATGACCATTTGAGTAAGTATGAGTTTATATAGATTAAAGGTAACAAGTCCGGATTACACCGTCAAGCTGTTTTGATCAGTCCTTTACCCAATATCTCCTATGTGATAGGTTATTCTTAGTATGGAGACTTCAATTTCTTCTGGTTATACTTTAGACATAGGGAAAACAAACCTATTATTATCCGCTCCGCATTGTATTGAGCACAAAAGGCCCAATTTTACAGGTGCTTTGAGGCCGGCAGAAGAGTCTACAAAAGAAATTTCAGAAGAGATCTGTTCTTTGACTGGTGCAAGCCTGATTTATGCTACAGATAGCAATCTGTCATACGACCCGAATTATATGTTGATTTCAGATAACCCATATAAGCAGGCAATGAAGAAAATTGTTAGAAAAAAGAAGGTTCCTTATGTATTAGATATCCATGGCCTCTCTGATAAACACAACTACGATATCGCTATTTTTTATCCGGATCGTTTCTTTAAGTCGAAGAAATATGCGTTCAGTCTTGCTAAAGCAGTTTTGAGTGGGAAACTTAAAGACGCTTTAATCCAAATCTTCCCCCAGTCCAATCTTGACCGTGAGACAATTAGTCAATTCTGTGCAGGCGAACTTAATACCCCTGCAAATCAAATCGAAATAGCAAAATATATTCGTCAAGATGACTTACTATGTCAGGATCTCATTAAGTCTATTTCTTCTTTTTTGCTGAATCTTTAGATGTCTCTTTTGAGATTCCGATTTTTTGTAAGTCTCTGAAAAGATATTTAGCAGCAATAAATGTCACAATCATCGTTATCATCAGCTGCACAGTGACATTCAACAGATCTCCTATAAGAAAAGTTTCGCCACTTAGCTTGAGAGTTGTTTGGAAAATATGTTCGTTGGGTAACAATAAATTTATAAATGGCTGTATAATACCGTTTACTAAAACATCTACCACTTCTTTACTTGACTGGCCAACAATCGTACCTATTGCCAGAGCGATCACTGAGTATTTTCCTAAAAATGTCGAAAATTCTGACAGCTCTCGCGAAATTAGAGACTCTCTCTTACTATTTTTATGATTTGTAATATTCATGTATGTAAGATTAACAAATTATTTAGCCGATTTTGACAAAATTATTAAAAATTCGTTAAAGAAATCGCTTTATTTTGACTCTCAAATTACCGTCTGTTAGACTCATCCTATATAAATTTGAAGTTATAATCAATGCCAGATAAAAAGAAAAAAGCTGCTCCCCAGAATGCATCTAATCAAAAGAATAAAGCTATAAACGTTGCTGTAGAACAGATCAAAAAGCAATTTGGTGACGGTGCAATTATGAAACTTGGTAGCAAAACCAAAGTTGATGTTCCAGTAATTTCTACAGGTGCATTGTCTTTAGATGTTGCCCTCGGAATTGGTGGTATCCCAAAGGGACGAATCGTAGAAATATATGGGCCTGAGTCATCAGGTAAAACAACTCTTGCTATGCATATTTTGGCAGAGGCGCAAAAGATTGGTGAAAATGTAGCGTTTATTGACGCTGAGCATGCTTTTGACCCTACTTACGCTAAAAGAATTGGTATTGATATAAATGAGATGTATATTTCTCAACCCGATTTTGGGGAGCAGGCACTCGAGATTTTAGAAACCTTAGTAAGATCAGCAGGATTCGGCGTAATTGTAGTTGATTCTGTAGCCGCTCTTACCCCCAGAGCCGAGATCGAAGGCGAAATGGGAGATAGCCATATGGGGTTGCAGGCAAGACTGATGTCGCAAGCATTAAGAAAAATAACTGCAATTTGTAGTAAAACCGGCACAACTGTAATCTTTCTCAACCAGCTTCGTATGAAGATAGGAATTCTTTTTGGTAATCCAGAAACCACGACAGGAGGTAATGCTCTTAAATTCTACGCCTCTGTCAGAATGGACATTCGCCAGCGAGAAAAAGTCATGGAAGATGGTCAGCTGGTTGGACATGTGAGAAGCGTTAAGGTTGTAAAAAATAAGCTTGCCCCCCCATTTCGCGAGGCAAGTTTTGCAATTCGTTATCCAACAGGAATCGACAAAGAGAGCAGCATAATCGATGCGGCAATAGAGAAAGGTATTGTGAAGAAGTCCGGCTCGTGGCTGAGTTACGGTGATAAACAGCTTGCCCAAGGAAAAGATTCTTCTGCTCAAGCGCTAAAGGATGATTCGAAGCTTGCTAGAGAGATAACCAAAAAAGTTTTAGAGACGCTTAATTAGTCGTTACTGAAAACGTATTGAAAATTACTAAGATTACTTCTCAAATAAAAAAGCCGGGTAGGTTTAACGTTTTCCTTGATGAACAATTCTGGTTGGGAGTTTCCGCCGATACATTAGCCAGGTTTAAGCTGTATGACGGGCTGGAACTAAGCGATAATGATGCGAGTGAAATTACTAAAGCAGAAATTAGAAGTCGACTTATCGAAAGAGCTTACACTTATGTCTCTCGTTCTATGAAGCCAAGAGCCAAAGTTCGAATGTATCTTAAAAATTTATTATTTAAAAAGAAGGGTGACTGGCTAGGTGATTTCAACGTGAAAAGTTTTGAGGAGACAATTGAAGAAATCCTTGATTCTCTCGAAAAGACAGGAGCTATTGACGATGCCGCTTTCGCAAAGTCTTTTGTAGAAATCAGAGCGAACAGAAAGCAGCGTTCACACTCTGTAATTATGAAAGAACTACTGCAAAAGGGTATCAACCGAGAAACCGCTGAAAATGCAATTTCTGATTCTGGATGCAGTGATCTCGAAATGTTAAAAACTTTGCTTACTAAAAAATATGGAAATATTGAGGTGGATTCAAAGGATAAAAAAAAGGTGAGGTATATACTTGGGAAAGGCTTCTCCTGGGAGATAATTTCACAGCTTACCGCTCATGACTAGAAAGAAAACAAGTGAATGGGTATTTCGCAATGAAAAGATTCATAAGCTCAAAGGTAAAAAGATAGCAGATGCAGTTCTAAGAGTTAGGGGAATAATTAAGCCTACAGATGTGAAGGCTTTTTTAAATCCTTCTATCGAGGATATTCAGGCATCAGGGGCAATTTACAATTCAGATGCTGCCGCTAAGCAAATAATTTCAGCACTTGAATCGAATAAAACAATATTTATTCATGGAGACTACGATTGTGACGGAATTTGTGCTACAGCGATCTTGTGGGAGTGCCTTTATAAGGATGCTGCACAGAAAGTCGACTCTGAGTCGAAAATCGTGCCATATATTCCTAGAAGAATAGACCAGGGATATGGATTAAGCGAATCATCGATTGATGAAATGGTTCAAGAAGGAGCAGACTTAATAATAACTGTTGATTGTGGGGTAAGAGACAAAGACTTGATAAAAAGCTCGCTTAAAAGTAACCCCAATCTAGAATTTATAGTTACCGACCATCATTTACCTCCGGAAGACTTTACTGTTTCAAAAAATTATACGCTTGTCCATCAGCTGCACCCAAAACAGAAATATCTTCATTCGGAAATCTGCGGATCTACAATAGCCTTGTTGTTATCCACCACAGTCATGCATAAACTAGGAGGTTCAAAAAGGCTATCTCTTGATTCACCTGGATTAGATCTTGCTGCACTCGCGACAATAACCGATCTCATGCCTCTTACAGGAATTAACAGAACTTTAGTTCGATCCGGGATAGATTTAATTAATCGTTCTCCAAGAGAAGGATTTAAAGCCCTTATAAATATTGCGGGAATAAAAGAAGAAATAAATGAATACCATCTGGGGTATATAATTGGTCCAAGGATAAATGCTACGGGTCGTATAGGTGATCCACTCGAAGCACTCAGGCTTCTTCTTACCAGCTCTTCGGAAAATTCAAAGAAATATGCAAGCAAAATAAATGATTTGAACTCAAAGCGACAAGAAGTTACAGAAGAGTATTTTAATTTTTCACTTGAGTCGATTAATGCTAGTTCTCAGGCTGAGCAATTGAACTTTGTAATTGGGGAAGATTGGCATGAAGGGGTAATCGGTTTGGTCGCAAACAAACTTACCGAATACTATTCACGACCATCAATTGTGATTTCTAAAGGTGATGAGATTAAAGGATCCGCTAGAAGCATTGAAGGCGTTCATATGACTGGACTTCTGGAGCAATTTTCTGATTATCTCGTAAAATATGGGGGCCATGCACTTGCAGCGGGATTTACAGTTAAAAAAAATCGGTTTAGCAAGTTTAAGTCAGAGATCCTCGCGTGGGCTGATAAAAATATAGACCTTGAATCGATCTCTAGAAAGCTAATGATAGATCTAGTACTCTCAATCGGGGAAATCTCTAAAGATGAAGTCAAACAGTTAGAATCATTGAGGCCGTTTGGAATGAAAAATCAGAAGCCGCTTTTTTTGCTATGCGGTGTTGTCATAAAGAATGTTTTTACGATGGGGCGCTTTAAAAATCACGTAAAGCTTATAGTAACAGATACCTCCGGTAAAGATCTCGAGTGTGTAATATTTGACTGTGAGGAAGATATTCCATTTCTTAAGACTGGTGAGATAGTGGATTTAGTTGGAACACTTTCGGTTAATTCTTGGAATTCCTCAGAAACCTGTCAATTAGCTGTAAAAGAGTGGGATATTTCAGTATCATAGTTTCTGTACATCAGTCTCCCAATAAACTTTTTCTTCATCAAACCTTAACCTTAGCTTGCTAGGATCTCGATTTACTCATTTGCATAGGCTATAATTCGCATGAATTATATAGAAAACTATATATCCCGTAGTAAATTGAAAGGTTATGGAAAGACTATGAAAATATTATTAATAGAGGATGACGAAGTTATGTCAAAGTTTATTAAATTTGCACTTACTGGTGCTGGCTATTCAGTTGATCATGTAAAAAATGGAAATGTTGGACTTGAATTGGCAAGAGTCAATAGTGAAGTGTATGACATAATTGTTTTAGATGTGGTTTTACCTGGCTGTGACGGGTTTGAAATTTGTAAAAGTCTGCGTGAAGAAAACAATAATGTCTTAATACTGATGCTTTCTGAAAGAGGCAGAACAGAGGATAAAGTAAAAGGGCTAAATGTTGGAGCTGACGACTACATGGCAAAACCGTTTAAGATCTCTGAACTTCTTGCAAGAATTAGAGCTTTACAGAGGCGGCAGACTGAGACTCTTCGAAATCACAAGATTATTGTAAGAAACGTAGAGCTAGATCCTGATGGACAAGAAGTCTTTGTATCAGGCAAATTGATTGACTTAACACCTATCGAATTTAGAATGCTAAGTCTGCTTATCAAAGAACGAGGAATAGTTCTTTCTCGTTCAATGATCATAGAAAAAGTATGGGATATTGAATCTGGCGATCTCTTTTCAAATTCTATTAATGTACATATTAGGAGCTTAAGATGCAAAATTAACGATAGTAAGAAGAACCCCCTTATTATAACTGTTCGAGGGTCTGGGTATAAGTTTGCTACCGAATAAACTGTCATTAAAGAATTATTCATGACAGAGAATAAACATATCTCTAAGAGAAATAAAGCTCCAAAGGGTGAAGTAAAAAACAAAAATGCAAAGGGTCATGTAAAGAAGTTACAAACCCGATTACATGATTTGGAAAACAAATATAATGCATTGATGTCTGCGACGCCAGATATGATGTTTTTGCTCGATGCAAAGGGAAACTATCTCGATTATTTCCCAAGTAAGGACGCTACTGCAGCACTCCCATCAGAATATTTTATTGGCAATAATGTAGCCGACATAATGCCATCTGAACTTGCGAATCGATATATTGCCCTAATTAAGACTGTTTTAGATAGTGATCGAGTCGAGTATGTCCAGTATGCACTTACCGATCCCAATGGAGAGAGATTCTTTGAAGCAAGACTTGTTAAGTGTACTAACAAGTCAGTGCTGATCATTGTAAGAGATATTACCGATGTCAATGAGGCTGAGGCAAAGCTTCGGCTAAAAGAAGAACACTACAAACATCTCATTGATGAAATCCCTTGTGGGGTTTTTACGGGCGATACTGAGAGTAATATTTTGGACGCAAACCCCTACGGTTGCAAAATGCTAGGATATGAGTTATCAGAATTAAAATCGATATCTGCGCGAAAACTTTTCCCTCTATCAAACAAAGCTTTTGACGAGATTATGAAAAAAGGAAAGCTTATAAATCATGAAGCTGTTTTACGCCATAAGAACGGTGCTGAGATCTATGTTTCTATAAATGCGATTCTTGAAAAAGAAAATGACTCTCTGAATATAAGTGCGATTGTAAATGATGAGACTGAGAAAAGAATCCTTGAAAAAGAGAAAGCTAGAGTGCGCCAACAGATGGATAAGTCTTTGAAAATAAGAGAAGACTTTTTAGCAAAAGTTAGCCATGAGATAAGAACTCCTTTAAATGCGATTGTTGGTGCAAACGAGTTATTATCAGGTACGAAAATGAGTTCAAAGCAGAAGGAATATACTTCGATCATGAGCATTGCTACAAATGATCTTCTTTCGCTTATTGACGAGTTGTTACATTTTTCACAAATTCATATAGGTAAGGTGAAACTTCAAAATGCTCCATTTCGCATCACCAATCTAATAGAGAGTATTGAAACAGCTGAAGCACCCGAAGCGAAAAAGAAGGGGTTAGAGATTGAGTTTGAGTGCGACAACAATATTCCAGAGTGGATTTACGGTGATAGAACAAAACTAAAGATAATTTTAAACAATTTAATTGGGAATGCGATTAAATTCACAACAAAAGGCTCTGTTAAAGTTGCCGTTTGGCTTAGCGAAAATCAAGGTGATAAAGTAGAGCTTCTTTTTTCGGTAAAAGACACTGGTAGAGGGATTCCAAAATTAAAACAAAAAGATATTTTTAAAAGCTTTGTTCAGCTTGAAGATAATACAATCTCAAGAGAGAAAGGGATTGGTCTCGGACTTTCAATTGTTAAGAAACTTGTAAACACAATGAACGGAGAAGTCGAGATCAATAGCAAGGTAGGTGTCGGAACAGAATTTAGTGTTCTACTCAAATTCGATCTACCAGAGGATTACCACAAAGTCGAAAAGCCCACTAAGCTGAGCTCACCTTATAATTTTGAGAAGCTTAAGTTTCTTATTGTCGAAGATAATGAACTTAATCTTAAAATTACTGAAGATATCTTAAAGGATGTCGGAGCTGAAGTAATCTTGGCAACCTCTGGGAAAAAAGCTCTTAAGGAGTTAGAGAAAAATCGTTTTGACTTTATACTTCTTGATCTTGAGCTGCCTGATATCCACGGCTTTGACATTTTGCGATATATCAGGACATCAGAAAAAAGAACAATGCGTTCTACTCAAGTCATTGTCGTGACAGCACATTTTTATGCAGGTCAGAAAGATAAAGTTTTTCTTGCAGGGGGGAATGATCATATAGCTAAGCCTTTTCGTCCAGAAATTTTATATAAAAAAATAAAAAAACTTCAGAAGGCGAGAAGAAGTCTTGATAAAAATGGTATTGATTTCAGAAATCTTGACGAGGCGGTTTCCTCCAGTGAAGCAGTTAAAGTTGAAATTATTAAGACATTTATCCAACAAACCTCACAAGCTCTGATGTCAATGAAATCTGCTTATAAGAAAGCAGATTCTGACAAGATTTGCAAAATAGCACATAAGGTAAAGCCTTCAGCGTACTATATAAGTATTCCTGGATTTCTATCTTACTTAAAAAAGATCGAAAATTCATGTGGACGTCCGGTTGATGAAAAAAAACTAAAAGAACTTATATACTCAGCTGACGGTTTATTTAAAGCAAGTCTCGGTGTACTCTCAATTGAGTTATATAAACATGACATGACAAGATCCTGATTGTCAGCCTTAGTAGATTGAGTTATAATCTTTTAAGCGATCGGAGATAGTGTAAGTCCGAGTTGAATTGAGTGACAATAAACAAAAAATAAACGAGTGGCATACTTTGCAATTGAGGTGGCACCGCGGTATCAGTATATCGTCCTCTTTCTTAATATTTTTTAAGAAAGTTCGGGCGATTTTTTCATTAAGTTAATATTCAAGAAAACTATGGAAGTAAAACAAAGAGTTTTGGCGTCTGAAGTTCCGGCAAAAATTGGTGAAAAAGTAAAAGTGTCTGGATGGGTAGCTACTTTGCGTGATCACGGCAAACTTATCTTTATTGACATGAGAGACTGGTCAGGAATTATTCAACTGGTTGTGAACTATGAAAATAAAGAAATTGTTGAGATTGCGAAAAGCCTTGGTAGTGAATTTGTAATAGAAGCCGAAGGAACTGTTGTCAAAAGAGAAGAGGATCTGGTCAATGATAAAATACCTACAGGGGGTGTAGAGATTAAGCTCGAAAAGCTGACTCTTTTAAACAGATCTAAGCCAATTCCCTTTCCTCTTGATACTGATGGGCATGAGATTGATGAGAGTCTTCGATTGAAGTACCGTTTTATTGACATGCGCCGAGACAGGGTCAAACAGATCATGCAGAAAAAGCATAAACTTATTCTTGGCGTTAGGAACTGGATGAGTAAGAATGGATTCACTGAGGTAATAACTCCTCTCTTGACCAGCACTTCTCCTGAAGGTGCACGAGATTATTTTATTCCTTCTCGTATTCACCGCGGCAAGTTTTTTGTATTACCTCAAGCACCTCAGCAGTATAAGCAGCTTCTAATGGTTGGAGGAGTTGATCGCTATTTTCAAATTGCACCATGCGCTCGTGACGAAGATCCAAGAGCAGACCGCCATGCGGGAGTATTTTATCAAATAGATATCGAGATAAGCTTCCCAACAATAGATACAATATTTGATGTATGTGAGAGAATGCTTCGTGATACTTATACTTTGGTAGCACCTGAAAAAAAGATACTTCAGGTTCCGTTTCCTCGCTTAACTCATAAAGATGCAATTGAAAAATATGGCACTGACAAACCAGATACCAGATTCGGGATGTTGATAAATGATATAACCGAGATTGTCAAAGGAAAGACTGATTTCCAGGTGTTTAACTCTGCAGAAAGTGTCAAATGCATAGTTGTCGAAGGAGCGGGTGAGTGGTCTCGCACAAAGATTGAAGATCTAGAAAAGTTTGCAAAAGAACAAGGTGCAAAAGGTCTTGCATATTGCAAGGTTGACTCAGGTAAGCTTGAGTCAGGAATTGGGAAATTCATTTCAAGTCTATCTGAAGAAATTATCACTCAGATAGAAGCTAAAAACGGCGATTTGATACTTTTTGCCGCCGACCAAAATGAAAAAGCTTGTAAGATCCTTGGTACAGTAAGATCAAGGTTGGGACAAGAGTTGGGTCTTTTAGACGAGAGCGTACTCTCTTTTGTTTGGATCACCGATTTCCCTTTTTACGAAATTGATGAAAAGACGGGCAAACTTGACTTTGCTCATAATCCTTTCTCAATGCCGCAGGGAGGATTAGATGCATTTGATGTCGATGATCCTCTTAAGATACAGACTAACCAGTATGACCTCGCATTAAACGGATATGAAATACTTTCTGGGTCAATTCGAAACCACGATCCTGAAGTCTTGGTTAAAGCTTTTGAAACAGTCGGGTATGGTCGTGAAGAAATTCTTAGACGGTTTGGAGGTTTATATGAAGCATTCCAGTATGGTGCGCCGCCACACGGGGGCTGGGCTATCGGGATTGATAGGCTTTTTATGGTTTTAATAGACGAGCCAAATATTCGTGATACTTACGCTTTCCCCAAAAACTCTAACGGTATGGATCTAATGATGAATGCACCTAGCGAGGCAAGCCCAGAAGATCTTGATATACTTGGGATAGAGCTTTCTGATAAAGGCTCATCAACAGTTACTAAGATTCATAACTTACTTGATAAAGCTGGTGTTGAGTACAAATTCTTAGAGCATGAGCCAGTAAAAACTTCTGCAGAATCCGCAAAAGTTAGGGGGACTCAGCTTGGAGATGGCGCAAAAGCAATGGTTATTAAGTCTCTCGAATACAGCGATAAATACAAGATGGTAGTGATTCCCGCAGATGCCCAGCTTGATCTAGATAAAGTGACCCAAAATCTTGGTGAGAAATATAAAGTAGCTTCACCTGAAGAAGTAGAAAAGCTGATTGGGATACAGGTCGGCGGGGTTCCTCCATTCGGTCGCCTTCTCGGTTTAGATCTATATTTCGACTCTTCAATGTGGGAAAAAGAAACCTCAGCATTTAACTGTGGTAGGAGAGATCGATCGATCGTTATGAAAACAAAAGATCTTATTGAGCTTGCAGAGCCGGATGCTAAATCGATAAAATTTGACTTCAAAGCCTAAATTAAAGTTTTAGTATTTTGAAGTCTGAAGAAATCGTTTCTAAAAAGTCGTTATTGAATAGACCGTTTTCTCCGTCCCTAACTGGTGATTTCGGACAAGGGGGGCATTGGTTTAAGGTACTCACCAACAAAGCTCAAAAAGCTGCCTACCTAATCATAGATCAATCTATGAGATTTCGCTCTGCCATTTGGATGGGTGTTTTTATCTGTGCGATTTTTGTCGGATTATACATCTCATATCTGCAACTAGGTAAACCTAGAGGAAATCCCTTTCTCGCACCATCAAACGCATTTAATGAGACCGAATTCTCACCAATTCTCTTACCGCCGATTCCTTTTGAATCGCAAAAAAGTAAACTAGATCTAAAGACCATAGATGCCCAAGCGATACTCGCATTCAACCCATTGAACGACCAAATTTATATTTCGCTTAATTCAGATAGCGAGCTCCCTATTGCAAGCATAACAAAGCTAATGAGTTCAGAGATTATTTATGACAAATACGATCTCGACTCAGAACTAGTTTTAAACGAAAAACTCCCGAAGAATGTGGAGTGGGGTGTAGGTGTTAAAAAAGGTGATTCTGTTAAAGTAAGTGAAGCACTGAAGGCAATGATGATTGGATCGTATAATGATCTTGCGTATCTTTTTGCTCAAAATTATCCCGATGGTGGGTATAATGGATTTATAGAAGAAATGAACAAAAGAGCCCGACTTCTTGGTATGAAATCAACACATTTCTCGAATCCTGCGGGTTTGGATGATAGTGAAAACTATTCTACTGCAGAAGATTTAATGAAATTATCAAAACATTTCATACAAAATAAAGATTTAGTTGAAATTGTTGGGACTATTTCGTATAAATTAGAAATCCGTTCAAGTGACGGCGTATCCAGAGTCGTTTCCACTTATACAACAAACGATCTTCTAGGCTCTTCTCCATACGTAAAAGGTTTGAAAACAGGCTTCACTGGAGAAGCAAAAGGATGCTTTGTAGGCTATTTTGCCGCAAGTGATTCTGACGAATTAATTACTATCATTCTAGGCAGCGAAAAGAACCGGTTTGACGAAACTGTCAAGCTTACTGATGAAATAAACTTCGCCTATGACTAAGGAGTTGTCTGCGTTTCTTGTACTACCGGATCTTGGATATTGTTGTAATCTATAGCTGGTATGTAGTAGTAAAATGTTCCCGTAGTACCATTTGAGAAAGTCGCTTCTCCGCTAACAACATAAATCGGCTGTAAAAATCTTTGTTCCAGAAGAGTATCTAAATATGCCAGCCTTACTTGCTTTACTGAAAATTGCGATACTTGTCTCGGCTGATAAGACACTACTGTATCTCCATTTTTCTCGTTAAGATAAACGAGGCTCCCGTTACCTTTCTCTATGATTGTTGTTAATTCGGTCGCTGAGACTAGGGGATAAGTCCCGCACGGCTCATCGGCAATAATCCAAGGCGTGTAGTCAATCTCATATATACTCGCAATCTCGCTGTTAAGCTTTTTTCTACTGTCTTCGGTTCCAACGTATACAGATAAGTTGGATTTTTGTGTATCTAAGTTCAGGACTTCTGCATTGAAATTATATACATCGACTCTTCCTGATTCGGTCACAATTGAATCAACAGTATTATTGTAGTCTAGATATTCTTCTTCAAGGGCTTTCTTAATTTCATCTGCTTTTTCAATATCTCCTCGTACAGATAAAAACGGTCTCGATCTGAAATAATCAACCCGCAAGAGATCTGCTTGGGCTCTGGATGTCGCCATCGTATAGCTCCCATTCGCTTCAATATTTATCGGAGTAACAAGAGGCTCTTCTTTAGAGTAATCTTCTAAAAGCCATCCATTTGCACGAAGAAATCCAGTTGCAATTGTCTTTGCTTCATTTTCAGTCGGGAGTTTTTTTGTTTCAGGCAGAGCGTTTGCATTTCTGAAGTTGGTTTGAAAATGGAAATTAAGAGTATTTGCATCAACAGTGAGAGTTCTTCCATAGATATCTTCGTTCCAGTGATACTCTATTGTACCCCTTCTTTCTATTGCTTCGGGTTCTAGTGATAATTTCTCAGAAACCTTTCTCGCTTCTTCCTGTGCATTTAAAAGTGCTCCTGGGTTATTAAACTTGTAGACATTTGCTATAAGGGGGAGCTTCTCAAGCTTTCCAGTAGGGGTATCAATTTCATAAACTTGGTTTGATCCGGAGGCAAGTTGTAGTGAGGGAATCTGCAGCTTTTGGGCTTGCATTTCATCTTTAGTCAGTGTGCATGTGAAGTTCGGCTGCAAGTAGTTAGGTAAAGGGTCTTTCTTTGAAATATTTAAGATTATAACAATGAGGATAATTATTAGTACCAGTGCGCCAGACCCAACTACTGATAATCTCCTTGTCCAAAATGCTGCTTCAGTTAATGTCATCTCAGGTGCTTAGTGATCTAAAGATTATGCTTTCTCGACCGTATTATATGAATACGCTATAATGACTGCATCAATTATATATTTCAACTGGTATGAGCACAACATCACAGCATAAAAATGAAGTTCGTGTCAGGGCAGCTCCAAGTCCAACCGGCCGAGTACATGTAGGTACGCTGAGAACTTTTCTTTACGATTATTTGCTCGCTAAAAAGTATAATGGAAGCAATATCTTGCGAGTCGAAGATACTGATGAGAAAAGGAAAGTAGTTAGAGGCACTGAAGCAATTATTGAAGTAATGAAACTTTTTGGAATTGACTACGATGAAGGCCCTCATGTCGGAGGAGATTATGGACCGTATATTCAGACTGAAAGAAAATCACTTTACAATAAATATGCGGAAGAGCTTGTCTCAAAAGGACATGCGTATCACTGCTTCTGCGCAGAAGAAAGGTTACAAAAGCTTAGAGATTCTCAGATTGAGGCAAAAAAACCTCCTGGCTACGACAGAAAATGTCGTTCAATATCCCCTGAAGACGCAGCAGAAATGAAAAAAGCTGGTAAACCTTATGTAATAAGGTTGAAAGTACCATTGGAAGGTACAACAGTCTTCCATGATGAAGTTTTAGGCGATGTTAAATTTAAAAACAGCAATGTAATTGACCCTATTTTGCTTAAATCTGATGGCTTGCCAACGTATCATCTTGCTGTTGTCGTAGATGATTTTTTAATGAAGATAACTCATGTGCTTCGGGGTCTTGAGTGGCTGCCAAGCGCACCGATCCACAAGCTACTGTATGAGTATTTCGAATGGGATATGCCTAAATTTGTTCATCTTTCGCTTATATTAAACCCAGATGGAAAAGGGAAGTTAAGCAAAAGAAAGGGTGCTCTTCCCGCAGTTTCTTATTTGAGAAAGGGATATTTGCCCGAAGCAATGAATAACTACTTTGCATTGATTGGTTGGGCCCCAAGACCAAATGAGGCAAATGAAGATGATGTTTACACCATGGCCGAGCTTATAGAGAGGTTTGATATTGATCGACTACACAAGCAGCCAGGTCGTTTTGACCCTAAGAAATTTGATGCAATAAGCGGCAAGCATATTCGGAGGCTAGATTCAAAAGAGCTTGTTGAAAAGGTCCTTTATTGGGCTAAAAACTATGTCCTTACTGAGTTTATAACAGATGGTATCGATGAAATGCCTGAGTGGGAAGGAGATATCAAAAACAAGGTTAAAAGATATCTACCTTTGTGGGAAGCTGATTTAGACTTTTTTGAGAAAGCACTCAGTCTAGTTCATGAAAGATTAATCTATTTCAGCGAAATTCCAGAACTTTTAGCTTATCTTTATAATAAAACTCTTGTTTGGACAGATAATGACTGGAAGCTCCAGGATCATAGCAAAGCCGAAGTCGCTTCTGCACTTGGGGGAATGCTAGAGGTTTTTGGTCAGCTCTATATTACAGAAAAAGTTTCACATGAGAAATGGGAGTCGGCAATTAGAGGATACGCCGATAAAATTGGCTGGAAACACGGCGAAGTTTTTATGGCATTACGTTCTGCGGTAACCGGTAAGCTGCAAAGCCCACCACTATTTGAGAGTTTTGAAATATTAGGCTGGGAAAAAACGAAAAAGCATATTGAAGATGCTATCCGGTGGCTACGGTCTTAGTATGGCGTGTTGTTTTTTTGCAGGGTATAATTCCCAATTATTGCCGGATCGTCTAACGGTAGGACAGCGGTCTCTGGAACCGCCAATCCTGGTTCGAATCCAGGTCCGGCAATGTGGCACTGCGTCCGAAGGATTAACACAATAAATAGCTGAACTAATCTGTACTCCAAAGAGATAGCTCTGAAAGAACTAATCGCTTCATTTCAAAGCTCTTTTACTATGATATACCTTTGTCCCCTAACCTTTTAAATAATATCTATTTTATAGAAGGCCTAAATAAAAAAGTCCGAGTCAGAGAAGACAGTTTTGGGTTTGTGTAAATCTGGGAATCTGAGTGCTGATTTGTAAGCATCTAGGAGGTTCGAATGATGATTTCTTGTATACCGATATAGTCGGTAATAATTTAATTTCAACTATATGTGTCCAAAGTACACCATGTAATTATAATTCCTGGGCTTGGAGATGAAATAGGCAAAATTACATGGGCAACAAATTTCTGGAGTCGCTTTGGCCTTAATCCGACTGTTCATTCGGTTGGCTGGCATACCAGAGAAAAGGAATTCCGACCAAAGCTACAAATTTTAATTGATATAGTTGACACATTTGCTGACAAAGGAGACAGGGTCTCTTTGGTCGGTTGCTCTGCTGGAGGTAGCGCTGCGCTTAATACATTTTTTGAACGCAGAGAAACAGTACATCGAGTAATCAATATTTGTGGCCGTTTAAGAACCGGGACACAAAATGGATTCCGTTCTTTTAATGTGAGAACTGCAACCAGCCCTACTTTTTCTGAGTCAGTAAAACTTTTCGAGAGCAATGAAAACTTGTTAACCAGTCAAGATAAACAAAAAATAATGACTGTAAGACCGTTGTTTGGCGATGAACTTGTTCCCGCGGACACAATAATACTTCGTGATGCTTATAACATAACGATTCCAACACCGGAGCATGTATTCAGTATTGCTATGGCATTAACTGCATTTTCAAAACCATTAATCACATTTCTGACAAAAGAATAAAAATAAGAAACACTTTGCATATATTTGTCTAATATATCCTTTATATACGAGGTATTGTTTGACCTCGTCCATCCTTTATCATAGACTGAAAAATAAATTGAGTAATTTAAGCATGGACAAATTTAGAAAGCTTCGTACATATAATTTTGTAATGGGGTCGTTTCATTTAGTTCAAGCAGTTGCCATGTACCTTCTTAGCAACGACTTCAAGCTACCTGTTACCACGGCTTATCTTCAGTTTGATAAGCAAGCAAACGCTTTACTTCCTGTACTTAAAGAAGTGGCTCAAGTCAGGATTGCTCCTCTAGTCGCCTTATTTCTGCTTATGTCTGCATTTGCCCATTATATTTTGACCCTGCCAGGTGTATATGATTGGTATGTAAAGAATCTAAAGAAAGGTGCAAACTATGCCAGATGGTACGAGTATGCACTTAGTTCTTCATTAATGATTGTTTTGATAGCAATGCTTGTTGGTATGTATGACATGAGTAGTCTTATCCTGATCTTTTCACTCAATGCAATGATGATTCTTTTTGGTTTGATGATGGAGCTTCATAATCAGGTTACCCAGAAAACTAACTGGACTTCGTTTTTGTTTGGCTCTATCGCTGGGATTGTTCCTTGGATCACAATAGCATTATATTTGATGGGATCCGGTAGCGGAGATAGTAAAGCGCCAGACTTTGTCTACTGGATCTTTTTCTCTATTTTCCTATTCTTCAATACATTTGCTTTAAATATGTTTCTTCAGTATAAGAAGATCGGAAAGTGGAAAGACTATCTTTGGGGAGAAAAAATGTATATTCTACTTAGCCTGCTAGCAAAATCAGCACTTGCATGGCAGATCTTTGCAGGAACCTTGAGACCAGTCTAAGGAGAAATCCTCACATTATCTGCTGAGACTTTACAAGTTGCTTGTTGTTACATATTATGTACAAGCTTAATATATTTCAGTTATATCTACTATGCAAAGAGGTGTAATTGCATTAACAAGTGATGATATCAAAATGCTAAGTCAGATAGTCGAAATGAATTTAGATTCGTTTCCACAAACACTTGTAACTAAACTCCAAGCTGCTTCAGACATGGCTGAACCTGAAATTAGGTTAGAGCTTTCGGAAGAAGAGTCCGAATCACTTCTAGATTTGATCGATTTCAATCCTGATGACAAAAAAACAACCTCTTTAAGAGGTAAAATACAAGATTTTGTAGCCGGATTAAGAAACTAGAGTATCTTTATCCCCGTAAATTCACGAAACTGTTTGAGTGCTTCATCGTATCCCAATCCACTAGATACAGCGAGTTCGCTAACTAGATGGTCAATAGATGTCTTTACATACTTTACAATACTTACTGGGATAAGGCGTCCCTCTTTTTCACGAGTTCGCATCTCGTGATTACAATATTGGATTATTTCAATAAATGCATCAACCTCTCCACGTGTATCGAGGTCTCTAATTACTTCAATTAGCTCATTATAATTTCTTACCGCCGGCTTTGAGATAGGTCTGGATTTCAGAACTTTTATCTTGCCTAGAATATAGTCAGGCAGCCTAACCGGTCTGATACCAAGAGTGTCTAGATTCTGAACTGGAGTAGAAATTGTCAGCTTTTTGTTTATAAAACTGAACTCGAAATACTTTTTCTTTTCACCTCCAAATTCAATTACTTTCTCTTTGATAATCTTGCCAGCTCCGTGTGATGGGTAGAAAATCTTTGATTCTACGCCGATATTTCTAACAGAAGAGTCAACAGATGCCATAGCTGATTATATCACTTGGTCATTGTCATTTCAAAGGGATATGTTTGCGAGAAGAATGAAGATGCCTTATATATAGCTAAATCGGAAAGAGCGCCCTGTAGATATACCCAGTATATAGGTGTGCAGAATTATTAAACTTTTTCAATTAATTCGTCTAACACGCCAGCGAGTTCATGTAGTTCTGGAGAAAATGCAACCTCATCTATGACATCATCTAAAGCTTTAGGGAATTTAGAGACAGCGTCGTTAGGGATTATATGAAAATGTGCATGTGGAACTTCTTCACCGACAGTAAGTGAGTACACTAATTCATTTCCACTGGTTTTTTGTAAATGCTTTGCAACCTTTTGACAAAGCTCAAAAAATTGAGCTGCTTCCTCTTTTGGAATATCCCAGATCCATCGGTGGTGTTTCTTAGGAATAACAAGGGAATGCCCTTTGGTGTAGGGCCTAATATTTAAAAATGCAATAGCTGATTCATTCTCAAAAAGAATGAATGCGGGTAGTTTTTTAGATACGATTTTGCAAAAGACACATTCTTCCATAAAATGATTTTATCACCTGAGTTTCTTAAGAGCATCTCTTTTTTGTCCGTCTTCTCCGAATGTTTTTTTGAAAAGATTTGCTGCTTCATTTATTAACTGGTGAGCAACAGATTTATCTTCCCAGCCTTCTACCTTGACTTTGAGCTTCGGTTGTCCTTTATACTTTAGTTGTAAATCTTTGTAGTGCTCCATAAAAAAAGTGATTTCTTCGAGCTGATGCCTGGTTACATCGGTTAAATCTCTTATATTTGAGAATCTGATATCGTCTGTAGGTACAGCCAGAATCTTATTATCAACCTCACCACAGTCGTTGAAAAGCATTACCCCTATGGGCCTGGCAGATATTATACAACCAGGAAATGTTGGGGTTGTTACCAAACACATTATATCTAAAGGATCTTGGTCAGGATCCCAAGTCTGTGGTATAGCACCGTACTCCACAGGGTAGGGAAGCCTTTCATATAACACTCTGTCCAGCTTCAATAACCCAGTTTCCGTATTATATTCATATTTATTAATCGATCCCATTGGGTTTTCTACCATCATATTTACTTCTTTAGGCGGGTTATCACCTATAGGGAGATGGAAAATCGGATTGAAAGTTCTCTGGAATATATGGTTTGGAAGGTTTTTGATTTTGGACATAATATAGAAAAGAATATCTTAAGCACGCCATACTACTGCAGGATTTTGTTTTTTTCAATACTTTTCTGTATTTATGTCCCATTAGTTCCTGTACAGCGCTAAATATCTAATTATATTTACTTAAGCTTTACCTAATGGTTACATTATGGATGATAGTGTGAGAAATTAATATATAGCAGAGAAATGGATTCCATTTTTAGATCTGATAGAGATCCTGAGCCTTTGTCTGGTGATACTGTTGAGGTTTTAGCAAGAGCAGAAATAGATGCATGGAAAGCACAAAATTACAAAGACATGGATGGGCTTAAAGCCGCTATGACAAAAGTATTCATGCTGTTATATGGTGTTGAAGAAGAAGTTGCCGAAGAAGCTGCGAGTTGGCTAGCAATCGCTGCAATCGAACATGATAAGGCAGAAGAGGTTGAAGATGCTGGAGAAGACTCTACTGCCGAATGGAATGGGGTGAGAGATACCTTATCTGAAATGTATGAAGTACTTGTAAGTGGAATGAATGCAATGGGTTTTATCGATCTCTCTGATGATTTAAGTGTAAGTCAGCTTGCTGGGCAAGTTGCAACCCATGACGCAAAACGATGGAGAGTACATCATATTAGAAATTATGACAGTCTTATGGAAGAGATGGCCCAAATGTACGTTCTTTTGTTCGGGGTGGAGTATGAAGATGCGTATAAATTAATGAAGTATGTAGTAAGCGCACTTAGATGGCATGACTTAGCAGAAGAAACTGGGGTTGCACGTGAGATTGCGTCATACAATCAGGAAGGTCTTTTCTCAATTGAACAGCATTGCTGGAATATATGTATTCAAAATTATAAGCTTCATTATGCTGAGCTTGCCAATCTTTTAACCCTTTATTCGAGAAATAAAAATCTGTAACAATAAAGAAACATAATTCTGATAAAATCTTTAGTAATGCTTGAAAAATTTTTTAAACCAATTGCTGCTCCAGAGACGAAAAGAGAGATGCTTCTTCAGAGGCAAATCTCAATAATAAAAGAGATTTCAGGGATTCTTGTCTCGGGGGCAGGTTTATCTGAATCGCTTGAAAAGGTCCTTGACTTAGTGCCTTCGCTCATTGAAAACGACCTGAATTATGTCGGGGTCCTTATCCTTGATGGTGTAAGTAGGGAAGAATATAGTTTTCGGATAGTCAAAAGCACGATGCCGATCCAGGTAGAAAAGATGCTTAAACTTTTTACTGGCCTAGATGTTGCTGATATGCCTTATAGGGTGAAAGACCCTCAGAGTATTTTTGTGAGATCCGTTGTAAATAAAGAGATTGCTTATACTCGGAATTTGTATGAAAGCTTCTTGCCATTAATGCCAAATAAATATGCGGATCGTCTCGACCCTGTTATCTCTCAGATTGTAAAACTTCTAATTTCTGTCCCAATGGTTGTTGACGATGAGTGTCTAGGGGTGATAGGCATAGGATGGAGAACTCAAAGTATTTCAGAATCAGATCTGATGCTTTTGCAAACGTTTGCAAACCAAGCCGCGGTTGCAATTTATAGCTCACGCTTGTTAGAAAATATAAAAAATGAAGTTTCAAAGAAAGAGAAAGCACTTAATCGTGTAAAAGAAACACTGAGATATGAACGAGATATGTTAGATATTCTTGCACACGAGTTAAGAACCCCGCTTACAATAATGAAGAATGCGGTGTCAATTGAACAAGATGAGATCAATCGTACAGGATTAGACAGAGAAAAGCTTAAAAAATTTAACCAGATTGCAAATGACGCGCTTACCAGAGAAGTTGAGACTCTGGATACGATTTTAGCTGCGACGAGAATAGCAAAAGATAGATTTGAAAACCGACCAGAGCCTGTAGACCTTAGCAAGCTGATAGAAGACTCAATTGATAATCACCGCGGTTTAGCACTAGAGAAAAATATCTCAATTGAAATGGAGATAGAAGAAAAGATCACTCTTTTTATAGATAAGATCGCTTTAGTTCAGATAATTAATAACCTGATAAGCAATGCCATTAAGTATACAAACATCGGTTCTGTCACGCTTTTAACCAAAACTAAAGGTAACAGTGTGTATATTGAAATTAGAGACACGGGAATCGGCATCCCGAAAGAAGAAATCCCGAATCTTGGGGAAAAATTCTATAGAGTCAACAGTTATATTTCGTCATCAAGTGCAGAAGACAATAAAATAATTCGCGCCGGAGGAACCGGATTAGGCTTGTATGTCGTTATGAATCTTTTAAAAACATTAGGAGGGGAAATCAGTTTTAAGAGTGTCTTAAATAAAGGTACAACTGTGACTATAAAATTGCCAATAAAAGCAAGCAGAAAGAGAATATCTAATTAAAATATGATTAAGACTCTTTGAAAAAGCACATTCTTATTGTAGATGATGAGCCAACAATACAAATGCTTTATAAATACATATTGGAAACCGCAGGGTACGATGTTTCAATAGCGAGTACCGGTCAAGAGTGTTTGGAAAGACTTATATCGGATAAACCTGATCTCATTCTTCTTGATTTAATGATGCCAGATATGAATGGAGTCGATGTCGCAAAAGAGATCCGTACTAAACCTGGAAAATATGGTAATCCGGCTATCGTTATCCTGACAGCCTATCTTGGTGAGAATGCCCGAGAAAAGGCTTCTCAAAAGTGGGTCGATGGGTATGTCACCAAGACAGAAGTTATCAATCAGGAGCTGGTTGATGAAGTAGAGAGGTATTTATCCGACAGGTGAATCCACCTCGATATAGTAACGGTTTACCGGCAGATCGATCCGCGCTTGAACTAATTCTCCATTCTGTCCTATGCGATATCTGTATATAAACTCAGGATTTTCAGGATAGACTTGGTATACAATAACTGGTACTCCAGGCGCTATTCTTGCCCCGGATTCGTCAAATACAGCGCCGTACTCATACTCTCCACCATCTCCGCAGGTCACTTTTCCAGGGTCTACCTCTATAAGGCTTTTATCTGTAAGAATCATGGTGCTAGTTATATCTGGATTTAAGAGAATACTTCAATCTTATTTGTCGGAATTAATAGGATGTTAGGAGTTTTTAGCGTAGACTAACTATCTACAAACAATGTATCTAGCTTCCCGTTGTAGTGTACCCATGATAAATACAAGTCATAAGGATCAATTTGCTGCTTGGGTCTAAATGGTCCATCATTCCTGTATGCAAGTTCAAAGTGAAGATGTGGCTCATCCCATCTTTTTTCTTGATCTTTGGGAGGGATTCGAAAAGGAATATTGTCTTCATCATAATCTGTATTACCCCAAAAGAGTGGACTTTCACCCGTGTATCCGATCAAATCTCCCTGATTAACATGGGTTACATATGGGCTTCCAGCTTGGTGGAAAGTGAAAAGATCATTTGGAGTCCATAAGTAGCTTTCTTGCTCTTCAACCGTTTGCCCAGTGTGATAACCGTAAATAAATTTAAGCCATGGGAAATCGTCAATCAGCTGTTTCTGTTCCTTAATAAGACTCGCTAGCTGTGTTTCTGTTAATTTCCCAGATCTACGCTTTTGGTTTCTCCTTCTGAGTGAACCTATAATATCCATCTCTATTGGGGCAGTCATCTTTGGAGTTATTGATTCGGCAAAACCAGATAAATGACCATACTGAGTGAATACTCCGCCTGAAACGTCAGAAATATCAGGAGGGTGATAAATTTGTACAGCCAATCCGAAGCCGTTTCCAATTGGTAACCCATCTAAAATCCTGATTGTTCCATCACGGTTTCTTACGACAAATCGATGATAAAAGGCTACAGCATAGCCAGCTGAAGCAGCATATACTGGCGTTCCCGGTTGCGCCTCATAATCAATACCTCCGTGAAAATAGACACCATGCTGTCTTCTTTCAGCTTTGGAGTAGATATAACCTTCGGTGATAGGGTATTTATGCGAACCAAGTGGGTGAACCAGAAATGGCGCTGGGACTACTTCTGGGCGAGATCTTTCTTTTATTGTTGTCATGGGGGATTATATCATTAAACTTAGCCTGACTGTTTGAAACACTTAGAACTCTTCAAGTATTGTCACTAACATCCCGATGTAATTACTATGGATCTAGGCCGGTTTAGAGTGGACTTTTTTCTAAACTCTTTCATAAAGCGTATCATAAATTTCTCCTCTGTGATTCCATCGCCATTCAGACTCTTTTAGGTGAAAATTAAACATCTCGTCTGTCAAACCATTAAATTTAGCTAAACGCCTTTTGGTAAAGCTCCAGAAGCTCTCAATACCGTTTACATGTGCCTTGCCTCTAACAAATTCATCTTTACTGTGATACACACGGTAGTGATCATATCCATTCAAAATTAGTCCGTCATAACTCTTCCAACCATCTGAATATATTGTTGATCCTTCTAGCACTTTACCCTCAATTATTGGCATAAGTTGTTCTTTCCTGCAATTCTTGACTACATTTACAAATACTTTACTATCTCGTTTTAGAATACCGAATACAGGGGTTTTACCTTCTGCTCCACGACTTTTTTCCCTCTAACTCTTTTAGCTCCAAAATATGATTCATCTACTTCAAACTTACCAAGTTCTGCTGTTGAAGCAAGTGATATCTCGACTATTCTTTGCGTCATTAATTTGAATAATCTGTTGATTGTATTTCTATTCACCCCTGAGTATCTGGCTGTTTTAGAGGCTGTCTCATCTTCTGAAAAATACTTCAAAATCTCTCTGAATTTACGCTCCGAAATGTGTGCTCTGTTTAGATACTTGTTTTTCATTCTCTAAGACTAAAATATTTAAAGGTTAAGCACCTCTAAACGAGTCTAGACCCTAAGTTTTTTTCAGTTCGTTTCGGCACCAATGAATCATAAAAATACACTTTGGATGTAAAGAGGTAGCGAAAAGACAGCTCTTGAAACTGGAAATAGGGTTTGATACCATGACAGGCATGAGTCATCATAATGTTGGTTTCAATTCACCAGGTGTTACTTTAGGCATTTCGCCCCAGGAAATCGATGATCGAGCTAGAAACGAGCGACTTAAAAGGCAAGAATTAGAAGAAACAAGACGAAGGCTAGATGGTTTACCTGGTACATATGTTCTTGCGCTTACGCCCGATCAAGTTTATTACGCTTGGACACCAGATACAGTCTCTCAGTCAAGAAACCTAGCTTTGGAAGACAGTTCTTTAAGTGAGTATCTGGACTGGTTGGTCGGTGCAGGTAAGAGCGATAGCGCTAGGCGGTTTTACCCTTTTGGGGAGGCCATTAAGAGACGTTTTATAAACACTATAGGAGGGCTTGCACTGCTGTGTTATCCACAACTACAGTATCTTTGGTTGTCGGGTGGGGGAGATTCGGACCAATCAGCAGATGTTGGAGAAAACATCCCTTTAAGCGCACACCTTGCAAAGTCAGTTACACTTGCTCCCCCGGAGTTACAGAAACAGTTACCTAATTCTTTCGAGATAGCCGAGGAACAGGTTCGTAAATATAGAGGTCTGATAGGGAGTTTGATTAATCCGGTCACTGGAGCAGTTAAAAGATCAAATGATTTTGAAGAGCTTACAGCGAAACTCTCCAATTCACGACAATTCAAAGCCTGGTTACCAATTGTAGAAATTATTCGAAGGCAATTTACTGACTCAATTTCTTCTGAGTTGAGAGGGCAAAATGATCCTTTCAGACAGATTAATTATAAATGGTATTACCAGCCAGAGCGATTGATTCAACCTATAAATAGGTTAGTGGCGTTAGGCGCAATATCTTTAGGATACTGGCCCGGTGTTTTATCGCATATTGCCGATGTTTGTTTAAAAGATAGCAGCGTCCCAGTCAATTACCGAGATGAGATATTAACTGGTTTCGTAAATGCTGGCTTAGAACAGGAGCTGCGAAAAATTGTTGGAAAACGTGGTGGGCTAGGGGTTTATTGATAAAAGTATTTCTAATCGAACTCTCTTATTCAAATCTAAATTCGAACTTTGTACCATATCTGCTTACCCCATTCTTTGCCAAGGTTATTAGAATCTGATAGGAAAGGATACTATTTAAGAAGTGAAGTACTGTTCTGCAGTGTCATGACAACCTGTTTGGCTCTTTCAATCTTCGTCGCGTGATCAACTATGATCACAATTATATTGAGGGATTTTGTTCTTTCAGCAAGCACATCGAGTATTGCCGAGCGCAGCTTTGTTTCATCATCTTCATAAATTCGTGAAAACGGTATCTCTTATATAAGGCAAATGACCTACAATACTAAGGATTACCGCAATCAGTCCTAAGGCCTCTTTCATTGTACGTATTATATTGGTTGAAAAATATCTTAAGGATGCTCATTTCCTAGGGTTAGTTGAGACAGCATCCAACTGACCCTACATAACAGAGGATGCTAATAGTTGTTTTGTAAAAATGCAAAAAACTATGTGGAATACTTCTTTAGTCAGCGGTTTCAGTCATCTAAAGTTCTCCAATGAAAAAATTTCCCAGCGATCAAACAGTTATGAGCGAGTATTCGGCACTTTAATATGAAATATCTTGAAAGTGATCGCGTAGTTGACAATGCGAAAAAAGTTAACTCGTCCTATATGTTTTATTGCACTAATCTTTTAGTGCAGGAAGAAAAGTTTCTTAATGGTGAGATACTCCGTTGGGTGGAGGATGTTAGAAACTGATATAATCAACTATATGCAAGTAGTAGAAGACAAAATTACAATTGATGAATTAAAGATCCTTGCTAACAAGATATTTGGTGATCTTGTGAAGGCTGTTGTAGACATTGATAAAAGTATACTTGTTGTCGACTCAGATCTACACTCGGATGAAGAGGCATACTTGCTGGAAAATGGTTCAAAACAAGAAAACCTTTGGGGGATAAATATATATCCAGAGCTTGGGATGCCAGATAGAATAGAGTTTGATTCAATGATAAACATTAGACCTTCCCAAGGAAATAATTCTAGAAGTATAGATGATCCAAAGACTAGAGAA
This sequence comes from Candidatus Nomurabacteria bacterium, assembly GCA_020632375.1. GTDB lineage: Bacteria > Patescibacteriota > Dojkabacteria > SC72 > JAHDCA01 > JACKFR01. The sequence goes on from JACKFR010000001.1 coordinate 109,058, forward strand.
AAGATTCTAGAAATTGTTAGCAAGAAGATTTCTTAAAGATAGCTATGAACCAACACTCTTCTCAACTAAAAACGGTATGGAATAAAAAGCCATTTCTTGAACAGATGGCTAATATTGGTAGTGAGGTGCATAGGGCAATAAATTGGAAAGAGAGGGGGAACCTCGAATATGCTCAAGCTGCATTTGTCAGGTCTCTTGAGTTGTTTGATATATCTAAAGATTCACCTCTAACCCGTGGTCAGTTCAAGGAGCTGTGTCGGACTAGAGAGCTATGGGTTGATTTCTTTGCATATGAAAATCTTTACAGTTCAAATTCGTTGTTTTTCAAAAAGTACTTTGATTTGCTTACAATTGCATTTAGGAACAAAAGGCTTGTATAATCAGTTGGAGAACTCAGTAAAGTGCAAGACTTCGTCTGCTGGAGGATGTTAGTAACTCTACTCTTAGCTTCCGCTGAAAACGGAGAGCGAGAAGAGTGATGCCTGCTAAAAGAGAAGAGCTCAAGAGGATGTTGGACGAAGGCACCAACATGACCTTACTCGACGTTTTGCCGGAAGAGTATTTTAAGAAAGAGCATATTCCTGGGTCAATAAATATACACAAAAGCAAGATCGAAGAAGAAGTTCCAGCAAAAGTTTCTAAAGATAAACCTGTTGTAACTTACTGCGCATCGTTTGAGTGCACATCATCAATCCAAGCGGCGGCAGTGCTTGAAAGTATGGGGTATGATGTTTATGAATTTGATGGCGGGATGGATGATTGGAAAGATGCTGGGTATAATGTGGAAGGATCTAAGCAGTAATTGCTGCTAGCTAAAAATATGCACACTTCTCCATCACTAAAACAAAGAACAGTTGAACAAATCGGGATTGGCTCTGAAAGTGCTGCTATTAGAGCGGGTGACCCGAATAATTATGACGAAGTCATCAGGCTACAAGAACTTTTGAATTCTGAGGGCTATCTTAGATATTTCTCTCCACCGAATGATCTCTCTACTGGTGCTCAAATGAACTTCTCTTATATTGATGCCATGTCGATGCTTAACCAAGATCCGAATACTAGGCTAAAGAAGCTCCTTGAGAAAAGTTCTCGATCTAGTGCCAGATTTATAATTAGTCGCTCAGCACTGCATTATGACAACTCACATGGAGAATTACAAGGATTAGTTTGTGTTGGGCTAGATAATAATTATAAATCACTTCATGATGAGCTTGAAGTAATTAGAGTCGAAAAGGGGCTACCATTACTTCAGTTTTCTCCATATCCTAGACTTGAGATAGCATGTATGAAACATCCTGATGCTATGGGTAAACAGATCGGATCAGGTGTCAGACAAGTTTTATATCAAGTGTATCAAGCCGCAAGCCATGTTATTGAGGTTCAGAAGTTGAATGATGGGACTTATCGAGTAGACCGTTTTGCCCACCTGGAAGATAAATCCCCGTCTTCATCTGATACAAGACAAGAATTAGAGAAAGGTTTGAGAGAGGGAATTACGGTCGGAACACCTGTCGTAGTCATTGCATACATAGAGCCTGACAACATAGGTTCAGTTAGAGTCGCATTATCTGCAGGTTTTGTCTTGATTAATTCACAGCGTTCACATCATGTTTATCAACTTGACTGGAATTTATGGCAGGAGAAGCTGAGAACAGGTAGGTTTGAATTGAGATAAGGATAGTTTTAGTCTATGCAACTGTGCAATACTTCTATGACAAACTGCGAGAAGATTCGGCAGAGGTTGACCTGTGATTGGGTAGGCATATCTTAAATGGTTTGCCACCGAACAGTTAATCGCTTCTACTACATTTATAACCATCCACTCAGCTCTAGGTTAATCTATAAGTTTTATGGCATTTTGATTTAATAACAAAAACTCCGCGGAGAGGATTCGAACCTCTAACCCGCTGATTAACAGTCAGCTGCTCTACCATTGAGCTACCGCGGATTATCTTTGACACGACATTATACTTATACACCAACCGAATCGCAATAATATTCCGCATAAAGCTCATCTGTCTATCTTCCAATATAATCTGGTGTGATCAGGTACAAATCAATATATGCCTTATGGATTGCGAAAAATTCACGAAACTTAAAAAAGCTTTCTCCAAAATAATGTTTTTCAGTGGCGGAAATCCCGACCGCATCTAGACCAAGTTCTGTACATAGCTGGATCGCGCGAGGCAAATGATACCCTTGTGTAATAAGTATTGCTTCATCGACTGCAAAAAAACGCTTGGCTCGAATACAAGTATCGTATGTTCTGTTACCATATGGATCAATCATAAGAATCTCTGCAGGGATTCCTTTCTCTTTGGTTAAATATTCATACATTACTGTCGTTTCATTTCTGGTTAGATCGGAGTCATTACCAGAAAGTAGTAAGCGGTCTATTTTTCCGCTTTCATATAGCATGACCGCTTCGTCTAGTCTGTCACGAAGCATCTCTGCAGGTTCGTAATCAAGTGTCACTCCAGCACCGAGAACTATTCCGACACGATGCTTATCTACTTTTGTTACATCTTTGTATATTTTTTGGCGGCCGCTAAGGTATGTATAGACAGGAGGGATCAAAACCAGCAACATCGCAATTATTACGACACCTGTGAAAAGGTTTCTTTTGGAGACAAGCTTCATTTGAATCAATTGTCTTCAAAATTTAAAGTATATTCAGTACAATGCAGTATAAGATAATTTAAAGAAAAAGTCGTTGTGAAGAAATTCATAAATCTCAGGCATCTGTGTATATTAATTTTATTGATAACATCAATTATTGTCGTACCATCTTCAGTTAGTGCTCAAGAAACCACAGCGGTAGATACGAATTCTGTTCCGACTTATGTGCTTTATGTTCATGAAGACTGTCCTCACTGTAAAAAAGTTGAAGCATTTATTGCTGATAATAATCTTGAAGATCAAGTTGACAGCCGAGAATTGAAGAATAATGACAAGCACATGAAAGAGCTCGAAGCATTATGGGATGAGTTTAATCTCCCTGACAATGAGAGAGGGTGGCCATTTATGCTGATCGATGACAATGGCGACCGTAGTTATGTATCAGGTGATAGCCCAATTATTGCAGAACTTGGAAATACTTTCGGGATCTCTGTTCCTAATGATAGTGCTGGTAATAGTTCGACGACCACTTCTTCATCAAACACCTCTACTGCCGATACACTGCTTTTAGTTTTAGGTGGTGTCGTAGTTTTCGCAATAGTCGGCTATGCGGTATATTCTTCTATTAATGACTCAAAAAAATAGCGTAAAAAAAGAATTAAGTGAAAGATCAGAGACTAGACTCCCGATTGCATCAGGAAGCTTTTACCCATCTGATAAGCTCGAACTTACCGAACGCGTAAGTGATTTAATATCTCAGTCAGGTCAAAACCCACTTGCAGGAGTTAAAGCATTAATAGTACCTCATTCTGGCTATGATTATGTGGGCAGTCTATATGGAAAAGCTTATTCTGCTATTTCTGATTCAAGTATTGACGAGGTTTTTGCTTTGTCTGGATCTTTTTTTCACAAACTTGAAAGTGTTTCGTTTTGTGATTTTCGCTTTTGGGAAATACCCAACGGCAAAGTTGAAGTCTCGCATAGATTAGACAAAATTATTCATTCAGATGACCCTTCAATTCAAAATATCCTTAAGAGAAACAACTCTGCCCATATGGGAGAGCATTCAATTGAAGTTCAGCTTCCATTTCTAATGGAAGCGTTAGGGAGTAGTTTTAGGCTTATTCCCACTATGATTGATGGTGTCAGCCCAAGGTTAGCTGCAAACGCCTTAGTCGAACAGATAGATCAAAATGACTTATTAATAGGCGTAAGTGAGTTGTCGAGAGGTTATCCGAAAGATTATGCAATAGATATTGATAAAGTCGCTATCGATTCAATCCTGCAAATGGACACAGACAAGATTCAATCAGAAATGTTTGAAGCATCTTTTCCTCTAGTTATAGCTGTCGTAAATGAAATTGCAAAGGCAAAAAGCTGGAAGCCACAATTGCTTGAATATACAACGTGTCCAATATCTCAGGAAAATCCTCGTAAGGTAATTGGTTGTGTGGCCATCGCATATACTCAGTAGAATGATTAGTGATCCAAGGTACATCAAAAAGCTTGCCGATAAAAAGATTCTTCCACTGTATTCTTCACTTGATCGCCCTGTTTCGCCTGGTGAGTACTCAATCTCTGGCTTGCTAAAAAATGAAGGTGGAAAATTAATCCTGTTGAATTATGCTCAGATTATTTCACTCCACGTTAAGCCTTTATCAAACTTTGTCTTTTGTCGAAGTGAAGAGCTCCGTGATGCGCTGATAGTAGGCCTTTTGGGAAGCGATCTACGTACTACTTATGATCAAGCATGGAGTACTTCGCAGCTTCCCAATTGGATGGCAAAAGAGAAGGGGAGGGTAGAGACTGATTCTTTTTTGAGAAATGCTGGCGATGAGATTTTCCCAGAGCAGCTTATTGAATACGCGTGCTCGAAAGGATTGCATGATATTGTGTTTACCTATTCTGAACCTGTTGTTAATCTTGACTATATTCTAGATGTTGTCGTAGCAAGTCGTAAATCCGGAATTAGGCTTCACCTCGTCACGAATGGGTTTATGACTACAGAGATTAGAGAAGATATTCTTCAGGCGGACTTAAACCTTTTATTTAAGCTGCCCAGCTCAGAAGATCAATTTTTTCTGAAGCACTGCAAAACAAGAGTGGGTCCTCTTAAAGAAAATATCTGCTGGTTTCATTCTCATTCTACCCCTATCCAGATTGAGACGCTTTTGATACCTGAAGAAAACACTTCTCCTGGTCAGCTAAGAAATATTGCGCAATTCATACAGTCAATTGATGTTGAAGTCCCGTGGATATTGCGAAGATTTTACCCAGCATATAGAATTCTAGACAAGAACCTTACCACTGATGAATTGCTGCAATCGGCAGAATCTTTAGGGAAAGAGGCAGGTTTGAAAAATATTCAGATAATAACCGAAAGATAATTTTCAAATAAATTTATTATTTTACATCATGGAGCTAAAGAATATTAAAGTTAACTTTATTGGAATGGATCCAAGTGACGCTCTTTCTAAATCGGTGCTTGAAAAACTTGAACGACATGATTATCTGATTGACCATGTCACAAATGGAGAAATAAACATGATTGAAAATACATCCCATCGGGGTGTTTCGCATGACTTTAAGCTGGAGATCACTCTTAATGTGCCGAGGACTAGAGTTCATGTTGAAGAAACTGGCGAAGACATGTACAACCTAGTTGATTCAGTAACTGAAAAAGTCGTGAGAATGCTTCAACGCTATCATGATAAGCTTCAGCAGTGGGAAGGAAAAAAACAATGGGTAGTTTCTGAATCTGAAGAGCAAGGAGTTACGGATACGGCTGATTTAGATGGAGGTGATTTTGTTGACTACACTCCGAAGATTTCGCGCCGTGAAACCCTTACAGATCAGGCGCCTATGGAAGAAGCAGAAGCGATAGAAAGAATGGAGCTTCGAGGACACTTACAAATACTCTTTAAGAATAAACAGACAGGAAATATTTGTATGGTTTACAAACGGAGAGATGGTACGTATGCCATTGTAGAAGGAGTCGCTGATTCCGTTTAGCCGATTCTTACAGATAAAAAAGGACCCTCTCGGATCCTTTTCAATTAACTTCTGTCGGAGCTATTACTTCTTTGACTTGAGGTCGTCAAACAGATTCTGGACTATATTTCTTGTCACTTTAAGGAAGGCATATTTCACATTGTCTTCGTAATTATTCTGAATTACAGCATCAGTCTCTTTCTCGTCTAGCCATGATTGATAATTTTCATTAAATTGCTGGTTGTAGTAAAGCTGCTCAACATCAGTTTTAACATCATCATATTTGTCGCTGTCTGAGAAATACACTGCTTTATACTGGGTGAAAAAGTCTTTTAATGTTTTTTCGTCAGGCTTATCAACTACAAGTTTTTGAGCCAAGAGTCTAACTTTAAGATCTCTTCGGTAAATCTCGTCTGTAAGACCATTGGCCTCTAGAGCATCTTTATATGCTTGTTCGCTGCCCAGCTCATCTATTGCTTTTTGGACAAAATCATCTACTTCATTATCGTCTACTGTAATTTTTTCTTTCGCCGCTTCCTGCTCTATTACTGCCGTATCAATAAGATTCTGCGCTGTTTTCTCTCCTGCAACTTCTTCAAGTCTTTGAGCATACTCTCTGTGCGAGATTCTCTCGCCATTTACAACTGCAATGCTGTAGCCGTTATTTAAGTATTGCACAAAATAATCTACAAGGACAAAGGCTGCGATTACGACTAAAACCCATCCAAGAGTTTTTAGAAGCTTTTTATTTTCTTTTATAGACCTTAAGTTTATACCTTTAAGGTTTATCTTAGGCATTTTTAACGACATCTTTCTATTAGTCTCTGGTGTCGCTTTAGCAGACTTAGACTCTTGGGTATTAGCCCTAGTAGACTTTGGTTTAGAAGTCCTACTCTTGGCAGTCTTTGGGGATGTTCTCGCCATAACAATTTGTTAATAATTTATAAAAGTAATCTATAAGATATCGGAATAGTTTATCAGAATATGGGACATGAATAAAGCTGGTTACTTGAGGTGTAAATACAGTGAGGTTTCACCATTTCCATGATCTACGATAACATAGTGTCCCCCGCATACATCTGTAGAGACTTTTGAAACCATACCATCTTTTATTGCATAAACAGGAGCACCTTCACCTGTCAGACTTCTCCATCCTGCAGGTATGACGTATCCCAAGCAGTTGATCTCTTCTCCCCAGTAAAGTTCACCGCTTTGATCCCCATAACCGGTACTTACGAGATCAATGAAATAACAACCAAGCCCCCCGGAACAGTGATAACTCTGAGTAAGTACTCCTCCCGCTAGAGGTTGGTTTGCAAGACCAGACCCGACCGGTTGTCCGAGTGCTCCGCCTGTAAAATACCCACTTCCAAAAGGATCTAGCGCTCCATAATTGATCCCCATGTGAAGGTGCGAAGCCGTTGCAACTCCGGTATGTCCTTGGAAACCTACAATATCTCCTTTTTTGACCGGTGTGTCTGTCGGAATCTGGCCTTCGTTAAACAGTCGTAAAATCGCTTGAGTTATTACAGAGGTGATTTCGTCTTCTACCTTTTTTAATTTAGCAAACTTTGTCTCATATTCTACTTGTCGGCTTTTTGACTCAGCTAAAAGCACCTGTTGCTCACTTTTTTGTTTGCTTAAGTTTGCTTTTTGGTTAAACAGCTCTGATTTTTTTATCTCGCTCTGATCGCGAATGTCTTGCACTTTAACTTTTCTATCTGCGAGTGTTTGTTTCTCTTCCGATAATTTTGCTCGTTGCTCACTCATTCCATTAAGAAGATCCTGATCTCTTTCTCTTGTTTTTTTGAGATATTGAATTTGTCTTGAAAGCGAATCAAAGTCATTTAGTGAAAAAAGTAATTCTAGAGGTGATGTTGTAGAAAATTTGTAAGAAAGTGCTACTGTTTCTTTAATCGATTGTTCTAGCCTGTCGATTTCTTGAGAAGCTGTATCAATTTCATTTTGTAAAGCCTCGATTTCTTTTGTTAGGATTTTTATTTCAACTGAATTAGACTCGATCTCTAACTCTAATTGCTTGATTGTCGCTTCTGTAGAAGCAATTTGTGAAGTGTAATAGTCGATCTGCCCATATAGTGAAAGCTGCGCATACTCTTCTTCTGAGATCTTTTTGTTTAAATTTTTCTTTTCTTCTGAAATCTGAGTCGCCTGTTCTTGAAGAAATTGCAAGCAGTCTTGATCTGACATTGTCTCTGGACACGTTGTTTGGTATGCAGTGGCAATATTGTTTAGAGAAGTAGCATCAAGCATCAAGAAAAGCGATGCCAGAAATCCCACGAATACTAGTTTTAAGGGACTTTTTTTAATTTGCTTTCTCCACATTTAAACCTATGTCTCTTTTAGGTTAAGTTGAGCAAAGACAGTTACATAGCTGCTGACCATTCCGAGAAGAAGGCCTGCTACTAGGTGTAAACCAAAAAATTCAAGCAAAAATGTTGTGCTCATTTTTTCTAAGAAAGTAAGAGACAGCTCTTTGAGTATGAGATCAGTAATAAAGCTTAAATCATTTGATGCCGGATTATGTAAAAAGTAAGACCATGCCCCTAAAATGAGTCCAGCTGCAAGAAGCGAGCCTAAAACAGTGTATAGCGTCCCCTCAAGAATAAATGGTGCCTTAATATGCTTATCCGTACTTCCAACAAGATGCATAATCTCAATCTCGCTGGTATGTGACCGAATGTTAAATGCGATTGTGATTGCAATCAGTGCAACCGTTATTGAAACAAATATGCTTATTGTGATAATTGCACCAATCCCGATTGTAAGAGAAATCGATTTAAGCTGGTCTACAATATCTTCTCGAAACTGTACATCTTCAATGTATGGGTTCAGTTCCTGCTCATTTTTAATAAAGTTGGTAATCTTGCTGAGATCATCAAGAGAGCTTGCTTTTATTTCGAGGCTTGCTGGAAACCAGTCTGCATATGTAGAATCTATCAGGCTCGAGTCCGCATCGTAGTAACCAATATACTCGGTATAGAGCTTAAGCGCTTCTTCTTTGTTTATATAGTTTATCTCTGCAACCCCATCGATATCTTCTATCTTTGTTCTCAGTTCGGTTATTGCGTCTTCCGGAGTATCAAGTTGGAAAAAGATTCGTACCTCGGCTTTTGTTTCAGCAACTTTAACAGCTCTTTGAGCAACAAATGACATTGATATAAAGAATGATGCTGTCGCAAAAACAATAAAACTGACCATTATAGTAGCCAGCGCAAGCCATTTATTTCTGATAATATTTTTGATTGTTGACCTAATAATATTTATCACTGTTGGGGTTGCTAATTTAGATATTCACTTAAAGCATTCTGCCTAATATCCTCCATTGCCATCTGAAACTACCTTTCCTTCTTTCATCTTTATAACTCTTGTTTTCATATGGTCAACAATTTGCTTGTCGTGTGTGATTACCATAACTGTTGTGCCCCATGAGTTGACTGTTTTTAATAAATCTACAATCCCTGCCGCAGTATCTTGGTCTAGATTCCCAGTTGGCTCATCAGCAATGAAAACTTTTGGATCATTTGCGAGAGCTCTTGCTATAGCTGTTCGCTGTTTTTCACCTCCTGAGAGCTGCTCTGGAAAAAGATCGCTTCGCTCTGAAAGACCAACAACTTCAAGCAAGTAGTCGGCTGTTTCTTTTTTTTCATGTTTCTTTTTGCCGATTATATCTAGTGCGAATTCTATATTTTCTCGAACAGTTTTAGACGGGATTAGCTTTAGGTCTTGAAACACAACCCCTAGTTGCTGTCTGTAGATTGCTAGCATCTGTCTAGGGATTTTTGTAACATCGATTTCTTCAAAAACAATTTTTCCTAGAGTAGGAAATTCTTGACGGATAAGGAGTCTAATTAGAGTACTTTTACCTGCTCCAGAAGGACCCACAACAAAGAAAAATTCGCCCGAATTAACACTAAATGAAACGTCATCAAGAGCGATAATTTCACCTTTATATTTTTTGCTGACTCTATCGAAACTAATTATTGATTCGGTTGGCATAATTTCCAGGCAGGTTAGTTATTTATGACTGTTGTTATATTACCCGATCCGACCGACAGTAGCAATTCTATGCCGTTTATAGCCGGACTTCTGCGTCTATAAAGATATCAAGATCTCCATCAAGGACTGCATCAGGGTTATTAACCTCAACTTTTGTTCTAAGATCTTTCACCATTTTATAAGGATGAAGGACATAATTTCTGATCTGATTGCCCCATGCTGCTACTTTGTGTTTCCCCTTTATCCTAGTCAATTCTGCCTCTTTCTTTTCTTCTTCAATCTGCCATAATTTTGCCTTAAGAATATCCATCGCATTTTTTCTGTTTTGAGCTTGGCTGCGACTTTCTGAATTATGAATTGTAATCCCCGAAGGAGTATGAGTAATCTGTACTGCTGATGAAGTCTTGTTCACATGTTGCCCACCTGCTCCACCAGACTTAACAGCTTTAAATTCTATATCAGAATCTGGGATTACAATCTCGTCACTTTCTTTGTCTATAACTGGAATTACTTCTACTCCCGCGAATGAAGTTTGTCTTAAATTTTGAGCATTAAATGGAGAGAGCCTAATTAGTCTATGAACACCTGTTTCCTTTTTGAGAAGTCCAAACACATACATGCCATCGATTTTTATAGTAACAGAAGAAATTCCTGCTTCCCCTCCAGATACCATATGTTGTACAGAATAGTGCCAGCCTTTTCTCTCGCAATATCTGGTATACATTCTCATAAGCATTTCAGCCCAGTCATTCGCTTCATCTCCGCCTTGTCCAGCGTGAATAGACAAGTAAGCTCCATTCTTGTCATACTTGCCAGACAGAAATTTCAGAGTTTGAAATTTATCAAACCGTTCATAAAGCTTCTGAAGTTCTGTTAGAAAATCTTCATCTTTTCCTCCGACCATGTCAAAAAGCTCAAGCAAAGTTTCAATGTCTTTTTGGAGTTGTTCAGACTCGTTGATTTCATTTTGTATTGAGTTTATTTCAGAAGTAATAGCTGTAGCTCTTTTTTGATCTTCCCAAAAATCCGAAGCAAGAGATTGTGTCTTGAGCTCAGCTAGTTTTGAGGCCTTCTCTTTGAGTGATAGACTTTCTATTGTTGCTGAGATGTCGTTTTTAAGTTGTTCTAAGTCTTTTTTGGTAACCTCTTCCATAATGAGTTATTATATCATTCATAATGTTCAATAAAATCTTTTCTCTCTTCAAAATTGGTCTTTTTAAAGAATCCGAACCTTTAAAGATACGCAAGGATCTAGTAACTTTAATCGTGCTCGATGGCTTCGGAATCTACCCTGATCCATTGGGTAATTCTATAGTCCAGGCCAAGACACCTTTTTTAGATACTATCTGGAGCAAAGGGCATTCTACGCTTCTTTATGCTTCCGGAACGCATGTTGGTTTACCCGAAGGAGAGTTTGGCAATTCTGAAGTAGGCCATTTGAATATGGGTTCAGGTCAAGTAGTGTATCAGAGCTTGCCAAGAATTAATGATGCTATTAAATCAGGTCGTTTTGATAAAAACCCCGTTTTGCGAAAAACTTTTGAAGAGGTTAAAAAGCGCGGAACAGATCTGCATCTAATGGGAATTTTAAGTAACGGTGGTGTACACGGACACATCAATCACCTTTTTGCACTTATGGAAATCTGCAAAAAAGAAGAGATTAGCCCAATGATTCATATCTTCCTTGACGGTAGAGATACCAATTACAATTTAGGCAAGTCTTTTGTTGAAGAGCTTTTGAATAAGATCACAGAGCTTGGTATTGGAAGAATTGCGTCGATTTCAGGGAGATGGTATGCGATGGATCGTGACAGAAAGTGGGATAGGACTGAAGTTGCGTATAATGCAATGGTTGGCAATACCGATAAAGTAATAAGTGACCCATTGAAAGCCGTGCAAGATGCTTATGATGCCGGATTGAATGACGAGACTTTCTATCCAGTCGCAGTAAGTGATAGAGAAGGTGAGCTAATCGGGCCTATTAGAGAAGATGATGTAGTTCTTTTTTATAATTTTCGTGAAGACAGAGCACGTCAGATTACAAAATCATTTGTCCTCAAGAATTTCTCATATTTCCATACTGATCAAAATGTAAAGAATCTTTACTTTGTAACAATGACTGGTTATGAAGATGGCCTCCCGACCAAAGTAATTTTCCCGCCAAAGAAAATTGAAGAATCACTCGCTCGAATAATTTCTGCAAAAGAGTTAAACCAATTCCATATTAGCGAGACAGAGAAGTATATGCATGTAACGTATTTTTTAAATGGTGGTATTGAAGATCCCCATCCAGGAGAAGACTTTTTTAATGTGCCCTCGCCTAATGTCCCCAATTATGCTGATACCCCTAAAATGAGTGCACAAGAAACGACAGATGAGCTGGTTGACAGACTTAAGAAAAACCATCAATTTAAATACTCTTTTGCAATTATTAATTACGCGAATCCAGATATGTTAGGTCATACCGGAGATTTAAAATCGACTATACAAGCGAATGAATTCGTAGATAATTGTGTCGAAAGAGTCGTTACAGAAACCTTAAACCAGGGCGGGTGTGCGATTATTACCGCAGATCACGGAAATTGCGAGACAATGATTGATCGGGATACAGGTGAAGTGAATACCTACCATACAGGAAATCCTGTTCCATTTATCATCGTCGAAAGTTTAGATCAGATCCGACTAAAGAAAAATGATTCTATTTGCAAAATCGGAACTGGAAGAGAGGCTCCCGTTACTGGAATGCTTGCAGATGTTGCACCTACAATCTTGGCTATTCTTGGTATTGATAAGCCAGAGTCAATGTCTGGCTTGGATCTTTTGAAAGTCCTTTAATTAATTTATTTAAGTAACTAAATGGAGATTCAGTTTATAGCTCAATCTGGATTTATTATTACTCTCGATAACGGAGAAGTATTAACAATAGATCTTTGGTCAGAAAATCCTGTTTATCCAGTTAAAGTTAAAAATGTTCCTAAAACAAACTACATTTTTATAACACACGATCATAGTGATCATGATCTTCCGACTGGTTTGGAGTTAGCGAAGAGAGATAAAAGCTTTTTTCTCTCAAATTACGAAATAGCAAGAAAAGCATCTTCAGAAGGCCTCTCGAACGCTGTTTCAGCAAATATAGGTTCGTTATTTGAAGTAGGTGGTATTAAGGTTGCATTGGTTCATGCCGAACATAGCAGCGATACCGGACTGCCTGTTGGGTTTATTATTAAAACTGAAAAGTTTACGATTTATCATATGGGGGATACAGGTTATTTCACTGGACTTGATGTGCTATCTGAAATCTACGATATTGACATTTTGATGGTTCCAATAGGCGGTACATATACAATGAGCCCTGTTGAGGCATCTTATGCTGTCCGAGATATAAATCCTACTTGGGTCATTCCGATTCATTACAATACTTTTCCTAAAATTTCACAAGATCCGGAAGATTTTAGATCTCGTGTCAAGAATGTCGCACCCGCAACTAAAGTGATTATCATGGAACCAGGCCAAGTCTGGAACGTTCCAGCATAGTCAAGACTACCAGTCAATTGGTTCTTTATCATTTAGGATAAGAAACTTATTAGCTTTACTGAAGTGACTACTGCCAAAAAAACCGTTATGTGCTGAAAATGGCGATGGGTGAGCTGAACGTAGTATATAGTGCTTCTCTTCATCTATCATGGAGCCCTTTTTCTGTGCGTAAGCTCCCCACAACATAAATACAAGCCCATCTCTTTTTTCTGATAGTACTTTAATGACAGCATCGGTAAATTCTTCCCAACCTTTATTTTGATGTGATCCTGGACTTTTTGCTCTTACGGTTAATGTCGCATTAAGTAGCAGAACTCCCTGTCTTGCCCATCTTTCAAGATTTCCTGATTCTGGAGATTTTTTACCAAGATCGTCTTCAACCTCTTTAAATATATTTTTTAGTGAAGGAGGCATCGCGACTCCATCTGCTACAGAAAAGCAGAGACCATTTGCCTGACCGATACCGTGGTAAGGGTCTTGTCCTATTATTACGACTTTAACCTCTTCAAATGGTGCGAATTCAAAAGCTCTAAAGATTTCCTTCGGCGGGGGGTACACTGTTTGGCTTTTATATTCTCTTTTTACAAAACCGACCAGCTCCTTGAAGTAAGGCTTTTTGAACTCTTCTGTCAAATACGGTTTCCAAGTTTTGTCTATTCTTACATCCATACTGTAAGTATATCATTCCGGGCTGAGGTATAATTAAATCTATAATCTTGAACAAGTTCTAAGTGAATCAAGCAAAAATTGGTCGTTATTCGGTTAAATATTTTGATCGTGAAGAATTTACAGGTCTTAAAAAAGAAATTTTTGATGAAGAGATCTATTCTGTTGATCTAGAAGTTTCCAAGCCAGTAATCCTAGATATCGGAGCATACATAGGTCTTTCGGTTTTCTATTTCAAATCGAGATTTCCTCTATCTACGGTAATTGCAGTAGAACCTAATCCCACAGCATTTGATATTCTGCGAGAAAATATTGAGATAAACAATCTTGCCGATGTAATTCTTATCAATAAGGCCGTCTGGAAAACTACGGGGAAAAAGGGGTTTTTCATCGACGGGACAGAAAGAGGCTGGAATTCTACCGCAGGCTTTTATAACGGGATGTGGACTGGTCGACAGAAAACTCGTGAGATAGCGGTCGATACTGTCACTTTGAATGACTTGGTCGGAGATAGAGGTATAGATTTAATGAAAGTTGATATAGAAGGTGCAGAAACAGCAGTACTAACTTCTTCGGAGAAAGCTCTCAAGCAGGTTCAGAATATTATAGTTGAATTTCACTCACTAAATAAAAGACAGAGTCACCGACTCTTAAAGTTCCTGCAAGAGCTCTATAAAGAAGTGGCCGTCACCCAAGTCGATCAAGGGCTTTCGGTTCTCATGGCTGAAAAGCTAAAAAAGTAAAACTGAAATTATTCCTATTGATAAAATAATTCTGTATATTCCGAAAATTGTCAGAAAGTTCATCCTTTTCATTTTGTTTAAAAGAAAAAGAGCACAATAGCTTACAATAAACGTAAGTACCATCAGCAAGACTGCTTGATTCTTGTCCATATCGAGGCCACTTTTTACGAATTCAAACCCAAAAGCTCCTAGCAGAAGTGGAAGCCCAATTATAAAGGAAAAGTCAAGAGCGATACCCTTTTCTAAGCCAGTCCAAACTCCTGCCAATGTTGTTATCCCTGAGCGAGAAGTTCCAGGAACTAATGCGAGTATCTGCATTGTTCCGATAAAAAGAGCCTGTTTCCAACTTACTTTTTTAACAATTGGAATACTATTTTGTTTTTTCTTTCTCGTTTTAATCTTTTGTTCTGTGAAGATCATTAAAATCCCCCAGAGCACCAGCGAAAACGCTATAAATTGTGGCATGTGAAAGACTTCTTCAATAAAGTCTCCGGCAAGAACTCCCACGATTCCCGCAGGAATTATCGCTATTATGAATTTGCCTAAATCGACAAGCTTTAGATTTTGTACTGTTTTAATTAATTCGCCCCGATAAAAGATTAGAATTGCAACTGCACTTGGAAAATGGAGCAGTGTTAAGAGAGGAAGGCTTGGCTTTAAATTTATTAACTCACTGGCTAAAAGCAAATGACCCGAGCTTGATATTGGAAGTAACTCTGTTAAACCCTGAATTATTGAAAGTATTGCTGTTGAGAAGTAATTCATAAAAATTAATTAAATCTTAGTATTTTTAACCCTGGCCAGAAGATTGCCCGCCCATTCTTTGTCATTATTGCGGATGACCCTGACCCACAAGAGTGCAATCCAAAAGTATTTTAAAATATGGGCTTGAAATTTCCCTTTATTTTTTCTGAAAAAGATAAGCATAGAAACATATGTTTGCTCTTTAAGCCACAAATAGGAATTTGTCCTGGTTTCTGATGAGCTACCTCTATAGTGTTTGACTTCAACTTCAGGATTAAACAAGATCTTCCATCCGGCTTTGCGTGCCTTTATACAGAAATCTCGGTCTTCTTGATACATAAAGTAATCATTGTCAAAGAAACCTAATTCATCGATAAGCTTTTTTTTGAAAAGCAGACATGCCCCAGACAGACCGTCAACTTCTGTAATAACTTTCGGTAACGGATGAACGAATCCTGGGCTGGTAGTCGTCTTGTTTATCTGCTGGATGATAACTTTATACATAAAACCTAAGAGTCCGATATCTTTAAGAACGGTATTTTCAGGTATTCCTTCATTTGAAATAACTTTTGGGCCGATAATTCCTACCTGTTCACCGCTATCTTTCAGACTTTCTACTAATCTCATTGTACTTTCTCGGTCAATCTTTAAATCTGGATTTACGATCATCAGATATTCAAAATCAAATTTTTCTTCTCTGATTTTCTCGAGTGCAAGATTCATCCCACCCGCAAACCCCAAATTGTTTCCTATCTGATAAGAATAGATCCAAGAAAAATTCTTGCGAACATAACCGATTAAATCCTCTTGGGAGTTATTATCAGCTAGAAAAATCCTAATATTCGGCTCTTTTCTAGCCCACGCCAGAATGCTAAGAGTCTCTTTTGTTTTCTCTAAAGCGTTAAAAGTGACAATTATTACTGCAGTTTTCCCTTCAAATTTGTTTTCCATTGCATTAGTATAGTTGTAGTTCGTAATTATTAAAAGTGTTAGAATCTTCTATCATGATCAAGAGAGCTGCAAAATTATTTCTATCAATGGGGGTCTTTTTCTTATTGGGTACGGTTTGCGTTGATGCTGTGAATGCTGCCGAATTCACTTTTAATCCTGATGGGGGATATGTTCTTGAAGGTGACCAGTTTATTTTAGATATTCTTATCGATACCGGAGGACTTAAAGTTACCAAAGCTAGGGCGGTTGTTACTTTTGATCCAACTTTAGTTGAAATTGTTAAAGCAGAACGTCAAAACACACTTTTTAGCCAGTATCCCGATGATGAGCAGTCTACAGACAATACAAATGGTGTATTAATGCTGAGCGGTTTTACTCAGTCGGGCACAGATTCTTTATATTCGACTTCAGGAAATCCTGATGTTTTTGCAAGAGTAACATTTAAAGCAATTCGTGACGGAGCTGTCAGTTTCAATTGGGAATATACAGGCTCAGATGCGCCATTTAAGACAGTCATAATGGCAGATGGAAGTCCCCCACAAAATGTCTTAGACAGTAAGCCAGACTCAGCTTCTTTTACAATTCAAGACACAAATGGCACTTCAACTGGTTCGACAACGGGTACCACAACGACCGGAAGTACCGGTAAATCTGATGTAAGTACTCCCAACACTGGAGTCTTTGATGAAAAAAATATTTATATTGGGCTTGGGATAATCGTTGGTGGAGTCCTAATATATGCAGGAAGTTCAATCCTATACAATGCTTCACGAAACGCTATCAGATCAAGGCAACGAACTGTCGTTGAATATGACTAATCCAAAGGTTGCAATAGTTCATAAGAGCTATCTTAAAAGAGGTGGAGCAGAGAGAGTGCTTGAAGTAATGGCAGATCTTGTGCCTGACGCCGATATATATTTTCTATTTGGTAGTAAGAAAAAAATCCTGTCTACCTTTCCTGACCGAAAAGTATATTTCTCATTTCTTCAAAAGATTCCATTTATAAAAAAACTGAACAAGGTTCTATTTTTCTTATGGCCGGTTGCTGCAGAAAGCCTAGACCTTAGCGGGTATGACCTTGTTATATCTTCCAGTTCTGATGTAGCGAAAGGCGTAGTTACAAATTATCCCACAAAACATCTTTGCTACATGTACAGTCCGATGAGGTATTTATGGGATCAAAAAGATCTTTACTTAGAAAGATACTCTGTTCTACGAAAAATTATCCTTTTACCTTTACTAACAAAGTTAAGAATCTGGGATGTTTTCGCTAACAGTAGAATAGATTATTTAGTAACAATTTCAGACTTTGTAAGTCAAAGAATAAGTAAATATTATGACCGAATTGCGGATCAAGTGATCTATCCACCGGTGAATTTATCTAAATTTATGAGTCTAAAGAAAGAATCTGCGGGAAACTATTTTCTTGCACTTTCGCCTTTTGAGGAGAACAAAGGAGGGGTAGATATTGTTAAATTAGCACTAAGGAATAATATTAAACTAAGGGTAACTGGTATTGGGGCGCTTTACAAACGGTGTAAAAAGCTTGCCAGAGGTAATAAGAATATTGAATTTCTTGGATGGGTAAGCGAAGAAGAAAAGATCGAACTTCTAAGACATGCAAAAGGGCTTCTTTTTCTTGGAGTTGAAGATTTTGGAATTGCAGCTGTTGAGGCAATTGCAGCAGGGTTGCCGGTATTTGCCTACAAGGCAGGAGGTGCACATGAGATTGTCATCAACGAGGTCAACGGGATTTTGTGCAATACCCTGAAACCACAAGAGTTAGATACTGTTCTAAAAGGATTTACAGAACGTAGATGGGATAGAAAAACAATGTTTGATTCTGTTAAACATTTTGATGAGAGTATTTTCCGTGAAAAGTTTGGTAAACTTATACAACAAAATTTACAAGAAGATTAAATGTCTAAGTGTACGATCTGCCTGCCGGTTTTTAATGGAGAAGCAAACCTAGATAAATGGTTTGAGGCAATTCTGGGTCAAACAACTGGCTTTGAATACGATATTCTTATTGTCGATTCCGGCTCAAAAGACAGATCAGTAGGGATAATTAAAAAATGGCAAAAACAAAGTCGCATTAAGGTGTCACTGATTGAAATTCCAAATATTGAATTTAGCCACGGCCACACAAGAAACTTTATGGTTGATCACTCGAATAGCGAAATCTTGGTTTTTACTGTTCAAGATGCTTTACCTTTAAATAATTCCTGGCTTAAAAGGCTTGATGATGCGTTTGAGGTTGATCCTAAAATCGGGGCAGTTTTTGGCCGCCATATTGCTAATTTAAATGCTCACCCGATTAGCATGCGCTATATCGACAAGACATTTGAACAATACCGCAAGAATGTTGAAAGCCTTGCGTCGGCAGTCAGCAAGAATGGGGTGATTTACTACAACAATCCATCAGAGATTAAAAATTGGGATAAGTTTCTTGCTTTTTCAAATGTGAATGCCGCTTATCGAAGAGAAGTTATTAAAAAAATCCGCTTCGCAGAGATAGACTTTGCAGAAGATCGTCAGTTTGTGAAAGATGCAATTAAAGATGGCTACTTTGTAGGATATGTCCCAGATGCCGTGGTCTACCATTCTCACGATTTTAATCTTAAATTTACATTTAAAAAGACTTTTGACGAATGGAAAGCGATAAAAGAGTCGGGGGGCTATCAACATAAGTTTAGACCCTATCATATTTTTACCCAGTCACTTATTGGATATGGAGCGGATTTAAGATATATTCTTTTTTCAGAAAGATTAGCGATTTGGCAAAAAGTAGCTGGTATTGCGACCTCGCCTTTTCGGCAACTGACAATAAAGACTGCAATGTATTTCGGCTTAAACTATAAAGCTTTGCCTGAATACATGCAAAAAGTATTTTCGGAACAGGCTGCTCGCAGAAAAGTTGTTACATAATAAATTAATCCATAGATTCATGAATAAATTGCAATACTTAATTAAAAAAACGCTCTGGTCCTTTAAGAATTACGGTTTTAAAAAAACTCTTCATATAGTTAAAAACTGGCTTACAGTGCCATCAATGCGAAAAGAGAACCGCCTCAATCCCAAAATGCGCTATGACAATGTCGATTTTCTCCTGAAAAAAATAGACTTTAGAAAAAACTATCTATATGGTGATCGAAAAAGCAGATTAAGCCCAGATTCAATACATCTTTCCTGGATCTTATCCCCGTTTCATATTGGTTCAGGTGGCCATCAGACAATTTTTAGATTTATTAAATTCCTGTCAGAGAGGGGTTATAAAAATGTGCTTTATATAACTGATGGTCACAATTTTTCTAGTGAAAAAGAAGCAGCCCAAATGATATATGAACAATTTTTCCCGATCCAAGATCTTGATGTACGATTCCTTAAAGAAGAAGAGCTTGTAAATGGTCGAGCAGTAATTGACGATACGGATTTTGTTATAGCAACCCGATACAATACCGCATATTATGCTGCGCTCATAAATAATTGCATTAAACGTTTTTACTTTGTACAGGATCTTGAGCCAATATTTTTTCCGATGGGCTACAATTATATTCTTGCTGAAAATACCTATCGATTAGGCATGCACGCTATCTGTGCAAGTCCCTGGTTGGCGCAGCAGATGAAGAAATACAATCTCGAAACTGACAACTTTTATTTAGGTTACGATCCCGAAGTATATTTCAATCGTAATCTGGCGCGTGAAAAAGGAACGGTCGTCTTTTATGCCAGATACCAATCTGAAAGGCGGGCTGTAGAACTTGGGATGCTTGCGCTTGAGATAGCCGCTCAAAAGGTCCCAGATATGAAAGCTATATTATATGGTGCCAATGATAACCTTTCGGGCTATGACTTTCCTTTCGAAAACAAGGGCGTAATCAAATATGATGAAATGGCAGATATTTTTGCAAATGCAGAAATAGGCTTAAGTTTCTCATTGACAAATTATGGCTTGACTCCGACAGAAATGATGGCTTCGGGTTTACCTGTAATTGAACTCAAAGGCGAAAATACAGAGAATGTTTTTACACATGTGGAGAATGTATTACTTGCTGATCCTAACCCAAACGCTGTTGCCGACGCAATTGTTCGACTTTTAAGTGACGAAGCCCTTCGAGCAAAACTTTCCTCCGGAGGACTTGCTTTCGTTGAGGATAAATCTTGGAATAGTATTTGGGCTGGACTTGAGCCTATGTGGCAACGAGAAATTTTGTCACTTGGTAGATAAACAATATTGCTTGTTTGAAAACTGCCGTTTTGGTATGATTGTGGCA
Organism: Candidatus Nomurabacteria bacterium; assembly: GCA_020632375.1. Classification (GTDB taxonomy): domain Bacteria; phylum Patescibacteriota; class Dojkabacteria; order SC72; family JAHDCA01; genus JACKFR01. Next base: position 129,597 of record JACKFR010000001.1, read on the forward strand.
GCAAAAACAATGGTGTGCCGAGATAGCTCAGCTGGTAGAGCACTTGTCTGAAGAACAAGGGGTCCCCAGTTCGATCCTGGGTCTCGGCACTTCCCGCTAACCTATAGAGCGAAAAAGGGCGATATATAAATTGTTCTGCTTCGAGTTATAGGTTAGCGGCACGCGGGGGTAGTTCAGCTGGCTAGAACAACACATTGCCAATGTGTAGGTCGCGGGTTCGAACCCCGTTCCCCGCTCCAGTTTTAATCCTCTACAAAGGGTCTTCCACGCATTGTTTTGAAGTTTATACTGTTATTGAATGAGTCTGGGGACTTGCCACTCTAAAGCTTCCTCACATACCTGCGTTTTACATATATCTCAAGTACTAAAAGAGCACCGAGGTAGATTCCAACGATATTCAAGCCCAATGAAGCACTATACTTAATCGCATCATTAAGGTTAACGGAGACAACTCCCGCTGCTATATTGGCAATAGGGGGTACGAGTGAAATTGCAATTGCTATTCCTGCACTTGTATTTGATCTATGTGGCCAAATCCATAGCAGAGTTCCTACAATTCCTGTGAGAAATGCTACCAGTCCGATGTCAAAGACAGTAAATGATTGCAAAACATATGCTTGCGTAGCCGTATGATCGAGGAAAGATAAGAAAGTCCACATTGCAATACTGGAAAGGATCCCAATCAAGACGATTATAACAAGCGATTTCAAAGATTTATAAAACTTCTCTTTATTTTTAGATATTAAAAAGATCGCTGATGAAATAATGGGATCGAATAAAGGTGAAACAAGCATTGCACCGATAAGTATATAATCGCTGTCCATCTTGATCCCGAGTACTGCAAGCATGCTTGCAATTACTGTGAGTATAATTAGATCCTGGTCTAACGCTATTTCTTCTCCTGCTTTTGTTTCAAGCTTTCCGAGCTTTTCGAGATGATTCATGTTTTATAATAACACAAAGAGATCTTCTCAAACCCTCGGCCTGATTGATCCACCATATAACGCTCAAAAGAGAAAATACACACCAAAAATAGGATTGTGATTCTGCTTTGTTATGCAGGTCTTAATTGACTCGGTTATTAATTTTTATGAAATGGATTTTAAGAAGCCATACTGAACCAGATTTCTTCATACCCCCCTTTGAAAATATGATTATTGATATAAAGTTAAGATCTTGTTAAGATTCATAAAATTTAGCTTAATTTTCTTGATGAATGAGTTCATTTGAATCAAAATTGGATAGGATATTGAGAACCAGTACCAAAATCTTTCTGCTTGGACTATTGTTTTGTCTAGTTTTTTTATTCCCAGTGAAATTATTTGACCCTGTTTTAGCTAATTCATCATATAAATCAGATCTTTTTTATCCTTCGTCGACTCTTAAAACTCACTTTGCTAATGGGCTTTTCGATGTCTCAACTGAAGATAATCTTGGTTGGCCATACCATACCCCAGAACTTAACCCTTCGTTTTCCCTTGCCTCTTCGCCTCTTATTGTAGATATTGATAACGATGGTAAGAATGAAGTTATTTTCAGCTCTACTCCAGATGATGGAAGAATCTATGTTGTAGATTCAAATGGTGAAGATAAGTCGGGTTGGCCGGTTCAAGTCCCATATAAGTTATACAATTACATAGGCTTAGGTAGTCCAGCTGTCGCAGATATAAATGGGGACGGCAATCTTGAGATCTTTTTTCAAGGAACTGACTATGCATATGGTTATGATCACTTAGGTCAGCCGCTTCCTCACTGGCCTATAGATCTTCGAAGTCCAGCCAGTTTAGTAACGTGGCGTATTCCAACACCTGTTATTGTCGATCTAAATAACGATGGGATACAAGAGATAATCATTGTTCATCTCTCCAGAACTTTTCATGTATTTGAACCGGATGGGTCTTATTTTCCAGGATGGCCTATTACTGATTTTCAAGACTCAAGAGCGGCACTCGATCAATCACCAGCCGTTGCAGATCTTGATAATGATGGATTCATGGAGATTGTGATTAATGACATGCAAGGTGTCGATTATAACAGCAGGGTTTTTATATATAACCACGATGGAACTGCAGTAGCAGGCTGGCCACGAGTATATGAAAATAGATCAATTACTGTTTCTCCGGTGATTACCGATTTAAATAATGATGGAAAGTTAGATATTATCGAGACTGGTTTAATAACGCCATTTAAGGGTTTCTTCGTTACAGCATTTAATATCGATGGTAAGATACTTAATGAAGATTGGCCTCTCGTTATACCGGCGGCTATTTCATCTTTTGTGCCACGTGGTTTCGCTTTGGCAGATATCAATGGTGATGGATCAACAGAGGTTCTTCTTTCAGCATCAGTTTCAAACGGGGTCTTATTCCCACAACACGGAACTGTTTTTGCAATAAGAAATACGGGGAATTTGATTTGGCGTGGAGAAGTTTCATACTATCCACCTGAGGTGTCATCTCCTGTAGTTGCCGATATTACGAATGATAATACTCCTGAAATATTGCTCTCTACTGGGAAATATTGGCTTAATGATCTGTCATATGGCCAAATTGTGGTATATGACAAGTCTGGAGAGATAAATCAGGAGTTAGTTAAAACCGTAGATGAACCAATAACTACTACAATAGCCCTAGGTGATGTCACAGGAAACGAAAAGTTTGATATCGTGGTTCCTACAACTCGTGGAACAGTTTATCTTTGGGAAACTCAGGGCAATATCGAAAAGTCTTATTGGCCGTTCTTGCAGTACAACCCTCAAAGAACGGGCTTTTTCGACATTACTAGATAGTTTCACATACTTGAAAGGATTTTTTCATACTTTCGATTTCTGTATCTAAAAATATCCTCTATACATCAAAAGTCTTTGCACCTTCTGGTTTTGGCTGCTTCAAATATAGCTTTGTCAGAGGTTCCTTTATAAGATCTGGTACATCTGCATGGAAGAACCTTAATGACACTGCGTAAAGGGCCTGCGCCACCGCATAATAATCACCTTCTGTAACTTGGTTCACAAATCTACTTTCATTTGTTGTCCATACATCACTAGGTCTCATTAAGTTATCATAAGCCTGTAATAAATTAGCGATACCCGTAGGATTTTCTACCTGGTCACGGAGTATGCCGACAGCAGTAGAATAAAACCCACGTTTGTCACATTTCAAAACTCTGCCTTCTTCATCGACAAAATAAATAACATCATCAGGTTTTTCTCGGAATACGGCTCCGATTATCCTTACGTCGGTGTCCTTGGGGTTCGTCTTATCAGTTCCCACAAGCATCACAATCTCTGCACCATGACCATCTTCATCTGCTATCGCAAATACGCCTATTTGATTGTCACCTTGACTGGAGGTAAATTTAACTGCTTGTAGTGAGTCAAGCTTACTCTGAAGGGAATCTCTTTCTACTGTGTCTTGAGGGTTTGGGTTCTCTCGGTCATAATCCTCTAGCGCTTGTTTTGCAGACGCTACTTTTTGCGGGAGGTTATACATATAGCTTGTCATGCTTTCTCTACCATTCTTTACAACCTCAGCTTGGGTAACCTCGCCTTGACCTGACATGGTCACGACACTAGGAGTTCCGTTAAAAGCACTCATAAATCTTTATACTCAAATTATCCTCAATAAACTTGTACCTCAGATTTTTGGAGAAATCAATTGCAGCTCAAGCATATATATCCTTTCTTTAGACTTTATCGAATCTTAATAGTATAATCCCGATATATAAACTTATAATATATTCTTATGCCACCGTACAAGACAGCATTAGAAGATGGTCACACTTTTTCTTTAACTAGCCGTCTTAAGGCAGAAGGGATTACAGTTGAACCAATTTTAGCAAATAGCCCAGATGGGGCCGAAGTTCCAATTGGTTGGATTTATGGATATCCAGACGGTTCCCATGCTGTAACTGTAGCAGTCCAGATCGGCCGACAAAATGGTACAGAGGGAACAATAGTTTATGAAACAACCCGTTACAACCCGGATGGTGATGTGATTGCGGGACCGAGCATTACTCCCCCTTTAGATCGTCCTATATAAAAGTTAAAAAATTTCGTCTTGCAGTGGGTTATCGGGCGTGGTTTAATTAACTAGCTATGAAGACTATATTAATCACAGGTGGAAGCAGGGGAATAGGCAAGGCTACGTGTCTCAAATTTCTCGAAAATAATTGGAGAGTTTTAACGACCTCCACATCGGGAAAACTTGATTATAAGAATCAAAATCTTCAAAACTATCAACTGGATTTATCTAATTCTGAAAGTATCAAGGCATTTGTTTCGCAAGTGCACTCTATGCCACTTGATGTGCTAGTTAATAATGCTGGGATATCTGGGGGGTTTAGTGAAAAGCTTCTTGACCCCAAAATACTCCGAAAAGTTCTCGAAGTAAACCTGATCGGGCTTGCGGATCTGACTAATAGGCTAATCGGGAATATAAAACCGGAAGGAAGAATAATAAATATCTCATCTGGTATGGGTGCATTTAGCGAAGATATTATGGATGGCTGGATGCCATCTTATAGGATCTCTAAAGCAGCATTAAATATGTATTCTAGAACTCTTGCTGCGAATCTAAAATCAAAGGATATCGAGGTGTGTTCATATGAACCAGGATGGGTCAAAACTGATATGGGCGGTAAAAGTGCTCCTCGAGAGCCGTCACACCCAGCAGAAGAAATCTGGAACCTGGTAGCGCATGGCTTCGAGAATGGCGTGTTCTACGGTCCTACCGGTAAAAGGGAATGGTAGTTTAACCTTAATTCTTCAAAATGTCGTACAACCTTGATTCACTTCAACTGACCTCTTTGTTTAGCGATTTCGATATTCTTCAGAGTCAGCATGGTGCAAGCCGCTATAACGCCATATATGGTGCCGGCGAAATCCAAAAACCAAAAATCTGTCTTGTGTTTATGAACCCAACCGCAAGAAATGTTTCTGCATCTCAGGACTGGGACGGGATCCGTGCGCCATGGGTAGGTACCAAAAATATCTGGAAAATGTTCTATCAACTGGGAATTTTTACTAATTATGAGATAGTTCAGAAAATTGAAAAGATAAAGCCAGATGAATGGACTCCAGATTTCGCTTATGACCTATACAGCGAAGTAGCTAAAGAATCAATCTATATAACTAACATTGCCAAGTGTACCCAAGAAGACGCACGACATGTTAAGAACGACGTATATAAAGACTATCGGGACTTGATGCTCCAAGAACTTGACGAAATTCAGCCTGAAGCTACTTTTGCGTTTGGAAACCAGGTAAGCTCAGTCTTGCTTGGGCGTAATATTTCAGTGTCTAATTATACCGGAGAATCTGACGAGATTCTTTCAACTAAGCAATATTCTCATAAGATCTACCCGACATATTATCCAGTAGGGCAAGGGAGAAGAAATATTAGCAAATCCATAGAAAGAATAAATGCAGTTTTAAGAATAGAATCAGTTGACTAATAAGGTCTTTCTGGGTATCTTGGGGTAAGTATTTTATCAGCAATAATAATGAGTCAATTGAGTCTCAATTTAAGCTTAGGAGGAAGTCCTGAGGGTTCTCAAGTCCCCGCAACTGGAGATCAGAGGTTGTTTAATGCTATTGTCGCAAGAAATCATCCTGATATACTCCCTACCGATCCTACTTATCTTGTCTTGCCCATAGCGATCACTGAAAAAATGAGTGAATCGCAAACTTATTTGGCGGCTGATTTGTTTGATGAATATGGGGTCTTTAACCCAACCGAACTCAATACAATAAGACAAAGCGACGGCCGAATTATTAGACAGACTGTTGCGGCCTATTTTTTTAATCACTGTTCTTTGGATGCACATGCCGCTTCTGAGATGATCTTTAATAATTGGCAGCAAGCTCGTGAGACTACTGGGGTAGCATCTCAAGTTGATGCATACGCAAGGAGAACCCAACCTGAAATCCAGGGAGACCTTAACTACTACATGATAATCTCTTTGCTTACACTGAACCCTACTGCACCTTTTGAATTAATAAGCACAGCTATACAGACCTATCCTTGGTTGAGAGAAGGTACAGCCCTTAGTGATATGAATACAAGAATGCAAGCTACGATGGATCTATTCAGGAGTCTTCTTGATGAGGAGAGCCTTAATGTTTGGAGAGCTACTGTTCAAGATCAAATCAATAGCTGGGATTTTGAGTCTGATGATCCCACTGCCAGCGACAAAATGAAAGAGCTGATTAAAGAGATGTTACTTGGTAAGCCTGAAGTAGAAGCGAAGTCTGAGGATGCAGTCATAGATCCGGACTCAAATAATGTGGAAGTGACCGTCCCTGATAATAAGTTTGCGGATTTAAAAACCTTAGTCGAAGCCTATAGCCAAGCCGAGGTGGCTCCTCCCCACCCTGAGGGACTACCTTCTCTTGATTTCACACAAATCGCATATCTTGAGCTGACACAAAGGCTGATTACCGAGAACCCCATACATAGTTCATCCGAAGTCGCTCAGATTGCAGTTGTTCAAGCCATGCTTTCTGCTCTTGTAGAGGGAGATTCGAGACTTCTACAGAAGTTGCCTATGCGCTTAAGTCCGAGTGATCCTAGTTTAAGTAAGTTTACTTTAGATGTGATTGTCCCAATAAGAGGTGCGTGGCTTGATTTTGTAGATGATCACCCAGAGTTTAGCTCTGAGGGTCAACAGTTTAATATATATTCAACTGTTCCTGGTGCCCCAGAACTGTTTGATCAGTTTGTTGCCCAGGTTCGCGAGAGATTACCTGTCCTGCTGGGAATTGAGGGAGTTGAGTCTGGCGATGGAGATACGGACAGTGTGGGCGAGGGTTCTGGTAGCCAAACTATCTATTCTCAGGGTCTCCGCTAGATGGGGGGATCCCTACCTTCATATATATAGCAGACATACTTAATTATCTGCTAGAATCTTGATATGAAAGATTTTCTTATTCAGCTGTTATCATATGAGACTACAGCAGAAAGGCCTGATCAACTTCGGAATGCCGTTGATTTAGTTGAAAAAGAAGTATGTGAGCTAGGCTTAAAAGTTTGTCGGTTTGAAAAGAATAAAAAGCCCTCAATCGTATTAACTTCTGACGGTTCAAAGTCGCCGGACATCTTTCTTTCTGGACATCTCGATGTTGTTCCTGGTTCACCTATGCAGTTTAAGCCTCTTGAGCGTGATGGAAAAGTATATGCAAGGGGTGCCAGCGATATGAAAGGACCTGTTAGTGCAATGCTGTTTGCATTTAAGGAACTTGTTAAGATGAGTGATACGAAGAACGCATCAGTAGGTCTGATGCTTACTACTGATGAAGAAGTTGGTGGGTTTAACGGTACAAAATATCTTCTGAATGATATTAGATTTAAATCTAAGGTTGCTTTTGTTCCGGATACAACATCTCTTGTTCCATACGAAGTCTGCACAGACGAAAAGGCCGTTTGGCATATTAAGATCTCTGTTTCAGGAACCGAAGCTCATGGATCCCGACCATGGTTGGGTGTAAATGCTATTGAGAAATCAATGGATATATCAAGACAAATCAAGACATCATTTGATAATAAGTGGGGTACACCAAGTCAGGACTTTAACTGGATTCCCTCTGTGAATATCGGAAAAGTTATTGGTGGGACTGCGACAAATAAAGTACCCGAAAAGTGTGAACTTTACTTAGATATCCGTTTTCCGGAAGGTATCTCCTTTGAATCGGTAAGTAATATTGTCTCGGAGATTGCTTCTAGAAACAACGCTCTTATTGAAACACTGGTATTTGGTTCGTCCAACCATATAGATAAGTCAAACTATTATCTGTCCAGATGGGTTGATGCAGTAGAAAAAAATACCTCGCATGATGTAAAATATTTCCGTACTCATGGAGCCTCAGATGGTAGGTACTTTCACGAGCTCGGTATTCCCTGTGTAATGAGCAAACCACATTGTTCACTTACGCACATGAAAGATGAGTGGGTTGATTATGATTCACTTGTTGAATTCAAAGATATAATAAAAGAGTGGGTTTTAAGTGTTTGAGAAGCGTAGGTAATTGGGTATGTTTGGTTTTTGTATGGCAAGATTTCTTAAATAACGCTTTCACCCAAACTAATCGGTCAAAGTCATCTTGCAGCTAGGGATCTCTCTACCCTGATAGATATTGACTTTTAAGCTTCTGGAGAAGAGAATGTTTGATAATAAGTTTAGGATACCTTGCTATGAAAATAAAGCCTAACTTTGTAGTCTTTCTTCTTTTCTTTGGGGTCGCACTTATTACGGCTATTCAAGACCGAAACTGGCTTTTAACTGCATTCTGGTTTGCTATCGGATTTGTCTTCTTCTGGAGCGATCTGAGAAAAGACACGTAGAGACAACTCCCAGTGCTTTCTAGTGGTTAGGCTTATTAAGCTTTTCAGCTTAATCGAGCTTCGTATCTTGACTATCCTTTTGTAATATTGCCCATAGATCATTCAAGTGGAGTTATTGACTTTAGGGTATAAGGGGTGTAATATGAGGTATGTCTTCATTATATCCTCTTACCAAAAAACAGAAAGAAGTTCTCAGGCTTATCGAAAAAAGTATCGATAAGCACGGCTTTGCTCCATCTCTGGGAGAAATGCTTTCAGATCTTGGGTTCTCTTCAAAGCGAAGCGTGACTTTTCATTTAGAAGCGCTCGAACGAAAAGGATATATCACCAGAACTGGCCAGGCTAGAGGAATATATTTAAATACTCCGTCTAACGGTCAATTCTTTTCGGTTCCTCTTGTTGGTTTTGCCAATGCTGGATTACCGATGGTTATTGCAGAAGAAGGTGATTATGGTGAGATCACTGTTGACAAGAAACTTCTGAATAGAAAAAGAAAAGTTTTTGGTTTAGAACTTCGCGGAGACTCTATGGATAAGCGTTTTTTGAATGGTATACCCCTGAGTAACGGCAATTATGTAATAGTCTCGAAAGATTCAGAGTATAAAAACGGAGACGTTGTTCTTGCCGTGATCGATAATGCGGCAACAATAAAGTCTTTTAAGAGAGAAAAAGATAGAATTGTGCTTTACCCGGAATCTTCCAATAAGCGGCATCATCCGATATATATTCGCTCTGATGGGGAAGCTATGATTACAGGGAAAGTTTTAACAGCACTTTCTAATCCTCGAACCAAGCAGATCACTGACACTAGTAAGAGCTAATTTTATATATTGCTTAATTATTATGTCTGGGTTTCTTGCACATTCGCAGTCTATTCCTCTTTTTTCTTCTACTGTTTCTGCAGGATTTCCTAATACCGCAGAAGATATGGTTGAGCAGGGATTAAACCTTCATGAACATTTAGTTAAGAAGCCTGCGGCGACATATTTTCTTCGGGTTTGTGGGAATTCAATGATAAATGCCGGGATCCATTCTGGAGACCTGCTTATTGTTGATCGCTCCCTTGAGCCTAAAGACGGCAATGTTGTAATCGCAAGTCTTGATCGGGAGTTTACTGTGAAAAGGCTCCGTTTTTCTGGCGGTAAGTATTGCCTGTATCCAGAGAACCCTGCATATAAACCAATCTTTCTTGATCAAACCAATGATATTGAGGTCTGGGGTGTTGTAATTAGTGTAATTCACTCTTTAATTTAGGCTCTCAAGCTGTGGAAAAAACTGCTTTTGCACTGGTGGACTGTAATAATTTCTTTGTCTCATGTGAGAGAGTGTTCGCACCTCAGCTTCAGCGAAAACCTGTTGTTGTGCTTTCGAATAATGACGGCTGCATTGTCTCCCGCTCTGCTGAGGTCAAAAAAGCAGGTATTCCTATGGCAGCACCCTATTTCAAAGTAAAATCTCAACTCAAAAAGCTAAAAGCCACGGCGTTGTCTTCTAACTATACTCTTTATTCTGACATGTCTAAAAGAGTCATGGATACTCTTCGCTCGGTATGTTCATCTGTAGAGGTTTATTCTGTCGATGAGGCTTTTCTTCTTATTGATTCGGTGCCACCCGATAAATATACCGAATACGCTAAGATGCTTAGAGATAAAGTTTATCAATGGACCGGAATTCCGGTTTCAGTCGGAGTCGGTTCTACTAAAACCCTTGCAAAGCTAGCGAATGAGATTGCTAAGAAAGACCTTGATCTAAATGGTGTATTAGACCTGACCTCTTTATCTGAAGAGAAATCCGATGCTTTTATGGCAAAAGTTCCCTTGCAAGATGTATGGGGAATTGGTTGGGGGTTTGCCAGACGTTTTAATGAAGAGGGTATCGAATCAGCCCTTGATTTTAAAAACCTCGATCCTCAAAGAGTCAGAGAATTTACGAATGTAATGGGGTACAGGACATCTCTTGAGTTACGAGGTATAGAGTGTTTTTCGCTAAATGATTCTCCAAATATTAGAAAAGGGATTGCTAGTACAAGGTCTTTTGGCAGACCGGTTTTTAAGTATACAGAACTTGAAGAATCTGTGGTGACCCATGTAACCAATGCTTGTGAAAAGCTCCGTCGACAAGGCTCTTTTGCTTCTCAGATTTCTGTTTTTATTAAAACAGGGAAACATACTAGGAAAGCCTACTATTATAAAAATGCTACATCTAAGAGACTTCCGGCTCCCTCTTCCGAGACAGAGGATTTTGTAAAAGCAGCACTCGAATGTTTGAAAGAAATCTATATTCCGGGTGCGAGGTACAAAAAGTCAGGGGTTTATTTATCTGGTATAAATTCGCTAGACAGCTTTCAGATGAATTTGTGGGCTAATCCTATAACTGAAACCCGCAAGAAAATTAAGACTATCACGGTTGATGAAATAAACCGGACTTGGGGAAGTGGTACTATAAAGCTTGCATCTTCTGGAATTTCACGTAGTTGGCAGATGAAGAGAAATCACCTTTCTAGTAGGTATACTACAAATTGGGATGAATTACCGAAAGTTAAGTAATATACTTCTTTGTAATGGATGAGATAAAAATATATGAAAAGTTTTTAGGGAGAAAGAACAATCGAGATACTTCAAGAAAGAGTCTCCTTCGGAGAATTCTCATATTGGCCGTATTTGTAGTCGCTCTGTTCGGAGCCTATTTTGCTTTGTTTCAGTCTTCTTTTACACAAATTAATAATGTCACTGTAAAAGCTATCCGTAGCGATTCAAAACTATCGGATAACGAAACAATACTAGTTGAAGACTCAGTTCTTAAAGTGGCTTCTGGCAAAAATATCTTTCTTATGCCTATCAGTGAGATTGAGGACGCTGCATATCATGCTTCCCCGTATGTCCAAGAAGTTAGTGTACATAAATCATTTCCCAGAAAGCTTGTACTAAAGATCTCGAGGCGAGAAGAAGCGATATCAATTGCTTCATACTCTAATTGTGTTGTCTTAGATAAGTTCGGGTATACACTGGAGTATGAAAAGAAAGATCTGGCGGAAGACGTTTCGATCGAGAAGATCCAAAAGGCGTGTTCAGCCTTCGTCAAGAAATATGATCTCCCTGTCTTATATGTTAAATCTTTAAAGGCAGAGTTTAAATTAGGTAAAGAGTCTACTTTTTATGATATCTCTAAATTCGTGCAGCTTATAGGAATACTTAGAGCCAGCGAGTATGAGCCAACACAAATCGTGTGGGATAAAGATGAGTATACTGTAACCACCAAAACAGAACAGAAGATAATTTTCTCGTCTTTGCAAGATTTTGAAGTTCAGCTTAAAAGGTTTGTTGTTGTCGCAGACCAGATTATTTCAAATGACATGGAGTTTGTTTCTCTTGATCTAAGATATGAGCGCCCTGTTTTAAGACGCAAGTAATACTTTTCATGGTCGGATCTACATATATTGGTTTCACGGATTATCTCAACGTTTGTTTATAAAGGCTTTTATTTTGATGAAGCCTTAGAACTGCTGTACTCTTGCGAACGGCGAGAAATTCTTATATATTAAGTTGGTAATGGACAAGGATCTACACAATTGTGTATTCTTACAACCGAACCTAATATGTGAAACTGCTCTTTAGGACAAATGGCTAAGCGAATTATAACTGCGATTGATGTCGGTTCGAGCAAAGTAACTACTGTAATTGCTGCTGCAGATGAATCTGACAGTCAGCCAGCAGTAATAGGTGTTTACTCTCATCCTTCTCAAGGTATAAAAAAAGGTGTTATCGTAAATATTGACGAAGCGACAAACTCTATTTCTGAAAGCTTGACTGCTGCCGAGAGAATGGCAGGAGTGACAGTTTCCGATGTTTATGTAACTATTAACGGCCAACAGGTGACCAGTATAAACAATAGGGGGGTAGTAGCTGTCTCCGGGGCAGAAATTACTATGGAAGACACTTATCGTGCAATAGAAAATGCCCGCACGCTGTCACTTCCACAAGACATGAATCCAATTCATATAATCCCACGTGAATTTGTAGTAGATAATCAAAATGGTATCAAATACCCAATTGGGATGACAGGCCAACGTTTAGAAGTTGAAACTCATATTATTACCGCTTCAACATCATCTTGGAAAAATCTTAGGAAATGTGTAGAACAGCTTGCGCTTAATGTTGTGGACATTGTATTTACAGGCTGGGCTTCGACTCTTTCTGTTTTGACTGAAACAGAGAAAGAGCTTGGTGTTGCTCTCCTAGATATAGGTGCTGGCACCACAAGCATTTCGATATTTCATGAGGGAGCAATTGTATTTAGCGGTTGCGTGCCGCTTGGCGGATTGAATATTACAAGTGATTTGGCTATTGGCCTACAGTTATCTTTAGATGAAGCCGAAAAAGTCAAGGTAAACATGAGCAATATTCTTGATGGTAAAGTTGCAGAAAGTAAAGATAATGATTCTACTCCTGCCTTATTAAGAAAGGTTGATGAAGAAAAATCTTCCACCTCAAAAGGTGAAATGGCAAGTGTGTCTGGGCTTGGTATTACAAGTAAAGAAGAAGTTTCAAAAGAAATGCTTACGAAGATTGTCGAAGCAAGACTAGAGGAAATTTTTGAAATGGTTCGAGATACTGTCTCAAAAGCAGGTTTTGATATCGCTACACCGGCTGGCGTTGTAATTACTGGCGGATCTTCACAACTTCGTGATATAACAAAAGTAGCACAAGCAGTTTTTGGTGTACCATCAAGAGTGGGTTATCCGAGCGGTCTTACTGGAATGGTTGAAGAAATATCTGACCCAGGTTACTCGGCTGTTCAGGGGCTTGTTCGACATGCTATGGATGACGAAAATGATAGTTCCGGAATTTCTAGTGGTAATAGCCTGCAAAGCGGATTTGGGGGGCTAGTAAATAGGCTCACTTCTCTGCTTAAGTCTTTAATGCCTTAGTTTTTAAGATTTGATCCGATACCAATATGTTAGTAACTCCCAATAGTGTAGATCCAATAGCAAAGATAAAAGTAATAGGTGTCGGTGGAGCTGGTGGCAATACTTTAAACACAATGATCTCTGATTACAACATTGAGGGAGTGGAGTTTTATGCCTTTAATACTGATGCACAGGCTTTGAAGACATCTCTGGCTCCAGTAACTGTTCAAGTTGGTTCTGAACTCACAAGAGGTTTAGGTGTGGGTGGTGATCATGAATTAGGTGCACAGGCGGCAGAAGAAAGTCTGGATGAAATTCATGAGCATCTTGCTGGTGCTGACATGGTGTTTATAACTGCTGGTATGGGTGGTGGAACAGGAACCGGTGCAGCTCCGGTTATCGCAGGTGTAGCAAAAAACCTTGGGGCTTTAACTGTTGCTGTTGTCACTAAGCCATTCAAATTTGAAGGAAAACATAGAGAAGAGGTTGCCCTCGAAGGGCTTGAGCAGATGAAGGACAAGGTAGATACTTTAATTGTTGTACCAAATCAAAGACTTTTAGACATTATTGATGAGCAGATTTCATTTATGAATGCGATGAAAGAAGTTGACAAAGTTTTGGCGGAAGGTGTTAAGAGTATCGCAAGTTTAGTAACAAAAACAGGTTTTATTAATGTAGACTTTGCAGATGTGAAGTCGATTATGACTGACGCAGGGACCTCATTAATGGGTATGGGCACTGCGAGTGGTGATAATAGAGCCGAATCTGCAGCTCGTCAAGCGACTAACAGCCCACTTCTTGATATGTCGATTGAAGGAGCAACTGGTGTCTTGTTTAATGTTGTAGGCGGTCCTGATCTCTCAATGAAAGAAATCGATACTGCTGCTCAACTTATCTATGATGCTGTCGATCCTTCTGCGAACGTGATTTTCGGTGCTTCGATAGATGAAGATCTAAAAGATGATCTAGTTATAACAATCGTTGCGACTGGATTCGATGAGTCAAAGCAGGTCTATACAGCAAGACTGGGCACAGAAATGCCACGTCCTTCACTGATTCCTGGAAAGAATCTTTCTTCTAAAACTTCTCCGGTTAACGAGTCTTCTAAACCTTCAATGACTCCGTTGTCTTCTGATTATAGCCAAGATAGCGGGCTTACAGATGAGGCAAAAACAACAGATGTTGTAACAGATAAAAATACTGAGCCAACTTCTACAAAGAAGTCTACAAATTCTGCTACAAACGGTGATGACGATGTTCTTGATGTCCCTGCCTTTATGAGAAGGAGATAAACTCTTTCCTTTTTTCAACCGGCCGGCTTCCTTAGGAGTTTGAAAAATCTTCGATTCACTGTATAATGGCAAAGTTAGCTTAAATGCTTTGATCCTGCCAAGCGTTTTGGATATCACAGGGGAGCTGCGAGAAGAAATTCTTAAGAAAAGTAGATCTCGACGGAAGGCAACCGTAAAATGTTCATCCCATTCAGTATTGAGTGGGGCAGAGCGACAAGAGGTAACTTTTGTCGAAACGAGGGTGGTACCGTGTATTAGTAAATACATCCCTCTATGCAAGATTGAGTTATTTTGCATAGGGGGATTTTTTTATTTTAATTGTAACTTATATCAAGATGGCGAAGAAAAAAGGCTTTACACCGATTGATCAGAATCATGATGTTGTTGAGATGGAAGAAAAGTACCTGAGATGGTGGGAAGAAACCAATGTACTTCAAAAATATTTGGAAAAAAATACGAGTTCAAATAAACGATTTTCGTTTATTGACGGCCCAATAACAGCTAATAATCCCATGGGGCTACATCATGCGTGGGGTAGGACAATGAAAGATGCTGTCCAGCGATATAAGAATATGCAGGGTTTTCAGCAAAGATTTCAAAATGGCTTTGACTGTCAAGGTCTTTGGGTTGAAGTTGAAGTCGAAAAAGTCTTAGGTTTTAATTCGAAAAAGGACATTATAGATTATGGTCTTGGAAAATTTACTGATGCGTGTAAAGCAAGGGTTAATAAATATTCTAGTATTCAGACAGAACAGTCAAAAAGACTCGGTCAGTTCATGGATTGGGAAAACAGTTATTACACCATGTCGGAAGAAAATAATCTCTATATATGGAAATTTCTTTCTCTTTGTAATGAGAAGGGTCTCTTGTACAAAAGCAAGGCATCTACCACTTGGTGTCCACGATGCGAAACAGGCCTTTCACAGCACGAACAGCTCGATGGTTATCAAGAAATAGAAGATGACTCGGTATATGTTAAGTTCCGGCTAAAAGATCGAAAAGGCGAGTACATGCTTGCCTGGACAACCACCCCTTGGACATTATCGGCAAATGTTCTTCTTGCTGTTAATCCGCAATTTCAATATGTCAAAGCCAGTTATGAAGGGGAGATTTTGTATCTTGTTGAAGAATCAGCAAAACGACTTGGCCTTAACGACTATGAAAAGGTCAATGTCTCTGACCTGGTCGGTCTGGAATACGAGAGTCTTTACGATATCCCAGCTCAAAAAGATGTCATTCACAAAGTTGTTGAGTGGGATCTCGTAGACAATGTAAGCGGTTCAGGTGTTGTTCATGTCGCACCTGGATGTGGAGAAGAAGATTTCCAGCTTGGAAAAGAATTGGATGCTCCAGCGTTAGCTCCTTTAGATACGACTGGAGTCTTTATAGATGGTTATGGGGATCTGACTGGGAAGTATGCACACGATGTAAATGAAACAGTTTTTGATTATCTTAAAGAAAAAGGACTCTTTTACAAAACTGAAAAGTTTAAACATAAATACCCTCATTGTTGGAGATGCAAAACAAAGTGTTTATTCCGGCTGGAGACAAATTGGTTCCTCAATATTGAAAAGATAAAGCCAGATCTTAAAAAACAAGCTCAAAAAGCAAATTGGATGCCAGACTATGTTGGATTAAGAATGCAAGACTGGCTCAAAAATATGGGAGACTGGATGATAAGTAGGAACCGATATTATGGTTTATCTCTTCCATTTTATGAAGATGAAAACGGAGAATTGGTTGTTATTGATTCGAAAGAAACTCTTCGGAAGCTTGCTGTCGAACCCGAAAAAGTCGACGCATTACCTAGTCTTCACAGGCCTTGGATAGATGAGATAAAAATTAAAAGTCCTAAAACAGGGAATATTCTTACCAGAGTAACTGATGTCGGTGATTGTTGGCTTGATGCAGGGGTCGTGCCGTTTTCTACACTCAAATATCTAAACGACAAAGAATATTGGAAAAAATGGTTCCCTGCTGACTTTATTACAGAAATGGTTGAGCAAGTTAGACTCTGGTATTACTCAATGCTGGTTTTTGGTGTAATTTTTGAAAATCAGGTGCCGTATGCAAATGTTCTTAGCTATGCAGAAGTTAGAGATGAGCATAATCAGCGGATGAGTAAAACAAAGAAAAACGGTATTCCTTACGATGAAGCCGTCAACAAAGTAGGCGCCGACTTAATGAGGTGGAATTATCTCACCCAAAATGTTCGTAAAAACGTATTGTTTGGTTGGAGCACTTTAGAAGATGTCAGAAGAAAGTTTTATCTGCCGTTATGGAATTCTTACGTCTATTTTGTAACTTACGCAAATATGCACAATTGGACACCTTCTTCCGACTCTCAGACTTCTGACGTGTTAATGGATAAATGGGTATTAAGCGAGCTTGGAAGGGTTATAAAAGCAGTTGAAGAAAATATGGACGTATATGATATTTCATCATCAACCCGATTGATAGAAGAGTTTGTGCGAGATTTGTCAACCTGGTATATACGAGGCAGTAGAGATCGTTTTAAAAAAGGAGACACAAAAGCTTTAGACACCCTTCACAAAGTTTTGGTCTCTATCTCAAAGCTTCTTGCGCCTTATATGCCGTTCTTGGCTGAAGAGATGTATCAAAATCTTGTTGTAAATTGTGCTTTAAAAGGTGCTAAAGATTCAGTTCATCTTGAAGATTATCCTAAAACAGAGAATATTGATGAGGAACTCTTGGCTAAAATGTCTGATCTCAGGTCTTTTGTTACTCTTGGGCTTAAAGTTCGAGAAGACAACGGTATGAAACTCCGTCAACCGTTGGAAAAAGCATACGTAAATATGCCATCAGACGAACTCGCACAAGTTTTAGCGAATGAGCTTAATGTTAAGAGTGTCGAATGTGTGAAAAAAGTCCCAGAAGGGGATAATTATAAGGCTGAACAAGATCGAGGACTCTTTGTGGCATTGGATATAAACTTGAGCGAAGAGCTTGAATGGGCGGGCTTTATTAATGAGTTCGCTAGAAAGATTCAGGTTGAGAGAAAATCGTTAGGGTTAGATATTACAGATAGAGTCTCGATACACTTCGCTTCTGCTGATAAGTTTGTAAAGAATGCTCTCGAATCTTCGCAAAAAGATCTACTTGAAAGAGTGGGTGCGAGTGAAATTCTCTATAATGAAACGCTTAGCGGAGAAGAAATTGATGTAAACAGCCATATGGTTACAGTTACTGTAACCAAGGTCTAATGTTTATGAGTAGCATTGAGAATGCTATCATAAGCAAATGAGAATAAAACATGATTACAGTATCACAATCGCCTTATGCATTCTTGTCTTAGTTGGTGTGGTTACAATCTTGACTACGAATGTTGATGTAAATGGGCGTTTAGACTGGGGAGGAGTTGTTTCGAAGCAAATAATTTTCGCTCTGATTGGATTTGGTCTGTACTGGCTTGTCTCGAAGCTCAATTTTGTATATCTCAAATACCCTCATGTGTGGATTCCTCTTTATCTAGTTACACTGGTGCTGCTTCTATTGACTCTGTTTTTGGGACCTGAGATTAATGGAGCAAAAAGATGGCTTTTGATAGGTGGGACTCAGCTACAGCCTTCAGAAATCGCCAAGATAACAATTATCCTAGTTACTGCGAATATCTTATCTTACAGGAATCGCTTTAATCAGTGGGTCTTGGTTTTATTAAGTGGTTTAGCACTGACACCAATCTTAATTCTTGTTTTCTTACAACCACATGGAAGCATGACGCTTATTCTTGCAATGATTTGGGGAATAGTCGTATTTACATACCTGGATAATCAGCTGAGAAATTTCCTTACTGTATCTATTGTTATTCTTGGGGTCTTGGGCATATTATTGGTGCAATATGGTTTGGTTGTTGTAGGGATTATCTCTTTAGGAATCTCTATCATTCTTACTATCTTTGGACTTTACTCGCACGAAGAGTCACGTAAGTTCTTTTTTGGGGCTGCTTCATTGGCGGTTATTATTGGCACGCTTTTGGCAACTGTCGGAAAACCGATCATTCAGGGAGAATTATTACAAGACTATCAACTTAATCGGATTGAAGCATTTAGAAACCCAGAAAAGTACTCATCAGGACTAGCATTTAACACGATCCAATCGCAGATTGCTATTGGGTCAGGTAAGCTTTTAGGCAAGGGACTCGGATATAGTACTCAAGGGAGACTGAATTTTCTTCCAGAGCATCAAACAGACTTCATTTTCGCTATTTTTGCTGAACAGTTTGGATTTGTAGGGGCAATTTTCTTGATCGCGGTGTTTATGTTTCTTGTCTTTAAGTTTTTATGGGTTGCAATGGCAAATTCAAGAGAGTCTTTTAGCGCACTTGTTTCAACTGGCATTGCAGTTAAGCTTCTGATTGAAGTTTTTGTGAGTATAGGGGTAAATACAGGAGTAATTCCTGCAACAGGCATTCCTTTGCCTTTAATTAGCGCCGGGGGGACAATAACGCTCGTAACTTTTGTTAGTTTTGGGCTAATACAAAGTATAATTAATAGCACAAGCATAGATCGTGATACCGGGGAGATTGTTGACAACGACGACCTATTAATTTAGAATCAGCGAGAAAATGGCAAAAAGTAAAGCATCCAAAACTAAAAAAGAAACAGAAGCTTCTTCAATAGCGTCTAAAAGAGCTGCTAAACCTGCACGACAGACAGAGGTTCCAGGTAAGAAAAGATCTACGTCTAAAGCAAAATCTACTGCAAAGAAAAACACAGCTTCTCCAACAAAATCTATCTCGAAATCTGTTCCTAAGGTAGAAGCCAAAACCAGCAGATTTGCAGTTATTAAACTTGCAGGCACACAGCTTACTGTTGTGGAAGGGGAAAAATATACTGTTAAGAAGATAGCGGGAGTAAAAGGAGAGACAGTCGTTTCTACTGATGTCCTTTTGCTCTCAGAAGATGGTAAAATTACTCTTGGTAAGCCAACCGTTTCGGGTGCAAAAGTTACATACACAATTGACTCTCAGAAAAAAGGAAAAAAACTTGAAATCTTTAAGTACAAAGCAAAATCTAGATATAGAAGACGATTTGGCGACAGACCCCTCATTACACGAATTCTTGTTACTAAGATAGAGGGTTAAATCTTTTAATCCACTGACAATGCAATATTTTTTTATCCCTGGCAGACTGCAAGATCTTTCTACTGAAGAGTTAAAGTCTGTATTAAAGATTTTTTCCAAAAGCAAATATAGTGTAGATGCTACAAATAAGGGCTTTATTCTAGTTGATAGTGATTGTTCGGCAGAAACAATGAGAGAAATCTTTAATAGGCTCGGAGGCTTTGTAAAGTTTGGGAAAATCCTTTCTGAGCAAGAAGAACGAGATTTCTTGAATAAATACCTTTCAAAGGGACGTATAACATTCGGTGTAAGTCGGGTAGGCATTGAAAGCGGCCCTATAAAGGTGAAAAAGCTTGCAACAGAGATAAAAGATTATTTCAAACAGAATAATGTCTCTGCTCGGTATGTCGGTGGGAAAGGGTTTGCTTTTCTTTCTTCTGCCGAAATTAGCGGAAATAAAGTACTTGAGAACGGCTTTGAAATTGTTAATCTTGAAACAAGAGTAGGTGACCTGCTAACCGGGAATACGGTTGCAGTACAAGACATCGATGATTTTACTAAGCGGGACTACGGTCGCCCAGTTGCCGACAAGAAGATGGGCATGCTACCGACAAAACTCGCCAGAATAATGCTTAATCTTGCCGAGCTAGAGAGCGGAAGCACAATATGGGATCCTTTTTGTGGCTCTGGAACAATTTTAACCGAAGCCTTGTTGATGGGATATAATGCGCTTGGCTCGGATATAGATGAATATGCTGTTAAAGGTGCTTATAAAAATATAAAGTGGCTGTCGCAGAATTATAATCTCGGCGATACGAAGTATTCTGTATTTGAAAGCGATGTGATGCGTCCGAATAAGCCGCTCCAGAAGAAACTCCGGTATACATCGGTAAACGCCATGATATTTGAGCCATATATGGGGCCGCCTCAGCACCGGGTTATGTCTGCCTATACTGCAGAAGAGCTTTTGACCAATGTGATGTCCTTATATAAAGAGATTTTTACGTTTGCAGAGAGAATAAACTCGCCCAATCTGAAGGCTGTGTTTGTAGTTCCGTCATATAAAACTAAAAAAGGCTGGGCTACAATCCGATACAATACTTTTCTATCCAAAAGATGGAAGGTTCATAATAGAGAAGGCTTGCATTGGAGCCGTTCTAATAGTATTATTAGGCGCAATATTTTAATAGCGAATCTAAAAAAGTAGCTCTAAGATTATTTGATAATGACTTATGTCACACGTTGCAGCATCTGGAAGCATAGACATTTCTACAAATACACCGGGTAAATACTTAGGTGTAAAAAAGTTCGCTGGCGAAGAAGTGAGAAATGGTAACCTTCTTGTAAGACAGAGAGGAACAGTTTTTCACGCCGGAAAAAATACAAAAGTCGCAAACGACCATACTATATACGCTACTTCAGACGGTATTGTAAAGTTCAGGCGAATGACAGGTCATAAACGTAAGCAGTTTTATGTCGATGTAGAAGCTGCAGAAACCAAATAATCAATTACCCCATGCCTAGAATTAAATATGCCCAGATTGAAAATAAAAACGCTCTTATTGAATTGCTTGAAGAAGGCAAGCCACTTGAAAAAATATATCTCGCTAATAATGCTTATAAAGACCCAAAGACCAAACGGGTCTTAGAGCTAGCCAGAAAGAATAATATTCCAATCGAAAAAATAGCCAGAAGATCTATTTCAAGAAGATCTAAAACCTCGAGCCATGAAAGCGTGATTGGGCTGATGGAAATTGATAATCAGTATTCACTACAAGAACTTCTTTCTGAAGCATTTACCGATGGCAAGCAGCCTTTCTACTTGATTTTTGGAGACATAAAGTATCCCCAGAATGTTGGGGCAATATTTAGAACTGCATACGCTGCTGGTGTTACAGGAATAATTACACCTGTTCAAAAAGCAAATTTACTTAGTGACGAGATAATTAGAATTTCAATGGGAACATGTTTGCGGATACCAATTGTCGAAGTAGGGTTATTTGCTGCTATCAAAGAGATTAAAAAACAAGGAATTCCTGTCTTGGCATTAGATATGGATGGGAAAGATCTTTACGATACTGATCTTACAGGTCCTGTAGCTATTATTCTTGGATCCGAATATACCGGTGTTTCATCTAAGATCAGAGAAAGGATAGATGGTGTGATATCGATTCCTATGAATAAAGGAATTGGATCACTAAATGTCGGTGTTGCATCAGCGATTACGATGTACGAGAAATATAGACAGGAGTTAGCTGGAAAATAAATGAAAAAGTGTTCTTACCCTAAGAATTGAGTAGCTTTTGCATTAGGTCTTCAAGTTCAGACCTGCTTGTGTATCTAATTGTTATTTTCCCACCCTTAGACATCTGCTGAATCTTTGCTGTGTAGCCAAGCTTTTTTGAAAGCTTCGTTATAAAGGCCTTTGTCTTTGTATCAAACTCTTTTCTTTCATTTTTTGCGGTGTCTTTACCGAAATTAATCTTTCTGACAAGCTCTTCGGTATCTCTGACACTAAGGTTCTTTTTAAGAACAATATTGGCGGCTGCGATTAGAGACGCCTGGTCAGAAATTCCCAGTAAAGCCCTTGCGTGCCCTTCAGAAAGCTCTTGTCCTAGAACGGCTTCTTTTACTTGTTCGGGTAGGCTTAGTAGTCGTATCTTGTTTGTCACTGCTACACGACTTAGACCCATTTTCTTTGAAATATCTGTTTGAGTAAGACCAAACTGGTCTTGTAGCTGCATAAAAGCAGTCGCCTCTTCGAGAGGGTTTAAATCTTGTCTTTGAATATTTTCAATAAGAGCGAGTTCAAGCATTTCTTGTGGAGAGGTATCTCTTATAACAACAGGCACCGTTTTCAACGCTGCGAGCTGGGCTGCTCGAAAACGCCTTTCTCCGGCAACAAGGTAGTACCCTTCACCCTCTTTATTTTTTGAAATGATAAGCGGCTGAATAATGCCTTGCTCTCGGATTGAGTCTGCTAGTTCGACCAGTTCTTCTGTCTCAATCTTCATTCGGGGCTGATAAGGGTTTGGCGAAATCTGAGTTATATCAAAGTGTTCGTTGTAAGGTGAATCTTTCTTATCATAATCGCCTGAAGCGATAAGTGCTGATAATCCTTTCCCGAGACCTTTTGTATTTGTTTTACTCATAAGGAAAATCTAACATTTAATGACTTATTTATCAAATCTATTAATGAATTCATCAGCTAATTTTGCATATGCAATAGCGCCGGTTGATTTCGGATCGTAGTCAAATATTACTTTGCCGTGTGATGGCGCTTCAGATAATCGAACATTTCTTGGAATAATTGACTTGAATGCCAGTTCTTCAAAATGTGTATTTATTTCGTCAATAACTTGGGTCGAAAGCCTTGTTCTGCTGTCAAACATTGTCATTACTATTCCGCCTATGCTGAGGTCATTGTTGATATTCCTGACCAGATCAATTGTTTTTAATAGTTGCCCGACCCCCTCTAAAGCGAAATATTCGCATTGAATGGGAATAAGGGCTTTTTGGGCGGATGTTAATGCATTGATTGTTAAAAGTCCAAGTGAAGGAGGACAATCGATAAGGATATAGTCGAATTCTTCTTGCATTGCAGCAAGAGCTTTTTTAAGCAATGTCTCTCTGGCCATCATATTCACCATTTCAACTTCCGCACCGGCAAGTGATAAATGTGAGGGAATAAGCATTAGATTAGGAATATCGGTTGTTACAAATACTGAGGAAGCCGACTCAGCATTCACAAGAATATCATAAATACTTTTATACGGAGATTTTCCCTCTTTATCCCATTGGTCATTGCTAAACTGACTTGTAAATCCAACTCCAGAAGAGAGATTTGCTTGAGGGTCAAGATCAACTAGAAGCACCTTTTTGCCCTTTTTTGCAAGGCTGGCGCCGAGGTTGATAGCAGTAGTTGTCTTTCCGACTCCACCTTTCTGGTTCGCAATAACAAATGTTTGCATCTTATGTGTTCTGAATCTAAATCTTCAACAGTATTCTAGCTTAATAACCGATTGTTGGGCAAATAGGTTATTCGTAAACAGGGTGCTTTATAAGCATAAACCTATCTAGTGGAGAGATAATTACAAAGACTCTACCTTTGATTTGCTCTTTTTTTATTGTTCCAAAGCTTCTTGAATCGGAGCTTTTCGGACGATTGTCACCCGATACAAAATACTCTCCCTCAGGAACCTTTACTTGTATTCCTTCGTAAAGAAATTTGCCACCGGCTGTCACCACAGTAGGAGCAAGATAGTCGCTCTCGTCTAAGTGTTTTCCGTTTATATAGTACTGTCCATCTTTAATAGTTACCACATCACCAGGAAGGCCTATAATCCTCTTAATGAAGTCTTTTGTTTCTGAATACTTAAATATGATTACATCACCCCGCTTTGGTTCTGAAAATCGGTACAACATTTTATTTGCAATTACATAGTCTGTATTGTGAAAATTAGGGTACATTGAGTTTCCATCTACCTGGTGAGGCGTTATAAGAAGAAGGTATAGAACAACGCAAGAGGCAAGGACTAAAACCGCTGTTTGTAAAATACTGAAAAATATCCTAACGCTATTGCTGCGAATCCGGCGTATTTTATCAGATGTGGTCAGAATTTCTGGTTTTTCCAGATCATACATTGCCATTGGGCAGCAGGTCTAATCTTAGTTGTAAGAAGGAGCATGTATTAGTCCAACCTGGCTCAATGGGTAATAAATAAACCAGGCTTTCCCAATGATCTTGTCTTTCTTAACCGGTCCGAAAGTTCTTGAATCAGAGCTTTGAGGCCGATTGTCTCCTGATACAAAATACTCATCTTCTTTAAGAGTATAAGACTCGCCTTCATTCAAGAATGTTCCTTCAGAGGTATAAACCGTATCACTTAGATACTGAGATTCATCGAGTGGCTTGTCGTTTACATAGTACCGTCCGTCAATAACTGCGATAGTATCACCGGGTACACCAATCACCCTTTTTATATAATTCTGGGTAGGAGAGTGCTCAAAAATAATTACATCACCCCGTTTAGGTGATGCCAAGCGATATACAAGCTTATTTGCAAAAAGAAATTCTCCATTTACGAAATTCGGCTCCATTGATTTACCGATAACTTCATGCGGGGTAATTAAGACTAAAAACAAAACTACAGAAACTGCTATTGCAATCACAACACCCTCGATACTTTCAAAGATAAATGAAGATAGTGCCCCAAGTATTCCAGACGCTTTTTCATATGAATCTTTTTGCACTTGCTTCTTGTTTTCCTCCATTTGAAGTATAGATATCAGATTAGCCTCATTAACATAACATTATACACTTTGGATTGAAAGTGTGAAGACAAAAAGCCGGCTATTAGGTCGGCCGGCTTTCTAAGAGCACAAAACTTTGTCTAATAAAAAAGCACTTCGAGCTTGATTCTGTCTGGGTCTTCAAAAAAGACTGCGTAGTAATTCTCAGAATATTCAGGGAAAGCCTTCGGTGTTTCATATAGAGTCTGTAGACCTTGTTTTTTAAGAAATGCTTTATTGAATTGATCAACATCCTCTTTTGAATCGACTTTAAATGCAATATGATTTACTCCTGTTCTTTTTCTATGGTAGGGGATATCTTGATATTTCTTCTCTGTTTCTTCGAGAATAATACTTGCCTCTCCATTTGAAAAAGAAATTCCCCAGTCTTCTTCAAAATCGATTTTATAACCGAGAATTGCAAGAAAGCCCTGGTAAAACTTTTTAGACTTATTTAGGTCGGAGACCATAATACTCATATGATCTAATTTTGAACGCATAGAACTTTGATAAAAATTTAAATAACTAATCCCGAATAAGATTTTTCAGCCATTCGGCTTCGCTCTTTTTGTGCTCCCACCACAAATCTTCCCAGAAATAGTGGACTGCCAAGTGTTTGTATGGGGAAAATTGGTTAAAGTGCTGCAAGAGTTTTTCTACTGGAATAGGGGTTTCTGGGTCTTGGTCAAAGAATATCTTGCTATAAATTTTCTGCTCCCATGGTGAGATGTGGTCTATATAATCCCAATTGTGGAAAACATCAAACAGCAAGTACCAAGTCGTTGCTGGCCCAACGCCATATATCGATAAAAGCTTGTTTCTTTGGTCATCTACAGATAGGCTTCTCATCTTCTGTTCATCAAATTCACCCGAAGCAAATTGCTCATCTGTTTTTAAAATTCTTTTAGCTCGATACCCGACCTTGAGTGCTCGCAGGGTATCTTCGCTGACCTGTTTCATTCTGCCAGGATTCCATATCACTGCATCGGTATGCCCTGCAAAGGATATCTGTGTCCCGAAATTGTCAATAAGGTTATCGTACATCTGTTTTGACCTTCTTACAGTAGCATTTTGCAACACCATCCCAATAATTAAATACTCGTAAAGCGAACTCGGTTGTCCAGGTCTCATTCCATACATTCTTTTGATAACAGGTCCAAGCGCTCTATGATTATCAAACTTTTTATAGAAATCGGACAAATCAAGCGTCAAGTTGTATCTATACGCTATTTCGCCTGAAACGGCTTTCAAAGCATCTTCATTAAGGCCTCTTTGGGAATAAACACTTACTTCAATTTCTGGTGCTCTCTCGGTCCCTTTATCTTTGAAAATCAGTCCAAGCGGCTGTCTGTCATATACCCATCCTACAGACCTTTCACCAGGAGACCACTCTTCACCATTCAAAGTAAAATGATCTGGCTTGAGAAATGTCATGTCAAAATTAAACGGGGAAGTCGGGTTAATCGTTAAAGCCCGTTTCCTGCCTAATTCTAGAGTTTTTCTCTTCGTGGGTTTCACGCTATTTGTTCAATAGAATTAAGTTATCATTAAGTCCTAGGCTCTTTGCGTAATTTTGTACTTTGTTTATAAAAACATTATTTTTTAATGAACCAACTAACAGTTTGTCTCTAAAAATCACGTAGGTTTTTTCGTTGCCTGTAAATTTTACCCATGCCAGTTCGCTTACAAGCCTGCTCTTCAAAGCTTCTAACACAGTGTCCAGTTCTGTTCTATAAAAAACAATCTTGACAATGTCTTCTGCCGGGTTAGAAGGGAGAACCTCTACGATCTCTCTAAGGTGAGCCTCTTCTAAAGCTTGCATCGTTGCACTTCCTACAAACTTTTCTCCCCAGATAGGACCTTCTCTTAGCCAAGTAACTGCTTGATCTAACTTTTTATCTTCAGAAATTTCAGGATGATCTTCTTCAATATATTCGATCATCCCGTCGAGTATGTCTTTGTAGCTTTTAAGCTTTCCTTGTTTGTCTACGCAATGTGGACAGAATCCTTCAGCGATAATGTCTTCTTCATTAAAATCGCTTAATAATCCAGAACAAGATTTGCAAAGATTATCCATTAGATTTTCTGATCAAATTATTTCAAACACCAACACTTGTATAGATTTCTTTTTGAAGCTTGTCTAAATCAACCAGATCCTTATTGATGTAGTTTAAAACTCTGCCGATATCGTGAGTCAGGATAATCATGAGAGCAGCAGACTTGGGGTCTGCAACTTGAAAGCTTCCATCTGCTTTCCCTTCTGCAATTACATCAGATACGAGGTTGAAGTATGTTTTGAAAAATTCCAGCGCACCTTTGGTCTTAATGCTATTGTGCGAGCTAATTAAAAGAGCATAGTTCATTAAAAGGATCTCAGGCTGTTTCTGTGACATTCTGTTATTGGCCTCTAGAAGAACCTGAAGCTTTTTGATAGGGGACGAGTATTTGACGAGCAGCTTTTTTAATGCATTGGTTCTTTGTGTCGCAAGGTATTTTGCCCCTTCAAGCAGAAGCATTTCTTTACTGTCAAAATATTCATAAACGCTTCCCTTAGCGATTCCTGCCGCTTTTGCGATATCGTCTACAGTACCGTTTTCTAAGCCCTTTTCTGCGATTACTTGTGCAGCAGCTGTTATAATTTGTGTTTTATTGATCTGGTGTTTCGACATATGTGTGCGAAATTGACTAACTAGTCATACTGAGGATTATGACAGGTACTGACCAGGAAGTCAATGTGGTTAGTTATGGAAAATAAACTTTAATGATTGTTCCGCTATAGGTTAGCGGCATACCGCCACGGGGAATCGAACCCCGGTTTACAGGATGAAAACCTGTCGTCCTAGCCACTAGACGATGGCGGCTTAATCCGGGTATTTTAGCCTATCTGTTTCTTTTTGTTAAGGAATTCTTTTTCTTCTTCGAAAGTAGCCCTTTTGTAAGAGTTTGTCTCTTGGTCAAGAATATACCTTCGTTTACATTTACACTGCAAAATAACTTTGTTTGGGCGTAGTTCTTCTCGGTTTCCGATCTTGTCCAATGGGTGCGTACACGCAGGACAAAGACGTTTTTTAAGCAATACAATCTGAAAAGGCATGATTAATTTCTTTATCATTTTTTATCAAGCTTATTTAAAAGTGCTGGGGAGAGGACTCGAACCTCCACAGGATATAACTCCCACATGGGCCTAAACCATGCGTGTCTGCC
This sequence comes from Candidatus Nomurabacteria bacterium, assembly GCA_020632375.1. Taxonomy (GTDB): domain Bacteria; phylum Patescibacteriota; class Dojkabacteria; order SC72; family JAHDCA01; genus JACKFR01. The sequence goes on from JACKFR010000001.1 coordinate 157,713, forward strand.
AGTTCCACCACCCCAGCTGTTAAAGAGCGTGCAAATTATACTATAAAACGAATATATATCATATTTGAAGCTGGTAGATAGCTACCAACTTTATACCCTAGAGAGGAGTAATTTTCCATATAATTTAAGATCCAATTATGAAAAACTTCTTCCGGATATGCTTCAAATTCCTTGTAAAATTGTGTCTCAAAGTCTGAGTAAGTTACGTTTTTAATGATGTCAATTATAACCTTATCTGAACTTTGCGATGCAAGATATGCTATAAAGTTATTTGATAAGTCATAAGCTGCATTTGCTTTCCCAAGTGAATCGCCATTAAAGAGTCTATCTAAATCGTTTAAACTATCAACTGGGTAATCTTCCAGAGTAGCTCTTACAGAAGCGGATTTTGTATCTGAAAAGTAGTCGGCTAAACCCTCGTCAAACCATCTAGGCGTTGTAATTACAGCAAGATAGTAACGGAATTGAAACGCATGAAAGAGCTCATGGCTAATTAACTTAAAAAAGTCTTGTTTACTATATGCAAGGTCGGATCCCATATAGATATTTATTTCACCAGCAAAAGTATATCCTCCATAGCCAATATCATATCCGTAAGGCTGTTGTGTGGCTTTTTCATAGTCAGCTTGGTTGTCGAAGTATAAAACTCTTATCTTATACGGCAGCTCTTCTCCGAAAAGCCTAGCATATCTGTCGTATTCTGAAGCAAGATTCGTGAGAATAAAATCTTCTTCGTATTGATAATTAATTGAATCTTCGTAACTTATTTCAGGGCTAAATTCAAAATAGAACCTGTCATCAGCATATTTGAGTAAACCCTCGGTAGAGGCATTTTCTTCAGGATCAATGTATTCATGCCGATTGTCTACGAGACTTTCATACTCGAGGGCTGAGCTATTATTGGGAGATTGAGATCTCTGATAAATAGCTATAGCTGCAGCAGCGACGAAGTATACTTGCAGTGCGAAGATTAAACTAGCAATGATTCCTATCGCAACCTTTGTGTTTCTTTTCATATAGTGCTTTGAGTTTAGCTTTCTGTTCCGAAGACTTCAAGCCTTTGTTCAGCTTTGTCTTCCGCATTTTTAGCACTTCTTTTGAGCGAGTAGTATGTTCCACGTCCAACCCCACCACTTTTAATAAAGCCTTCTTTTATAAGTTCTTGTAAGTCACGGTATGAAGTCATAAAAGAAACCCTCATCATTTTGGTATACTCCTGTCTTGTTATTTTGCCGACGTTTTCGAGGTATTCAAGAATCTTGATCTGCCTGGTATTAAACTTTTCTTTAAGTTTTCCCTGTTTTTTAATCTTGTTTTGGAATGTGTCAGTGTATTTATGCTCTAGATTAAGCATTTCAAGTGAAACTGCATACAGAAACGCTTCGATAAAAATCGTCTGATCTCTTTTAGACCTTGACATCTTGAATGCAGACATTAGATCTTCAGCGATGAAATTAATCGCCTTACTATATGAAAGCATTCCCTCAGGATTGTATCCTGCATCTTTAGCAATTGCGGCTACTGTTGCTATGGATGTTATCTGATTTCCTCCATAAAGCGGTGCTTTATCAATAAGCTCGAATAGTAAGACTGCCAGTTGAATTAGCTTGTGTGTTTTGTTTGAGCGATCTTGCATCCATCTGAAAAACTCATCAAAGTATGCAGACATGTTTTTATCCGGGTAGAAATCTCGGTATTTATACCAAGTGTCGTATATTTCGTTGGGCTTGTCTGAGAATGTTCGCATTTTCCCAGCCTCCCATTCCTCAATTACTTTATTTATAATCAGCTTATTTATATGAGAAAGCAGCTCTGAAGAAGGCGGGATGAACTGGTTTTGGTTATAGCTTTTTACAAACTCCATCGCACTACGATAATTTGTAAAAATAATTAGTCTTTTTCGAGCCGAAGGCATAACTTTTCCTTCTTGGACCTGTTCTGCTTGATGAAGTGCTATTCGATCACCTATGAGCTCACTGAGGTTGTATATATCATCGGTAAGAAGGTCTCCTTCAAGCTCTTCTCGGTGGGTGTGGGGGAGTGGCGTAGACTTGATCCTTTCGAGCGAGACTTCGTAACGAATCAGGTAATCGCTTATTAGGTTGGTTATTGTAAAAGTAGGTGTTTTCACAGTCAGTGTAATGTTTAGTCTGAGTTAATTCCCCATAAGTATTCTTAGGGAAACTCACGTAACATTATTATAACGAAGGTTTGCGAGTAAAGAAAGAGAGATTCTGCGAAAAACTTTTTTATAACAGAAGTTCTGTTTTTCAGTAAGACACTAAAGTCCTAGATCTACTCTATATTGCAGGCTTTTATTTTCTCTCAGTATTTCGGTCTATATGGTGCTTGATCAGGACTCTTTTTTAGATGTATTACTTTAATATCCAACAAGAGCTTGTCTCATGTAACTCATGCTTTATAGACAAACTCTGGACATGCCTTTCTCTAATTGGGGCACACCGTAAGTGAAACAGACTGATTTGCTACCGTTTCAATATATTCTAAAAGCCCATTACCCCCAGCTTCCACTAGAACTGCTAGGCGAGGAAACGCATTTTGGACCTTCCGATTGAAAGGATTGAGAACAACCCAACCCTCTTCTCTTGCTTCTTCAGAAGTAGTAGGCCCTATAACAAACTCTAACGGAGGGGAGTAAACAATTCTGCTAATTTTCAGTAGAGATCGTACTTGTTCTGTTGGAACTAAGCATTCTGCTGCTAGAAGCAGAGCCTGTTGTGACGGGTCTAAGGTGCCGGAATCTTTTTCGGGAACGCTCAGTGGGCTTTTCTGCAGTGTCCCAGCGTAATCACTAAAATTAACCCAAGATCGCCTTTGGTACGGCCATCCTTGTAGTCTGAGAGGAAAAAATGGTCCATTCAATTCTAAAGCGGCAATGCCAGTTGGCATTCGGTGAATCACATTTAGCACGCCTGCGCCTTGAGGGTTCCACAACAGACATTCTCCTACAAATCCATAGAAAATCAATGGATCTAGAGGTGTACACCTCCCCATTTCAGTGGGCGGAAGATCGACGGAAAACTGTTGTGCTTGCTTAGTCGTGATCATCTAATAAATAACCCTTTCTGACGGGATTATAGCCTTTTTGTGTGACGGTGTCTATATATCCGCTAAATATCCGCGCAGTCTTTTCACAAGCTGGTGGTGAGGATCGAACTCACGACCTAATCTTTACGAAAGATTTGCTCTGCCAACTGAGCTACACCAGCTAGATGAGGTTATTATAGCAAATAGGAAACTATATTTAGCCAGTATGCGTTCGCTCTTCATCATCGATAATTCGCCTGTATTCGTCCAGTAATGATTCTTTGTCAGGTGGCATCAGTAGTTGATCTGTTTGAGGTAAACCAAGCCGTGTTGGATCAGGCGGTATCTGTAGGAGACTCATTCGCTCTGGACTGGTCCATGTTGAGTACGCTTTTTCTTCGTTCGGAAGCCGAAATAGAGTGTATGTTATCATTTGAGGTGCTACTTGCGAGAGCCAGTTGTTGAAATCTGGATCCGTATTATACCACTCTTCAAACGATTGACCTACTTTACGAACTCGAGAAAATAGTGATAATGCCATAACCATAAAACGGTGCATTGCAGATCGTCTTACCTGATTTAACCCTCCGCTTCCATTAAGTCCGACTTTATATTCTACGAGATGTAGTCTGAACGCAGGTATTTCAGTTGTTCCCCAGCCTTTTAGGATCTCGTCATAAATTCGTGAGTCTGGACTTATCGAAGTTGTATTTTCTTGATAATCTTCTCCGGATACGACAACAAGATCAGGTTTTGTTAAAACAGGCCTAAGAACCTTTCCTTTGCTAGTTGCAATCGCAAGATAGCCAGCCAGTTTTCTGGCAAACTTTGTAACTGTTTTACTTGCTTCCAGGATTGACAAAACTCTCTGCCATTCTGTAAATTCCTCAGTGCTCTCATCACTTGGTTTGAGTGTTTTCCATTCTCCGATGATTTGTTCATGTCCTTCTACTGTTGTCAAAATATCTGAAAAATCATTTCTTGATAAGACCAGTTCAAGGCTTTCAAGGTTGTCTAATATCGGCGGTCGGAAATTAATAATATCTTCGTGGAGAGACCTATTGGGTAAATGTTCTTTGTAGATACCTGCAGATCTGTTAAGTTCTTCTCTATACTGATCCAGTCCTTCGGTAGTCATTTCAATTGTTTTCGTATGAAGAGCTGGTGTATAAATCCTATCACCATCTTGCCGGATAGCCTTCCACTCTCTGTCCCGCATCATAAAGATACAATTTAGGTATGACAGCCCAACTGTTTTTTCAATTTCATCCATCAGCCAGTATCTTTGTGCGGAATTGTTTGCCAAACGACCAAAGAAATCTGACCTGCTGGCTAGATATCCATATGTTGTTTTGGGATAATAACCATATCTGGCAAGATACCTTATAAGACCCCGATCTAGCATATTTGAAATATGTCTCCATAACTCTTCATAAAGTCTTGAGTCTTTGAGTCCTTCTTCAATTTGATAAGCATCAGAAGGATCACCCGATAGGGCGTTTCTTAAAGCTTCTAAGTCATTGATGTCATAGTTATCGAGAATAGAGTGAATCGCCTGTGTTTCAAGCATGATTGCATGAATACTAGCATGGTCGGGTTCTGTCCACCTTATTGAATTCGGAGCATTGGCAGATATCGTAGCGTTAATTTCATTACAAATATCTCTACTATTTGCGGATGAAAATGGATCTTCACGATCCATGATGCAATGAAACATCGTCCCTCTGTCAATTATCAACAATCTCGGGACTGTATGCAAGAAATAACCGTACTCGCCTTTATGTTCTGGTTCCGGAGTTTCAGGTGGGGGTGGATCAAGTGCTATTGGATTGTTGGATACAGTAGCCCCTTGCCCTATTTTAAGTCGTTCTATTAACAAGTTTGCGATGTGGCTCAAATAAAATAGAGTATATCCCATAGTCGTCTATATGTCTATACTGTATATATATCAGTTCAAAGGCAATTTCTGAATTTTTCCTCGTGTATAATGAACTCATGTCAATGAGTAAAGAAACACTGAAAATGCTAGCTAAAGTCGCTTTGGTTCTGTTTGTTTTTTACCTTTTTATAAAACTTCTCTTTATACCGCTGGTTTTATCCGATCAATTTGTTATTTTTGTCGAAAAGCTTGGATACTGGGGGTATTTAGTAATTGCACTCTACCAGATTGCTTCACATGTTTTTGCCCCATTGACTGGAACACCTGCTGTTTTACTTGCAACTTCGCTGTACGGTATGAAAACCGGCCTGATTCTGCTTTATTTCGCAAGTTTAATAAGTGCTACCATAAACTTCTATCTTAGTCGGAAGTACGGCAGAAAGATTATTATTAAGCTTGTTGGTAAAAAATCTATGAATGAGGTTGATGAACTCGCCTCCGTTGAGGGCTTTAAGCTGATGCTTTTCTGTAGAGTCTTTGGGTCTTCAGTCTTTGACTTTCTGTCTTATGCGGCAGGTTTAACAGAAATTCGCTTCCAAGACTACATGAAAGCAACAGTAATTGGCCATTTGATAGCGAATCTATCGTTCTACTTTATATTCAGAAAACTAGATCTGAGAAGCGAGCAGGGGATAACTATTTGGATTGGAAGTCTTACTGTGATGGCAGTAATTTTTTCGATTGTTCTTGCAAGGTATATTAAGCTCAAAAAAAGTAGTAGCAGAAAGACGGGCTAAACTGTAAAAGCTTATTAGAAATACAAGCACTTGTCTTACGCACTATAAGTTAGCGGGATACGGGAATCGAACCCGTATCACTACCTTGGGAAGGTGGTGTTTTACCATTAAACTAATCCCGCACGAAACCTCTTAGATTAAGCTTTTACTGCATTTGAAACAAGTTTCCAATCTGCTTTCAACATCTCGCTAAGTTTCTGCGCTGTTTCTTCTGTTACTTTTTTGTCGTTTTTTATCTCATCTATTACATTTTTAACAAGCTTTTCATAACCTGCCTTGTCTATCTTTTTTCCCACTTCCTTTAGGTTTGCGAGCTTTTTGTCTACAACAACTTTTGCCTTTTTATACTCAACTTCTGCTTGACTCTTTAGTTCTTCTGCCTTCTTTTTAAGCTCTTTTCTAGTCTCCTCACCAGATTTCGGTGCAAACAAAACTCCTGCAGCGGCTCCGACAATTGTTCCTAAAATAATACCCTTCATAAAAGACTCTGTTCTGCTCATTTTCTTGATTGGACAATTTAAATAATCTCTAAGCAGAATATTACAACAATACTCTGCATGAAATCTAGGGTTAAAGTCTTAGCTTTTTAATCAAAGCGTAGCCAAGTGCGACAAAAATAGCGGGTGGAAGTAGTGACAGGAAAAGATTCAATAAGTTAAGATTTCTTGCTTTTTGACTTGTTTCTTTTTGGCCTTCAGCTGTTGCTGATTCTTGCTGCTGTTGCTCATTTCCTTGCAGATTTTCGGAAGTGTTGCTGCTATCTGAAGACTTTACAGCTAAAGCACCTATTTTCGCTCTGACAGAGTCTGTTCCATTGATACAGTTTTCTCCGTAAGATAAAACAGGTAGATCGGTCCCATCTTCGCAAAGATTTTTTATTTTGTCATAAAGAACTCCACCTGAAGTACTGGAGATATCTTCTGTTTGTAGATTATAGCTCCCAGTTCCTAAAGTTTTCTGAAAATATGTTGAAACTTCATCGCACTCTTCGCAGTCGGGTGAAACAAATAATACAACTACATCTGTTGCTTCAACTTCAGCACCTTTAACCTCTCCTTTTTCTACGGTTACCGATGAAGGTACATTATCTGCATAGACATTCCCAGAGGAGTAGATGCTATTAAAAGATAATGAAATAAGTATAAACAATATTGACCGGAATGCTTTATTCATAATAAGATTTTATCACATAACGAAACCTTATTTTAAAGAAAATGGCCAAGATATTTCCTACTCTAAAACTTGAAAGTAGACTTTGGAAGTCAGGGTATCAATATATTGTCGGTGTAGATGAAGCCGGAAGAGGTCCTTGGGCAGGACCAGTTACTGCAGGTGCTGTAGTTGTAAGTAGTCGTGATCAAGTCGTAGAAACAGTGTGTGATAGCAAAAAAATGACAAATAGAGCCCGTGAAGAGTCTTATAAAGCTATTTTAAATAAATCGCTTGCCTGGGGAGTAGGAGTTATTGGCAGCAATCAGATTGACTCTATAGGAATCCAGGAAGCCGTGAATAAGGCTATGAAAATAGCAATCAAAGAAGTTGAAAAGAGGCTTGGGCAAAGAGTCGATTATATAATTTCAGATGGAATAAATGTTTTATTAATTGATGGCTATCCTATGGAAAAGATAAAAGCGGGTGACACCTACCACTACTCGATTGCCGCTGCTTCAGTGATTGCAAAAGTCACAAGAGACAGGCTTATGGTTAAATCTGCTGCACAATTTCCGCAGTATGGGTTTGAAAACCATTTCGGCTACGGCACAAGAGTTCATAGAGAAGCATTAATGAGGTACGGTATATGTGAAATTCATCGCAAAAGCTATAAACCGATTAAGGCAATCCTTGAAGCATAAGAGCAAAGTTCATATCGGTCGTGCTGCAGAGAATTATGCGGCAGAATTCCTTAATAAAGAGGGATTTCGTACGGTTGAAAAAAACTTTATTGCCAGAGGAGGTGAAATAGACTTGATTTGTAGCAAAAATAGCAAAGTATATTTTTTTGAAGTAAGATACCGATCATCGAAGTCGTTTGGTAGTGCAGGCGAGTCAGTTTCCAGTCTAAAAATATACCGTCTTTATAGGGCTATCTCTCAGTGGATACTTCAACGGGGTTTACAAAGCGAGTTTATTGGGGGTGTTTATGCAATATGCATAGATATGCCTGCTGGTAGAGCAGAACCGGTTGTAAAACTCGTCTCGCTTAGAGTATAATCGCTGCAGATAATGCGGGTCGCTAGCTCAATTGGCAGAGCAACTGGCTTTTAACCAGTAGGTTCAGGGTTCGATTCCCTGGCGACTCAGTTTAAGAAAATGTGTAACGTTCATACACAAAGAACTACATCTATTTTATTCAGAAGCTTTTAATTATCAATGCACCGATCATAGGGAAAAGTCCTAGTGCCGCAAAAGCAAGAAGCGATGATGAAGAAGCTTAAAAGATTGCCAAGACGCAGCACCGGGATGTTTTTATACATAGAAAAGATGGGAAAATAATGAATAGAAAGGTAATTATATAATATTCTATGCTAAATAGCATGAATAATGCCGTTAAAGGTAAATCAGCTGAGCATAGAGTAGCGAAACAACTTAAGGCTACTCGCAAAGCTGGACCTAATAGTCCTGATTTAAAAAAGGGAAGCGAACGAATAGAGGTAAAAAATTATAAAAATCCGCTTACCAAAAAACAGTTGCAAAATGCATATGCACAGAATCATGCTGATGTAATTGTTTCATCTAACGGTTTTACAGATGAGGCCATAGAATATGCTCAAAAGCATATGCCAACCATTCAATTACGTAAAGGTCTAGATGGAAAATCAAAATTAGTTAAAAGAAGGCAGTCAAAAATAAAGAATCAAAAGAAGAAACAATCTATGCCTTTATAGATAGCCAAAACCTTAATCTTGGTATCAAGAATGATTTCAACCGAAATAAGAAAACAGTATATAAAGGCTGGGGACTTGATTTTTACAGGTTTAAAAAATACCTTGAGGATCGGTACAAGGTTACTAAGTGGTTTCTTTTCATTGGCATGTTGCAGGAGAATGCTTCACTGTATACAAGACTTCAAAAGTCAGGTTACACACTCGTATTTAAACCAACTCTTGTTGTTAAGGATGGTTGCAAGCAAAGAATCAAGGGTAATGTTGATGCAAAATTGGTGCTACATGTCATGATTGAATATCCACAATATGATAAAGCGATTGTTGTATCGGGAGATGGTGATTTTCATTGTTTAGTTGAATATCCTGAGGAAAAAAACTAAAGTTAGTCTAGACCCTAAACTAAATTATCATTTTAGTTCTATGCCAAAAACACGATTAGGGAAATGGTCTGTTGTGCTGATCGTCCTGATGCCGCTTCTATTTTCACTCGCCAATCTTTTTCTTCGGCTATTTTATGAGTCAACTTCTGCTGGAAACAGCATTCTCGAAGATGTTGTTAAAAGGCCTGCACTATCAATTACAATGCTTTTAGGGATAGGTGCAGGTGTTTCTGCTTTTATTACCGGGTTTATCGCTATTATTAAGCAAAAAGAGCGAACTGCATTAGTTATTGGGTCAACTCTACTTGGTGCCCTAGTAATACTTTTTCTTGTAGCTGAAGTTGCATTTCCATACTGAGAAGCTACTTTTTAAGCTTGTCCGATAGCGTGTTTGGCTGCTTCAAGACCCGATCTTAATGCTCCCTCAGAAAAAGGCGCATCTAAGTAGTCTCCAGCAAACAATATCTGATCTTCTGAAGTTATTTTACTTTTGAATTCTGCAATTGCTTCAAGATATCCTGGATAAAAGATCGGTAAAGATGAACTCCAGCGATGGATTTTATCTATAGTGAAGTCTTCTTGTAAGATTTGGCTCAAGTCTTCGCGAATTTCAACCATTAAGTCTACATCGTTTTTAGAAATGATCTGTTGGGCAAACTCTTTTCTTAAAACTGCTTCAATTTCGGAAGAGCCATAAACATTTCGTTTTACGAGCACTGAAGCGATTTTTTGCGATGCACTTGATGAAATAATAAACTGATTTGTCAGTTTAAATGAATCTGTATTGCTCGTGCAAAAGATTCGAGCAGTCGAAGAGTAGCGCACTTTGTCGAAAAAATCTTTTGCACACTGTGTAGGGCTGTTTATCAGGCTTAATACTTTATCTCCTGGTACTGCTACAATAACTTTTCTTGCTGTCAGCCTTTCGGCTCCAACCGGCGTTGTGAAATTAATTTCAACCAAGTCTCTGTCTCTATTTTTACTGATCTTCTCGACCTCAGAATCATAACTTACATTTAGATTCTCTGCTAAGCGTTTATTAAGTTCTCCAATGCCACCTTCAAAAGTCTGATACTGAGTTTTCATTAAATCACCAAGATTTGCAAAAACTAAATTCGCTGACATTTCTTTTGCAGAGTAAGTGAATGCCCCATAAACAATTGGGTCAATGATATTATCTGCAAAATCTTTTCCAAACTGTTTTTTGAGTAGATTGTAAATGCTAATATCGTGCTCTTGTGATAGCTCTGTTGCAGACTTCCCTTTAAATTGAATTAATTTCGCATATAATCTCCCTACTCTCATGAGGATATGCATCTTTGTTTGTTTCGATAGAAAGGGTACTCCTACCATCTCACTTACTGTGTCTATATGAAACACAGCGAAGTTTGATTCTTCATCTTTTGCTAAATCGAAAAGGTATCTTTTGTCCGAAATCATGAAAGTAAAATTTTTTGTCTTGGGTATTGGAACTATCTTACAGCCAAGTTCATCTGCCAAAGCTCGTATGTTTTTAAAGTGCGGCAAAATAAACCCCGCACCGGCTTCGTACTTTTTCCCTCCGTATGAGTTCGTTTTCATCCTGCCACCCGGTGAAGACTGGGATTCAAGTACCAGAACCTCTCCCCCTTTTTTGCTGAGAGTATATGCTGCTCCAAGTCCTGCAATTCCTGCACCAACAACTATATAGTCATAATCTGGATTCATGATTTTATAATAGCATACGAAAAGCAGGCTCGGTTCCACAGCTGTTTGATAGAATCGCACAAAGATGCTATAATGAAGCGGTTCTTCAGGAGGACGTTTCATGAGTCCTTCATGAAAGTAGCTCAGTGGCTGATTGAAATTAGACAGAGCGCCTGAAGTTATCTTACAGATAATTCTGTAGGATAGCTTTGGGTGCTTTTTATTTGCCAAAACTCAAGGTAACCGAGATATAAATTGTAAGGTTACTTTATTATGGCAAACGAGAAACAATACCGTTATAGGACAGTCTTTGTCGCTACAAGAGGGGTCAAAGAGTATCGTGCTTCAATAAATCAATATATAAATCGGCATGATATTGTCCTGGAAATTGGTTGTGAATGGGGAACAACTTCAGAATTGATATACCCCAAATGCAAGCAACTTATAGCCACAGATATTAGCAGCGAGTGCATACTAAGAGCAAAACAGATGAGATCAGAAATTCATTTCGAGACTTTAGATGTTTATGATCTAAAAAGTGCCCTGAGCTTCGGTTTGGGTTTTACAAAGATGTACATAGATGTTTCGGGTTTATCTGGATATAGGTCTCTTCTTGATGTGATTGCTTTGCTAAACACCTCTGCAGCGGCTTTTCCTATACAGGCAATCGTTGTAAAAAGCGGTGCTTTAAAAGATTTTGCGAAAAAATGTGTCGCCTGGGATGGTTAATGAAGTTAGTTTTTTTCGATTAGCGATCTAAGATATTCTGACTTAGTTGTTTTCGCTTCTTTTGAAAACTTTTCAAGCTTCTCTAATTGAGTTCTACTTAAAAAGAGGTTAAATCTTTGGTCAAGCCTATTAGAAGAGACTTTTTTAATAAAGTCAGATACTACAAAGTCTAAATTAAATTCATTATAGTGTGCTCCATGAAAATATGGACTATCGATTTTTTTGCTAAAGTCTTCATAGATCGACAGACAAAGAACCGGTTTTTTATTCAGGATTGCCAGAGTCGCTTCGTGACCGAGCTGAAAGTCTTCATTGCTTATTTCAATAATTGTTGCATCGCACAATTGAATACCTTTTCTTATCGCACGATAGTGGACAAGATCATGAGACTTCACAGCACTTCTTTCACTTACTGATAGGACCTTTTCATATCCACCCAGTTCAGGCGAAATGATGTCTACTTCGTTTCTTTCTATTGCTCTCAATACCTGATCATAATTCTTTTGATATTTCTTCTTGCCATAATATGATGCAGTATAGAAAACTTTGATACTCATGTATGTATAAGTCACAATTAACAATGTAGGGATTATACACTATCATTCTCACTACGTATGTATAAACTTAGAATCAATTTATGTTCAATATAAAAAAATGTGGTGTACACATAAAGTCTAAGGATATTTACAAGTCATTTGACTTTTATTCTTCTTTAGGATTCAAGCCGGTTTTTTCATATGGTACAGCAGAATTCTATTCTAGGATAATTGAGCTCGATAGTATTCAAACAGTGGAGGAAAAGTACAATGGAGTTGTTTTTGATGTTTCAGGGATGATTTTTGAAATCGCAGACGGACATATAGCTGTAAAGGATGGGGTCTTTAAGACCGAAATGAAAAATTCCAAGATATCTCTCATTGTTGATGTAGATGCGGTTAACGAAGTTGTAAGGATTACCAAGAAGAAGAAGTACAAGATTTCTGTTCCGGTTAAAGTGTATCCATGGGGGAGTAAAGAAGTTGTCATAAAAGACCCAGATGGAGTTGTTATAGTGTTTAGAGAGTTGCTAGACTAGGCGGATAATATATCCACTCTTTTCTATGCCGCCAATTATATTTGTTTTTGAATCGTTTCGACCTAAAGAAGAACTTCTTGAAAGCTTTGATGATGTCTTCGTGTTAAATACTATCAACAAAGATTTGAAACAAGTCTTGGATTTAGCAGAAAAATACCCGACCCGTTGGATTATTGGTATTGCAAAATCACGTCGATCGAGATTTGAATCGCAAGCGGTCAATAAATTGGGTAAATCAAAAAAGGTAAATAGATCAAATAATAAGTTTAGCTATAAACTCCATGTCCCTCAATCTGCACCATTTGGAGTAAACTCTCACTACACATACACATTTTGCAATATGGCCGCGTACAAACTAGCAGAGAGGTTATCAAACCCAATTTCTTTTTGTCATCTGTACCCTAAAGATGTAGATATTTTGGTAGAATATATGAATTCACTCTCACCTGAGGATCTGTCCTAAGCTGAAACATTGAGACTTAAATTTTAATTTATTCATCAACATGTATATTGTTCCAATAATTATAGCGATCTTTATAATTGTTAATATTCGCCAAGTGAATGAATACCAGAGAGGTGTACTTTTTTTCATGGGGAAATACCAAAAGATAGTCAATAGCGGATGGAGATTCATAATCCCCGTCTTCCAGTCAATGAGAGTCATAGATATGCGCACGCGCACAGTAGACTTAAAAGATCAAGAAGCTATGACTAGCGAAAACGTTTCAGTCCGTATAGGTGCTGTTGTATTCTTTAAAGTAATCGAAGCCTCAAAAAGTGTTTTAGAGGTTGAGAATTTCCAGTGGGCAATCTCACAACTTTCTGAGACAACTATGCGATCTGTGATCGGTCAGGTATCGCTAAACGAGCTTCTTTCAAACCGTCAGCATGTCGCAGACAAAATAGAAGGTATTATTCAGCCTCATGCAGAAGGATGGGGATTGGAAATAGTAGGGGTTGAGCTTAAAGATATAGTACTTCCAGAAGATATGAAGCGAACAATGGCGAAGCAGGCTGAAGCTGAGCGAGAGAAGAATGCTGTTATTACAAAGGCAGAAGGTGAGTTAATTGCTTCTGAGAACCTAACCAAAGCTGCAGCAAAGATGGCTGGCACACCCGGAGCACTTCATTTAAGAACACTTAGCACAATTAATGACCTTTCTTCTGACCAATCCAATACAATAATATTCGCCATCCCAATTGAAGTTTTGCGAGCTTTTGAAGGAAAGTCTACGAGTAGTGCAGAAGGCCTTGTTGAAGCGATTACAAAGAAGCTCTCCGGCTATTCAAAAAAGAGCTGATAATGATGTAGAGCGCAAGGCATATGGCGATCACTGAAAATAAGTCTGAGGTTTCAATTCCCAAAAAGTATTCTTTATCAATCCTCACTCTGTTTAAAATAAGGCGTATAACGCCATAGTTTAGTAGGTAAACTGCAGAAAGGACTCCGCTTTTGAACTTTTTTGAGCGGTATAAAACTACAAGAATAGCAAAATTCACTAAGTCAAGAATTGATTCATACAAGAAAGTCGGATGAAAGCCAGCAAAGCTTTCATACCCTAGAATGCGATCCTCTTTAGGTATGAAAACAGCCCATTTCACCGATGTCGGCTTTCCGTACAGCTCATTGTTTGCGAAATTTCCAATTCTTCCTATTGCTTGCGCAAGAGGTAATCCGATGGCAAGTGAGTCAATGACTTTTGCTAGGTTCGGTTTAAATACCTTTCTTAGTAGTAGTATTGCCAGAATCCCGCCAACTATAGCACCATATAATGCAAATCCTCCACTTGAGATTCTAAATATGTAAGTTAGGTCTAATCTAACGAGATCTATATTATGCAAAAGAAAAAGGATTCTGCCTCCCAGTAGTGCTCCTAATGCAATTAGGAAATATTGCCAATCGTTTAATCCATTTCTCAAGATCTTTTTACTCATTAGGTACATCATTACCCCAGAGAAACCTAACAGCAGTCCGTAGGTATATAAATCAACTGACCCAATAGTTATTGTAGATGGTATGAAGTTTCTGATCATGATAGAATTTTACACATTTTATACTTTTAAAGCATGCATGTAGACAAAGCGAAGTTAATGAAGATAGGAAAAAAGGCCCTCGAATACGGAGTTTACATTGCTGTAGCAATTTTCATCTACACCAAGCTAAATGGGAATATCCGTGAGTTAGAAGAAATTGATGATGTAGATATTGGCTTAATGGTTCTTTCTTTGTGGATTTTTTCACTTCATTCTATCTGGAATGGTTTCAATTGGCACTATCTTATTAGGCAGTCAGGTGAGAAAGTAGAGATCTCCGGTCAGATGAAGGTTTATCTTAAATCTTATATTTTGAGATATATTCCTGGAAATGTAGTCGGAATAATGTCAAGAGGGGTTTATAACAAGCAATACAAAGTCCCGATGGTTAAAAGCCTTTGGGGATGGTTTTTTGAAAACATCGTCTACTTGATGTGGGGGATACTGATAGGTGGGTATTTCTTAATCACTTCAGGTTTTAGCATCGCTCAGATATCCGCTTTAGTTATAGCTTCATTAATCATCGGCTCTGTAGTGCTTCTCCGTAACGAATGGTTTACCTTTCTTTTTAATAAGGTAGTTCTTCCTAAACTTCCACCAGAAGCAAAAAGCGAGTTTAAATCATTAAATGTTAGTTTCTCCTCCAGAATTCAATTATTCGGAAGATATCTTGTGTCTTGGATTATTTATTCGGTGAGCTTTTTAATCTTAGCTATGGCTTTTGGTGTAGACGTTTCTAAAAACTGGCTGTTACTAGTTTCTGCAAATGCACTTTCTTGGTCAATTGGCTATCTTTCTCTTGTAACTCCGAGTGGCACAGGAGTCAGAGAATCTGTCATGATAACAGCCTTGAGTGGTGGAGCAGGACTATCGAATGAGATTGCGGTAATCATATCTATCGCTGCTAGAATCGTATTTATTGTTGGAGAGCTTCTTGGCTTTGCACAAGCATATGCTATGATGTTTATATCTGACTTTTTCTATAAAAAGAATGAATAATTCCAAGATTGATATTTCAGTTATACTCCCATCCAGAAATGAAGGAGATAAGGTTAAAAAGCTTGTTCCAGAGGTTATTGATGCACTTGAAAAAACTGGCAAAACCTATGAAGTTTTTGCGATAAACAGCCCAACTGACAAGACCTCTTTTCCAACCTTTAAAGAATTTGCATCAAAACATAAGAATTTCTATGCAATTGACTTAAGCGATAAACGTGCAGCTGGAGACGGAAAATCTGTCCAGTATATGATTGGTTTTGAACTTGCCAGAGGCAAATATGTAATACATATGGATACAGATGGGCAAGATAATCCTGCGCAGATCCCAGACTTTCTGGCAAAGCTAGAAGAGGGTTATGATCTTGTTGTTGGCCATAAACAGAAGAGAAAAGACGGTGGTTTTTATATGTTTACTTCTAAAGGTTGGCATGCAGTTATGAGTATGTTTATGGGGATAGATTTACATGATATGAACTGTGGGTTTAAAGCATATCGAGGTCATGTGGTAAAAAGACTTAACCTAAAAGGGCGCTGGTATAGATATATCCCATCTATTCTTTCCGCCAAAGGGTATAGAATTACAGAGATACCTATTGAAAATCGAAAGAGAGAATGGGGTAAATCAAATTTTTCTTTTTTTAATAGATTGCAGGGAGGGGTTTTTGATATGCTCACAGTTGCTACTCTGAATAGAATCGGCGGGACTCCCATGTACTTTTTTGGTTGGCTATCGATTGGCTTTGTCGGACTTTTTATTGCATTGATCGCTCTTAGTCTAGTCTTTTTAGACCTCTACTTGAAGCTTCTTTTTGCTATTCTTGCCACTGGGTTTGGAGTATCGGCAATCTTTAGTTATCTTATAGGGCTCAAGATTGCATATGAAAGATCGCTTGTGAAAACTCCTTTACAGGAATATGGCATAAGAGAAATCTTCCCTAGTCATAAAAGGGTTGAAATCGAAGCCTAAAGCTTTACCCCTTCTGTATACAAAACAAACCCGGTATTCTCAATTGTTCCGACAATAGCAACCTTACCCGTATCAACAAGCTTCTTTAATTTAAGCATCTCTTGACTTGCGTTGGAGGGGTTTCCGTAAAGAGTATCTTTGTCAACTCTAAAGAATCTTGCATTACCCTCTTTAAGATCTTCAATATTTTGAGAGATACCATATACTTCATTGTCTCGAACAAAGTTAAGGTCTAAAATCTTGTCTTGGTACCAATCTAGATTGCTGTCTCTGAGGTACAAGTAGCCGTTTTGAGGTCCGCCAACAAATTCATTGAAATACTCTATGTAATTCGGATGAATCTGTAGAGTCATAAAGATTGAAATAGCAAGCAACGTACCTACTGCGTAGTCCAGATACTTACTCTTTAGACTTATTGCTGATATTAGGATTGAGATAAGCAGAAAGATTAGTGGGTACGTAGGCAAGATATGCCTTACTCCAAGGTTTATTGAGCTTTTCATTGCGAGGATAATGATTGTTGCTGCTGGAAGAAATATCGCCCACAAAGCCAGCTCTGGCCATCTCAACTTCTTGATTTTGAATGTTTCTCGAATCTTGTAACCTAGATAGAAGAACGTGCTGAGCACTGAGAGACCGACGGTAATTAAAGTTTCTTTTGTAAAGTATGCGAAGGGGAAGTAATACCACCATCCTTTCTGAGAAAAATGACCAAGTAGAAATGTTCCATGACCAGTATAGTTGTGCAGAAGTACATTCTCCATAAAACCATTCACATATTGTGGGAAAGGCCATTTAAAGTCTTTATATAGATAGATTGCTATATTTGCTGCTCTATCACCATAAGTTCTTCTGATTAAATCAAAATTTCCTTCACGCGACTCAATCTTATATGGATTCCCATAGGTCATCTCTTCAAGGGTATTGAAGTGAAAACGATACGCAGCAGTTAACAAGATCCCCCATGCAGCGATAATCACAAAGACAGTCTTGGTTGCATGTAGTATTTTCTTCATACTACCGCCATTAGAGCGTTTAGATACAAAGAGAAAGAGAATAAATGCCCATATTGGAGCAATCATAAAAGCGGTATATTTTGTTAATATAGCAACAAATGCAAGTACGGCGAAAAGAGCAATCTTCTTTTTATTAATATTCTTTTCTTTAAGTACATCGTACAGTGCAATTGAGGCAAGGAAGATTGTAATTGCAGCTGGAGCGTCTGTTGTCACCAGCCTGCTGTGAGCTATATATGTTGGACTGAACGCTAGCATGAGAGAAGATATAGATGCAACCCTAGTTCTGAACCTCTTTTGGATAATTAAGTAGTAAGCAATCAGGAATGAGGCATTGATACTTATCATCAGAATTCGTGACGGGTTAAGAACTTTCTTCTCAAAATCTCCTCTTCCTCCATTTAGATCAAAAAATATATTAGCGAGGTTGTCTTTATCAGCATATTTCCACTCGTCAAGCTTCAAAGATGGAATTTTAACATCTTTATTTAATGCTGTTGGAATTGCTGGTATTACATTAAATAAGTACGGATGGTGCTGGTTTATCCTTAAATCGCCAGTTTTGAGTGCCATTACGCCTCTAATTAAATGGTACTTCTCATCGGTTGTTGAGCTTTTGTACAGTATTGAGTTAGTTGCAAGTAAAAAATATATAAGTGCTATAAGTGCAGGGATTACTAAGGTTTTCAATTGCTTAATTAAGATCTTTTTCTTGCTCTTCAATGAAATGCTATATAAACTTAAACCGCTTTGGAATTCTACCAACTAAACTTACTTAATAACAATAGATGAAAATTGCGATTCTTGACTATGACGATACGTTATCTACAGGAATAATGAGATATCAGCTGGGAATTGAGATGGAAAAAGCTGGTTTGATTGCAAAAGGGTTTTCTTCAGAGATTACAGAGCTACAAGATAGTTACGAGAATAGAAAGATTTCATACAATGAAAAATTCTCTGAAGACAAAAAAATCTTTACGAGATATTACACAGGAGTTAAACGACTTGATATGGTCAGGTTCCTTGAAGAGAGGTATGGCTTAGAGAAATACATTAAGCCGTGGGCAGCAAAATTAATAAACCAACTTAAGCAGCTCGGCTTCTTAACCGTAATTATAAGTGGCAGCTGGGATTTTATTATCGAAGAAGCTCAAAAGTATTTGGACTTCGATTCGTTTTTTGCTTCTGAAATGGAGTTTGCAGACGGGAAGTTTACAGGCAGGTATAAGCGAATTCTTGATTATAAAGCGAAAGAGCTTTATTCAAAACAAACTTTACACGGATCAGATTTTTCTATTGGACTAGGTGACTCACAAGCCGATCTATCTTTCTTACAGCATGTAGACAAAGGCTTTTTATATCTTCCAGATGAGAGAGTTTTAGAAGCCAGCTTGGCTCAGAAGTTAGCTATTGTCAATGATAAAAATGTCCTCTCTTCGATTACTGAGGCAATTCAGTAAGAAGTGGAGATCTCTTGTTTGATGGAGAGAGAATGTAAAGCCTATGCAATGCCCTTGTAATTGCAACATAGAACAGTCTCACGTCTAAAGCAGATTCTGTATATTTTTCATTGTCTACATCCGCAAGTATTACTGCATCGAACTCAAGCCCTTTGGCATTTTTAATTGGTAAAACCAAGACTCCTGTGTGGTAGTCTTTTTCTCTATAGCTGTAAATTGCCTGAGAAAATCGATTTTCATTCTTTTTTAATTCTTCATAAATAAAATCTGCATGGTTTTCATCTTTGCAGATAATTGCGGTTGTCGTTGACTCCAACGTTTCTTCTTCTTTTAGAATTTTAATGATCTCATTTACCCCTGAGCCTAGCTCTTTGACAGAGTCGCCATGCCTCAAAACTGCTTCAGGTAGCTTGTATTCAGCTGGAAAGTATTTCTTAAAGACCTTATTTGCAAATTCAATAATCTCAACGGTTGTCCTGTAACACCTGTGCAGCTGATGGTAGGAGACTTGTTTTTCCGTTTTAATGGTATGATTAAAATCTTCAATAAAGTCATCCCAGCTATCTATGTAAAATGGAGGTATTATTGACTGTGCCAGGTCTCCAGCGTATGTGATATTTTGTCTCTTAGCGATTTTAGCTAACCCTAAAAGCTGGAATGTACTGAGATCTTGTGCTTCATCAACAACAATGTAGTCTTTTATATAATCTTTAGCACCATAGATTTTTAGGTGTAGCCATACAAGCGCAGCCATATCTTCCGACTTGTAAAACCTATAACCTCCTTTACCTCCTTTAAAGACTGCGGCAGTTTCTTTTATGGCTTCCTGCCAAATCTCTTTGAGAGTTTCAGGTACGAGGTCTGAGTTGCGTTTACTACCAGTAAATAGCGCTTTATATATTTTATAAGGATCGAGCGTTCGCGTTATATAAGCTTTAATTTTCTTCCTTTTTTCTTCTTCTAGATTAACCCCCATGACGAGTGTACCAGCTTTTTGTTTTTTAAAAGATTCTTGTGCGAAAGCAAAATCGATTGCAAGCTCAAGTGCCTCGTACCGAGAAAGATCTGGATGGCTTTTATGTAGGTCATAATATCTGTCTTGAACAATATAGCTTATCGATCCTGGCATCTTTTCAAAGAATTCTTCTTCAAACTGTTCATAATACTTGTCTATAATCTCTGTAAACGCTCTTGAGCCCTTAAACCTCATAACTTCTAAATTA
This sequence comes from Candidatus Nomurabacteria bacterium, assembly GCA_020632375.1. Classification (GTDB taxonomy): domain Bacteria; phylum Patescibacteriota; class Dojkabacteria; order SC72; family JAHDCA01; genus JACKFR01. The sequence goes on from JACKFR010000001.1 coordinate 177,894, forward strand.
TCAGGCGAATTAGAAATAACAAACTTTTCTTTCTGATTTAGCAGGCTTTTAGCCCACGATATATAAGTATTCTGGGCAAGGCCTTTTACTCCAAGGCTTGGTAAAACGTCTGATATATAGTCTAAAAAAACCGCATTCGGGGCAATAATTAACGAATTCTCTGGCTTAATATTTTTGTTATGGGCAAAGAAGAGGTATGCCAGGCGGTGAAGGATTATTGTTGTCTTTCCAGATCCGGCAACCCCTTGTATTACGACTGGCTTATTGATTTCTTCTCTAATAATCCTATTTTGCTGAGATTGGATTGTCGATACTATTTCTGCAAGCTTTTTACCAATTCTTTTATTAAGTTGGCTAAGCAAAAATTCATCAGCTGCAACATTTCCGCTTTTAGTATCATATATATGCTGGATGCGTGCATTTGAGATTTCAAACTGGCGTCGCTGTGTTAGGTCTCCTTTCTGTTCTCCGGCGGGTGCTATAAAACTTACATTATCTTTTATTCCACTGTATTCGTAGTAGAGATTGGCTATTGGTGCTCTCCAATCAGTGACAACTGCTTTGTTTGTTGCTTTATCAAAAAGTGCGAATTTCCCGATATACACACTCATCTTTTTTGAAGGATAAAGTCCATTTTTTCTACGATCAAAAACGATCTTTCCGAAGTAAGGTGAGTCCAGTTGGTCAAGGTTTTGATTCATTCTATCGACAAGCTCAGACATCTGTCGCAAAAGCTTGTTATAATAGCCGACAGCATCAGATTTGTCATCTCCAGTTTCGTGGTCAACGGCCCAGATTGCATCTTCAATCTCCTTTGTTAGGCCGTTCATCCGATTAAGCTGAGCTTGTAAATCTTTCCCTAAAGTACCTGATGTCTTTATAAGATAGGGATATTCCTTAGATTCAAGTGGGGTTTCTGGCTTAACCAGTGAGAAGTCTAGAACCTCGTTGAGATTCTTAAAAATAGGTCTTAAGTACTTACGGAAGTCCTGCATCTATTTGGGTAGTAAACTGAGAGCCATGCTACAGTAAAAATTAGATTCTGTCAAGAAAAAGGGGCTATTAAAAGCCCCTTTTGTTTCTGCCTTAAATTTAGACTTCATTTAGATTGAAAGAGGGGCCTTAATATTAACCTCTTTGTTAACTGACTGGTACTCAATCTGAGTAGTAAAATTTGTTACTGTCATTTTAAAAAGGCTGGGAAAATTATAAACAAGATTGTCCATGCTTACATATTCTCTTACTGGTTCAGAAGTATTTTGATCTACCCATACAGTATAGCTTGTATCTCCTGCTTTTATTTCTACATCAGAGAAATCTACTCCATACTGCGTAAGTGAGTCTGAGGTTAGACCGTCTTTCACGGCAGAATCCAAAACCTCTTGAAGGGCATTTCCATCAAGAGTAACCTCATACCTAAATGTGTCTCTTCCGTCTATTACCTCCGTCCCAACAAGTTTATATTCAGCGTCATCATCAAGATCCTGGAGAACTTTACCCTCATTAAATCCTTCTGAATCAGATGATACATACTGGTCTAGTTCACTCTTCTCAATTTTACTTGTTTGGCCTCCAATAGTCGCATATGCTTCATCACCAATCTTATAAATTGTGAATTCTTGGTTACCAAGTTCGCCAAGGTCGAGTAAGATCTTGACATACATATCACCCTTTTCTATATCAAAAGCACCTTCGCCGGATGTGGCAAAATTGATAGGATCGAGCTCCTTATTATAGCTCTCAAACTCATATTCAATGCGCATCTTTTGCTCAAAAGTAAACTCAGCCGAGTTGATGTCTTTTGAAATTTCTCTTGCTTCTGCAAACGCTCTGTTCGGACGGATAAATGTTCTATATCCGAACCACCCTCCTGCCGCTACTAGCAGCACCCCGATAATTCCTGCAATAACTAAAACTTTTTTGTTCATACTGTGTATAGAAAATTTAATCTGTATAGATTATACATGAATAAATGCCTCTGAGAAGTCACTTACTAGTGACATCGCCCGTGATAACTCCGCTTCCGAGACACTTATCATTTTTGTAAAATGCGAGAAATTGACCAGGAGATGGTGACCACGCAGCTTCCGAAAGATGTATCACGGGAAGGCTGTTATTGATACCGGTAAAGCCTTCTATTGGAATAAGCTTTCCTCTGTGCCGGATTCTTGCCGTCAGCTTTTGACCTTTATCGAAGATATCTCCAATATGCCCTGAGATTGCTTTTACCGCAGCTAGTTTAATGTCTTTTTTCCATAGGGCTGGATTTTCTTTACCAAGTGCTACATAAAGAATATTTCTTTCTGAGTCTTTTTGTGCTACAAAGTAAGGTTTTGGCGACCCACCTACCTGGATTCCTTTCCTTTGTCCTTCTGTATAAAACCAGACACCACGGTGATCGCCTATCTCTTTTCCGCTATCTATATCAACAATCTTTCCTTTGCGCGGCTTTATCTTTTGTTCCAAAAAATCTCTTAGCTCTATCTTCCCAACGAAACAAATCCCTTGGCTATCTTTTCGTTTTGCATTGGGCAAGTCGATGCTTTTAGCTATTTGGCGAGTTTTATCTTTGGTGAGTCTGCCTAGCGGAAAGAGTGTTTTCTCCAACTGATTAGAGCCTAAACGAGAGAGAAAATATGTCTGGTCCTTCTCTCTGTCTGCTGATAAGAAAAGATTTCCTTCTTCCGTCCTAGCGTAGTGCCCTGTTGCAATATAATCAGCACCTTCTGAGACGGCTTTTTCTAAAAAGGCGTTAAACTTTATATATTTGTTACAGAGTATGTCTGGGTTGGGAGTATTTCCTAGCTGGTATTGCTTAAAAAAATAATCCATAACATGTTTTCTGTATTCTTTTTCGAAGTTGTATGTTCTGTGTTCTATTTTAAGATGTTTACAAACTCTTATCGATTCCTGTAAATCTTCTTCCCATGGACATTCATCTGTAATTCCATAGTCTTCTCCAGACCAGTTTTTCATAAATACTCCAGTTAGTTCGTATCCCTGCGTTTTGAGAAGGTGTGCTGCCACAGCACTGTCTACTCCGCCTGATATTCCGACAAAGACTTTCTTTTTCATGAGAAGAATTATATCATCTGAACTAGTTTAACTGTGAAATCAAGGGTTTATGAAAAAGGTACAGCGTAAACAGCTCATTGCAATCTTGATTCTTCTCTTGGTCTCTTTAGCTTGCATAATCATCTCTGCTGTAAAGGTCAGTCGTGAAGACCCATACCTTAGGCTTAAAAATAATCTCGAAAAAGACAACGGTTTAGAATATACAAATAGCTATATAGTATTTAGAACATCAGAAGGAGACAAGAGAGTAGAGGTAGAAGTAGCAGATTCTGCGGATAAAAGAACTTTGGGGTTGATGTTTAGAGAGAGGCTTGAAGACGGTTCCGGAATACTGTTTATATTTGATACCGAGGTAGATCATCCATTTTGGATGAAGAATACACTTATACCTTTAGATATGATATTTATAGGAGGCTCAGATCAAGTTGTCGCTCTTATAGAAAATGCAACTCCTTGTGAAAAAGATCCGTGTACCAGATATTTCCCAGGGGAAAAGTACGACAGAGTTGTCGAAGTGAATTCAGGCTGGGTAGGGGAGAATGGGGTAGAAGTAGGGGACCCGGTTGTTATAACTCAAGCCCCCTGATCAATTACATTGAGTCAATTGAGTTCATTACTGATTGAACCTTCGCACCCCATGTAGGACACTGATAACAGTAATATTGTCCGATTTCATAAGGAGTATCAGCACCTTTGTCAAAGTAGCCGGTTCTTAAGATCTTCGCATGTGTTTCAATTGCCTGGTCAAAACTTGTAAATACATAAGGATTTACTTGTCCACCCATTCCTGCATAGTTGTAAGGTCTATAGTTGTGAAGACCACCGCTAGATTCAATAATAGAGATTGCAGGCATAAGGTTATATGGTAGGTCATATTTTTGAGCCATCCTTACAAAAGTTTCTGCATGATCAGCTAAAGGTGCACCTCTTTTAGCAAGATATGCTCTAATCTTTCTGACCTGTTCTTTGTCGAGATTTATGTCTTTTAGCTTCTCATCAATTGACTTGATATTGAGCTCCTCATGAGACTCGTCCAATTGTGGAGGCAGAAAATATGACTCTTCAGTAGAAGAGGCAGCGTATACAGGGTTGCTTATAGCAATCGCTTCATTTCTGTTTGGAGTTGCGACATTTACGACTTGACCTAAAACAAGGACACAAGCTGTAATTGATAAAATTGTCTTTTTAGCAGATAATGATAAACTCATTTGCTCTTAATAAAAGATTAGTTTATATATTATCTATACTAATTATAGCATACTATAGGATTTAAGTCCAGTTGCGTGGTATATTAAAATGCCAGTGTAACAACATAATTTCTAATTTATTACTTTACTACTATGCAACATTTACTTCTTTCAGTTGCTTCTTGGATTGAATCTTTAATATCTTCACTTGGTTATTGGGGAATTTTTATTGGTATGGTTATTGAATCCGCAAGTATACCGCTGCCATCCGAGATTATTATGGGGTTTGCGGGGTATCTTGTATTTAAGGGAGAAATGACTGTTTTATTGGCAGGTCTAGTTGGTGCCTTAGGAAATATTACCGGCTCAACTATAATGTATACATTAGGAATAAAAGGTGGAAGACCGCTTTTAAACAAGTACGGGCGTTATATAAGGATTAAAAAAGAAGAAATCGAGAGATCAGATAAGTGGTTTCAGAGATGGGGGGATGAAACTGTTTTTGTCTCTCAGCTTTTGCCCGGAATAAGAACATTTGTCTCGTTTCCTGCAGGAATATTAAGAATAAACTTTGTAAAATTTATTACATATACTTTTCTCGGGGCCCTTATTTGGTGTACAGCACTTGCGTTTTTCGCTTTCAAATTAGGAGAAAACTGGGAGAAACTTTCTGAAGTAATCCATAAAGTCCAGTATGGGCTAGCTGGGGTTGTTTTAGTTGGAGTCGCATGGTTTCTGTATACCCGAATTAATAAAAGAAAAGCACGTTCTAACTAAGAAACCTTATTTAGAAAACAAACTTATCCCAGACATTCCGTCTGGCTGGGTAATATTCATTAGCTGAAGAATTGTAGGTGCAATATCTGAAAGACTTCCGAATCTAAGAGTCTTGCCTTGTAGGGCACTGCTTACTATAACGAATGGAACAGGATTTAAAGAATGTTCTGTATCTATCTCTCCCGAATCGAGTTTAATCACTTCTTCAACATTTCCATGGTCTGCAGTTAAAATCACAATTCCACCATGTGAAACAAATCTTTTTACTAATCGATCGATGCACTGATCTACTACGCTGACGGCTTTGATGCAGGCTTCCAAGTTACCTGTATGCCCGACCATATCTGTATTTGCAAGATTTAAAACAAAAAAGTCGTAAATCATTAAGTCAATTCGATGTTCAAGTGCTTGAGTCACTTCTAAGGCACTCATTTCAGGCTTCATGTCATATGTCGGTACATTAGGTGATTGTATTTCAATTCTGTCTTCACCGGGATATTTTATTGCAATTCCACCGTTAAAAAAGTATGTCACGTGAGGAAATTTTTCTGATTCTGCTATTCGTAGCTGTTTTAGACCAACCTCCGAGATTATTCGCCCAAGAGAAAGAGTAATATATTCTTTAGGCATTAAAACATTCTGGGGAAAGTCTTTTCGGTAAGCAACCATGCTTGCAAAAAAAAGATTGGGAAGCTTTTGCACAGGAAAGTCAGAGAAGTCTTCTTGGATAAAGGCATCTGTCAGTTGGAGAGCTCTGTCACTACGATAATTCATGTATATGACCGCATCATTCGCTTTTATAGTAGGCAGGCTGCCTTGGTCTGGAATCATGACAGGTTCAATATATTCATCAGTTTGTTTTTGGTCATATGCCGCTTTCAGGCCTTCTTGCCAATTGTTTACTTTGGTCGCCTTACCGTTTACCAGCATATCGTAGGCTTTTTGGGTTCGTTCCCATTTTTTGTTTCGGTCCATTGCAAATGCTCTTCCGCACATTGAAGCAATACGCCCAATTTTCGTTGAATCGATCTTTTTTTGAACTTTTGACAAATAGTCAGCCGCGGCAGTCGGACTCGTATCTCGACCATCTGTGAAGGCCTGTATATAAAGCTTTCCTTTGTAATTCTTTTTTGAAAAATATTCAATTACTGCTAAAAAGTGGTCTGTATGTGCATGAACTGCGCCATCACTTAAACATCCAATAAGGTGTACTGCGCCGTTGTTTTGCTGTACATGCATTAAAACGCTTTCAAGAGTTTTATTTGAAAAGAAAGCGCCAGTTTGAATTGCTTTATTAATCTTCGGCAAGTTTTGGAGAATAACCTTTCCCGAACCTATGTTCATGTGTCCAACCTCACTGTTCCCGTATATTCCGGGTGGAAGTCCTACTGCTTCACCTGAGGCTTTAAGATATGTATGAGGATATGCGTCCCAATATTTAATAAGGTTTTGAGGTTTTGAGAGGCTTACTGCATTGCCTCTATTGGCTGGGGCTACTCCAAGCCCATCCATGATAATCAACAGCACTTTTGTTCGCTCTTTTCCTTGGGGCATTTGTTTGAAGTGCTAGAAGAAGTTATTTATCAATAAATTCTGGCATAAATCAGAAAATTATTCTATAATGTCGCCAGTCAATTTTACACCTATTACTGGCGATATCAATAGCCGTTTTAGCACAAATTGTTTTCTGAAGCTTAATATTTAACTAGCTAGAAATGGATACTAATATGCTTACTAAAATTGAAGGCGATCAGTACAAGAAAAGGCCGGATGTAAAGGTCGGAGACACTGTTAGGCTTCACATGAGAATTAAAGAAGGAGATAAAGAAAGAATTCAGGTTTTTGAAGGAATCGTGATCTCATTAAAAGGATCTGGTATGAGTAAAACAATGACTGTTAGAAAGATTTCAATGGGGGTCGGTGTTGAGCGAATTGTTCCTTTCCATTCTCCGCTATTAGATAAGATTGAGATTGTTAAGAGAGCTCAAAAAACACTTCGATCAAAACTTTATCACATGCGTAAACAAGTTGGGCGCAAAGCTTCAAAAATATCTGGATCGGAACAGGTTTATATGGTTGATGAGGAAGATAAACCTGAGGCTGAAGAAGAGCCTACAAAGTCAGATTCTGCAGATACAACTAAAACTGATGTTGTTATAGAGGATACTCCAGCCACCGCGGAGGCAAAAGAGGAGTCTGGAGATAAGCCAGAAGAACAGCCAGATGCTAAGGGTTCCAAAGAAGATGCTCCTGATAAGGACAAAGAAAAGAACAAAAAAGCAGAAAAGCCGGAGGAGTCATCAAAAGAGAAGTAGCTTGCTTTAAGCATCTATTTAAATACACTTTCATAAAGAGCGGCGGGAGTAGTTCAATTGGCTAGAATGTCTCCCTTCCAAGGAGAAGGTTGCGAGTTCGAATCTCGTCTCCCGCTCCACTTGCAAAAGAAAACCTCCAATGGAGGTTTTTTGTTGCAAGTATAGGTGTGCCACAGATAAGAACTCGATTAGTGCTAAGCACTGAGAGTTCGCATAGATCAATGATAATACTATAGATCTATCTAGCTCAGCTGCGAAGTGGCAAGAGTTTCTTTCGCCTCCTACCGTTTGAGAAAGAAGTAAACGGGAATAAGCATACACCAAGCAAATGAAACAAGGCTGAACGTTGCTGCGGTCTCCAGCACTAGCATGAATATAGTCGGAAAATAGCTGTCGTTCATTGTAGACGTTTATAATTAAACTTACTTTACATGCATGAGTGTTTCATTATATTAATGCATCTGCCTGTTCTATAATTCCTCGAATTCTTCAAGTATAATTACGTCAATGGACTCTAAAAATCCAAAAAACATACCCTCCAACTACGCCTTCATTGACAGCCAAAACCTGAATCTTGGGACTAAATACAGCGGCTGGGAACTAGATTTCGGCAAATTCCGCCTTTTTCTAAGAAACAAATACAATGTCAAAAAAGCATTCCTATTTATCGGCTACATTGAAGGGAATACGTCTCTTTACCGCTATCTTCAAGACAGCGGTTACATCTTAATCTTCAAAAATGTATTAGAGATAAAAAATGGTGAAAAAATAACATACAAGGGTAATGTCGACGCAGAGCTCGTCTTACATGCAATGATTGAAATAAACAATTACCACAAGGCCGTAGTCGTCTCGGGCGACGGAGACTTTTTTTGTCTTATCGAGTACCTTCAAGAAGCAAACAAGCTTGAAAAGGTTATTGTACCGAACCGCAAATACTCGTCACTCCTCAAAAAGTATGCTAAATATATTTATTCTATAGCCTTCTCAAAAAAGAAACTACGAATTGCGAATAAAGCAAATGCGAAGAAGAATTGAGAGGCATTCCCGCGGTATATGAGAATAACCTTTGGTAGTCCTCTCATGGTGATGTATAATTATATCCTTTTATGGTTGGTGTTTCAACTGATAAAACCTATTAAAACTCATCGACCTCGTATGGTTTCTCCACAAAAAATTCTTTAGGAGGCTTCAAGTACCAATTGTAAATATCCATATCAGAATAAAACTTCTTTTTTACCTTTGGAAAGTCAGCTAAGTTTATCCATTTGTTCTCACCACCCTCGAAATTGCCGAGCTTTCCTGTCACTCCAGCTAGCTTCACTACATGAAAAATCTTGTCTTCAAGAAGTTCTCTTTGTGGGCTGTATACATGTTCATGCAAGATAAATACTACTTTGGCTTTCTCCGCAGTTAACCCAGTCTCTTCTTTTAGCTCTCTTTTTGCTGCTTCGTTGATTGGTTCACCGAAGCGGACCTTCCCTGTCGGACAGCCTTCGAAGCCATAGTAGGGATTCTTTAGCCTTTTCTGAAGAACAATTTGTCGTTTCCCTCTAAACTCTCGCTCAGCAAACACCAATACAGCAACTTTAGGCTGCTTCTCTATTATCGCTTTGTCTGTATCCATTGTGTTTGCATACTCCTTCCCCTTTGCTGTGAGGTTATATTTCCCGTCATCATTCCTACTAATTAACTCGAGCATCTTGAGAGACTTAATGTAGTATGAGAGATGGTCAGAAGTTAGGTTAGATGCATTTAAATCTCTAAATCGACTATCTGGGTTAAAGAGGAGATGTCTAAGAATTTTTATCTGGTAACGATTGAGAAAGCTCATTTAATAAAGTTCGAATAATTTATGTTCACTCATTATTGGTGATTTTACAGCAGTCGCAAAATGATTCCAGTTAAAAAACTTTCAGCTAGAATTTAGCTTGAGTTTGATCATACTGAGGGCATACGTTACCGGATTCCAACACCAATTCTCCAAACGTGTTATAATCTCGCGTTAATGGTTAAGGTTCAATAACTTTCAATACAAAAGTTATTAGGAGAAGTGAACTAGCCTCAAATAAAGACTAAACATACTTACACCTAGATCATTAGTGTAAGTACTGAATATCTTTTCTCAAAACGAAAATCTACTTGGTACTTGTTGAGAGACAGTATCTATTGACCCAATTTCCTGTTTCAAGACAAAAAAGCCGTTTCGGCAGTTTCTATGCCATAAGCGACTTAATAAATTTTTATAAAGTAAATAAATGTATAGACAAGGTAACAGCAAGAACAGTTATAATAGAAGGCACTATTCAGGTGGCAGATCCCGTGGTAGACGTAATTTCGGCGGTGGAGGAACGAGACGATTTGCAAAGAGCAAGATCAATCCGAGTAAATATGTGTCCAAAGTCATTGACGAATCTATTTCACAGTCGAAAGAATATGAAGGTGTGGACTTTTCTACATTCGACTTGTCACCCGAGCTGATGAGAAACATTGCGAGTAAAGGATATAGTAAAACAACGGAGATTCAAGAAACTGCAATACCACTTGCACAGGCGGGTAAAGACATATTAGGTGTTTCGTCAACTGGCTCTGGTAAAACAGGAGCATTTTTAATCCCACTCATAGATAAGATCTTTAAGTTTCGCGATCAGAAAATACTTATCATTGCACCAACAAGAGAGCTTTCACAACAAATTATGAAAGAAGGAATCTCTTTGGTTCGTGGAAGTAGGATTAGATTGGAGGTATTAATCGGAGGCGAGAGTATTTCACGACAGATATGGAAATTAAAAGGTAACCCAGAGATTGTTGTTGGTACACCAGGGCGCCTTCTAGATATGGTTGATAGAGGAGCACTTCGATTAAATCAGTTTAATAATATTGTGTTGGATGAAGTAGATCGAATGCTTGATATGGGTTTTATCAACGACATTAAAAAAGTCTTCGAGGGCACTCCTAAAGAGAAACAGGTTCTATTTTTTTCCGCAACTATAAACGACAAAATCCAGAGAGCAATAAATGATATGAGCAGAGATTATGAGACAATTAAGCTTTCAGCAAATACTCCGATCGGAAGAATTAAGCAAGATATAGTCTATTTCTCACAGACTAGTGAGAAAGTAGAGCTGTTGCATGAAATCCTTTTGAGGGAAGAGGTTACAAAAACTTTAGTTTTTGTTGGAACAAAAAGATACGCAGACAGGATTGGAGATCAACTTAGTTCTAAGGGGATCAGCTCTGCTGTGATCCACGGTGATAAACGACAATCCAAGAGAAAGCAGGTACTTGATCTTTATAGGAACTCCAGAGTGAGTGTTCTTGTTGCAACCGATGTTGCAGCACGGGGTATAGATATCGATGACATATCTCACGTTATTAATCTCGACGAACCCAACGATTTTGATTCATATATTCATCGTATTGGACGAACTGGGCGAAACGGAAGGTTAGGAAATGCATATACTTTTGTACAGAAAGGCTAATACTTAGAATTGAGACAATTTCGTGAGTGCAAGATGTTTCTGATTGATGTAAAATATTCCGTCTAAGCTATTAATATAATGAAGTGTTAAAAAACCTTTCTCCAATTGCAATTTTAATAATTATAGTGGTTACTTTTGTTTTAGTTTTTCTCCTACTATATAACCTAAACAAAATTGTAGAATCTACAAAAAAAGGGGATTCTGGAGACCAAATCGCTCAAAGCTCTGAAACTACAGCTATGGGTCAGGATGTGGACAAGCTTGAGACAAAGACATTAATAGAAGGAAAGGGAGCAAAAGCTAAAGTCGGTGACACAGTAAGCGTTAATTACAAAGGAACTCTCCTTGACGGGACTCAATTCGACAGTTCATATGATCGAGGTACGCCATTTGAATTTACACTGGGTGAAAATAGTGTTATTCAAGGCTGGGAACAAGGTGTTCTTGGGATGAAAGTTGGGGAAAAACGTAGGTTAATAATACCCTCGTCACTTGGGTATGGTGAAACTGGTGCTCCGCCAAGTATCCCGGGAAATGCAGGGTTAGTGTTTGAGATTGAGCTTTTAGAGATTAAATAGTGCAAAGTTTTGATCTTTATGCTTTCAGAAAGGTTCTAGAAATACTGGGTTTCAATCCAAAGTCTTTCTGGGCTCTAGAAACGATGTTTATAATTGGACTCGCGATATTTGTTGCGGGTCACCCTAATCAATCAGTTGATAAATCTTTTTGCGATTTTGTTGCGTCATTCGTAAACTCTTTTTACCACTGCCTGAGCGAAGAGCAAAAGACAAGTATCAGCTTAATCTTTGGAAATGTTTTGCATGGGTTCGTTTAATAGGTTTTGGGGTCGTTCTGACCAAACACCCTCGAATAGTAGGCCTCAAGAAGACTTCCCCGAGGCTCTTGAAGCCCATACAGAAGCCCAACTGGGTGTTCTGAGATTCCTGTGGGAGGTGTCAAGAGATCAGTTTAAAGTAGGCGGGCGGATCGCTTTGGGTCAGTTTCTCTATGGGATGACGCTGCTTCAGTATAAAGCTGTATTACCAGAAATAAGGACATTTCTTCATGCTGGCTCTGAGATTCTGGTTGTGGTTAGGACAATTGGGGAACAGTATCATACTCAGTTCAGAAGTCCGGATTCGTTCGATGATGATCCTTGTCTTTTTGAATAGACAGAATTCTCCTTGTAGTAGGGCTACAAAACTTGATAAAATCTCAATAGACATATGAAAGAGATAAAGCTCCCTAAAACGAAAAATAAGAAACAAGCTTCCAAAAGCCAGTCTGATGACAATAGACAGGCAGGCTCAATCGCTTTAGATGACGTTTCTACTCGATCAGATAATACGCAGAATCCAGCCCCACCTCTTAGGAATGTTGATCCGCTTAAGAAGGCATCTTCAAAACCAACCAGCAGTGCTCCATTAAAATCTTCTTTTGGGACTAAGAAAGGCTTTTCTCGTAGGCAAGACTCTCAGTCGGGTATGCCTTCTCAAAATAGTTCTACTAGGAATTTCGGCGCGCCTCCAATGAATTCAGGTATGCCTATGGGGCAACCAGGTGGTTTTAGTGGCGGTTTCGGAGGAGATCCATGGAGTGGTGGTAATTCATGGGGAGACCCATGGGGAAACTCAAGTGGTAATAACCAGAAGAAAAAACTGACTCCTCAGGAACGAACTGAGATGATAGAGAAAGTTTATCAACAGGTTTTAGGAAGAAAAGCTGATACAAGAGATATTAATTATTACAAGTATAGCTCATTAGGCGAAGAAGAGATCATAAAGCAGCTCCTCGATGGTAAAGAACATAAACAAGTAATAAATGATGGGCGTGATTATAAAAGTATGACTTCACGTGCGGAAAAGGCAGAAACTAGGGTTAAAGTTTTAGAGTCACAAATTCAAGATCAACTTAAAGAGTTTAAAGAGCTTACAAATTTATTAAGAGAAAAGAATCAGCATATTCAACGATTAAGGCTCGAGTCTGATAATCCATACGATTTTGTTCATAATAATCAACGAATTAAACTTCAAAAGTCTGGAGAAGGTCATTATATGAGGAGTGATGAAAGAACCTCCCAAGCACAAACAGTTGGTGCAGAAGATGTATCTGAAAATCCATATTTAGCAGTTGAACCGAACCCTCAAGAGACTGAAGTCAGTAGTACCGTTTTTTCTGCGCCACCTGGACAAGCTATTTCAAGGGGTTTGCAGCCTCCTGTACAGAAAGAAATGACTACTATTGAGAGACTTATAGAAAAGATTAAAGAGTTTATTTCTGTTTAAGAATAATTAATTGGTATAATCTAGGATATGCTAAACGGACTGGGTGATAGAATAAAAAAATATAGAGAGCGAACCGGTATCTCACAAAAGAAACTAGGACTTGCCCTAGGTCTTTCTGACAAAGCTGTGAGTGCTTATGAGAGTGGCAGAACCCTGCCACCTCTCGAAACACTTTATAGAATTTCTTCAGAATTGAAAAAGCCTGTAAGGTATTTTTTGACTGATGAGCCTGAGTTAACTGAGATTGATGAAAGACTACATACAATTGAAACAGCACTTTATAGCATCCAGGAAGAGATTGCAGGACTTAAAAAAAAGCTAAATTCCAAATAACTTAGAGCTGTTCAAGCGTACTTTCAAGTGATCGGATTTCTTGAAGGTGAATACTTATCAAGTTAGTAATTTCTTTGTCAGATGAAGTTCTGAGCTTATCTTTTTCTTTATCTAGAGTGTTTATAGATTTCCGAAGTGTTTTTGCTTGATCTTCGTCTTGTGCCTCGATTGCAGCATAGAGAGACCTCGTTGCCTGCCAATACTCTTTCTTTTTGTTTAAATATTCTACGGTCTCCTTGGTTTCATAAGGTAAGTCATTAACCAAGTCTCTTTCTTTGTTTATTTCGTTTATACATTTTTCTAACGCCGCTACTACTTTTTTATTTGAATCTTCAAAATTTATTTTGTTAAAGCAGCTGTTAGAGGCTTGTGCTTGGAAGTAGTAGTTATTTGTGATTGAATCGAAGCTAAGTAAAGAGTCATACTCAAAGTATAGTTCACGGCTTATACTATCGTACTGCCTGATTATATTCGTATCATCATTGTTGCTGAGCTTTAGTATCTTTTCAGAATAATCAAATACTTTATCGAGTTCTTCAGATCTACCTTTGTTTAAATCTTGGAGTAGTGTGAGTTGTTTCTTTCTATCCTTTAATTTCGTCATTGTGTTTAGTTTGTCAAACTCCAGGTTAAACTCGTTGTTCAGTTGCTCAAGTTTGTTGACTTCAAATTGACGATTCTGTATTAAGGCATCTAGGTCTTCGGAGTCAGCCTTCCTCAAATTTCTGTCGGTCAAGAAAATAAAAACAATAATTGTGAGCAACACAAATATTACAGAAAGAACGGTTGCATATACTACAAGGTATCTTTTTTTTACATCGTTTATTGAGGCGGCTTGAACCATGCTTTTATCGGCTGTTTAAATTTTCTAAATCCGAAATAAGTCCCTGCTATGATACTTGCGAAAATAAGCAGAATAACAGTGTATCTAATAATACTTGCTATAGTATAGCTCGAAGTCTCTGGATCTGTAACCAGATTTGTTCCAAAAGTAAGTGTTATATTCTCAGATGAGGTGTAATTACTTCCGTATCCCCAGTTTGTTACGTTCGCTGTGATTGTATAGGTTCCAGGTTTCCCAGGAAAAACATATGCTTTTCTTTTAAAAGCTTCACCCTTTCCCGCAGAAAAAAAGTTTTGATTTTTGTCAACAATTTCAACGCCATATGGAACATCCCAAGAAACTTCAGTTCTGTTTGAGTCTAGGTTTGGTGTAATAGTTAGTGTGACAGGGACTTTTTTATTCCATGGTGACTGTGTCCCGACATCAATCTTTATATCAAATACCATCGAGGGTATGACAGGTTCTTGGGTCGCTTCTTGATTTGGTGCTGTAGGATTGTCTGTCTCAACATTTTGTGCATAAACTGGGTAATTAGAGCATTGGGACAAAGAAATAATCATAACTGATGCCAGTGTTCCGATAATCATCTTAGTGTTGTTTTTAAACATGTTTTATCCGAGTAATTTATATATAACTTTGTGAAATGTCTTGTATGCACTTTCTATTTCAGCAGATGATATTTCAAGCCCTTCATGTACTACTTGATTGCGCAATTTATGATACTTCCATAATTCATTATATATATTTTTCGTAAATAAGGGCTTAGCTTTCTTTAAATTCTCTCCGCAACTCAATGAATTTGAGTATTTAAATTGAAGAGTTTTTGCGAGCAACGCATCTAAACGGATAATGAGGTCTCTGTTATTTGCGGATGAGCTTGTAGATGCTTTTTGCCTTAATGACTCTAAATCAGAGTAGATTCTGCTTCTTTCTGTTTTTTTCTTTGTACCGATCCCACTCTGTAGAGCAACAAAAACTGCTGCAACTATTAGTAGGATTAAAATTATCAGTGCAATAGAGTTCGGCATAGTAATTATTTCAAAGTTATTTCTTTTTTTTCGTTAGCTTTTTAAACAAGATTCCCAAAAGCAGAAGCAATATCAAGTAACCCACTGTGCATATAATATAAACCATCGGAGTCCACCACCAGTAGGTTTTAATCTCTATTTTTGATGAAATCTCTTGACTTATCGAGCTATCTTTTAATGTCGTCGCTGTAACTTTATATGAGAGAGCTTTTTCTGAGTTTTGGAGTAGATCTGTAATCGGAAGAACCTCATTAACTTCAGCGCTAAATTTCTGTCCGGGTACTAAAATTGTATTTGCAGGCAAATCAACCTTATTTTGTCTGCTGTCAGTGATACTCGAAAGCTCTAGTATTTTATTACCCGTATTCTGAATTTGAACCGAGCCGCTTAAAGAGTTGCTTGGCACTTGCACTGGATCCAGCTGTGCATCGCCCTCCAACGCAACAATATCTCCAGGAATTTCGCTTGTAAAATTAAATTCAAGAACATCACCTTCAATAAAATTTAATTTAGGGGACGTTGGAGACTGGCTT
Source organism: Candidatus Nomurabacteria bacterium (assembly GCA_020632375.1). Taxonomy (GTDB): domain Bacteria; phylum Patescibacteriota; class Dojkabacteria; order SC72; family JAHDCA01; genus JACKFR01. The sequence continues at coordinate 193,753 of JACKFR010000001.1, forward strand.
CTCACCAGGATGCTCAGATGGTCTATATTTGCATCAGTTTTGACTTTATAGTTTGCCGCCTCTTCAAGTGCTGGGTCAGCAATTTGCCAGCCAAGTTCCGAGTCCCAATATTCGACCCAGTTGTGGAAAAAGCCTTTTTCAAAGCTACTAGATTCATTTGTAACATATCCAAGAACCATTCTTGATGGAACCTGATAAGCTCTTAACAGAGCAATTAAAAGATCTGAATAATCTTCTGTTGAAACATTGCTGCTTTTAGTAATCGAGCCGGAGGCACCAGATCTTATGAGAGCTGCTTTTTCAGCTAGAAAATCAGGCGATATGTTTAATCTGTCGATTATATACTTATATACAAGGCTGTAGAAGATTTCTTTCTCTTTTTGGTCAAGGCTTTGCACATTTCCTGGGTTTTCATCTAAGACCAGGTTATTTTTACGTAAATACAAGTCAAATCGTTTCAGTTCTGTTTCGCTGTCTAGAGACCAGTAACTTTCTTGCTTCACGAGCTCTTGGTTTTGCGGAAATACAAGCACCTCAGTATCTTTGTTCGGCTGAAGAACGATATTACCTTCAACACCTATAATTTTCTGTTCATTTGGCTCAAGAGTATACAAAAGAAAGATATTTCCATCTTCGTCTTTAAAAGAACGATCGGGAATTGGTATTACACTGTTTAGAAAGATCTCTTGGTTGAAGCTTGATCTTGGGATCGGCACTTCTGCGACCCGTTTTGTATCACTCGGATTATTTAAGACTTTTTTAATCGAAAATTTATATCCAATGTTGCCTTGGAAAAGAATCTTAACCTCAGCTCCTTTGGGACTATTTATAGAAATACTTGATTGTCGGTCAGTGGAAGTTACATTCGAGTCGCTGTTTAAAACCTGACTTATTTTTCCTAATTCAGAAGGTATTGTTACAAGTATCTTATCTGTTTCTGAACCGGAAAATTGTACTGGTAGATTAAGACTTGTTAATTGTGCATTTTGTGGCACAAACCTAGGTACAGTGAAAGTAATTGATAAATCAATTGGTTTATTTTTTGAGAGAGACTTGTCGTTTAGATCTATCCGGATTTGAGTTGAGTTGGTTAATTGGGTTTCACTGTGGTCAAGAGATTGTGCTGAATTACTTACTTTGATACTGTCGATCTGGCTAAAAGGCACCGTGGCGGTATAGTATTTGACGACAATTGGAGTCTTAGAAGTGTTAGCGAGTCTTTGTTGGAGGGTTACATTTAAATCACCGTTAGTCGAGAGTGAGTAGGTTGCAATCGAGGCAGTATCTACTTCACTACTTTGAGCAATTGCTAGTTTGGGACTTGCTAACAGTACAATGAATAAAACGGTGAAGAGCAAGCTGATTATCAGCGGATTTCTAAATTTCCGGAGAATTTTCTTTAAATAACCAACTGAACTTCTCATACTTTCTAAGAATCTGCTTTATAATCGGGGTTCTTAATGTTATGCTGTGCTTAGTCGCAAGATCTTCCCATTTAACGCGTCTATATTTGCTATCATCTCTATAGTTCGGATTCCTAACGATTTCCTGCTTTGCGTTTTTTCTAATCACATAATAATTCATTCCCTTCATCTCGTCTAGCGAAGCGCTGTGTCTTAAATCTTTTTGGTAAATTTCCGAAACAACAAGAGTTGATTGACGCGTATTTACTAAAACCATTGCGAAGTCAGGCGGAACTATGATTTTCTGGTCACGTTTGATTTTTGTTAGGATTACGTCAGTATTTCCATCTTCAGTGTATCTTTGTAGAATAATAACACCACCACCGTACAAGACTTCAAGAATCTTTGGATGGGTTTTTAGTCTGTTTGCTCTCGTTTTTACATACTCAATTCCTGCCAGGTTTGATGGAATAACATATGTGTTTAGCCGGAGTCCTTTCTGGTCAAGAATATTATCTTGGTCTAGGCTAAGATACTTGTTGTAGAACGTCTCTGGATATGAAAGATCTTGGTTAAGAAGTTGGTTACGAACATCTTCTATATCAGCAACTAACATTGTTTTAGGAACAAAATCTGTACTCGTGAGTTCATTATTTTCGAGAATTAATGAAAACCCTGCAGATTTTTTAAGATCTATTTTTGCCATAGGCGATTATATCATACGTGGAGGTCCCGATTCGGCAATATTCCCTTACCTATAGGGTATTTAAATAAACACTCAGTTCATTCATGTAGTTTGTTACTCCTTGCGCCCATGGAAGTCCTGGCGTCTGTCCGCAAGGAGGGCAATAAGTGTATACGATATCGAATGGGCCAAGATCAGTGCCATATCCTTGGGCTAATCCTTTCGTAACTGTCTCAATCCCCTCAGACCAGCTGATAAAATAACTCCAGTCTCTTGTCGGATCACCTTTCCAACCCCACGCATTATTCGATCTGTAAGGGATGAGATTCCCAAAAGCCGATTCAACCCCAGAGATTGAGGCTACGATTCTCCAGTCTAGACCATACTTATCTGCTTCTTGAATGAATACTTCTGCATACGGATACATTGGTGAATTATAATCTACTAGGAATCTTCTCATAGCAATAACTCTTGAATCAGAAGTTACAATTTCACTCTTCCCATCTGATGTTCCGAGTTGGGTGGTCTTTAATGATAATGAGTAAATTGTTTCATGAGATTCATCTGAAGCTTTGAGTGTCTCTGATAAAGTGTTATCGATTTGAACTGTTTGCTCTAATGAATATTTTATTATGTTTGTCTGAAGTGGCTTTGCTAAGACTGGTGTTACTAAAAGGTTTAGGGTAAGCAAAAGTATTAGAAGTATTGCCCATGAGCCTATATTGGGAGTGACTCTAGTAAAAGTAGAGTTTCCCTTCTTCTTTTTTACTAGCGAAGTAGATTTACTTTTCATGAATTCAGTATATCAGATTTAATGATTCCAAAAGACAAACTATAATGTCTTAGCCTAAGTAATTATTGGATTAGATTGTTCATGAAAAAGAAAGAATTAAAGCCGTTTACTCATCTGCACCTGCATACAGAATATTCTTTGCTTGATGGGACAATTAGGATTCCAGCTCTTGTTGAGAAGCTTAAATCATTAGACATGAAAGCTTGTGCAATTACTGATCATGGAGTTATGTACGGAGCTTTTAAATTTTGGAATACGCTTAAACACGAAGATATTAAACCAATCATTGGTTGTGAAATGTATATTGCTCCGAGATCGCACCATAAGAAAGAAGCCGGAATTGATAACAAATATTCACACTTAGTACTTCTTGCTAAAAATCTCCAGGGCTATAAAAACCTTATTAAACTGACATCAATAGCCAATCTTGAAGGCTTCTATTATAAACCGCGAGTAGACTTTGAGACTCTCAAAAAGTATTCAGAAGGCCTGATTGCGACATCAGCTTGTATGAGCGGCGTAATTGCAAGAGAGATTGTTCGCAATAATAACGTCAAGCAAGCAGAAGAGAATGCACAACGTTATGCTGAGGTCTTTAAAGACAAATTTTATGTTGAAATTCAGAGAAACGGCCTTGAAGAACAGAAAGAGGTTAATAAAGAATTATTAAGGATTGCTAAAAAATTCAAACTTCCCATTGTGGCTACTTGCGATGCGCATTATCTTGAAAAAGAAGACTACCTCGTTCAAGAAGTTCTCTGGTGTATTGCTGATGGACGCACGTTAGACGATCCGACCCGCAGGTCGATGGATTCTCACGAATTTTATGTAAAGTCTCAGGAAGAGATGAATGAGCTTTTTGCTGATCTACCTGAAGCTCTTGATAATAATCAAAAGATAGTTGATGAAATTGAAGATTACAGTATCCAGTTTGATCGGGTTGAGCCAGAGTATTTAGACCTCCCCAAAGGCCAGACTCCTGCTGAGCACCTTAGAGAATTGGTTGAAGATGGTACGCGCAAGAAGTATGGAAAGATAACTCCAGAAATCCAGGAGAGAATCGATTATGAACTGGGTATTATAGATGACAAAGGATACAACAACTATTTTCTTGTTGTTAAGGACTTTGTTAAATATTGCGTAGATAATGGGATTATGGTTGGTGCGAGAGGCTCTGCTGTTGGAACAATTGTCGGATATGCTTTAGATATAGCCGGTGTTGATCCAATCTCATGGGAGTTATATTTTGAAAGATTTCTTAATCCGGGACGTGACTCCCCACCGGATATTGACTTAGATATTTCAGACAAAAGGCGTGAAGAAGTAATCCAATACGCAAGAGATAAATATGGAGAAGAAAATGTAAGACAGATAATTACATTCAGCAAGCTACAGACACGTCAGGCTATTCGTGATGTCTCACGAGTTCTGGGGATTAATCTTCAGATAGCAGATCAGTTGTCTAAAATGGTTCAAGTTCTTTTCGGGAAAGCAAAAGACATTGACTATATGATTGAAACTAACAAAGAATTTGCTGACCTGATTGAATCTTCTTCAGAAACCAAGCAGATGGCTGAAATTGTAAGAAAAGTGGCTGGGCTTTGCAGAGGAGTCTCTACTCATGCATGCGGGGTCGTTGTTACTCCTAAACCAGTAGACGAGTATGTCCCTGTTGCCCGAGATACACATGAACAAGGTATTGGAATGGCTCAATACGATATGGTTGACATAGAGTATGTAGGGCTTTTGAAGCTTGATTTCTTAGGACTGAGAAATCTTAATGTCATTGATACTGCTATTAACAAAATTTATCAAAACCAAGGTGAAAAATTAGATCTTTTGGGTATAGACACTGAAGATAAGACAGTTTTTGAAATGATTCAAAGCGGAAATACAGTAGGAATTTTCCAGCTTGAGAGCGAAGGGATGAAAAAGACTATTAGGCAGCTCAAACCCGAATCGACTGAAGAGCTTTGTTATCTTCTCGCAGCATATCGTCCAGGTCCCATGGAGTTTATCCCTGAGTATGTTGCGGTAAAGAGAAAGGATAAAGAGGCAGAGTATCTTGTACCCCCTCTAAAAGATATCTTGTCTGTTACAAACGGCGTTATTACGTATCAGGAGCAGGTGATGAGAATTGCGACTGACTTGGCAGGATATTCGCTCTCAGACGCTGACATTTTAAGAAGAGCTATGGGTAAAAAGAAAATGGAGATTATGGAAGCTGAAAAACCACGATTTATTAATGGAGGCGTTGAAAAGGGTTTCGCTAAGGATAAGATGGAGACAATTTGGGAACTTTTGATTAAATTTGCAAACTACGGTTTTAATAAATCTCACTCAGCAGCCTATGCAATGGTCTCTTACTATACTGCGTATTTAAAAACGCACTATCCACTTGAGTACATGGCTGCACTTCTAGAAGGAGATCTTGATGACTTTAATCGAGTAGTTCTCGATTTACAAGAATGTGAGCGTTTGGGGATAGATGTCCTTCCGCCTTCAGTGAACTACAGTAATCACGATTTTTCGATTGAAGAAGATAAAAATATTCGCTTTGGTTTGGCTGCTATTAAAAATGTTGGAGAAGATATTGTAAGAAGGATTGTTTCTGAAAGAGAAAAAAACGGTCTTTATAAGAATTTTGATGATTTTATATTTAGAAATATAGAAAATAAATTACAGAAAAGGGTTGTAGAGTATTTAATCATGGCGGGCGCTTTAGATGAGCTTGGCGACAGAAATGCCATGCTTAGTGCTCTTCCTTCTTTTTATGATAGATACAAAAAGCTCAAAGAAGATCATAAAAGAGGTCAATTTGGACTTTTTAGCGGGGGAGAAGCACAAATAAATATCCAAAATCCGCTTCCAATGCCGGATGTCGAAAAAACTCAGGTATTCGAAAAGTTACAGTGGGAAAAAGAGCTTCTTGGAATATATCTTACAAGTCATCCATTAGACGACCTTCAGCAGTTTTTCCAAAGCAAAGGAGCTGTCCCGATAAAGGTTGTAACCAGTATGAAGCCGTCTAGAGAGATTATTGTAATCGGTGGGATTGTTAATACGGTTAGACGTGTTACTACAAAGAAAAATGAGTCTATGGCTTTTCTCACTGTTGAAGACAAAACAGGTCAGATAGACATGGTTGTTTTTCCTCGGGTATATGAGGAGCTAAAAGAAGAAATGCATCCCAACAGCCCGATGCTTTTTGCAGGCAGACTAAACGAAAGAAACAAAGAGATAAGCTTTGTGTTGGAGAAGGCTAAGCTTATTGATCCTAAAAAATTTGGAAGCAATTTTTCAGGTGTTACATTCAAAGTAAGGGATGCCAATAATGCAGATGAAATTGTAGAACTAAAAGAATGCATTAAGAAAAATCCTGGAGAGACATCTGTTAGAATTATCATCGCTGATCTGGATAATGGTGACCGTGAGATGATTCTAAACTATAAAATTGCCCTGAACGACACAACCCGTGCAATGATAGAGAGATTCTCGTAAAATTAACCCCATGGAACAAAGAATTCAAGAGCTTATAGATTTAATTCCTCGCCGTACTGGGGTGTATAAATTCTATGATCAAAACGGAGAACTTTTATATATTGGAAAAGCTCTTAACCTTAATTCAAGAGTTACCTCCTATTTCAGACAGGACCACACTGATAGACCCCATATAATTCCTATGATTCCTAAGATTTACAATATCGAGTATATAGAGACTGAAAATGAAGTCGAGGCACTTGTTTTAGAGTCTGCTTTGGTCCATAAACAACAGCCAAAGTATAATGTAATGCTGAAAGATGATAAATCTTACGCATGGATTTATATTTCGACTCATGAAAAAGTTCCTCGTATTGAAATCGTAAGATCTATCGACCCCAAGAGCTTCAAAAATGGTCGACTTTTTGGCCCGTACCCTAGTGGAAGAGCTGTTCTTCAAGTTTTTCGTTATATAAGAAAATTATATCCATTTTGTACCTGCAAGAATCCTAAAGAACCGTGTCTTTACTATCACATGGGGCTATGTCCTGGTCCACACTTTGACTATATTTCTCACGAAGAATATATGAAAAATATAGGCGAAATAATAAAGTTTCTTCAAGGAAAGAAAAAGCGACATGTTTCAGGAATAGAGAAAGAAATGAAGCTTGCTGCTTCAGAAGAAGATTTTGAAAAAGCTGCAGAGCTTAGAGATAAGCTGCAAGATTTAAGGCATCTTAGCGGAGGGTTTAAGTTCAGCTATCTTAACTCTGAGAGAGAGTTTAAAGAAAGTCGATATAAAATGGTTCTTTCTGAGCTTGAGTCAATCAAGAGTGATTTAGGGATTGGTTCAGTCGCCCGAATAGAATGCTACGATATTTCAAATATTCAGGGGGAAGACGCATATGGTTCTATGGTAGTCAGCATAGATGGTATCCCAAAGCATTCTGAGTACAGAGTTTTTAAAATCAAGAGTAAAGACACTCCAGATGACTTCGAAATGTTACATGAAGTACTTAGCCGGAGGATTAAACACATTGGAAACCCTAAGTCAGATGAGAGCTTGAGTATGAAGCCCGACATTATTCTTATAGATGGAGGCAAGGGACAGCTATCAGCAGTTCGTGACGTTGTTCCAAAAGATACCTTTTTGCTTGGAATTTCTAAAGGACGACACTTAAAGCGTAAAGGGAAAAGGAAAGAAGACCAGTTTTGGGTTTTGAGAGGAAAAATCTCCCTAATGATTAAGATAAACTCACCGAGAATTCTAATAAATCTAAGAGACGAAGCTCATCGATTTGCGCTGAAACACCACCGTAATGCAAGGAAGTTTAGAAAGAAGAAATCAATGCTAGACAGCATCAAGGGGGTTGGTGCAAAAAGAAAAAAGAAATTAATTGAGAGGTTTGGCTCTTTGGACGAGATTAGAAAGGCTTCAATAAAAGAGATTGACTCTGTCGTAAAGAATACCGCTCTAGCAGAAAAGATTGCAAAATCATTAAAAAACTAGTCGCCTGTCTCGAAGTTAAAGTCGTCTCCTGTAAAGCCGCTTTTTTTAACTGTCAGATTTTTCACTAAAAATTTGCAAAAAGTATCTGAATTATCGAAAGAGCTTATTAAATAAGCGAAATTACTGCGGCTGTTTTCAAGTACATAAGCATTAGAAGTCTTTGAGCCGTTTGTGATGGAAGCTTCAAGATACGCACCTTGGTTTCCTTCTGTAAAAAACGAATTTATCGTTGCCCAGCCCTCCGATTGTTTTTTCGGATCAGTTTCCCCAGGAGGAAGCTTATTTGAACTTAGAAATCCTGTTAGAAGTGCATCGAGGTGAGAACCTATTTTACCGATTGGTTCAAGGTAACAGCGGTCTGTTCCACCAATCTTTTTAAATGAAACACCTCTTAGGTCAGAAAAATTAGAAGCATGATAGGCTATTAAATATTCATTCGGAATGGCTAGCTCCCAAGGAAAATCTGGTAGCAGCTCGGTAGTTGAGCTTCCTGCCATGACCAATTCGTGTGCAGCTGCTGCTTCAACTTCTTCTTTGAGACCGGTTTTAGCGTCTTTAACAGAGATTTTTTCATACCAGATATCGTTTATTTCACTATGAATTCTCAGCCCTTCATCTTTTCTAACCCAATATTCGCCATATTTTTGTACTTCAGAGGCTCTTTCTACGCTTAAGACATGCTCCCAGTCATATTGTGGAAGATCTTTGTTGTAAAAGTCATAGACATCTTGTGCGGTTGAGTGAATCGGCAAACGGTAGATAGCTTTTCCTGAGGTTATAAACTGTCTCACTGAGTCATCAGTTTTGTAATCTTGGAATACAAACTCAGAGTTTGGAAATATCGGCACACCTTCAAATCCGATTACCTGTCCTTCCTGTGTCTGGACTCCGTTTACATCCCGAGTTTTATCTACGCGAATAGAGATAACTGATTTTACCCCACGATATGATAGAAATATAAGCGCAGTAGGAATAAAAAGAATCAAAAAGTACTTTAAAGCAATGCGTAGATACTTATGTTTAATAAATGATAGCTGTCTTTTTTTCTTAAGGCTTGATGATTTGTCGGATCTCCGAAACTTTAATATTGAGGAAGTTTTTTTACGCTTATTTTTGAGTCGTGTTGGCTGTTTTTTAAAATAGACGGGATCAATTTGAGATTTCTTTTTTCTTTTCAGCAATGGTATCTTCATAGTGGTTAGATTATAGCAAGAAGTTTGTTCAGCGGTTAAAGATTTTTTGAGGGCTATTAATGTGATAGAATCGCTTGTCTAATAATGATGCGGGATCGTCTAACGGTAGGACACCGGCCTTTGAAGCCGAGAATCATGGTTCGAATCCATGTCCCGCAATGTCGCTAACCTATAGTACTTTGGATGGCGCAAGTAAGGTGAAAATCTCTCTTAAAAATACTACATCCTGATCATTTCGAACCGTCTTGTAGAATTTTTCGCCAGACTTGTTCGTATGGATGGGAGAAATAATACGAAACCTGCAATGGCATTTGCTTTATTCCCATGCATAATTATCTTGCGGAACCAAAAGCATCCAATGACAGACCAATGGCTAAATCATGAAAAAATTCATGTAATGCAGAATTTTGAGTCATTGGGGTTAATCCACATAATTTCTCGACTTGAGTACCTTTATGCTCGATATATCTTAAAGTATGACAGAATTAAAGCTTATATGTACCAGTGCGTGGAACAAGAAGCCTATTTAAACCAGCACGATTTTGAGTATCTTAAAAATAAGCGGCCTTTGGAAATAATGAAATATATTCGCACGAAGAGGAATTTCCATACAGATGACAGTTATGGAATTACAATCGACCGATAGCCTGTCCCAAACCTACTTCTACCACATCTATTCCCTCGGTTCTAGATATCTCTGCAAGAGGAAATCATATATAATCGCTACATATATTCTAGAATAATCGTGTATGGAAAAGGTTTTCACATGGCTAGATCAGCACAATAAGCACGGTGTCGGCAGGCTAGTTTTTCAGCTTTTTCCTATGATTGTATGTGTCGTGCTATTTGCCTTCTTTATTATCTCGTCTCACTTTTTTATTACGAATTTAATAAATCCGTTTTCAGCAAGCGAGATTAAAATTGTCCTAAATCTGCGGGATATCGGTGTTGGCTTCTTCCTGTATTTTTTAACTGCAATGGACTATGCCATCATTGTTGGGAGAATGCAGGTCTCAAATCCTGGATCCAAATCTCGATTGATAATGAATGTAGCAACTTGTGTGGGTTGTTTTTTTGGTGTAACGCTAATTCTTTTTCTTTGGGGCTTCGCTAAAGATATTACATGGCTGATAACACCTATCTTAATATTCGCAGGTAGTGTGATGATAAAACTCGGATATGAAGGGAAGGAATATTTTGAGACAGATAAGAATGTCCGGCCGTTTTTAAGAAAACCCACTGTAGCGATTCTCACCACTCTTTATAAGCTTACAAGAGTCTTTACTTATTGGATGCCAGAGATCGGTCATCCTAAAGCAGAAAAAATGCCAGCTAAAACACTGGCTAAATGGTCTTTTCTGCTTCCTTTTATAATTGGCACAGACGATCTAATCGGATATATGGGTGCAATGACTGTTTATAATGTTTTTGGATTACTTTTCGGTATTTACCTTGCAGATATTGCCATAGATATCCTGATTTTTATTTCACCGGAAAATACCAAGAAAATTGTCGAAAATGCATATATATCCCTTTTCGCAGGATACGCTTTTCTTTACCTCGCATATAAATCATTTAGAGAAGCTCATTCAGTGTTAGTAGGGCACTACAATTTTTCAGACCTAAAGATCTTGGGTTTTGGACTACTCTTCGCAGCAGTTGTAATAATAGTTGATTTAGTAACATCAAAACTCCCTTACTCTCACAAACATATCGAGAGACAATAAGTTAATTTATTTTTCAAGATATTTGTAACTGTTTGTAGTAAAATTCGTATATAGCTTTAGCTTATTTAAATCAGTTTACTAATGCAAAAAAATCACCCAATTACTAAAGTACTTGCTGTTATCGGCATCCTTTTTATATTCCTCGTTATATTAAGAGTCATCAGAAACAACATTAACTCTAGTGGAGAAACTCCGGGAACAACTATAAATACCGGAACAACTTCTCTCCAAAAAGAACAGATTGTTGATTGTGTGGCAGGGTCTTCAAAATGCCCAGAACTAACAATTTCAGGAGACTCTCTGGCAAAACTCCCAAATGGAGAACTAAGTTATTTTAAAGGTTTTGCGGATCCATCGATTCGATCAGATCCTGTAAGTAGGAAACTTTGGTTGGCTTATTCTTGGCCAAATATTCACGCTAAAAGTAAAACTGAGGTAGTTCCCGGTGTAGATATTCATTTAGCGTCTAGCTCTGATGGGGGCGATACGTGGACTTATGAAGGTGCTTTATGGGATTCTAAGGAAGATAATAATGTTGTAAATGGTGAATCTGGTTATACTGACAACGAGGTAGTCAATCTTCTTCCTGTAGAAGATGCGGGTGAAGTTACTTGGTATGCAGTAAGGATTCAATATTTTCTCCCAACTGATGGGGGGTTTAAAAAGAGGCCAGTTACTAGTTTCCGCCTGAAAATTGGAAAAGCCTCTTCACCACTTGGACTTTCAAGTGCAGAAATGCAGACTCTAGGTGCAGTAAAATCTGACCAAAGGTGGGGAATCGACCAAAACCTTTCTGACTTATCTTCAGATGCCCAGAAATGCCAGTTTTGGAATGAGCCTTCACTGTACTATGAAGACGGCAGACTGTATCTTGTCGTAAGATGCTTGGCCTTTACTCTCTTTGGTTTACAACCAGATGCAGCTAAAAGCGATCAGATGGTTTTTTATACCGATCCTAGCGGAGATGCAAAGAATTGGAAATGGACATATGTCGGAATATTAGCGGGAAATAACGAAGCAAAAGAGTTTGGCGCAGACGGAATAACCCAAGTTGATATTGTAAAGGGAGAAGACGGCGCACTTCTTGCAGTATTCTCACCTGATAGATATGATTCATCTACTAAAGACTTCATACACTACGGCTGCAGAGTCGTAGAGATTAATCCAATGAGTGATCCTGGGTTTAAACGGGACTCAGATGGGAATTTAATAATCCGTGCGGCTGTCAACACTTCAGACCTTTCTGAAATTGGCCCTGGGGCTTGCTCATATGATCCGGAATCTTCAACAGGAATCATTATTACAAGAAGAGAAAAGACAAGTACATCTTTGACCGCAGGTCTATATGTGACAGGACTACACCCATAGGCATATATTCTTATATATTGATCTCTAACCCGCAGGTTGATACTATTTAGGTGTTAACTTTTGTTAAAAATTTATATGAACAGAAGTCAGAACGGTTATGCTGATGCAATAGAAAATGAGACAATCAGCAATACAGATTATAGGCGTGTTTTATATACCGGCAAGTTTCAACTGGTTTTAATGTCGCTTAAGCCAGGCGAAGAGATCGGTGAAGAGGTTCATGAAGACCACGATCAGTTTTTTAGGTTTGAGGCTGGAATAGGGAAAGTTACTATCAACGGTGAAGAGATATCAGTTATTGATGGTGACGCTGTTGTTGTACCTGCCGGATCGAAGCATAATGTTATAAATACTTCTACTGAAGAAGAATTGAAACTTTACACCATTTACGCCCCTCCACAGCATTCGGACGGTACAGTTCAACATAGCAAGACAGAGGTTGAGTAGGTTTTTCATCCGTGAATCCTGGTTTGGCTATAAAATCGACTAATTCAAATCTATTCGCCCCTGGAGATTGACGATTTTCCCATTGTAGGCGTTAAAAACACTCCTTATTTCTTGATCCATTTCAGACATCTCTAGATAAACTTTTTCAACGCCAATGTTTTTAAGTTCGGTAAGCGTCCAGTTTAGTAAAGTGGACACATTTGTTTCAGTTAAAGACTCCGGTTCAATAATCAGCTGTAGAATCTCGCCAATTTCATCTTCACTACCGTATGATACGTATCCTATAACACGATCTCCTTTAACAAGCACACCGTACTTAAGCGGAGATTTTTTATCTTGAATTCTTTTTCCAATAGTTTTCGTCGCTTCAGAACGACTGGTTAAGTATCTCTGATACCCGAAATCACTATTCTTCCTTTCATAATAGGCGAGAAGGAGCGTACTTATTGGATATATATCGTTGTCGGAGGCATTCCTAACATCCATGAGAAGTTATACAAAATATTTGACGAACTGGCAACTGGAAGGTATGATTGAGAGATTAAGAATAGATAAATATCATGATCCTCGAATATCCTGTAATATATGGCGAGATCGAAGACTCTTTTGAAAGAGTCTTTCCTGATTATGCCCACCCTAATCCTCTTTCTGCCCGATTTATTGGTCGTGGAGGTGGAGGGCGAAAAAGAACTTCAGAAGCCGAGGAAGGTTACAAGCAGCTTTCTCTCTTTGACAGGATTACAGGCTTAGTTACAGTTATAGTCACTAAAGACGGTACTATGATAATCCCCAATGAAGGAGTAAAAAGCAATCTTGGAAGCGACTATGAACGACCTGATAATCCCTGGAACAGCTAGACCAACTCTCTCAATTCTTTAATCTGGTCTCTCAGCTCAGCTGCTTTTTCAAACTGCAAATTCTCAGCAGCAATAAACATTTTTTCTTGTAATGCCTTGATCTGCTGCTTGATCTCATGTTTAGGTGGGCGAGATTCTTCTACCCATTTCTTATAATCCACTTCTTGAACTTCTTCTTTCTCTACAAGCTTGCCTCGTATTGCCTTCTGAATTGTAGTTGGTGTGATATGGTATTTTTTATTGTAATCTTGTTGATACCTTCTTCTTTTTTCAGTTACATCAATTGCATATTTCATGCTGTCAGTCATTTTGTCGGCATAAAGAATCACTCGGCCATCTTGGTGTCGCGCCGCTCGACCCATTGTTTGAACAAGGCTAGTTTTAGATCTCAAAAAACCTTCTTTGTCAGCATCAAGAATGATTACAAGCGAAACTTCCGGCAAATCTATACCCTCTCTCAGTAAGTTTATTCCGACAAGCACGTCATATTCTCCAAGGCGGAGGTCTCTTAATACATCTACTCTCTCTACAGTGTCTTGACCCGAATGGAGATAATGTACCTTAATACCAATGTCCGAAAGATAGGCAGAAAGATCTTCTGACATCTTTTTTGTAAGGGTTGTTATCAGAACTCTTTGTCCTTTTTTTACTGTTTTATCTACTTCGTTAATTACGTCATCGATCTGATTTTCAGTTGGTCTTTGGTCAACAACTGGATCCAATAATCCTGTCGGTCTGGTCAGCAGCTCAACCTGCAAACCTTTGCTGTCGTCGGTTTCCCAGTCACCTGGTGTAGCAGATACATAAATAGTGTTACCCTGTCTCTGTCTGAACTCTTCAAAGTTTAGGGGTCTATTGTCAATTGCCGAGGGTAGCCTAAAACCATAATCGACTAATGTTTGTTTTCTGGCTTTGTCACCGTTATACATTCCGCCAACCTGAGGAACTGTAATATGAGATTCGTCAATAAACAAAAGATAATCGTCTGGGAAATAGTCCAAAAGTGTATACGGAGGGTCTCCATGTTCGCGGCCTTCAAAATATACAGAGTAGTTTTCCATTCCTTTACAGTAGCCAACTTGGGAGAGCATTTCTAAATCATACTCAGTTCTTTGCTTCAGCCTTTCGGCTTCAAGATGCTTTCCAGCTTTTACAAATTTTTCGACAGCTTGACTTAATTCTTGACGAATCTTTGAAACAGCCAGGTTAATGGTTTCGGCATCAAATACAAAGTTTTTTGATGGGAATATTTCAACCTCACTGACCTCGGAAATTTTATGTGCAGTTAATGGCTCAATATAGCTGATTCGTTCAATTTCATCTCCCCAATACTCAAGGCGTATAGGGTAGTCATCATAAGGCATAAATATATCTACAACGTCTCCTTTTACTCTGAAAGATCCTGGGACAAAGTCTGTAAGATCTCTTTTATACTGCATAAAGACTAAATCTCGAGAAAGCTCTGAAAGAGATTTCGTATCACCAACTTTAAGTGGGAGGGCTTTGTGTTCGTAGTTCCCGGGATCACCTATGTTGTAGATGCATGAGACTGATGCTACGACAATAACATCTCGACGAGTAACCGCAGAATTCATAGCAGAAAGCCTGAAGCGCTCGATCTCTTGGTTTATATCTGCTTCTTTTTCAATATAGACATCTTTTCCAGGTAAATATGCTTCGGGCTGGTAATAGTCGTAGTAAGAAACAAAATACTTAACTGCATTGTCTGGGAAGAAGTCTTTAAACTCTTCAAACAGTTGTGCCGCAAGAGTCTTGTTATGTGAGAGCACTAAGGCTGGACGATTCAAACGCTGTATTGTATTTGCCATAACATAGGTCTTTCCTGATCCAGTAACTCCGAGCAGAACCTGCCTATCTTTTCCTTCATTAATATTTGAGACTATCTCTGTAATTGATTTTTCTTGGTCAGGAGAAGGCTTAAACTTGGACTGGAGATTAAATTTCTTTGAAGATTTCATGAAGTCTATTGTACCAAATTAATAGATTTAATTTGCAGATTACTGATGTGTTACAATTCATCATATGAGTAAAATCTTGAAGCTTCCACAAGACATTGTTAATCAGATTGCTGCGGGTGAAGTCATCGAAAGGCCGTCTTCAGTTGTGAAAGAGCTTCTGGACAATGCTATCGACTCTGGTGCAGAAAAGATTAAAATTCGTATAAAGTCGGGTGGTAAAAGGCTAATCGAGGTGTCCGACAATGGTTCTGGTATTGACGGAGATATGCTTGAGCAAGCTTTAGAGCCTCACGCAACAAGTAAAATCGTATCTCTCGAAGATCTTAATTCGCTTATGACTCTGGGATTTAGAGGAGAGGCTTTGTCGACAATCGCTTCGGTTGCAAAAGTCACTATTGCTTCGAAATCAGAGAATCAAGAAACAGCAAAACAGATCACATCAAGCTATGGGGAAAAAAAAGAAATAACAGATGTTGCAAGAGACACCGGCACAACAGTTACGGTTGAAGATCTTTTTGAGGAGATTCCAGCCAGAATGAAATTTCTCAAATCTGATGAGACTGAGTACCGAAAAATAATTGAAACAGTGACCCCTTATCTGGTTCTCCACCCGGAGATACACTTTACTTTGGAAAAAGACGGAAGAGTTATCTATAATCTTCCCAGGATTGAAGGCGCATCTGCAGGACAACTAGTTGAATCGAGAATAAGTGAGGTAAACAGAGGAGACTTTGTTAAAGATATGGTCACTGTTTTTTCAGATGGAGCCGGTATTAAAGTCGTGGGCTTGGTTGCTCATCCAAGGCATCACAGCCAAAGGCCGACGACTACACAGATGTTCGTAAATAATCGCCCAATTTATGACAAGGGCTTGTATAGAAGTGTCTTAAGCGGGTATGGTAGATTTATTCCGCATGGAGAAAAAGTTCCGTTTTTGCTGAATATCGTTATAGAGCCACACTTGGTTGACGTTAATGTTCACCCAAGAAAAGAAGAGGTTCGTTTCATGAATCCTTATAGAGTTTTTACTGCTGTAGAAGATGCTATAAAAGCTGCCCTTGAGTCTGAAGTTAAAAATTATAATGAAAATGGCGACATGACAATTTCTTCAGATATGGATTCAGATGAAATCGCATATAACAGGCTCAGAGCATCCGGTAATGTTCGTAAACTAAAAGACCAGCGGTCACAATTTGAGTCGAGTTTTTTGAAAAGTCCTACTGAGATTAGATTTAACAAGCCCTCCCGGTCTACCCAAATTCAAAATAGCTTAAACTTCAGCAAAAGCATAATCAGCGATTCATCAGATGGAGAAGCTGATCATCGGGACTCTGGGGTTATATCTGAATTTAGAAGCGTACACCAAGTCTTCAATAAATATATTATTGCTGAAATGGAAGAAGAGATGTGGGTTATAGATCAGCATGCTGCAGCAGAGCGAATATCTTTTGAACGATTAAAAAATAACATCAAGAATGGCGCAGACATTCAAGAGTTGTTGGTACCTACTCATATACCACTCGAAGATTCTGAGATTTCTTATGTTAATGAAAACATTGGGTTTTTTGAAAAAATTGGCTTCGGGATAAAAACAGTTGAAAATGGTGTTTTAATAACCGCAGTGCCAAGCGAGTTTACAGGTGTACCGATTGAAAATGTTTTTAAAGCGATTTTTGAGCTCACAGACCAGTCACTTGATTTAGCAAATAACTTTAAGAAAGCTCAGGAGGATATTCTCGCTACAGTCGCTTGTCATACGAGTATTCGTTCAAAGCAAAGGCTTGATACAGCCGAGTGCGAGTCGCTGATTAGACAATTGATGGCTTGCAAGAACTCGTATAGCTGTCCTCACGGTCGGCCGATTGTTTGGAGGATGAGCCTTACAGAAATTGATAAGAATTTTGATAGAACATATTAAGTATGGCAGCAGAAATTTTTATAATACCTTCTCCATTATCTAAAGATAAAACTGACATTCTGCTTGAAGATGACAGAAGGTTTGTTTCCGAGATTAAAACATTCTTCGTTGAAGATAAAAAAACTGCCCGACACCATCTCAAACTACTTCTTCCTGGAGTAGAACTAAGCTCGTTAAAGATGTACGTGATTGATGAGCATTCAAAGACCCGTGATATTGAGAATTTAGTCGATATCGTAATAAAGGAAGGAAAGGTCGGACTTGTTTCCGAAGCAGGCTATCCGGCGGTCGCAGATCCAGGATCAAAGTTTATCAGGTTAGCCCATATGAGAAATATTAGGATAAGGCCACTTTGGGGGGCTTCCTCAATAATCTTAGCTTTAGCCGGATCCGGTCTTGAATCTCAAAAGTTTACGTTTAATGGTTATCTTCCGAGACAGAAGTCGTTAAGAATCTCCGAAATTAAAAAGCTTGAGGCAAAAAGCAAAAATAGCTCAACAACACAAATTTTTATTGAAGCTCCTTATAGAAACATTCATCTGTGGAAAGACTTGATAAGCTCTTGTGATAATCAAACAGAAGTATCAGTTGCAGTAAATTTAACCGGAAAAGATGAGTTCATTAAAACTGCAAAAGCAGGAGATTGGAAAAAGATGAGATGGCCTGATATAGATGGTATCCCCACAATATTTATGCTAAACGCTAAATAAAGAGCATAAGCCACCTCTCTTGTCATAGTATTGAATTCTATGTAAACTGTCCTCCTGGAATTAGCTAAACAAACTTATGAAAAAGAACTCCAAGGGAAAAACAATAATTGAAGTAAAAAATCTCGTAAAAAAATACGGCGACTTTACAGCTGTCGACGGAATTTCTTTTGAAGTTCATGATGGAGAAATCTTTGGACTTTTGGGGCCAAATGGAGCTGGCAAAACAACTACTCTAGAAATCATTGAAACGTTAAGAGATGAGACTGAAGGCGAAGTGATTGTTAACGGATTTTCTATCAATAAGCAACCAGCAGAAATTAAGAAGATCATTGGGGTACAGCTTCAGCAAGCCGGTTTTTACCCAAATCTTAATCTCGTTCAGTTAATAGATCTCTTTGCTGGATTATATGGTGTAGATGTTGATCCCGATAAACTGCTAGCTAAAGTGAGCCTTGTAGATAAGAAGAAAAGCCAGGTGAAAGATCTTTCAGGCGGTCAAAAGCAAAGGTTTTCTATTGCTACAACATTGATTAATAATCCTAAAATAATCTTTTTAGATGAGCCAACGACTGGACTTGATCCTCAGGCAAGACGTAATCTCTGGGAGTTGGTTAAACAGATTCGAGATAGCGGAGCAACAATTGTCATGACCACTCATTATATGGAAGAAGCTGAATATTTATGTGATCGAGTGGGGATTATGGATCAGGGTAAGATTATAGATATCGGCACTCCAAGCTCACTGATTGACGGCTTGATTTCTAGGGGCTTTGAAAAGAAAAAAGAAGTAAGAGAAGCTACTCTAGAAGATGTATTTATTGATTTAACAGGAAAAGAACTTAGAGACTAAAAATAT
Organism: Candidatus Nomurabacteria bacterium; assembly: GCA_020632375.1. Lineage (GTDB taxonomy): Bacteria > Patescibacteriota > Dojkabacteria > SC72 > JAHDCA01 > JACKFR01. The sequence continues at coordinate 212,679 of JACKFR010000001.1, forward strand.
GAAAAATATCAAAGCAATTCTTGCAATTACAAAAGCAGATTTACAGGGCACATTTAAAAACTTATCAAGTGTATTCTTTGGAATTCTATTTCCGCTTATTTTTATTCTTGTTTTTGGGCTCCTTGGAAATGATGGGGTAAAGCTAGAAGTCGGTGTAATGTCTGGTTCTGATACAAACAACCCAATCTATAAAGCTTTAGACAGTATTGAAAATATTGAGCTTAAAACAGACAGCACTGACAAAGATTTACACGAAGAGCTTTCCAAGGGGAACATAGATGCTGTTATCAATATAAGCACCAGTAAAGAGCTGCCTAACTATACTGTGGACCTCCAGACATCAGCAGCAAATCCTGATGGTGGCTCAATTGTTAAATCAATAATCGAAAGTATCACTCAGCAGATTAACACTTCGGCTCTTGAAGCACAGAATATTAAAAAGATTTCTCAGGTAAAAACTGATGTAGTTGAAGGACGAAAATACAGGCAGATAGATTTTATTTTACCTGGCCAGCTTGGTTTTGCGCTGCTAAGTTCTGGAGTCTTTGGAACTTCTTTTCTGTTTGTAAGCTTACGAGAGACTCTCGTAATTAAAAGGTTCTTTGCAACACCTATAAATAGAACCACAATTGTTATCGGCGAGGCTTTGAGCAAAGTTTTATTTGCACTATTGCAGGCGACAGTTATAATCCTGATTGGGCATTTTGCATTTAATTTTACTCTTGTGCATGGATTCTCAACCTTTTTAGAGATGCTGTTTCTTTCGGCCTTTGGTTTAATGATATTTTTAGGATTTGGCTTTATAGTTTCGAGTGTCGCAAAAGATCAAAATTCAGTTCCCCCGTTAGCAAACATCTTTACTCTCCCACAGTTTTTGCTCGCAGGGACATTTTTCCCGATAGATTTATTTCCTAAATGGCTCCAACCTTTGAGTAGAATCTTACCGCTGACCTATCTTAATGAGGCAATGAGAAAAGTTGCTTTTGAGGGAGTCAGTATTCTTGCTCTCAAAGAAGAAATGCTAGCACTTCTTGTCGCAATGGTAGTTGTTTACTTCCTTGCAATAAGATTATTCAAATGGGAATAACGCTTATTTTTGCATAAGCAGTTTCTCTACATTTTCCCAGTTTACGATCTGCCAGAATTTGTCCACATACTCACCTCTACGATTTTCGTAGCCTAGGTAATAGGCGTGTTCCCATACATCAATGCAAAGGATGCATCGATATCCGACAATACTCATAAGGTTGTGTTTCTCAATCTGCGTTATAACCATGTCACCGTCGGCATTTACCATTAAAGCAGCCCAGCCTGAACCTTCAACGCTTTTAGCAGCATCTGCGAATTCTTTCATAAAGGCAGGAATTGAGCCAAAGTTTTTTTCAAGTGCTTCTTTAATCTTTGCTTCTGGAGTATTTTCATTAACTGGCTTTTTCATTACTTTCCAAAAAATCTCATGAAGTAGATGTCCATTAAGATTAAAGCTTAAATCTTTCATTACCGCCTTAACATTTATCTCCATTTCACCCGATCTCGCTTTGGCAAGGGTCTCAAGTGCAGAATTCGCTCCCTTTACATACCCTGCGTGATGCACAGAATGGTGCAATTCCATAATTCTTTTAGGAATTACTGGCTCAAGGTCTGAATATTCATAATCTAATTTCGGAAGAGTTAATAATTTCATGAAAATTACTAAAAAATTAGCTTAATTCAGTCTAGCATAATGAATAGATCATTAAAAACTACTCGATTTTCAGATATCTATTTCTTAAGTACTTGAAGAACAACAAAAGTGCTGCAATCAGGCTTGCGCTAATAACAAATGTCGCTCGGTCAAAGAGGCCTTGTGCAAGTTTGAAAAATACAAAGCTGAGTAGAAAGTAGGCAGAAATAGTTGTTAAAATAAAGTTTCTATAGCTTATCCCAAGTAAACCTGCCGCATAACAGACTAGCTCAAAAAAGTTTCCACCAAGAATTCTGAGAATGAAAAGAAATTCAAACTCACGATCTTTATTAATTTTTATCTGCATTACTCGTTTATACAGGGACTTTCCGAGTATTTTAGGAACTAAGCGATCACCCCATTTACGGGCAATAAAGTAGACAAGTGAACTTCCAATAACTTCGCCAATATAATCAACAAAAAAAGCGTTCCAAAAGCCGATAATCGGCATAACACCGAAAATGATCACTGTAGCGGCAAAAGGTGGCCATACAATTGCTAGTATTTTAAGTAAAAACAATATAAAGAGGGTAATTATGAGATGCTTTTCAGTAAATGATACAAATCCTGCATAATAACCCGATTCTTTAAATAAGAAAAAAACAACTATAGTTAATACAGCGAGAAAAGAAATAAATAAAAGCTTTTTTGTCGTTTCGTTCATTAAAGGTACTTTGTTATGTTATCAAGCCCAATAAATTCAAGAATTTTGTAACCATATCCAATCAGTTGAACGAAGCGATTTGTAATAAGGAAGAATCCTAGGGTAAGCATCATTACCCCGCCAATATAATTAACGTATTTAAGAATTTTTGAAAACCCTTGAATTATATTATTGGCAGAGCTCGCTAAAAGAGCAAAGAAAAGAAATGGTACTGCAAGCCCTGTTGAAAAAATCATTAATAAAAAAGCTCCTTGTAGTGCAGTAGAACTATTTGCTGCAAGAAGAAAAATCGAGCCAACAATAGGACCTACGCATGGTGACCAGCCCGCTGCGACAGAAAGACCTAATATAAAAGAGGATTTTGTTGAACCTGGTTTTAGCGAGTCTCCAAAATTAATTTTTAATGACCTAGATAGAAAGCTTAACTTGAATATACCCAATAGATAAAGCCCAAAAATAATAACAACTAGTCCTCCAACTCTAGCAAGCCAATCTTTTAGACTTGGGAAAACCTGTCCAATTGAACCAGCAAGCAAACCGAAGAAAATAAAAACGCTGCTAAAGCCTGTGATGTACGCAAATGAATTTATGATTACCTTTTTGTTAAGCTGCTTTCTGCCTGTCTGCTTTTCTTCACGACTTAAATCGCCACTGATAATACTTATATAGGCTGGCAGTAAAGGAAATGTGCACGGCGCAAAAAAAGTTAATAAACCTGCAATGAATGATGAAATAATGAGGCTGAAAGACATATTTAAACCAATTAATTAACTTTTAATAAATTCTTAAGCTCACTTTTCATCTCTTCATATGTAACAGGGCCTCTAATGTGCTTAAGCTCATTACCCTCGCTGTCATAAATAACTGTTTCTGGCATAGAAAAGCCTCCAATCTTCTTATAAAATGAATCTTTTAGATCGAGAAGATATATTATTCCAGTTTCAATATTATTAGTACTCAGATAGCTCTTAATGCTAGTATTTGATTCAGATCTATTTATTGCGATAAAAGTTACTGTTTCATTAAATTCGCTTTGTACCTTGATAAAATCAGGTAATTCATCGATACAAAATGGGCACCATGTGGCCCAGCTGTTTAACACAATTAAATCAGTATTAATTCTTGTGAAATCGTAACTGTCTCCATCCAGCGTTTTAAGACCGAGATCATTAAATGATGAGAGCTCAACCGTAATATTTTCAGAATTGTTGCTGTTTTCATCCGAAGTTTCATCTGTAGAATCGGCCGTTAAAAAGGCTCCAGACCGACTTTCACTTTCAGGATTTAATGAATCTCTTTGGATATACAGATAATATCCTGCGCCAGCAATAATAAGAGCAGTAATTATTAAGACTGTCTGCTTTGTTTTCAAAATAACTCAAACTGTAAAGATTATCTCTCGAATAGAATAACACTATTATAACCTAGCTGGAAAGGATTAGGGCTTTAAGCCGGTTGAGTGCAATGATGCGATTAATGTTATGTCGGTTTTGTCTCTTCGTGTCATGATAATTCCTGTCGAAGAAGCAGGATCATATGAGCATGCTGCAGGACCTCGCTCTACAAGGTCTGATGCTGTTACAACTGCTCTTACAATTATCTTCCCATCACCATCTCTCCTGAAACCTGGAGTATCTAATGAGTTGATTTCTACTGCTCTGCAACCGTAATGAACATAGTCGTTAAGCTCAGGGTCATAAATGTCAGGAGTTACAATAGCAAGAAGTTGACCATCCTGACCTTTAGCTATATCTACTTGGGTTAAGCCATCACCACTTCCTAATTCTGTTGCTTCGGCTGTTCCTGCCAACTTACCTTCATAAGACCAATTCCATTCAGAAGGTGCACCAGTTGGTGCAGTAGAGAATACTAATAAATCGCTTTTTGAAGTATCAGGATCTTTTCTGTTCCTGGCAAATTGAATACACCTTGCGACAAGATAAAGCTTGTTGTTTTCATAGTAAAGAGCAGGTTCATTCCAAAATTCACATTTACTCGAAGCAGCATTAAGATCTGACAGGTATTGATCAATGCCCCATTCTGATGAGCCTTTTCTACCAGCAAGAGTTGCGGTTTCAGAAGTCTTCAATCCGACAACAGAGTCGGCTCTGGTAACTTTTAATAAAAAGCTTCCAATTGGCCTCTGACCAAAACCCTCAGATTCAGGAATGAAATAATCTAGCCTCACGCCATACCATTTGAACTGGTTGTTTTCTTCAACTGGCAGGATATTAGCAACCTCATGATCGATATATCCAGAATCACCATTCACAGGATTAACTGCACTTACCGAAGGCCATAGAGAGCCATCAAAAGTCCATGTATCACCACCATCGTCGCTATGAGCATAATTTATATCAACGGCAGGAGAGTAGTCGGTTGGCGAGTTAATATGCATGTTGGGCCATGAGTATGCCATCCAGAGCCGGTTTGAAGCCGGATCCTTTCTAATTGTTGGATCGGCAAACCCGCTAAACGGACTTGGAATGTTGTTGTTAATTTCAAAAGGGGCGGTTCCATCTATTGAAAGTGAGGGACAATCTGAATTATCTAAGCAGTCTAGACTCAGAGCCAGAGGCGGGCCTTGAAGATTAGAAGCAACATAGGCAAAATCTATACCGTTTATTATCCCATCTCCGTTCTGGTCTAAATTTGCGTTATAACTTCCGTAACTTGCGAGAATATCTTCAATTGTTGCAGAAGGGGGTGTGACCGGAGGCTCATCTACACTGTCTCCGTATACATAAATTTTGCCGGTACTCGCATAAATAACACTAGTTTTAGAAGGATTCTCTACAATTCCGAAATATTTTGACTGTATAAACTCGCCTTGGTTAATGCCTTCGAGTGACACTTCAGAACTTGAGTATTCAGAGCCGTTTTTCTCAATCTGATATATTTTATACGGATCAGAAGTATAGATGAGGTTTGGATCGTGTGCACTAAAGGTGGCCCTACCAATATTTGAACTTCCTGTGATTAAAATTTTCCATGTGTTACCCCCATCTTCAGAAATAAATGCTTTATTACTTCTATTAGCGGCATACACCTGATCTGGTTGCTCAGGATTAAGATCTATTACTTCGAAGCGAATTCCAGCATTTCCTGTTCCAAATATATCTTGGTTTGGAGTGTATAGATCCTCCCAATTGACACCTCCGTCGGTTGATTTCCATAACCCATCAAGACCGGCGATATAAATGACATCTGTATTATCGGGTTTTATAGCCATGCTTTCAACAGAAAGCTGTTTTGGGGAAATAGAATTCCAGCTGTTTCCTGCATTAGTTGTTTTGTAAATCTTTTTATCTATTGAGCTTGCTGTAATAATTGTATCTGGATCTGTGGGGTCGACAGCGAAAGATCTAAATCCACCAGTTTCATTTGGTGAAATATTTTCCCAATTTACGCCTGCATCTTTCGATATATATAGATCTTGAAGCGAAGCAGACACATATACGTAGTCTTTGTTTAAGGGATGAATATAGCTTTGGTATGAACTGCTTACTTCGAAACTCGAGGATTGAAGCTGCCATACACTACTACCTGAACCAAGTCTATAAACTCCCTGACCAGAAACAAATGTCAAGGCATAACTTCCGTCTGGCGAAAAAAGAAGACTTCTTGCTTCGACTTGGTTGGGAAGATTTGTTCCTTCGGTTTTGGCGAGATCATTTCCACCGTTAGTTGTTTTATAAATACCGTCACCTCCTGTAGTGACATATAGTTTCTGTGCATCGGATCTGTTTATAACAATCGCTTTAAGTGCAACCGGCGAATTTAGTTGGTCTACTTTTGACCAAGTCACACCTTTGTCTTGGGATCTATAAAGATGTCCGCCAGAAGTCAGATAAACAAGGCTGCTTGTTGACTCTGAGAACTGCAAGTCTGCCACTGCAGAGGGAAACGTTTTGGCAGCAGTCCAGTTTTGTCCTTGGTTATTTGAGTAGAAAACTTTTTGTCCTGCAAAAGCAAGCAAATAATTTACATCCGATGGGCTGGGGCGGATAGAAACTCGTAGATCGCCGATTCCCTGAGGAACAATGTTGGACCAAGTTTTACCACCATCTGTAGACTTTCTTGCGACACCATGAACCGAAGCCGAATAAAGCAACTGACTATTTGCCTTGCTTTGAACTAGTTCCCATCCATCGTTATTCATTCCCGATGTATTGTTCTGTCCAGCGATCCATGACCATGCCTGGTTTGCATTGTAATCTGTAACCTCAAATATACCCCCTTTACAACCAGATGCTACAGTTGCAGCCCATAGATGACTGCTGTTTATTTCATCTACTACGACCCCCGCAATATTTGAAGCGCTACCTTGCCCCAAGGGGGAACAATCTACTGTTGTGCCGTTGCTTATTTGTGTCCAGAGAGTGCCAGTATTAGTTGTTCGATAAACTGTACCGTTTACGTTTAAATAAAGAGTCCCTGGATTTGTTTTATCGATTGTAAGAAGGTTTGGAAATAGATTTGCGGCATTTGCACGCACAGTTGGTGGAAGCCCCTCATTTTTCTGCTCCCACGTAGCTCCGCCATTTGGGCTTATAAAGAAACCGTCTTTTTCTGTATAGACATAAACCTGTTCCCAGTTATTTGGATTTACCGCAACA
>JACKFR010000010.1 GCA_020632375.1 Candidatus Nomurabacteria bacterium
ACAGTATCTGCAACAGAAGTCGAATCTGATATTGCGAAGACAAATAGTGGAGGGGTTTCTTCAAAGAATATCTATTTTGGTATCCAAATTCCAGCTGATACTCCTGCAGGATCATACACAGGTACAAACACGATTGGTGCTGTAATGGCAGAACTGGTTGATTGGTAAAATGTATAATTAAGTTCTTTGCTCGGTCTAAAAATGAAAAAAGCTGCCCTAATAATTCTTTTGCTGCTATTCCCTGTAGGGTTTGTTAGCCGTGCATATGCGGGAATGGGTGTTTCGCCTGGTGCAATAATTAATGATAAAGTCGCAGCAGGAACAACCTTCACTCAAGATGTATATATCTCAAGATCAGATCCTGATATAAATCTCTCTGCCGAGATTACAGTAGAGTCGTCTACAGACTCCGTAGATGTTTCTGATTGGGTGAGATTTGAACCTGGTAAAAGCTTTACTTTGCCCAAAGGCGAAAATCAGTTCAAATTTAAAGTCTTAGTTGATGTCCCTGTAGATACAGAGCCAGGTGAGTACAGTGCCATTATGAGGTTGTCGGCAGCACCTGAAGAGCTCCAAGAAGGAATTGTAAATATTGCCCAAGGAGTAAGATTTGACTTAATGCTTACTGTGACAGATGAAGAAATAAGGACCGTTAAGGTTCGTCTTGCGCAGGTAGACTCATTTCCTCAATCAGACCCTTTGAAGGTTAAGATAAAAGTTCAGAATGAGGGGAATGTTGAAGATGCTCCTAATAGCCTTGATCTAAGTGTATATGATCTAGACAATAATCTTATTGAAACATACTCAACAACTAGTATCGAAGCAGTGAAGCCTTATGAAACAGATGATGTATATGTCGAATTTGATCACTCGCTTGACGTAGGAGACTACTATGCCGAGATTGCAATAAATTACAATGAGAAGGACAAGTTTGTTGAGACATCATACTTCACAGTCACTGCGCCTCTAGACCAACCGCCAGATGAAAAAGTAGTTTATTCTACAGTAGAGAGTGCCGATAATGTAGAAAAATCATATAGATATGTTATTATCGGCGGAGCGACTGTACTTGTATTTGGCCTTGTAGGATATGTTGCAATTACACTCTCGAAAGAACGAGCAGGTGTCCAAAAATCACACGGCAAGAAGAAAAAGTCATAATTCCTTAGCTCATGAGAAATTTATGAGATCAGAAATCCTAAAGATTTTTTCGTCCTTGCTATTGCTTCTGCTTGTAGTTGCTTTCGGCAGAATTCCGAAGACTTTGATTACGCCTGTTTCCGCAGATGTTCCAGTTGGTAACTTAATACCTTCTTTTACCTCTCCCCCCGCAGAGTCACCTGAATCAAGAGTAGCGACACCGAGTAATGAAGATGACACTCTTTCTTTTTTAGCAACAGCAACAGATGGGAACGGTGATGATTATTATCTTGCTATATGTAAAAGTAATGCCGTAACCGCAAGTGACGGCGCAGGAGCTCCTACATGTGACGGTGGCTCATGGTGTGTTTCAGCTGCAACAGCAAGTGGAAGCGAAGCTTCCTGTGGATATGTTCCTCAAAGTGGTGACTCTGAAAATAATAATTGGTATGGGTTTGTGTGTGACGAATATGAATGTTCAACTGCAGATCAAGGCTCTGGAATACCAGGATCCCCATTTGTTGTTAACCATTATCCAGCGTTTGGCTCTGTAAGCAATAATGGTCCTAAAGACCCTGGTCAATATGTAACATGGTCTACTTCTTCAACTTCTGATTCAGACTCCTACGGTGCAAGTGATACTGTTAAACTCGTTGTTTGTGACAGTCAGGGTATAACATCTGGTGCTTGTGATGGCAATGAATTTTGTTCAAGCTCTTTGACAGCTTCAAACCCAAGTTGTTCCTACCTAGTTCCGACTCCCACCGATGATGGAAGTTATACTGCTTATGCATATGTTGTCGATAACCATAACCTTGGATATGATACAGGAATCGAATCCAGTAATGGGGATTTCGGGGTGAATAGCACGACTCCGACTATAACATCGGTCAGTATAAATAGTTCTTCTGACATAAACCTTACGGAAGGAGATTATACTTCTGTTATAGTGCATGGAACTGTAAGTGATGACAATGGTTGTTCAGATATTGAAATCGTTACTACCAGAACCTTTCGATCTGGTATCGGCGTCGGTGGTTGCTCTGCGACAAACTACAATAACTGCTATAAACAATATGTTTGTAGTGTTGTTACATCAGGTAATACATGTACTGGGGCAGGAGATCTATCTGCAGACTACGAGTGTGACATAGATTTTTCTTACCATACTGAGTCTACTGATGCATCAAGTCTTTATCCTACAGAAAACTGGACTTCAATTATGTCTGCAAGAGACTATGCACTCCATATTGGTAACACTTATGTCTCGACAAATGTAGAGGTTATAAGTTTAGCAGCACTGTCTGTGACAGGGACTATGGATTATGGTAGTCTTGCTCCAGGAAGCACAGTAGACCCTCTATCGGTTTTGGTTACTGTAAATGCTTCTGGCAATACTGGTATTAATGCTGAGTTGAGCGGAACAGATTTAAGTGGGGCGACTGGGACGATTGCTGTCGGTAATCAAAAGTATTCTGATACAGTTTCTACTGCGTATTCATCTGGAACAACTCTTACTTCTTCTGCTGTAGAACTGAGTCTATTAATTCCGAAAACAACTACCTTCGGTAGTCCGGAGTCTGCACCAGTTTATTGGGGAATTTCAATTCCTAATGAAACTCCTGCTGAAGCTTACACAGGAACAGTTACGTACACTGCTGTTATGACTGATACAGGCGATTGGTAGCCTTTAGAGAGGGTCAATTGCTTCGTATCTTCCTCCCCCTTCATAATTTCCTGATTCAATGAAAAGAGGAAGCTGTACACCCCAGTAAACTTTATCTTTTGATATAGATGGAGATCGGGTTGGCTTAGGAAGGTTTAGGTCAAGCTTTATAGGGATTCCCTTGTATTCCATACCATCCCCATATCTGAAAGGTTCTGTAGAGAATTGTTGATATTTAGCTTCTATTATCGATTTTTGACACTGGGGATAGTCGGGACATAATGGGTCTACAGTTACTTCTACATCTACCGCAGTATTCCCGATATTTGTAATTTGTTCAGTTTGATTATTGTCTCCAGAATCACTGCCGGGATAAATTGTAGAGAAATCTCTAGTTATCTCTGTTTCGATAGCTCTGAGAGTTGCTACATCTACAGAACCACTATTGTACTGAACATCTTCTTCCCCTTGAGCATCTTGGGCTTTTACTTTTGCAATCCAGTTCTCGCTTTCGAATTGAGAATCTCTGTCTGTCGGATCTGAGTGAAAAGCCATTTTAACCATGCAAGTCATTTCACATTTCTTTTCTGTACATGAAACACTTTCGCAGTCAGTTGTTATATAGCAATTATTATCATCTAAAGAACAATTTTCTCCATTTTCTACACCGGATCGATAGATTTTCGAAGTGATCGATGTAATTTCAGAGAACCCGTTAGGATCTTCCAGTTCAAAGCTAATTGGAATGTCTTTGAATTGCCCAGGACTTAGCTCTATATCTTTGTTTGCATTTAATTGAACATTAGAAATTTTCGGAGGTAACTGCACGCACGAAAGTGGGTCAACAAATTTTGATTCTACACTATAGCCTGAAGAACCCTGTGCGTCTGTCCAAGACAAGAAGAATCCTTTTTCAGTGGAGTGATCTATGCTATTCAACCATAAAGAATTATTTTGATGATTTAGAGCTGTTATTTCTCCCCAAGAAACCCCATCATCCCCAACACATATGTCTCTGTAATTTATACCCGCAGAGTTTGCCCAGAAAATATAAACTCTAGGAATTGCTGTATCAATTAGTGAAACAGAGACTGAGACATAACTATTTTCTGCTGAGCTCTTGATAATTCTTGGTTCTGACCAATTACCGCTTGTATTTGTTATTAGCTTTACATTATTGTTTGCATCTTTATACGCAAGATAAAGTCTATTTCTAGAGGCGTCGTTTGCAATTGAGATTCCATCTGAAAGATTATCAGGTGCAGAATCGATAGTTACAGGTTTGGTTATCCAACCGCCATTATTATTGATTGAATAGACAAGTTCTTGGTTTTGAGACCATACAGCAAACAGATTTCGGTCATTTAATGATTCTATAACCCCATAGGGATTTTCTGTTAGTGTACCAACTGTGATCTGTTTACTCCCAAATTGGTTTGCCGAAAGTGAGCCAACATTGAAAGAATAGAACTTTTGGCTTGAAAATTTATTAATTAATTCGTCTGTAAAGATTCCATTTAGAATATTTCCTTTATCTTGGGCTAGCATTGGTGAATTATTTTTCCAACTGACAATTTCATAATAAGTCTGTGCTTCAAAAGGATCTTCTGAGACTCTTTCTAGAACCACACTCTTCTTACTCTTTGCTGTTCCTGCGAGAGTAAATCGGTATGATATTGTGTCTGCAATTCCTAGAACCTCTTCATCATTAGTACCTTCTGGAACTACAACTTCGCTTGGTGCAGCTTCTGAAGGAGTTTCTGTTGTAACTGGTTCGGTTGGAACCTCCTCAGTCGGGTCTACTTCAGAGGGGGTATCTGTTTCTTCTGCCGGCGCTGGAGTTTCATCTGCAGTCGGTGATTGATCATCAGTTGTTTGGCTATCAGATCCTGTAGAATTACTATCAGTTGTTTGGTCTGCAGAGGGTTCACTTGTTGAGTTATCAGCAGGAGTTGTCTCTAGTTTTGTTACAAGAGTATTTTCCAAGACTGTGCTAAGTGCAGGAATAATGCTTTTAGAAACTTCAGAAGAGTTGTCTGTCTCTTCGCCAGTGAGCCCGATTGAACCCCTGGACACTGTAAAGTCATCTTTAAATGTCTCAACAAGAGTTATCTCAGCTGAAAGAGCGTCAGAATCAGAAGAGCTTCTTTGAACTATAATTGTTTTGGGTCCGGCAATATATGCCACAGCTTCAGCTTGAGGCAAATTATCTGTTATCAAAAATGCTTTTGAAGTGTCTTTCATCTGTTTAAAATATTTCGGAGCCGAGAGAACTACTTTATCTTTGCCATTGGGTATTGTTGCAGTAATTTTCTGTATTCTTATGCCCGATGTAACTTCTTTTGTCGCTGCGACCCAAATATTATTGGCATTTGTAATTGAAATCGTTGGTTGCATGTATGTCTCGTCATTCTCTGTCACTTGATATGCGAGTCTTCTGTTTGTCCAACCGAATGTTTTCCCGGGATATCTGGACTCTTCATTTGCTACAAGAACAGAGATATTCTTACCGTTTCTATATGCGATTGCAACTGTCTTGCTATCTGCATCAATAGAGTAGTCGGCACTTTTTGTTTTAACGATTGCCCGTGCATTTACACTCCAGTTTTCACCATCTTTAGAATATGAGAAAATGATACCTCCTTTTTGAGGTGAGTAGCTCGATTTCCAAAAGAGATTCCCGTCATACCAATTCTTTCTCTGAAATGAAAAAGCTGTTAGATCATTACTCGCCGCTGGTGTTTCTTCTGCAGGCAAGAAAATTAAAGGCACAACTGTGGAGAAAATAACATTGATGGCTATAAGTAAGAGGGTTAAGCTCATTCCAGTTAGAGTTAAAGTCCTCCTTACCCTATAAGTATGGACTCCATCTGAAGTAACACCGTAATCATCACTGAGTCGGTTTGATTCAATAAAAAGATAAACAGGGACTGACAAAAAAGCTAAGTATATTTCTAAGAAAACTATCTGAACTAGAAGATAGATGCTCTTGCCACCATGCGTTGTTAGTAACTCCTGCTTTTTTTGGTAAATAGCTGAAGTCGCTTTAACTATATATTGGATCCATTTGCTATTAAATTTCTTAATAATGTCCATTGCATGAGTAGGGCAGTTTTATACGCTCATTTAAAGATTATCTCATATATTCGCTCACTTCAAGTGATACTTTTAACCTTTATAAAAGGATGGTAAGATGTATTGCAAATCAGTTATGAGTTAAAGACATCTATGGACATAGAAAAAAGAATTGTTGTGATTGAAGACGAACCGATTCTTATTAAGGCTTTGAATATTGAGCTCCAGTCACAAGGCTTTGAGGTTTTATCTGCGACAGACGGTGAAAGCGGATTAGAATTAGTTAAAAACTCTAGTCCTTCACTTGTGCTTTTAGATATCCTCATGCCCAAGATGGGCGGTCTTGATGTTTTAAAAGCGATTAAAGTCGATCAGAACACTAGAGATATTCCAGTCGTAATGTTTACAAACCTTGATCAAGAAGAAGAAAAAGAGAGAGCTATGCAAGCTGGAGCCGATGGATACTATGTTAAATCAGAAGTAGATATTGGTGATCTTGGTAAAATAATTGAAACTCATATTAATAAGACAGGTGATAATGACAAAAAGGTTGGAGCATTTCTTTCTCAATAATATTTTGAAGACAACCTCGAGGGTCTCGAAGTATAAATCGCAACTTTTCACTGCTGGGATTATTAAATCAATTGGCTTTGTGATTGAGATTTTCTTGTTGCAGATATGGCTATTCTTTTTGTCTTTTACAACGATATTTATGAAGTCTGCCTCGAGAAAACAGCTTGAAGATAAAAGAACTATTCCCTCTTCTGAACACAAAAAATAGCTTTGCTTGAGTCGAGATCTTCTGTATTATAAAGATCATTATGAACCAACTGAGAGATATCTTCCGTAATTATGTAAACAGCGGAATTAGTGAAGAAAAAGATTCAATATATCTCAATGACCCCTCATATATAAACAGTGTGAGGTTCATTAACATCGTATCATTGGCGCTTGTTGTAATTGCATTCCCTGGGATAATTATTCTAATCGCTAATGGCATTGCATTCACTTCAGGCATTTTAGGAGTCCTTCTGCTCATGCTTGTATTGAACGTATGGAGGTTAAGGCATATCAGGAATCTAAAACAAACCTCCAATACGCTTATCATGATCTCTTTCGTTATTCTTATGCTCTTTCTAATGAGCGGATCTAACCATATGATTGAGTTGTACTGGTTCTTCTTTTTACCTTTGTTAATCTTTTTTGTCGGGGATGAAGACTTTTCTATTAAATGGAATATTATAGTTATATCAACTATCTTTGTGGTCTATCTCTTGAGTCTCTCAAATTATCTAGAGCTCGGGTATACAGGGTTTCAGATAATTCAGTTTATTGGCGCATATATGGTTACAAGTCTCCTAGCTTATCTGTACAAAGAATACGATTCTGAGAAAATGAAGCAGGTTGGGAAAAATGCTAAAAGTTTCGTTAATACGATCTCTCGTCTCAATATTGAAAAGAATAATGTCGAAAGACAGAAAGAACAGCTCTCGATAATTCTTGAAAGCATAGGTGATGCCGTACTTGTACTAGATCGTGAAAAAGATGTTTTGTTAGTTAACCCAGTTCTTGAAAAGATTACTGGATATAGCCGAAAAGATATTATCGGGCGAAAGTATGAGTCAGTTTTGAAATTTGTTCATGAAAAAGATGGTACACCGGCGAATCTTTTTCTCGAAAAGGTTTACGAAGAGGGAATGATTACCAGCATGGCAAAAGATACTGTTCTGTTAAGAAAGAACGGCGACAAAATCCCTGTTGCTGATTCGGCAGCACCAATCAAAACAAAAGAAGGAAAAGTGATTGGTAGTGTAATTGTCTTTCGAGATGTAAGCGAAGAAAGGCAGATTGAAAAAATGAAATCTGAATTTGTTTCAGTTGCTTCGCATCAGCTTAGAACTCCTTTAACAAGTGTAAAATGGTTTGCTGCTTTATTGGAGAAGGGGGTAAATGAAAAAACTAATGTTAAAGCCAAAGACCTGGCTGAAAATATAATGGTGAGTACAGACCGTATGATAAAGCTTGTAAATGATCTCCTCAGCGTTTCTAGAATTGAAACAGGGCAAAAGTTTGAGATAGAAACCGAAGACGTTGATATCATGCCTATCTTGAAAGATGAGATTGAAACTGCAAAAGAAGCATATCATGATAAAAAAGCCGAGGTTACCGTTGACGATGAGCTTAAATCAGAGCTCATACTTCGTGTCGACAAAGATAAAATAAGGCATGTATTTAGAAACCTACTTGGGAATGCAATAAAATATTCTGGTAACAGCCCTGCTGTTCATATCGGAATAAAAGAAAAGACTAAAGATACAATTACTTTTTATGTAAAAGATAACGGTATCGGTATTCCTAAAGAGCAACAAGATAGGATTTTTCAAAAATTCTTCAGAGCCGACAATGCCAAGCTTTCGGACGCAGAAGGTACAGGTCTTGGATTATATATTGTTAAAGCGATAATTGAAGGTCATAACGGAAAGGTTTGGTTTGAATCTCAAGACGGTAAGGGCACAGCCTTTTTCTTCCAACTGCCAGTTTCCGGAAGTTAAAGTAAGAATGAAAACGCAGCTTTTCAACTATAATCTCCCTGAAGAGTTAATCGCCCAGGAACCGCCTAAGATTCGTGGAAACGCACGTCTCTTAGTGATCGATCGTCAAAAAAGAGAGTTTAAGCATAAAAAGTATTCTGATATCAGTCACTACCTCAGTCCTGGAGATTGCACCGTTCTAAATAATACTCGTGTATACAAGGCTAGGATATTCGGTTATATAAAAAGAAACGGAAAGAAAGTCGAGTGTTTAGGAATAAAGCCTCTAGGTACTCGTAAATGGGAATTTATTATTACCCGAGCAAAGTCCGTAAAGCTTGGTGATGAAATTATCATTAGTGATTGCTGTAGCCTAAATGTTCTTTCAAAAATCGAAGAAACTCCTCTTTTTGTTGTTGAGTTTATTGGAGAACTACCAGCTGAAACTTTTGACGAATATGGCCATACGCCACTCCCGCCGTATATTTCGAGAAACGATAGAGATTCAGACTATAACCGGTATAATACAGTTTTCAGCCGCGAAATCGGTTCTGCAGCATCACCTACAGCAAGTTTGAATCTAACAAAGGAACAACTAGGCTCTTTTGAAACTAAAGGCGTAGACATAGCGTATGTGACATTACATGTAGGCTGGGGCACTTTCGCACCGGTTAGAACAGAAGATATTGAAGATTTTAAAATACACTCAGAAAAGTACTCTATTAACTCAGATGCGATTAATAGAATCAATAGAGCAAAGCAGAATGGTCACAAAGTAGTCGCCTTTGGCACTACTGCCACAAGAGTTTTAGAGACAGTTTATTCCAAGAGTCCTGTTTTGCCTCAGAGTGGAGAGACAAGTCTTTTTATCTGTCCAGGGTATGAATGGAAATGCATTGATGCTCTTGTCACCAATTTCCACGCACCAAACACAAGTTTACTTATGCTTGTAGCTGCATTCGTTGGGTATGACCTGATGATTGAAGCATATCAAGAAGCGCTACGAAAAAGGTATAGTTTTCTTAGCTATGGAGACTCGATGCTTATAGTATAATTCTCAAATGGACTTGGATAAGTTAAACCTCAACAAAAAGATCTACTTTCTGCCAGATGCTACCAGAGGAGCTGTCAGATCGCTTACTACTTCTCAACTTAAAGCGACCGGTACAGAAGGAATAGTTGTTAATACTCTTCATCTGCTGTTGACTCCTGGGCCAGATCTAATTCAATCGGTTGGAGGCATCCATAAATTCATGAATTGGGACGGGCTAGCGCTGAGTGATTCTGGTGGGTTTCAAGTGTTTTCTCTGCTGCATAGTAAAAAATGGAAGGGGAAGATTACCAAAGACGGCGCCATTTTCAAATCTCCAAGAGATGGTTCAGAGCATATATTAACTCCAGAACGGTCAATTGATATCCAGATGAAACTGGACTCAAACATTCTTGTTGTATTAGATGATTGCCGTAAAGCAGACATAACACGTGAAGAAGCTGAGATTTCAGTCCAGCGAACTATAGAATGGGCGCGACGTGCGAAAAATCATTTCGAACAGGAGTATGGGGGTTCTACAAAGACACAAAAAATGATTAGCGCCGTGGTTCAGGGCGGGGGCTTTATCGATTTAAGAACGAAATGCGCAGAGCGACTTTCAGAAATGGGATTTGATGGATATAATTTTGGCGGCTATGTTATAAATGATCAAGGAAATCTTGTTGTAGACGAGATGAAATGTGTCTTACAATCTACTCCCGATACAAAATTCAAATATGCCATGGGAGTAGGGAAGCCGATAGACATTTTTGAAGCGGCAAAAATTGGATATACACTGTTCGATACAGTTTTGCCTACACGAAATGCGCGTCACGGAACTCTATACTCTGCTTCGCTAGATGAATCCCATGAATTGCGTATAAAGAATTCGCAATACTCTAACGACTTAAAGCCAATTGACAGTAGCTGTAACTGTGAGGCTTGCAAGAGTTATTCACGCTCATATATTCATAATCTTCTGAAAATCGGCGAAACGACAGCTATGACTCTTGCAACAATCCATAATATTCGGTTTTATCAGAGACTGGTTTCTGTCTTGAATGAGAACCAACATGATTTATCAGATATGCAATTCGCTGATATATTGGCGGTTATGCATCGTGGTAGCATATCGTAGCTCTGTCATCATCCATATTTAAATGATATAATACCCATACCATAAATTTGGTTGTTAGAAAGAGATTTTACTAAATCTGTTACTTAAAACGTTAGAAGAAATTTATTTTGTTATTAAGAAGTTGCAAAAAAGAATATCAGGCTACAGACAAGTACTATGCGTTAATACCGTTCCTGGTCTAAAGTCTGTTTTCGCACTGTATAGCGACGTTCCTTCTATACGTACTGAATCGTAAACTTCTACTTTCAGAGTAGAACAATCTTTTTCTACCTCCAAAACCGTTAATTTTTAAATCTATTTAAATGGATCCAATAAGTATTGTATTGATGATTGTACTTACAGGAGCTGCTATTGCGGGGGGGATTGCATACGGAAAGAAATCTGTACCTGCAGCAAAGCCTGAAGACCTTCCTCGAGATGAAGTTGAGGCAATTGCTAAAAAGCTTGCGTCCGAAATTATAGAAAAAGCTGAACAAGAGGCTGAGCAGATCAAAGCTAAGGCTGAAGATCGCTCTAGACAGTTACGAAGAGAAGCGGCCGAGCAAGAGAATCTTTTTGTAGAGCGAGAAAAAGCTTTGAATAAGAGATCGCGTACTCTGGACGAGAAGTCAGAAAAGATTGAAGTCGATGAAAAAGCTCTGAAGGCGACCCGAGATAATATTGAAGAAACAAAGAATAGGCTTGTTACAGAGCTAGAAAAAATTTCCGGATTTACACGTGAAGAAGCTCGTGAAAAACTTATGAAGGAAATTGATGAAGAGATAAAGAATTATGAAGCCAAACTTGTAAGAGATGCTCAGAAAAGAGCAGAAGAAACAGCGGATGAGAAAGCAAAATCAATAATTGTCGAAAGCATGCAAAGAATAGTTACAGATTATGTTGGTGAGACTACAACTTCAACTATTAAAATCGAAGATGAAAAAGTAAAAGGAAGAATTATTGGTCGTGATGGTCGAAATATCCGAAACTTTGAAAAAGGAACTGGCGTTGACGTGATTGTAGATGATTCCCCGAATACAATTGTTTTGTCTTCTTTCGATCCACTTCGAAGGGAGATCGCGCGTGTTTCTATGGAAAGACTTGTGAAAGACGGCAGAATACATCCTGGTACAATTGAAGATGAGATTAGAAAAGCAAAGAACGAGATAGCGGCGGAAATCAAGAAAAACGGACAGATTTTAGCTGACGAAGCCGGCTGGCCCGGTATTGATATGGGGTTGCTTAAGCTTATTGGAAAAATGAAGTATAGAACAAGTTACGGCCAGAGTCTCATGAAACATTCGATTGAGGTGATCCGTATTGGTGCTATGCTGGCCGCCGAGGTCGGAGCTGATGTAGACTTAGTTAAGAAAGCCTGCTTACTGCACGATGTCGGTAAAGTTTTGACTCATAAAGTAGAGGGGGCACACCATCATATATCGGGTCAAATAGCGCGTAAATATGGACTCCCAGACAAGCTCGTGAATGCAATAGAAGCACACCATTTGGATATTGAGCCACAGTCAGTTGAAGCGGTACTAGTATATCTCGCAGATGCAGTTTCAGGGGCTCGACCTGGAGCTAGAAAAGACAGCTATGAACAATATATTAAGAGAGTGGAAGGAATCGAAAATGCAGCAAAAGAAGTTGGTGGAAAGAACATTGATGAAGTTTATGCAATTCATGCGGGCCGTGAGGTTCGGGTAATTGTAAAACCAAATAAGACAAGTGATGAAGACATTGCAATGCTAGCTAAAGACATAGCGGATAAAATCCAGTCAACACAGACTTATCCGGGGAATGTTTTAGTTACAGTGATAAGAGAAAATCGGGCAGAAGCAACTGCTACATAGTTTAAATGAATACTTTTTTCGATGATAAAGATACTGTTTATAGGTGATATTTGTGGTAAGCCAGGGAGAAAAGCTGTAAAAGAGTTTGTACCTGCTTTGAGAAAGAAACATGATATTGATATTGTTGCAACGAACATAGAAAACCTTGCGCATGGAAGGGGTGCTACTGTAGAAACGGTGCATGAGATTATGTCTTACGGCGTTGATTTCATGACAAGTGGCAATCATATATGGCGTAATGAAGA
>JACKFR010000011.1 GCA_020632375.1 Candidatus Nomurabacteria bacterium
ACTGGAGACTCGATTTTCATCTCTGGAGAGACTTCTTGCTCAGGCTGAATTTCAGTATCAGAAACCTCTGGTGTCGAGATAATTGCTTCAGCACGGTTTCCGACCACACTTTTCCCTTTTTTAAAAGAATCGATTAGGAACTCAAATCGCTGAGTCGGACTCAATGTAGCCCAGACTGCTTCAGGGACTGTTCCTTGAAGCTGAGGAGGAAGCTTATTGCTTTCAAGATCGGAAACCAGTACCCTCTGTTCAATAGTAAGTGAATTCCAAAATTCTTCAGATACGAATGCTTTAATTGATTCAGGAAGCAAGCCGTACTCATAAACAGCGACTTCAGGAGAGCGAGGAAAACCCGCTCTTAGGTCTTGAGTATTTGGGTTATTTTGAACAGTTGTTGATGCCATACGGGGCTATTTTAACATGTATTTTCGCTTTTCTCTATGAAGCTCACGGTCTAGGTCTCTCTCTTTTTGACGAGCTTTCTTTTCATGGACCCGGCGACCTTTCGCAAGCCCAATCAAGATCTTAACCCGACCTCTTTTTAGGTAGACCTTCAGCGGAATTATTGTGAGTCTCGATGCCTTCGACTTCGATATTAGGGAACCTATTTCTCTTTTTTTCAAAAGAAGCTTTCGCGACCTTATGGGATCGTAATTTGGATCGCTTGAGTATATATATTTTGAGATATCTGCATTCCACAAGATAACTGTATTTTGCGATATCCTGACGAAAGAATCACGTAAATTTATTTGACCGTTCTTAACCGCTTTGACCTCCGCTCCGGTTAAAACAATCCCAGCTTCAAACTCATCTAATATTTCGTAATCGAAATAGGCCCTTCGATTTTTAGAAATCAACTTGGTTCCAATCATAGTCGAATTTTCCAAACTTTTGAACCGTCAAGAACATACATAAATGTCCCTGCATCATCTACTACAAAATCTTTTACGTCTTTGAATGTATCTTCCCGATCTCCTCTATAAACATACTGCTCTTTTAAAACCATCTTATTAGGGTGAATCCCTTCGACTTCATTTGGTTTTTCAAAAGAAAAGAAACTATGAGTATCACCATCGAAGATAAATAAGTTTTTAGTCAAATCTCCTCCTGTATAACCTGCTGTTGCTTGAGATATCTGACTTCTGAGATCTATGTAAGTTATCGGTGATTCGATAAGTTTCCCAGCTGTAAAATCAAATACATAACGATTTAGCGGATCACCGTCTGAGGTTATTACATAAGCGTTTACATCTGCAAAGAAATCTTCGGCAGTATTGAGTTTAGGGTCTGACAGATATGTATACGGCAAGCTGTATGACCCGAATTCTGTTTTTTGAGACTTAAAAATAGCCTGTTTTTCCTTACTCAAGACATAAACATTATCATTTGAAGTAAGGATAGCAAATTCATCTGGCTTCGAAATAGTAAAGTCAGATATTGAGAGTCCACTTAACTGTACAAAGTCTTTATATTCTGAATCTTTAGATCCGAATGGTGCTTCCAGAACACCGTTTGTGAGATCGAAAGTGTATATTCCGTCTACACCTACATCTACAAATAAGGGAGAAACGACGACGGAATTTTTATCGGGGACTTTTGAAACAACTTTGTCATATGTAGGTACTGTATAAACAGCTTTTGATCCTCTATCAGTTACCACAAGGATCTCTTCTTGGTCACTATTTTTATAGATTGCGATATCTGTAGGATCAGAGCTATCACTGAAATCTATACGTCCGTCGATGAAAAGCTCTATATTGCTATTACTTTCAGAAACTGCAACTACTTTATTTAATTTATCGCTTACGCCCAAGACCTTTCCTGCAAGATCGCTCAATCTTTGTTTATCTTCATCGCTAAGCTTTGTGTTATCAATGTTACTTGAGGAAATCTGCTTTTCAGCTTTAAAAAGCGACACCTCTGCACCCTCTTTATCAGACCCAAGCTTACCTTCAGCATCTGATAGAAGTTTATCTGTTGATGAATAAAAATCATTAAATTCTTTTGCTAGCTCTTTGGTTGCTTTTAGATTTTGAGTTGCTCGGATACCCATCAGTACAGCTATTACCACAACTACAGCAGCTCCAAGTGTAGCAAATCTCTTATTTCTAAGTGCTGATGCTCTATACTCACCAAGCCGAATGCCTTTTAGACTAGGAGAAGAGATTCGCGATTGAGATATTTTAGCTTTTACTCGCTTAAACCATATCTTTCGGCCGAATGTAGCATTAACAAAGCTCCATAACTTAAGCCTAAGCTTTTCGAGATAGATTTTAAGCTTAGCCGAAAAAGACTTAATTAACGGAGAAAGCTTTTTTATAACTCTTCCCAGAAGATTGTTTAATGGAGCGAGTACTAAGATGATTTTAGCTACAGTTTCTTTAATCGATTTGATGGAACCTTTCAAAGCTGTTTGGGGTATCGCAGATTCTTGAGAAATCTCAACAGCATCCTGAGAAGGTTCTTGCGTGAGGACCCCAGTTGATTTAGTTTCTTCATACGAAGGAAGGTCTATCAATGGCTTAGTAACAGTTTCAGTTAACCCTATTCTTTCTGAGACAGGCAATTCAGAGTCTTTTTCTGTATAAGTGACCTCCTCTTTCTCAGAAGTCACATTGGCTGTTTCTTCGTCTATTTCAACTCTGTTTGTTTTTATAATCTCATCAAAATTTACAGATTGAGATATAAGCAATACTCCTTCACCATTGGCTAGGTGAGAAGCTGAAGCATCGATGCCCAACACAAACTCATCTGCAGAATCACCATTTACACCTGTTTTCAAAGCATCTTCTAAACTTGACCTAGCAGAAGCAATAACAATAATATCGCTTTCATTTAAAGCAGCACTTCCACCAATTACATTGTTTTCTTTAAGAGTCTTACTGATATCAATCAGAGTGCCACCACGGCGTACAAATAATTTGTGGTCGCCAGCTTGTGCAAATACAATTTTGCCATCAGACACTGAACATATAGAAAAATCAAAAGATATTTTAAAGTTTTCAGTTTTGTCATGGTTTTTTACAAGCTCCTTTAGCTTGAGTACAGCCTCTTCTACAAGATCTTTGACGCTATTAACATCTATAATGCCAGTTTGATGTGCTTGGTCTGAAATTGCATTCCAAATAAATCGGCTAGCACTGACCGCGTCTATCTCTGTCTCGGTAGAAATACTTATCAGTCCGACAAGGTAACAATCTTTCCCTAAATTTGAAGGGTGAAAGCTGGTGCTGAATTGACTGGTAATCTTAGACTGATTTGCTGACTCTGGTGAATATTCTTTTAAAAAGATTCTCATGCATATATTATGCAAGAAGAATCAGTATTAATGCAAGGAATCCTCCGACTAATGCTACGACGATATGAACAATTGTCACGCTTTTTACTATTTTTGAATACTTGACAGAAACAGTATCTGCGAGAATACGAACTCTAAGTGTCAGTAGAAAGGCATAAAATACATACCCAACCAGTACAACAAAGAACAAGAGCTGGAAGACAGTATTTAGACCAAACAGCTTAATGTCAGGAGTATTTATTCCTTCCAGAAAATCCATCTATATTTCTCCTTTCTGCTTTAACTCAAGCAAATCAAAAATTACATCTTGAACATCTCGCGGTCGAGGGATATTTTGGAATTCGAATTCTCTCTGTGCACCAGCGGTCTGGATATAAACAGTACCATAATCAAAGAGGGCGCCCAAAAGACCGCTTACTTTATGCGTTACATCTTCTATTTTTTCTAATTGTGCATCATTGTAGCTGTGATACATAACATTGGAAAAGTCTACATCTACTACTCTTTCGTCTGTAATTATATTTACTGTATAAAACCATTTCAGAAAAGTATCAACGGCGACAGTTATCGCTAAAAGGATAAAGATTAGAGAAGAAGAGAGAATTAAAGATGTAACAGATGCATCTCCAAAGTCCAGCGATCTCAAAACTGCAGTAAAAACGAGTGGAGAGGCTAAAAAGACAAAAACTAGTATCGCCTGAGGAATGAGTGTAGCAATGTCCCTCCTGACCATAAGAACTATTGTCTCATCATCGTTTCTACCGCTGAAGTGAACTCCTTGTGGGAATGCGCAAAATGCTCGTATCCCGGATTTACCTGCATCAGAGGAAATCCTATCCATAAATGACTTTGTAACTTTCTGAAACTTCTTTGGGATTTTATCCATAAAGGAATGGTTTATAAGTATTTATATAGGATTGTAGCATAGACATACTGATTATACGATAAAATTATTAAGGTTCTATGAAACTATTGTTTAACAAGTCTAAAGGTCTGATCGGGATCTATATCTACTACCCTTTCTCCATTACTATAAACACTGAAGTTGCTTACGTCACTAGTAATAGTAGTATCTCCAGTTGCCACCCTTGTTATTCCGACTCTGAAGACTGATGGCGGGTTGAAGGTGCTAATAGATGTTCCCTCATAATAATGAGTAAGAATCTGACTATAATTCTGCCCAGCGGACGCTCTTCCATATGCTCCATACTGGCACATCCCTACTCTATGCGGGTATCCACGTGAATAAAAATTCCAAGATCCAGATTCTTTTACCGAAGTCCAGAAGTTTGAGTAGTACAAGGTCAGATCTCCAGGAGATCGAGCATTAAAGACAATCCAGAAGCTATCTGCATCTAAATCCATCGTGCCATTTACTCCAGTGATATGGATATTGTCTGTCATTCGAGCTGTCGAATCAATCTGAGTAGAGCCATTATTGTAAATACTCTTAACAGAGGTTAAATCGCCTACTTGCACTTGGACGGAATCCTCATCCCCCAGTTTATCAAGCAATTGTTGAGGTGTGAGCCCGCCAAAGTCAGACCTGAGGATCTCATTTTGTCTTGTCTGAGAATTAGGGTTTTGGGATAGATAGATTGTTGCGTTAATTAAATCATTCATTTGTGAGTCATTTATATTTGCGCTACCCCACTTTTTGTATGACCACGGTGAAGATGCGTCATAACTAACCCAATTACCACCACTCTGATACCAGTCAGACTCTGCTCTGGCATATGAGAGAGCCGAAACCCAGACTTCTTCTGATGCAAGAGTGTGCCCTCCACACGTAGAGTGATAATAGGCACTTATCAACTGTCCACCGCTTTTCAAAACTTTATTCTTTGTTGAATTAACTGCAGCTACCCAATTACCTCCGCCATTTTCTGCTTCTTTTGAGTACCCAACATAGTTTTGGTCAAAAGTATCGTCTCTCAAATTGTAGCTCTGATCTGACCTTTTGCTCCAATTTTGGGCGGCATAAGTTCTACCTGCAATAGCTTGTGCTTTCAATGCCTCGCTTGGCCATGAAGAAGGTACTTCTCCAAGACCAAACAGATAGGTCTCAAATGGGAGCTCATTTATCATATAAACATTTGAGTCAGTTCTAAATTCAAGAGCACCCCGATAATAGAGAGTACCATTGACCCGAAAAACGTTATTTCCACTGTCTGTAGGAATAAGCCGTATAGGACCAGCGTAGTTATCTCCAATCTGTTCGCCATCTACAAATATCTGATATTCACCCTCTGTTTGAGAAGGAGTCTGAGGTGAAGTACCTCCCTGAGTATTCCCCCCTCCCGTCTCGGTAACCTCAGCGGGGGATGGTGCCGCTTTTGCTGCAATAGCTTTCTGGAGTTTTGAGGTAAGACCTTTCAATTGCTTATTCAAAGATCCTATTTCATCTCGTAGAGCTTGCTGTTTCGCAGCTTGAACATATAGTTGTTGTAATATTTGGGCCCTTTCATTAACAAAAACAGCACGTGATTCTTCCAGTTTCGACTTATTCTTAGCTAATATACCTTTTTCTTCTTCTAGAAGGTCTTTGGAGTCATTGATTAAGTCAATCTTATCGCTTATTTTTAAGATCTCTTTTCTTTGATTACTTAGAACATATCTTTTTAATGAGACCGCATGCCAAAAGTCCGGATTACTCTGGTTAACGAGGATGATTTCAAGCCAGCTCATCCTTGAATCTTTATAAATGCTTGCAGAAATTATCTTGAGTGTTTCTAATTCTTTGTTTAGATTCTTCTCTTCATTAGAAATCTCTTCTTCTCTTTTTTTGATATCATTTTTCACACCTTGGATCTCGCTATCAACGGAAGATATCTCGACATCAATCGCTGCAATTTTTTGATCAATGCTCAGATTGCTTTTACTTATCTTATCTATTTTAGCTTGAGTATCTGCAAGAATATCTTTTTTAGAATCAATCTGCTCTTTAGTTTTTGAGATATCGTTCTCAAGGTCTGAGACATCATCAGAAAAAACTGGGCCAGCAAAGAAAATCGCGGTTACTGCAACGATAACAGTAAAGAGCAGAAATACCTTTTTTGATTTGATTGAATGGCGTAAACCCATTTTAGCAGTTATCTTTAACCTTTTTTACCAGACTCTGTTCAACGACTTCGTTAGGAATAGATTCCATAGAGTCATAATGGTGAAAGATAGCTATAAAACCGACACCGATAAAAAGAAGTGACCCACCGATGATTACAAAAGCATGGACAGAACTCTCTGCAGTGCTAGGAAGCTGCCCAGCAGTTGATGTTGTCCCAGTAGTTCCACTTGTAGTGCTGCCTGAGGTACCTGCACCACCACTGCCGCCTGAAGAGGCTTCTTTAACAGTGAATTTAGCACCGGATGTTGAATCGATAGTTCCATCAGTATCGTTTACTGTAATAGTAATTTCTGCAGCACCGGTTCCATTTGGAGCAAATGTTAAGATTGCCATACTCCCTGAATTCTTCAAAAAGTCCAACGAGCCTAAACAGGCGATATTTACTGATTTACTTCCTGTACTTACGACAGGGCTACAGTTTAAAGTCCCAGCCTTGCTACTTACATATTTAATTGGGCCAGTATAGTTAACAGCGATGTCAAAACCAGCTACAGAGCTGCCTGTAGTTGAAACATTTACCTGGACATCAAAATTGCTAGACACTGTCGCTGAAGCCGGATCTATTGATAAAGTGCTTCCAGCGTAAGACGATGAAATAGCTAGAGAATAAAATAGAGCCGCTGAAATAACGAAAGAGAAGACCTTTATCAAGCTTATACTCAGTAAATTTCTATCTTTGTTTGAGAGCAGCTTTAACATTTACTAAATCTAATTAATTAGAACCTATTCCCAAATATCTAAACCCTGGTGTAAGAATACTATCTGAGCTTCCTACTACATAAATCGCAGAGGGTTTCTCGCCTGAGGAAGAAAACATCAAGTCTCCACTAGTGCTTGGGTTGTACTTGATTTCACCTAAGATTACGCTCCCATTAAGACTCTGACTTGCATGATCAGGATCTCTGACTGCAGATACTTCGAGATAGCCATCAGATATTTTTTGGTCGATACATCTAAAGTATTGAGAACAAGAGAAAGAGTAAACCTCTAACCTACCCGTTATTCGAAGATTCAGCTCAACCCCAGCAACTTGTTTGGGGCTTTCTAGAGTCAGATAGAGATTATCAAAACCTTCTCCCGCCGGGGTTGCCTTAAATGAATTGCGAGTAAGTTCAGCTGTTATCGATGTCTCGACACCTTTAACTTCCGATTGCTGCGAAGAGTACGTTTCCCCTTTCAACTCAGCAACAACCCCGATAAACCCAGAATAAGTGAAATAAAAGAAAAAAAGAAAGGCACCAAGCGCAACTAGAGTAACTGACTTCAACCTTGTTTCATGTCTCACGTTAGAAGCTGATTTCTCCATAATGATAGGCAACAATTTATTGAATCATTCTAGCACAACCGGAGAAAAGAAAACCAGAAACAATTATTTGTGATCTTACAATTTGCCTAGGTTTCCAAGAAGCGGACAACACCAAGAAGAATAACTTCTGTCAAAGCCATAAATGCAAGAGCAATTACAACCCATGTAATTGTTCCTTGTGCTTTTTTAAGTTTCTGAGGGTCGCCTGCCGACATAATAATCATATAGCCAGCATAAATTACCATTCCCAAGGCGATTAAAACAGCAACAGGGAAGCTTAATTGGATGATACGATGGAAAACATCTACAAGCCCATCAAAACGAGGCGGTTGAGCATATGCTTTTGCCGGATAGAGAAATATCAGTAGTATCGGAAAAATCTTTGCAGAAAGGGCAATGAGTTTCTTTTTCATGATGTGCTCAAGACACTCGCTAATATAAATCGAATGATAAGAGGAGATACAAATGCCAGAACAAGACCAAGCAGAGTATAGATAATTGACTTCTGTGCTTTATCAGCTTTATCACCATCTCCTCCAGAAACAATATAGTCGAAGCCTGCTTTTACAAGAAAAACTACAGCCAACAAAGCAGCAAATGATATAGCTAAGTTAATCATAGCCTGAACAAATTGTACGAGATCAGTATAGTTTGTGTTATTTAAACCAGATAAATCCACTGTAATCTTCTACTCTGCTGCTTAGACAAACTGATGCAGAGTGCACCAATCTTGCTTTAGCTAAACGCAACCTAATATTAAGCTTTAGGCAGTTGCAAGAATCTCAGTTAGGACGAAGTTAACGATCAAAACTGATACAAAACAGATAATTAAACCAACTACTGAGTATGTGATACCTGCCGTTGCTTTCTGAACTTTGCTATCATCACCGCCAGCGGTTATATACTGAATACCACTGAACACCAAGAATCCAACTGCAATTAAACCTGCGATGCCAATACCGAAGTTAAGTGTTGTCCTAATGAATCCAAGTAGTGTACCACCACCAGCAGTTGCCTGATTGCTAAACGCACCAGATCCTATAAGTGAAGAAGCCGTCTGAGCATATGCAGCAACGACAAATGCCTGTGATACAGCTGCAAAAGACGCTCCATATTTTGCAATTTTCTTTAACATTGTTAGCTAGGTAATTAAATTATAA
>JACKFR010000012.1 GCA_020632375.1 Candidatus Nomurabacteria bacterium
TTAGCACTCTATTCGATTTTGGGAGGTAGTCTTGGCGGAGCAGTTATTATATTGGCAATTATTGTGAGGCTGATCTTAATCCCTGCGACTAAAAAGCAGACTGAAATGACAAAAAAGATGTCTGCTCTCAAGCCTCGATTAGAAAAGATTCAAAAGAAATATAAGAACAATCCTCAACAACTTTCTAAAGAGCAGATGAAGCTTTATAAAGAGGTTGGCTATAACCCGCTCGGTTGTCTGACTAGTTTTCTTCCACAAATCCTTGTTTTAGCAGCGATGATAGGGGTGATTAGGGCGATAACTGCCGGTAATTTTAATGGCTTATATCCATTTGTAAAGGATGCTTTCTTTAACGGTGAAGTCGGTATGCTACACACAAAATTCTTGTTTATTGATCTTGCGAAAAACTATATGGAGATCGCTAATAAAAGCGGTTATTTTGCAGTTGAAGGAATTGCGTATCTTGTACTCAGCTTGCTTGTCGGTTTGGTCCAATACTTCTCTACGAAGTTTCTACAGGTAATGCAGGGGCAAGTTCCTCCTAAAAAAGATATTAAAAAGAAGAATAAAGATAAGCAGATGTCTCCGGAAGAAATGCAGGCTCAGCTTGGAAAGTCTATGACTACGATATTTCCTCTTATGACGGTATTCTTTACTCTAAGCGCTCCTGCAGTTTTAGGTATCTACTGGCTAGTTCAGTCATTAATGTTTATAATCCAATACTTCCTAATAGATTTTGATGAAAGTAAGGCAGCCCTTCGTGATAGCTTAAAACTAACTAGATCCTAAATTTTAATGAAAATTTAATGAATTTATCAGAACTTCAAGAGAAAGTCGAAGCTTACATCTCTCCATTGTGGGAAAATATGGGGCTTGGCATTAAGCCTCATTATGAGGTTGAAGAGGTTGGTTCAGATGAAGGGTTACAGACTACTGTAACGGTGACATTTGAGGGTGATGATCTCGGCTATATGATAGGTCGGGGTGGTCAACATCTTAATTCATTACAGTATATTTTGTCATTGATGGTGAATCGTAAATTTGCTGAAAATTCTGACAGTAGGATTTACGTTTATGTGGATGTAGGTGGTTATAAAAAAGATCGTGATAATAAAATAGAGACTCTTGCACTGAGACTAGCAGAAGATGCGAGAATCCTTGGTGAACCGGTCGATATGGACCCAATGAACTCTACTGAAAGAAGGGTTGTTCATATGATTCTTTCAAAATTTGACGATATTCAGACAGAAAGCTTCGGCGAAGGAAGGGATCGATATGTCAGAATTACTCCTGTTCAAGAAGGGAATGAAAAGCAAGAAGAGGCTGCAGAATAACAAGATTTCGTTTGCAATTTACATTAATGCAAAAGCTTTTTAGATCTAGTAGAAATTACCAACTAAGTGTTTTGTTTGCTATTGTGTGTTACCTTTTATTCTCTGGTTTTGTTGCAATTGTTTATCCCGAAAAGGTTCCTGCACTCTTAATCTCGCTCTTTGTTTTTATTGTTTTAGCGGCCATTCTTAAAAATGGGTTTGGGGTAGCGGCAATACTAACCCTTCTTTTTGTACTTCCATTTAATCTGACTTTTCGACTCCCTCTTTCACTCGGTCTGTACGACCCATATGTAAACGGACAATATATAAATTATCTTGTGCCAACGGGTTCGATAATTGATGTTTGGGTTGCTTTTGCTCTGTTAGTCGCCCTGCAAAAAGAGATTCGGGCTGTTTCACGTAAAACGCTTGCACTGATTCATTCTGTAACTGTTCTTGTATTAGTATATGTTTTAATTTCTTCATTTGCATTCGATAGTTTTGTGACTGCTGTGACTGTAATAAGAGGTGTTCTATATTTTGCCCTTTTCGTTGTTTTAATGAAATATTCGTGTAAATGGCTTACGATTAATCGCCTCAGATTTGTCGCTCAGTGGTTGTTTGTAGGGGCTCTCATTCAAGCTGCAATTGGATTTCTTCAATTTGAAAGGGGCACTTGGGTTGGGTTGCCATGGCTTGGTGAATCTTTGGTCTCGGCGGGAACGCCAGGGAGTGCTTCTGTCACTTTGGGCGGAAACCTTTATTTACGGGCTTATGGTACTTTTCAACATCCCAATATTCTTGCAGGTTTTTTACTTCTCTGTTTCTTGTTGTTTGTTTATTTAGGGTTTGAACTTCGGAAAGAGCTTCTTTTTAAGATTTTTGCGTTATTTATATTAATTTTTACAAGTCTGACTTTTTCGCGTACTGCACTTTTCGCAGAGTTTATCGTTCTCTGTTTGTATTTATTAAGAAGCTTGATACGGGTTGCTTCTTCTCTGTATAGAAATAGCTTTGCAATGATAGGTTTCACGCCATTTTTGAAACGGTTTACAGATTCGGTTGGAGCTTCGGATATCGCTTATTCCGATAGGCTTGCTTTAATGAAGGCTTCATTAAACATAATTCTTAAGAACTCGTTTGGAGTGGGCCCTGGAGTCTTTGTTAGGTCTTTAGCAGGAAATCCTGTTCTTTCTGCTTCTGGACAGCTTTTGTTGCAGCCGGTTCACAATATATTTCTATTGCTGATTAGTGAGTACGGATTGTTTATCGGCATTATGGCCGTAACTGCATTTTGCGGCTATTTTATTTGGGGGCTTTTTAATAGCCAGTACAAGGTTTACACATTTTGTGTAGTTTTAGCTGTTATTTTGTTGGGCAGTCTGGACCATTACCTGGTTACAACTCAACAGGGATTTCTGGTTCTAATGGGGTTATTGGGACTAGTGGGCCTTCCTTCAATAGCTTTTCAAAGGTCAGTGAGTTGATTTCGCTCCAATCATTTTCATTGTAAGCTCTCACTGCTGATTCAGTCACAATATACATTGTGTTGTTAATGTATAATGCTCTTGAATTACTGGCTTCATCAATGGTCTTTTTTGTCGAAAGAGAACTGTTTGCATAGCTAATGACATACCCTTTGCCACCTGCCGGCAGAAAGAACACCTGATGTTTTGAGTCTAGTAAAAATGCGTGGTGGTTGTTTGAAACTTCACTCCAACTATTAGGAATTATATATTTATCTATTTCAATAGGTTTGGATTTATCCGAAACGTCAAAAAGCGAGATTTTTACGTTGCCAATGCTTTCCTGTCCTATACCAAGAACTTTATTGTCTGGTAATATATGAAGGTATGACGAAAATCCTGGGATTTTAAGCTCGCCCACTTTTTGGGGAGATTCCGGGTTTGATAGATCAAAAACAAAGAATGGATCGATTTGCTTATAAGTTACTACATATGCTGTGTTTCCCGTGAAACGAGTTGAGTAAATCTGCTCGCCTTTTCCAATGTCTTTTACCTCGCCAATTGTGACTAATCTACTGTTCAGAATATATAAATCATTGGTTGGTTCGCCGGAAGGATTTCCAATATTTCCTAATGAAAACTGTGGCACAGTTGTCGCAACTCTTAAGTTTTCGTTATATTCATCAATTGAAAACTGATTTAAGATACGGCCTGGGACTTTAGCAGTAGCCTTGAGGTCTAAATCTTCTATTGATATTTTCGCAAATCCTGTTCTGTAAAAAGTTCGTTGGTTCTCTGTAACGAAATTAGCCATTTCAGTGTAAAGCATTGACTCCAGATCTGTCTGCTCTTCTTCAGTTAAGGTGTTATTGTATTTATCAAGTATTAGTTGGATTTCCCGGTCTTGTGATTCTTCTGAGATGTCATAAGAAAGAATTCTGGATATATCTTTATTCACTGACTCAGGGAATAGGTCTGAGACAGATTTAAGAAATTGAAGTCTAATCTCTAAATCTGTCATATCTTGAGCGTATGTTAAGTAGACGCTCTCATTAGACATATAGACCGTGCTGTTAAAAGTAGTGCCGACAATAGATATAGATTTCAGGATTGCTCCGTCTTTTGGGTCAATTTGGAATACAGAAATTAGCCCATTGTTTGAATAGTTATCTGGGGTGTAGTAAATTGACGAACATTTTATATCATAGACTTTCTCTGAAGCACTATTACCGAGTAGAGGGACAACGCATGGTGTGTTCTTGTTAAGATATTTAACAGTTATTACATAAAGTTTGTCATCTGAGTATCTAGTTTCAAGAATCGATGTTTCTTGCTCAGGTTTTAGATCCCAACTCGCCTCATCTAAAGATGAGTCTAGATTATAAGCAAAAATTCCTTGAGAGTTTATAACTATAAGGTTATTTTCTTTCTCAGCGTAATAGAGATTTCCGCTTTCTCTTATACTGCCGATTGATGCTAATTGCTCCGGCGGATATGCTTTAATTATTTCAGTTGAAAAGGGTTGGTAACTTGGTCCTGGGTATACGTCAGGCTTTACGAGAGACAATTTATCAGTTATGAAAATGTCAGGGTGTGAATAATAGATATTTTCTCCGTCAGTTTTTAAGATATCTGCTTCATCGACTCCTTCTACTTGAATATTTGTCTCTGAGAATCTTTTTGAAGTAATGGTCTCATTTGTTCCAGCGAAAGCTTTTTCAGAGTCGGTTGCCGGTGAAAGTGAATAGCTGCTTCCAGTGAATTCTGAGGCATTGTTTAAAAATGCTTGAAATGCTGATTCCGAGTCGAATGTTGTCAGCTCGATTTTTGCTTGCTCTTGGACTGGAGGGTTGTCTTGGAAAAAATTCCAAAGAGTGTAGGTCATTAGAGCGAATAAAGCTGTTGATAGAACTAGGGTTATGATTACAATAATGATTACTTTTTTATTCATTAGGTTAGCTGTTTTATATTACTTCTATTATATTACGATCTAGTAGATAAATTGTCACATGAGAAAATATCTCTATTCGAGCGTATTGTAGTTTAGGAAAATGAAAAGAATTACAGATAAGAAAATTGACGCTGAAGTTGTGTTGCAGAAATACCCATTAGTAAGTGAAGGGTTCAGACAAGGCCTTCTGGATTCTCTACTGAAAAGGTATCGTAGGCAATCAACAATCAGAAAAAGATTAAATAAATTTTTATTAGTTGATGCTATGTTTTTGAATAGGAAGTATATTTATTTTGGTTCCGTGTTAATAGTTTTCTTGGCAGTTGGTTTGACATATTTTACTTATCAGAACAAGTCTGGCTTTCTATACGGTCTACTTACTGATAGTAAGACTTCTAGCCGGAGTACTTCTGGGGTTATTGACCTGACAGTTTATCGTGTTGAAGGAGTCGATAAGACAAGCTACAATTTAGTTAAGAAGTATGATTCGGGCAGCTTGTATTTAAATAATAGCAAGTCACAATATCTTTTAGAGAGCGTTAAAGAAAATGATCAGTATCTTTTTTCTGTTCCCCAACCGGATATAATTGCTGTAGATGGCAATGGGACCAGTTCAACAGTAAATGACTTTACAACTGACAGCATATATGATGCTGCTTCTGCTAGAATCGCAGATGGTAATTTTCTTGATGCAATGGTTGTCTATGAGGACGGTGTAGAGAAGATTGTCCCGCAGTCCAAGACAACAAACTCAGATACTAACGTTTCTGACTCGTTTCCTTCAACTGGAGATAGTGATAGTAAGGAAATTGTTATTGTATGTCCGTACGATACATCGAGTGATGAGGACCGTTTAAATTGTGAAATCAAAGAAAGAGATCGCATTTATTCAGATTGTGTTGATACAGATAGCCATAGGATACTTGAAACAGACCCACCTGTTTGTATTTATCCTGATGGCAGACAAGTTACTGCTAACTCCAAGTAAATAGGATATTCTTAATTGGGGCTTTGAGCCTGAAAGATGTGGAGCAAATGAGTAAAGAAGAAGTAAATGATTTAGCGAAGAGAGCGAAGGAGGATGAAAGCTCCTTCGCTTTGTTGTATGAGAATTTTCTCGAAAAAGCTATGAGATACGCTTATTGGAAGCTCGGATCAAAGGAGAAAGCTGAAGACGTTACTTCAGAGGTTTTCTTTAGACTTGTAAAGAAGCTTCCACAATATGATGAGACAAAAGACTTCCAACCTTGGTTTTATACAATCTTGCGTAACTGCATAAATGATGAACTTCGAAGAAATTATCGTAAGAATACTTATCTTATAAGTACTGAACCCGAGTCCTTAGATAAGTCAGCTGATCAATCGGAGCTTGAAGCAAATACTGTTGCATATGCTTTGTCTCTTCTTCCGGGTGAATTGAGAAATATCCTAGAGATGAGCTTTGTTCTAGAGATGACAGTTGAGGAAATTGCCAAAGAAATTGGCATTTCAGTGAAAAGTGTTTATAGAAAAAGAACAGAGGCATTGAAAAAGTGTAACCACTTAATTAACAGTGATTCTTGATTTAAAAGATAGCAGCCTTTTCGGCATTATAAAACACGTCTTTTTAAATGATAGATATACAAGGCACTGCTCAAACTTAATGTCGCCATAACTATAAACAAGACATGGAATCCTAACAAAGTAACTATTGTCCCGCCGATAACTGCACCAAGAGCGGTTGTAAAATAGTTCATAGATTCCCAGGCGCCCCACTGTGTACCAGATTCCTGTATGTTGAGATGTTTAGAATAAACAGCATCAAAAGCCGGGGAGTAAACCGCCTCGCCTAGGCCTATAATCGCTTGTACAATGAATAAATGAACAACAGTGGATACTTGTGTATAAAGTAAGAAGCCAAGTCCTATTATTATGTAACCCAAAACAACAATTAGTTCATTCTCTTTTATTTTATCGCTAAATTTGCCTGAAAGAAGCGTCGTGATTCCTGCAACAAGTGCAAATAGACCTCCCGCGAGACTTGCATCTAGCAAATCACCTCCGATCTTTTCAACAAAAAGTGCATAAATTGGTGCCAGCATTGCCGCAGATAAAAGAATCATTGCATTTGTGAATAAAAGTATGCGGATTGCCTTGTTAAGATTCTTATTGAAGAATGTTAGTATTTTGTGCATTCGTTATTTTATGAGTGAATTTGATATGACCAGTTTAACAGGTTTTGTCTCTTACAGGTGAAACGTGTGTAGTTTATTGATAGAATCTTAGGCTGTTCCAATTTAATATTTCTGTTGGTTAGTATATATGGTTCTTTCAGACAAAGACATTGTCCAGGCAATGAAAACTAAAGATATAATTATTAGCCCATTTGATAAGCATTGCCTTCAACCAGCATCGGTTGATTTGCATTTAGATAAACATTTTCTGGTTTTTGATACAAGCAGCAACTATGTAATAGACCCTAAAAAGTCTATTGACGGGATGATGAAAGAGATTTCTATAAACGATACAGAGCCTTTTGTTTTGCACCCAAAAGAATTTGCTCTGGGCTTGATATATGAGACTACCGGAGTGTCTTCAAAGTATGTCGGAAGGCTAGAGGGAAAGAGCTCAGTAGGCCGGATGGGATTGCTGATTCATGTTACAGCTGGTTTTTTAGACCCAGGAAACTCTCTCAAAATGACTCTTGAACTTCATAATACTGCAAACTTGCCGATTTTGCTTTATTACAAAATGCCTATAGCTCAGATGGCTTTTGAGAAATTATCTTCTGAGTGTGAGAATCCTTACTCTACTAGGGCACGAAGCAAGTATGTAGGTGATGTCAAGCCGAGACCGAGTCAGATGTGGAGGAACTTTGTGTAGGGTACTCAAGTTCTATTCTTTTTCGCTAGCCGTAACAATGTTGGATTATTCGAGAAGCGAGGTCATTTATTCGGATTTCGGTATTTGAAATCGATTTCAATAATTTACAAATTCAAGATAGTTCTCCTGTGACACTACTTTAAAGCTTGAATTGTCATATGTATTAAGAAACTCTGTTGGAGTTGATACTTTGTTTTTCTTCCATTTGAACTCATATGCGTTAAGTTTCCCTTCCTTTTCCTCAATAAAATCAATTTCTTTTTTGTCATAAGTCCTCCAAAAGTAGTAGTTCAGATAAGTCTTTGAGTATGAGTTACACTTTATCCGCTCAATTACAAGAAAATTTTCCCAAAGTTATCCAATATCATTTCTCAAGTGAATAGGATTAAGATTTGCAATTAGTGAATTACGGATTCCGAGATCGTAGAAGTAGTATTTTTGTGATTTGTAAACCTCTTTTCTAAGATTTCTAGAAAACCCACCAAGGCTAAACAACACAAAGGACTTTTCAAGTAAATCAATATAATAGTGCACCAGTGTTTTTATCAATTTCTAAATTTGATGCTAATTCATTTAATGAAACTTCACCTCCAATTTGAAAAGCGAGCAATTTGAGGAGATCACGAATTGGTTTTGAACTTTTAACAAGATTAAATGCAAGTAGATCCTTTATTAGGTATGAATTTACCAACTCTCTTAACTTTTCTCCTTTCTGGGTATATGTTTCTGCTGTAAGTACTGCAGGATATGATCCATATATAAGATATTCAGGTAAATCTTTTTCCAAGTGAAACTGTGAAGTACCTCGAAGAATTTCTTTTTGTGGGACTGGATAAAGAGTTAAGATTATTTTTCTCCCTGTTAATGACTCCCCTGTTTTATTTGCTAGGTCAAAAGATGATGAGCCGGTAAGTATTACTTTAATATCGTCCATATTGTCACCAATCAATTTGACTGCCCGACCAATGTTTTCAATCTTTAGTGCTTCGTCTATTACAATGAGTGAAGGATCTGAAAACATTTTCCTAAATATTTCCAAGCTGCACATGGAAATTGCTTCTGCAAATTCCAAATCGTCTCCAGTAAAGTAATCATTTTTGTTTTTGTATGTACTAAGAAACTTTTTAACTAGAGTGGTTTTGCCTACTTGTCTTACTCCGTAAATAACAGCAACTTTGTTATTTTCTAGTGCCTCGTTCAATTGTATTGGTCTAGTAAAGATGTTCATTATTGATCCATAACACATCAGTTACTGTATAGGTGTT
>JACKFR010000013.1 GCA_020632375.1 Candidatus Nomurabacteria bacterium
ATTTCGGATACCCCTGATCTAGACCTCCGGCGACAACTGCTATTGTAGAGACTTCTCTTTTGAGAGCAATTGAATGAACTTCGGAATCGACACCAAATGCAAGACCACTTACATAACAAATCTTTTCACTCCTAACAGAGCCTATTAATTCCCGGACAATCATTCGACCATATGAAGTGATATTTCTCGTGCCCACAATTGTAACCATTCTCTTTTTAAGAGCCTCAAGACTTCCTTTATAAAATAATAGCGCTGGAAAGTCTGCTATTTCTTTTAATCTTAAAGGGTATTTTCCCGACCAATAGGGAATAATCCCAATCTTCTCTTTTAGCAGTTTAACAATCAGCTGATTAACTTGCTTAATGTAATCCTCATTTCTGAACCAAGTCCGATACTTTTTACTTTCAACAGCTTCTCTAGCTTTCCTACTTCCAATTCCTTTCTTAAGAAGGTAGATTGCCAGGTAGTATTCAAGATCTTTTGGATAGGTATCTTTCATGCTTAAATTATCTCTAATAAAGATGAAATTTCGTTGAAAAAAGCCTAAATATATGCTAAAAAATATCTCCACAAATAATTTTCCTGTTCAGCGTTTTGACAATACTCCTCAAAACTGAAGAACCAATCTATCTGACTAAAGAGAAACTAGATTCTCTCAAAAAAGAGCTTAAGAAGCTCAAACTCAAAAGAAAAAAGCTTAACGAGCACTGGAGAAAAGCTGTCGAAGAAGGTGACGATCGAGAAACAGATGCGATAACAGTAACATTAAAGCTTCTTGAAGAAACTGAGCAAGAAATATTAAAGGTCGAACACACAATCTTCAATGCAAAGATTATAACTAAAGAGCCAAATGATTGCGGAAAGATAGATGTGGGGTCGCAGGTTGAAATCGAGCTAAATAAATACAAACAGACTTACACAATCGTCTACCCTATTGAAGCAGATCCGGAAAAAGGTAAAATTTCAAACGAATCAAATCTTGGGAGGCAACTTATAGGCAAAAAAGTCGGCGACAAGTTTAATCTTCAAACTCCAACTGGATCCAAAAGAGTAACCGTTCTTTCGATTTCACTTTAACACATCATCGATTCCCAACTTAGCAAGTAAACCGCTGAGCTGGTCAGCTTTCATCACTGCCATAACGCCTTCTTTCCCACCGAAAAGAACAATCTGGTCACCAGGCCGCATATCAAGCTTATCTCTTGCCTGTTTAGGAATTACAAACTGACCTTTTGTTCCAATAATAGCTGTTCCGAAAAATTCACCTTCCACACGAGGTGAACTATTTTTTATTTTTTCGTTTGGTTGTTTTCTTTTTATTTTCATTTTTTTTATTATTCTGTGATAAAGCATATGCTGCAATACCTGCAATTGCCAAGCCCACAGCAACGCTACCAATAACTTTCCACTTCTTCTCTTTCTTTTTCATATTACTATTGTACTCGATTTGCCAGATTCATACAAGTATGACTTGACATACCTCGTACCAGGGTGTGGTATATCTGGTAATACCTTTCATACATAAATTATTATTTAACAAAGATGGCATCAGTAGGGGCAAGAATTATTAGCGGTGGGATTAAAACCTTTGCAGAAAGACACCGACCAGGTTCAGAACCAGGTCGCCTGGCGAATATAATAAGATCAGGACTAAACGAATCACTTGAAGACCCAATAGTACAAGATTTCGCAATGGGTCATGTTGCAGAAGCATCAGAGGATGGTGTTAAAGAAATTCGAACAACTGTAACTGATGAAATAAGATCAGCTCAAGAAACACATCAAATTGATCTCCAGTCTAAAATTACTGACGCGTTAATCACTCCAGAAGACGGTTTTTTCAGAAGAGTTTTTAAAAGTATTTTTGCACGATTTTTAAATCTTGGGGCAAATATTTCTAGTTTTGTCGCTGCAGGATGGCTTTCTCAATGGACAGGTCTCACAAATGAAAATGAAAGAGAGCAAACAAGATGGTTTTTAAATAAGCATCTCTCAAATTTTCTAACCACTGTGCTCGGAAGCCTGTCAGTCTCAGAGCCGATACCTGCATAATTTCAGATAATTACTTAAATGACAGAACGAGAGATTTTCACAACTTACCAAGCTCTCTGTAAGTTCAATCATTTTTTAATGAACAACCGGAATATGTTTCTGGGAGACCTTAATGCCATACATGACAGCTTTATAAAGAACATGAACGAAACACTGAAGATTTCATTTAATATATGTGTTAATCATGATGAAATGGAAGAATTTTTCACCCGATATCCCACCCCATCAGTCCCGCAAAAGCTTGATTTCATAGCATCACAAATTGAGAATTCGAAATCATATATACTCGTTAATTACTACCTAGCAACATCAATAGGTGCCATTCTGAAAGCAGTTAAACCTGAGTACAAATGCGCCTGTAAAGAGAAGCTAAACCAATTAGGTCTCGGGGAAACAGCCTTCAATGAAATAGAAGAAATGTACCGGGAGCTAGGGCAAAGTTTGAAAGAGGATAAAACTACTTGAGCTTACCTTCTGCAGCAAACCAGTCTATAAACTGTCTCATCACTTCTGCAGAATGGAAGCTCTCACCACCGTCCTCTAAAAGCAACGAAAATGAGTATTCAGGATTTTCATATGGAAAGAATCCGGTCACCCAAGCGTGTGTATGTTCATATTCACCTTTTGAATTTAATGCACCAAACTCTGCAGTACCAGTCTTAGCAGCGACATGAACTTTTGCATCGGTCAGAGCAATAATTGATCTTCTTGGCCCTGCAACAGCAAGTCTCATCCCTTCTCTGACACTTTTAATCGCATTCCTAGATGCTAAATTCTTTCTTATTGGCTCGAATTTAAGTGCTTCGACCTTTCCTGAAGAATCTTTCATCTCTATTGCTAAATGGGGTGTTTGGAGGGTCCCCCCGTTTGCAATAGCAGCAATCCAATTAGACATCTGTATCGGAGTCACCAGAGTTATCCCCTGTCCGATTACAGTATTACACCCATCACCCTCTGGATACCAGATTGGCTCAAGCCATGTGACTCCTGGGACTTTAGACAGAGCAATTTTGTTTTTGGGAGACGGCAATCTACCTTCAGCCTCTCCATCGAGATCAATTCCAGTCAAAGAACCAATTCCAAACTTAACATAGTACTTGTCTAATTCATCAATATCCCAGTGACGTATAGTCTCGCAAAAGAAAATATTTGATGACACGGAGATAGCATCTTTTACTGTCAAAGCACCATAAGCATTGCCGTGATACTCTTGAAATGAAGCCCCATTTGAGAAAGTGTAACCTGAGCGACTCACATAAACGGTATTCAAGTCTATTGCTCCAGAATCAAGAGCACCGACCGCAGCAATTGTTTTAAAAGTAGAACCCGGAGGAAGTTGTGCAGAGATAGGACGGTTAAGAAGCGGGTTTCGAGTATCGAGGTTCAGCTTATCATACGCTTTCTGGCTAATCCCGCCGACAAAATCATTATTATCATACGAAGGATAGGTCGCTAGAACTGACAGTTCACCTGAATTGACATTTTCTACAATTGCGGCACCTCCTGTTGCTCCATACTTTTTTACAGCCTCTCCAAGAAGTTTATACATTTTTACTTGAGAGTCTCGATCGATTGAAAGTTTTACACTTGACCCCGACTTTACTTCTTCAACAACTCTTTCGACATCTGAAGTTATATTGCCTGAAGCATCTACTTCAACAGCCTTAATACCCTTTACACCAAGCAATGACCTGTCATAGACATTCTCAATCCCAGTCTGCCCGATTATATCGTTATAACCATTGCTAGCGACAAAGTCTTCGTAACCAAGATAGTCTAAGTCCTTAAGATCATCCCCAGTCACAACAGAGACATAGCCAAGCAAATGTGAGAATGGTTTACCTTCTGGATAATATCTTTTACTTCCCTCTTCTAACTTAATTTCAGGATATTGGGTACTTAAAGATTTGAGCCGGATTGTTTCTTCATTGCCCAGATCTGTAGCGATTAAGATTTCACTTTGAAAGTTATAATTTTCACTCTCATCTTGATTCACATTTAGAAACT
Organism: Candidatus Nomurabacteria bacterium; assembly: GCA_020632375.1. GTDB lineage: Bacteria > Patescibacteriota > Dojkabacteria > SC72 > JAHDCA01 > JACKFR01. Next base: position 4,060 of record JACKFR010000013.1, read on the forward strand.
CTATATACCTAAAAAGAGAATCCTTTGGAGCATCTTCAAGTGATGCATTGACCCAACCGGAGCCAATTATTTCTTCAATTTTTGCAGTCACAGAAACAAGCCGATCTTCTTCTGTAAAGTTTCCCTCGTTATTATAAAAAGGCTCGAGGTTCAGATAAAGGTTGGTTGCTGGAATATTCTCTGCCAACTTATTATCATTTCGGTCATAAATAACTCCTCGATTAGGATAAATATAAGAAAGATTTACTTGATTATTTTTGGACCGAGACTCAAACTCGCTTCCTCGAACAAGTTGTAGATCTACCAGAGATGAAATAAGTAAGAAAAATGCCCCAGCTGCAATTATAAATGCATAAACAAAATTCCATTGATTGATTTTCTTTTCATTACCGATTTTATAAACCAATTTCTGCCATACCTTCTAGTTTATTTAAGAGTCTTTGATATAAATACTTCATTCACTATGTAATCAATCAAAAAAAACAGAAAGACTTCAAAAATACCAAGTGGTATTGAGCGAACTAAATCAACACCTATGCTGTTTAAAGTCTTAACTTCACCCTGTGTCTGATAAAAAGCTACAAGCAGAACTGTTAAATGGTAAAAAAGGAAGCTGATGAAGAGAAGGGTCGCCTTTGAAACCATCACCGTAGAAGGCAAAACTCTCTTTAAAATTGAATAAACTGTAAATGCTACAAGAACAGCAAAATAAAAACTCCCTATATACAAATGATAATGAGTATCAAGCACACAAGAAACAATTAGAAGAACTGTAAAAAGCATCACATTGGATCTTTTTTCAAAAAGAAACATGCTCACAACAATTAATATGCTAAAACTTCCTATGCTGAAAAGTATGTTTTCAGCAAAAAGAGTAATTAGTGTGAGAATTATCCCAATAAGCAATGCTACCATTTAATCAACAACTATATAAACATATTTAAGCTCTTTGTAATCAACCCCTGGCTCAACTCGCGCCTGTTTTTCCACTGCAGACGGATCTTCAATGATTTTCGAGATTCTACCCAAGTACATGTACTGACCGACTTTCTCGTCATTAATAATCACAGAGTAACCCTCTGAAAACTCAGCATTATTTGATATATCCTCAACAAGAATAGAGCCTCCATCACCAACCACAACCCCTAAAATTTCTTTTTGACTCGAAACTTCAGCTTTAATTTGCCTTAACGATTTGTCGGAAAAATTAGTCTTCTCTATAAGGGCACTCAAAACACTGCGCTTATTCGTAGGAAGAAGAATAACGCAACTCTTTTCACTAACACTGCTTACGCTACCAATATAAATATCGCCAATTCGCACAATATCGTCTTTACTTACACCATCGTTTGCACCCTTATTGAGAAGCAATGTCGAACTATCTGCCTTTCCAAAAGAACTCAGAACCTCTGCTTCGAGAAGACTTCCCTTATCGTCTCTAAGGTTTAACTCTTTCTTAAGTGCTAAATTTTCTCCAATAAGAGATGTGACATTATCATTCTCAGCTTTTGTCTTTGC
>JACKFR010000014.1 GCA_020632375.1 Candidatus Nomurabacteria bacterium
TCTGCGATGGGTGTAGCATTCTTTTATCAAGAAAGGACTCTTTCAGAACCATTCAGGGCAATTGATAAGTTTCTTTCTGAGATAAATCTTGATGATTATTCAGGTTTTTTTATTGATTTCCATGCTGAATCAACTGCCGAGAAACTATCGGCTGGGTTATATCTTGATGGTATCGCAAGCGCTGTAGTAGGGACGCACACGCATATTCCAACCGCAGATGAGAGAGTACTCCCAGGTGGTACTGCATATATAAATGATGTCGGTATGGCAGGCCCACTCGACTCGGTTCTATGGGTCAAAAAAAACATTATATTCAGGCAGAATAAGTACCCCTACTCTCCACGATACGAGATACAAGAAGAAGGGGCTATTAGGTTCGACTCTGTTCTTGTGGAGATAGGAGATGGTAGAAAAGCTGTCAATATAACCCGTATAAATAAAATCCTATAAATAAAGGAAATCTTGACAATACCTCCGAAATTCTCTATTTTAAGGCTAGTAGGAAGGAGATCTGTTAATTCAATGGGATTTCCTGACTCAATCTCGGGGAAAGGAGGAGTACACAATGTTAAAAAAAGATATTGCTAAATATATTGCTGACCAAACAGGAATTTCTCTAAAGCAAGCTAATGCTGTTGTTGATGCCTTCCTTGATGCAATCAGAATGGCTCTTGGAAAGGGCGAATCAGTTCTTCTTACTGGTTTCGGTAAGTTCGAAGTTCGCCGAAGAGCTGCGAGAGTTGGTATCAACCCTCAGACTAAGGCTAAGATTAATCTTCCTGCAAGCAATGTTCCTGCTTTCAAAGCTGGAAAAGGCTTGAAGGATGCTGTTAAATAGCTGCTGGAAATTCTCTGTTTATTGAGAATTTGGAACGACCCCGATCAAACGGGGTCGTTTTACTTTTATACTCATTGAAAGATAGGCATAAATTTATTAGACTGAATTCGTAATCTTACTTTCTTGAAAAGTGCTTAAAGAGCTCTTTATCCCTGATAAAAAGAACGGCTACTATCCATATGCCATCAGAAAACCGGCTCTTAGCTTCTATACAGTCCTTCTGATACTGTTCAACCTTTTTTCAGGTGTTTTACTCCCTGCTGCAAACCAAGAAGTTGCTGCGAGCAGCATAACGCCTTATGCACTGATTGAACTCACGAATAAGGAAAGAGTAGGCAGAGGTCTAAACAGCCTTAACACTGACTCACGATTGACAGAAGCTGCATACGATAAGGCGGCCGATATGTTTAAAAAAGACTACTGGGATCACTTCGGACCAAACGGAGAGACTCCATGGCAATTTATTAACGGAGAAGGATATGTATATGTTTATGCAGGTGAAAATCTGGCTAAAGGGTTTTCTACAGCAGAAGGAGTTCATCAGGCATGGATGGCGAGCCCGACTCACAAGGCAAATATAGTTAATTCTAACTACAAAGATATTGGAATCGCAGTCGCTGAAGGCGAATTACAAGGTCAGAAAACAACACTAGTTGTTCAAATGTTTGGCTCTGAGAGTATTTCTACTGATAGTGGTACATCAGAGCCTTCTGCCGCTGCGCAAGGCTCCAATCAAAAGGTTCAAGATACAAATGATAAGGAAACCCCAACCACTGAAGAAGGTGAAATCAAGAGCATTAGCATAACTGCTCCTGCTGCAGGTGCGACTGTCTCAAACCCGCTTACTTCGATCGAAGGGCAAGTAGACTATTCTAAACAGACTACCGGCTCATACAAAGTAAAAATCTTAAATGGAGATGCGGAGATTGCGGCCATTGAGTCTTCTAAAACAACTTGGGTTTACACTCCAGAAAACGATTGGGAAGAAGGAAAGCACAAAATAACCGCATCGGTTGAGCAAGGTCGAACAATCCCGCAAGATTCAGTCACTTTTTCGATAGACACAACGCCTCCTGATTTTACAGCCGACGATCTAATTGTATATCTGAATCCTGAGCTTGATGAATGGGCGGTTAAGCTTCACCCAAGTGAAACTGTATCCGCACAGCTTGTTGCCGGTGGTGAGAAATTTGATTTAGTCTCTGTCAGCAAGGCACAATACCTAGAAGCTGCTATCCCTCATGACGTCTTAAGCAATGCTAATAAGATTAGTCTTGTACTAACGGATCAAGTAGGTAACAAAAGGACTGAAAATATTCTTGGAGCATTTACTAGTTCTGAGGTGACAGATACAGTAGAAAAAGTATCATCAAATTCGCTACTATTAAGTACTTTCCGGTCGCTGTCGACAAAAAATCAGGTAAATGTTCTTTTCGGCTTCTTTCTAACGCTTTTGTTAGGGGTTCAAATATACTACTATAAAAGACACGGTGTACTAAGCGATCATGGTGGCTATCTAGTCACTGTCGGCTTTATGGTAATAATTATTTTGGTTGCAACTATAAACGGTTCTTTAGGATCTATTGTCTAAGAAGAGATTATGACTAGTCTTAAAATTTTAAAAAGAGAATTTGTATACTCTATCTTGCTATTTGTAGTCTGGGAAATGTTTATCATGACTACGTTTGTTGGCAATCTTTATATTCTTGGAGCATTTATTGGCTTAGCTCTAATAACCACATGGATTATAGCCTCTTATCATGTCCATTCGTACAAACCTTTGTCAAAATATAGTGATCTTATCGCCAATTTCAGAATCCGTGACAAACTATTTTCAAATATTGTATCACCAATTCTTCTATACTCTGCTCTAACATGGTTTTTGTATGTTCACAATGAGATGATTTTAGAGCAATTGACGATTGTTGCCGGTGTTGCAACATTCTTTTTACTATTTGCGCAGATAAGGGCTTCTTACTCACACCAGTTTAAAATCGTAAAAAGTACCCGGATCGTATTTAAACTCGTTGATTTAATAGCTTTTTACGCTCTTGTTGCTTCCGTTTCTATGACAGGTTTAAGTGACTTGCTGACATTTATAATAACCTCATTAATAGCATTCTTGCTACTATTGCATCAGCTTGTTATACACAGGCAATACTCTCAACACGCTTTAATTGTTTTTATCCTGTCCTTCGGCACAATGCTTCTTACAGGGTTCTATTTGCTTCCGCTAAATTACTTTATTTACCCCTTTATGCAGAGTATTATATTTTATCTACTTATCTCTTGGTGGGGAGTTAAACTAGATGGATATAATAATATTTCAGATTATCTTCCGCCACTTCTTTTTGCGTTGATGTCTTTTATAATTTTAGTGAGCTTCTGATAGTGGGTCAGTCAATTGTTGTGAAAATAGGCGGCTCCCTGCTTTATAATACTGATTTAACAGTTAGAACTGATTTTTTGCACAAATTAGTCCACTGGTATAAGGATGCTCAAAAGAAATACAGTAAAATTGTGCTCGCTACCGGTGGTGGGAAAATATCTCGACATCTTATGAAGCAAGTCTCTCAATTCAGCGATAATCAGGAAGATTTCCATCAAATCGGGATGTCTGTGACTCAAACAAACGCATATATTCTCAAGACAGTTCTTGCAGACCAGAATATTAAAACACCATCCAGCATGGGAGAGACACTTGAGATTCTGATGGAAGACTCACCGATGACAGTCATTTCAGGAGGTTTTAAAGTCGGTTGGAGTTCTGATATGAATGCAGCAATTATTGCAGATGTACTTCATTTAGACCGATTTTATAAGCTTTCAAATATTGAGTATGTCTACACATCGGATCCAAAACTTGATCCAACAGCAAAGCCACTAAGAGATATGACATGGACTCAATATTTTGGACAGTTCAAGATTAAGCCTGGAATGACTCAACATGAGCCAGGAATGAACGTGCCAATAGGTGCGTATTGTGCTGTATTCTGCTCAGAGAAAGGTCTCTCAATATTTTTGGCTGGGGGGGAGAAACTTAATCAAACAGATATATCTGCCGTGCTTGAATCAGGATCATATATTCATCCTTAAACCAGTTTTCATTCTACGTTGACAATCTCGTACTCGACAACCTTTCTAGGGAGCTTTACTGTTACTTTTTCGCCTGACTTCTTGTTAATGAGAGCTGCTCCGAGAGGCGAACTCGCTGAGATTTTCATCTCAAGTGGGTTGCTTTCAGCTCCTCCTACAATAGAAAAAACTTCTTGACCATTTTCTTCGGATTTAACTGTGACTTTGCTTCCAACAGCAACTTTACCGTTAGTTGATTGGTTTTCCGTTACTTCTGCTTTTGATATTGTTCGGCGTAAGTCTGCAATGCTTTTTTCGTTCGACTGATAAGTCTCTTGTGCTAGTGTAAGCCCTTCGCTTTCACTCGTATCGCCAAGAGCTCTAAGCTCTTCAATCATTTTAAGAAGCTCTTCTTTTTTTTGTAATCGCTCTTCAAGCTCATCTTCAAGCGCCTTAAATCCGTCCTTTGTGACTAGGTTGTGTGCGTTTTGCATTTTGAATGTGGAAAAAATATTAACGTAAGGAATAATTGTACCTCAAAACAGGATTAGACTCAATCGGTGGGTATCACCTCTATCTTTTTTGTGGTAAAATTCTGCTGTTACGCCGCCATCGTCTAACGGTTAGGACATATGGTTCTCAACCATAT
>JACKFR010000002.1 GCA_020632375.1 Candidatus Nomurabacteria bacterium
GTTTCAACACTTTGCAAAAGTAGCCCTTAAATTGCTATTAATAATAATCTTTTGAGTTCTAAAGAAATAAAAACAAATTAACTTTGTTCCTAAAAATATGCAGATCGGAACAATGCTACATCATAAATATTTCAATGGGGTTGTTCCCACCAATAGATCTTCGGTTTATAAAGACAGAGTGACTGGTTTTACTCAAAGTTTTGGTATGAGAGGAACAGGGATATTTGCTATGGTAGCAACAAAAGGCCCGAGTCCAGATTCATATGAATGGAGGAATGTTGATAAAATAGTAGAATTTTGCGAACGAAATAATTTAAGGCTTCATTATAATACTGTCCTATTTGGCCATCTTGATGGGTATCCCGAATGGTTTAAAGAACTCACTCCAGAAGCCAAACTCAGAGCTTTAGAAAGGCATGTTCGTTTAGTTGTTGGACGATACAAATATAAAGTTGAGTTTTTCAAGCTAATGAATGAAAGCTTAGGTGGAGATTCCATAGATTTTCTTGGTACAGGTAAAAGCAGAGTTGAATTAATTTCAAATGTTTTTCAATGGGCAAAGGAAACATATCCAGAGGGGAAATATATGTGGAATGAACACAGTCCAAGTTTTAGAGAAGATACTAGAAATGAGTTTCTGCAGATAGTCCGAGAAGTTCAAGCTAGAGGAGTAAGTCCAGATATAATAGGATTACAGGCACATATGGGTTATAGACCCCGACCATTTAAATTACCTCCTGATCAGGATATAAAGGATGCTTTAACTGGAATTCATGAAAAAACTGAAGTTCCACTACAGATTACCGAATTTGATTTGAGTTGGAATAACAATAGACAAGGAGAAGATAAAGCTGAAATGAAGATTGATCCTAACAAACCAATTGTTGTAGACGAAGTTAAATACAAAACGTGGTTTGAGTATCAAGCATATGCGTACCAGCATTTTGCCGAAATATGCATGGGTTTAGACTTTGTAAAGGGATTTTACTATTGGGCATTTAATGAAAATGAGCCCTGGGAGAGACCTGATTGTGGTTTGTTTGATGATGACTTTAAACCCAGACCTGAAATGCAAGAGTGGTTATTTGAGTTACAAGAAGGCAAAGTTCCAAGAGAAGATATGTTGGAAGTCCAGAGGGTCTAAACGTCAAAGAATTGATAGGAATACTTCTGGAGTAACAACTTTAGCTCAGATTTTTGACTTAATACCAAAGTCCGAATAAGTGACCTCACTTCCCGCCAAGCTTTATATTCAGCAAAATTGAAAGATGTTGCCTCGGCGCTTCGCTTGTAATCATTCGGAGTTTTGGCCAAAAAATGTTCGAACTTCGTTAGAAACACTGCCAGTTGAACTTCGCTCTTCAAGAGAAAGACTCTTCATGTTCCTCGTCTTTCAGGCTCATATGCATTAAAATACTATATGAGATAAGTTTATAAATGCTGGTAATATGTTTTCATATTACATCAGCTACATAAAAGACAACCCCAAAGGCTACTGGTTTAGAGCTAAGTTATATGGTTGGGGGTGGACTCCTGCACGCTGGCAGGGGTGGATTACACTTCTAATCTTTGTTGCAGCGGTTATTACAAACTCCTTGCGGTTTACTTTTGACTCTGAGCTTGCTTCAAACGCTATGAATGAATTTCTTCTTGAGACTTTTGCAATGACTGCTGTGCTAATTCTTGTTTGTTACATAAAGGGGGAGCCACCCCGATGGCAGTGGGGTGTGCCAAAGATGTACAGTGCGCCAGAGAGTACCCCAAAGAAGCAAAATTAAGGTTTTGTTAGAAATTAACTTTACGATTACCGTCAATGAAGGATATTCTCCGTATAGAGAGAGCACTTTTTATAGATTTAATAAAGTCCTATTGAATCTAAGCTATTTAAGGGTTAGTATTGCCATTAATTTCTTTTATTTGTATCTCATGTCAAAAGAATACAAACAGTGCCAATCATGTGGAATGCCTTTAGAAAATGGCAAGTCTGCTGGAACAGAAGCAGATGGAACAATGAGCAAAATGTATTGCAATCTCTGCTATCAAAAAGGCAATTTTATAAACCCTGATGCTTCACTCGATGATATGAAAAAAACTGTCGATGAAGCTCTCAAGAAAAAGGGTTGGAAGTGGCCGATGAGGTTGCTCGCTCGAATGCAGCTTCCGAGGCTTGAGAGATGGCGTAACTAGAAGAAGTCTTTTGACGGTTTCTTCTCTGCTTCTAGCTCAACAGACTTTATGCTGAGCTGGCTAATCACTCCTGCTATTACTCCAATTGCTCCTGCAACTATGGCATAAGCTTTTGTGCTCTTGTAGACTTCATTAAACGCAAATCCAAATAGGTCTCTTATGATCGGGGGTAGGTCTACAAGCTTGGGTAATCGTGAAAGATCTAGAGAAAGTACATTTTTAGTGACCTCAGGGTGGTCTTTAAGGTAAGTTGGTCCGAATAAAAGCAGCCCAGCTGAAGTAACAAGTCCAAATCCGACCATTAAAATTCCTTGGCGGAGAGATGAACCAGATACAAGTAAGGCTGCGGCAATAACCAATGAAACAATCGCCATCTGCTGGGGGAGCTTTTTAAGCTTTGCGTATGCATCTGAGATATTTATAATTGTGATTTTGTCTGTATTAAGAAGTTTGATAGCCGGCGATATCTCACTGACTTTATCAAAATCAATTATCGATGCAGGCTTGCCTATTTTGTCGGTAACTAGAGTCTCAAGACTTGGAAGGCCGTTTTTTTGGTCTTTCTTTACCGGTATTACTATTTCCGGCGCTTCAGATTTACCTTCCAGCCAATCGTATGTGTTATCAACAGTTGTGTCTATAGCCTGATCGACCCACTCCTTATTTGCTTCTTGGTTAGCAATCTTTTTAAAGTCTGATTTAGATACAATCGGTTCAAGTATTTCCGCAGGTTTTTCAGAATAGACCTGTTCGGTTAAAACATTTACAAACTCTTCTCTTAATGAAGTTTCTTTTATCCATCTCTTGGCGTTCTCTTTGTCTGTGAGTATCTCTTTCGCACTGTAAAATAGTGATGTAAGAGTAAGAGAGACCCCAAGCGCTACTGCTAGAGCTATTGTCAGCAGGTAGTTTGTAAGTTTATTTAATCCGAACATCTTTTCTTGAAATATATCTATTCACAGTATAGTCTATAAAATGCTTGAATTAAAATATTGCGAAATAAAGGACAATAAGTATTTTTCTTCGATACCTTATTTTGAGATCTGGGGCACCTTAGACGGTCCATCAATTTTTATTTCTGCGGGAGTGCATGGAGATGAAATAAATGGTGTCTATTTGATCAAAAAGTTCATTGATTGGGCTAAAGAATCGAAACTTGAAGGGCGCCTAAAGGGGAGACTCTTTGTTTTGCCGATACTCAATCTTTCTGGTTTTCGATCTCGTAAAAGGTATGTGTTAGAAGATAAGAAAGATCTAAACAGGCAATTCGGAAAGACTGATTCAAAAACAATTTCTGCTTTGATAGCTTCAAACCTAGTGGATGAAATTTTTTCTAAATGTGATATGGGTGTTGATATTCACGATGCGGGATTTGGGGCCGTTCTTCTGCCTCATGCAAGGATTCATATCTCTGATAGAGATAATTGTATTTCATGCTCCAGAACCCTTGCTCAGATTTTTGGTACCGAGTTTATTCTCGAGAGAAAAGGAGTTCCTTCGATGATGGCTGTTTATATGAATAATATTATGAATAAGCCTGTTATTACTGTAGAGATTGGTGGGGCAGGGCATCTAAATGAGCAGTTAGTTTCTATCGGTTTAAGGGGTTTAAAGAATGTTTTATTTGCAAATCATATGCTTGACGGAGAAATTGATTTGCCACAACTTCAATATATTCTACATAGTAGAAAGACTATGAGGGTAAATTATACGGCGGTAATAAAGTTTAATCGCAAATTGGGCGATTGGGTAGAAGAAGGACAACAGATAGGCACACTATACTGCCCAGAAACGACTAAAGAAGAACCTTTACTTGCGCATAAGTCAGGAATTCTATTTTCAATTTGGCCTGATAATCAGATTTGTAAAGGGAGACAGATATGTTCAATTGTAAACACGAAATCAAAGAACATGACATCTGAAGGGTTGCAGAAAATGGAAAATTACCAGAAGAACATGTAATATCATTTAGATATTTAACCTGCCTATTTTCAGATGAATATCGATCCAATCTATATCAGGTTTCTTCTTGCAGTCAGTCTTGGTGCTTTAGTGGGATTTGAGAGAGATGAAAACCGGAAAAATATTCCGAAAGAAAAAGAGTTAGCGGCAAGTGCCGATATTGCTGCTCGAAAGTTTACATTTATCAAAGAGGGGCATCCAGCAAATGGTCTTGGTGGCTTTAGGACATATACACTAATCTCGATTCTTGGTGCACTTGCTGGAGTCGCAAGCACTCTAGGTGCTGGTGCAATTGCATGGGTTGTTGCTGCAGGGATAATTATATTTATCCAGATCGCATTTCTTCTTAATTATTTTGATAAGAACTCTCTCGGTCTTACAACAGAGGTATCGATAATTCTTGTTTTCGTTCTATCTTTTCTGCTTCTCGGGACAGATATTTCAGTAAATTTCATTGTAATGGCGGCTGTTGTGAGTGCTTTCGTTTTGTCTATGAGAAACCAACTGCATGCTTTCTCCGGCCTGTTTTCGCATGAAGAGGTAATTGACACTATTAAGTTTCTACTTTTCACTGCAGTAATAATTCCGCTTTTACCGAATAAAGCTTTTGGACTTGCGGATATACCAAAGGTTGGACATCTATTTATGACATATTGGGGTACAGGTTTTGTTTCTGCGACTGAAGCATTTAATCCTCAGAGAATTTGGACTGTAGTTGTTATGGTTCTGAGCGTTAACTTCGTAGGCTACTTCATTGCTAAATTGTTTGGAAAAGGGAAAGGAGTGTCTGTAATCGGGCTTCTAGGAGGGCTTGTTTCAAGTACTGCAGTGACAGAAAATATGTCTTCATTGAGCAAAGAAGAGAAGGACACCCGTGCAAAAGAACCTTATGTTCTGGCGACAATCCTTTCAAATGCTTCCAGTCTGATGAGAATTCTTGTCGTTGTTTTGATTTTAAATTTTCATCTGGCTATTAGAGTCGCAGTCCCCGTTCTTGTGATGTTTCTCACTTCAATCCTGGCTTATGCAGTATTGAAATCAAAATATGACGGTAAGAAAACTAGCAAAAATGTAACAATATCGAAAGTAAAAACTAATATTCAAAACAAGGCCATGCAGACTCCATTTTCGCTTAAGCCTGCTTTGGTGTTAGCTGGGATTTTCTTTGCTGTGACACTGTTTACACAGCTTGCTCTCTACTTTTTGGGCGATTCTGGATTTGTACTAGCCTCGATGGCCTCTGCGTTATCTGGACTCGATGCTGTTGCAGCAAATACATCTTTATTTGCTGGGAGTGTAATTCCGCTAGACTTTGCGGCTGTAGTCCTTTTTGTTGCAATCTGTATGAATATGATTGCAAGGCTTGTAATTTCGATATTTTCTGCAGACGAGTATTTTTATAAGAAAATTTTGAGAACTTTCTCATTCAACATTCTATTCGGTATAATAGCTTTAATCGTCGTTATATACTTATAGATTGTCTCATTTAACCATTTAATCGCATGAAGGTTACTTTTCTATTGCCGTTTTATGTTCAAAAGGTTGCAAGGATGCTTATAAAAGAAGGTTATAAGTGTTATCTAGTTGGAGGGGCATTGAGAGATACTGTAATCGGGCGTATACCTTATGATTATGACCTTGCGACTGATGCAAAACCAGATGATATGCTTAATATTTTCCCAAAATCAGTATCGACGGGGGCTAGATTTGGCATGGTCTCAGCTCTTGTTCCAGATAAAAATGGCGAGATCTTTGAGGTTCAAGTGACTACATTCAGAAGTGAAGAGCAGTATATTGATGGAAGATGGCCGTCTAAAGTTGCATTTATAGATGACCTTGATAAAGACCTCGGTCGCAGAGATTTTACTTTTAATGCTATGGCGGCAGACTTATCTCTTGTAGATCTTTCAGGAGAGGATACTGATTTAGAGCTTGAGTTGTATGACCCTTTTGAAGGAGTTAGTGACCTAAAACAGAAAGTTGTCAAGGCTGTAGGTACTCCCTTAGAGAGGTTTAAGGAAGACGGATTAAGGGCATTTAAAGCGTGTCGTCTTGCTTCACAACTTGGCTTCACACTGGAACAAGCCACTTTTGACGCTATCGAAGCTTCAATTCCGATTGCATCGCAAGTATCAATGGAGCGTATAAGAGATGAGTTTATGAAAATGCTCGTCAAGTCTCCAATGCCTTCTATTGGAATTGACTTAATGCGTGAAACAGGACTTCTGAAAATCTTTATGCCAGAACTTTTAGAAGGTTACGGAGTAGAACAGAAGCATTTTCATGCTGATGATGTTTATAGGCACTCGCTGAAAACATGCGATGCTGCTCCCGATAATATTAAATTGGCTGCATTGCTGCATGATATTGGTAAGCCGAGAAAAGACATGGGGAACGGTCATTTTTATGGACATGATGTCGAGGGTGCAAAGATGACCCGACAGATAATGAAAAGGTTGAAATTTTCAAACCAGGATGTTGAAAGAGTCGTGATTTTGGTTAAAAACCATATGTTTTACTATCCCCATATTGACGAGAACACACCTGAGGAAGAAGCTAGAAAGATTGAAGAACATCGTTGGACAGATGCTGCAGTCCGACGGTTTATCTCTAGGGTAGGGGAAGAAAATATCGATGATCTTTTTGCTCTAAGAATTGCTGACGCTTCAGCAAACCCTAAGTCTTCTTTCAAACCCGAAGAAATTGAGAAGCTGCAAGAAAGGATCTCGGCAGTCAGAGAACAGGATATGGCCCTCAAAGTCTCAGATTTAAGAATATCTGGTGAAGATATAATGAAACTTGGAGTTAAAAAGGGTCCAGAAGTAGGAAATATACTTGAGTATCTTCTCGCAGTTGTTATCGAAGAGCCCATTTTAAACTCGCATGAAAGTCTTCTTCGTGAAACTAAAGACTATCTTGCGGGTAAAATAAAAGAAGTCATCCCTCTAAGGTAGTTGAATATATAATCCGCTGTGGTCTGATGTAAGCTTTGGTGCCAAATTCACCTTAATCGGGACGTTGGCTAAGGCATGATCGATAGGTAGGCTGACAAGTGTTCTATTCATCCACGAGTAGTAGTTCACTTTGCCAAATCGACCAAAGTACCTCCGATACAATCCCGAATAGTAAGTAGAGTTAAAATCTCCTACCAAGATTACTGGTCTGTTCCCTGCAGCTTTAGAATCATATAGGTCGGAAACTTGTTTGAAAAAGATTTTCTGCTTCGCAAATTGTATATCTGAAAGGGGAGGATAAGGGTGCATCGTGATTATGTCAAAGGATTCAAATCTCGCATAGCAAAGAGGGTATTCCAGCTCTTTTATAGCGAGAACTTCTTTCGGTGCAGTTTGAGAAAATATGCTGCATGACTGCCCCTCTTCGCTTATAGATACAATAGGGGGGCCATATAATTGCGAAAGCTTTTGTTCAATCGCAATATTCGATTCTACGATAGCAACGATTTGTGGTCTTGAGTTTTTAATCTCTTCGACAATTGGTTCAAGGTTTTCGTTTCTAAAATTTAGATTCATGTAGTAGATATCTGCCTGAAAATTAGTGATTCCGGTTGTCTGAATAGGAATGATGAACACTGTAGAAATTATTATGACGTAGGCGATTGATAATATTGCGATTTTTCGGTCTCCTAAAAGATAGACCGCAGGACTGATTAGTAAGAGAGCAAGCATGTATTGCAACTGAAAGTGAGAAAATATATCAAAGACAAAAAGGTTCCTACTCAGCAACAAAGATGTCCCTGAAAGCATAATTAATATCGTTACAAGTCCTGTAAAAAATATATAAAGAAGTTTTTTAATATTGGCAGTCGGTTTAAGCATCGCTTCAGGATAAATTATGGATGATTAAAGATCAATAGTCTTTGAAACTATTTCTGGCTTATTGAATTCAAATTACCTACAAAATACTTGCTAAATACTCAAATTCTTATTGCACGTAATTCCGTATTTTGTGGAACAATTCCATTCAATACCTTAAAAGATAGTTTCACGTTTACCTGTACATCCTTGAATATATTTGCTGCACCTTTTAACCTCGTGATAGAATGGCTCCAGCCTGATAATAATAATTTATCACCTGCCCATATGACGATACAATTTTGCGGTGCGGCACGGACAGTAACTGGTTCATGCTTCCTCCTGAATACAGGAAAAACAAAAATCTTAATTGATTGTGGTGCGTTTCAAGGGACATCTGATTTAGAGTCATTAAATAGAGAGCCTTTTCCTTTTGATGCAACAGAAATTGAGTATGTTCTTCTCACGCACGCCCATTTTGATCACTGCGGTAGGCTCCCGAAGCTTGTGAAAGAAGGGTTTAGAGGCCGAATCATCTCTACTCAACCTACTAGAGAATTAACAGAGATTGTTTTAAAAGACGCTGCTAAGCTACAAGCAGAAGAGTATAAGAGGTGGAAGATCAGAGAAAGGAACGGACACGATAACAGTCATAATAATAACCATAATGACGCCCACCATTTAGAAAATAACCATCCGAACCATCATATGAATGAGAAGTATTCTGAAGAAGGTAGCCTTTATGAAGAAAAAGAGCCACTTTATACCGAGGCTGATGTGGATGCGACTATGCAGCTATTTGAAATCTACCCATATGGAAATTCGGTCGCTCTTATGGATGGATTAGAATTTAGAATGAGGGACTCTGGGCATATTCTTGGTGCAGCTATGTATGAAATCTGGGTTAAAAATGAACTCGGTCGTACAAGGAAACTCGTTTTCTCTGGAGACTTAGGTCAGCCTGGACAAAGAATTGTTAGAGATCCAGATATGGTAAGAGAGGCTGATTATGTTGTGATGGAGTCAACTTATGGGAACCGACTTCACAAGAGTAAGGATGATACTGTATTAGAACTTCTATCTGTATTAAAGAAAGCAAGCAAAGAAGGTGGGAATATTTTAATTCCAACATTTGCAATAGAAAGAGCGCAAGAGATTATATACGAGCTGAATCTTTTTTTTGAGAATCAACTTTTAGAAGGCCTGCCTGTTTATTTAGATAGTCCTATGGCTGCAAAAGCTACTGCGGTGTTTAAAGAATTTCCAACTTTCTATGACGAAGATGCGAGGCGATTGCTCGAAAAGGGCGATGACCCATTTGAATTTGATGGCTTTGAAATAATTGAAAGTGTTGAAGACTCTAAAAGACTTGTGGGAAGAAACGGCATTGTGATAATGGCAGGTAGCGGCATGATGACTGGTGGGCGAATTACCCATCATTTAGCAAATAATATTGAAAAGAAAACAACTCATATTATTTTTGTCGGTTATCAGGTCAAAGGTACTCTTGGCCGTAGGATTGTCGATAATGAGCCTGAGGTGAGAGTCAAGGGAAGGAAAATGCAAGTAAAAGCTCAAGTCCATACTCTCGGCGGGTTTTCTGCACATGCCGACATGAGAGACTTGCGATACTGGTTGCGTGGGTTTGGGCATTCTCCAAGGCAGGTATTTATTGTACATGGTGAAGAAAGCATATCTGTTGGTTTTGCGGCAAACGTGAAACAAGAATTAAGCATTGATACTGTGGTTCCAAGCTTAAACGAAGTATTTCAATTAGACTAGTCAAATGGATTTCTCTAGATATAAAACAGTAGAAGACATTGTAAGCGATATAAAGAAAGTCAAAATCCAAGGGGCGACTAATGTTGCTCTTGCAACTTTTGAAGGTTTGAAACTGTATTTGAAAAATTACCCGTCTAATGCTGACTACGAGAATTTTATAAATGATATCGAGAAGACCGGGGAGCTTCTTTCTAAAGCAAGACCAAACGAGCCTCTCGCTAGAAATGGTGTGAAGTTCCTCTTAAATATGCTTAAAATCAGATACCCCGAGATTGATACTTTTGAAGAGGCGCGCAATAAAATTGAAGAGCTAGCAGATGAATATCTTGGATTGATTAAGGCATCAAAAGACAATATCGTTCGAAACTCTTCAGAAGTTTTAACTCCAGAAATTGATCAGATTCTGACTCACTGCCACTCATCTACAGTTGAAAGGCTAATAATGTCCCACAAACATACTGTCGATCGTCTTCAGGTAGTATGCACTGAGACTCGACCTCTTTTCCAAGGGCGCATAACTGCAAAGAATCTTTTAGGAGAGGGTGTTGACACGACACTGATAACTGATGGTGCAGCTGCTTCGTATATTACTGGCAAAGGCTCAACTGATATTGATATTGTTTTTATTGGCTGCGACCAGATAAGCATGAAAGGTGACTGTATAAATAAGATTGGGAGCTGGTCTATAGCGCTCGCAAGCTACTATGCGAGCAAGCCACTGTATGTAGTGACTTCAATTTTAAAGACAGATATTTCAACGGCATATAAGAAAGTTGAGATTGAAATGAGGCCAGGAGAAGAAATCTGGGAGGAAGCTCCAAAAGGGTTGAAATTAATTAATCCCGCTTTTGAGCTTGTGAACCGTGAATTAATAACAGGCTTTATTACCGAAATTGGGGTTTTAAAACCTAGTGATATTGAGAGAGCTATTCAAAAAGAATACAGTTGGTTATTTTAAGATATTTATTAAATGGCACTATATCTTCAATCAAAAAAATTCGATGGCGAGACAGGTGATTCTATGTCAATTATGCTCAATGGGGTTGATGCTGACAAAGTTGGGATTAATAAAGGAGACAAGGTGTTGCTCTTCTGGAGAGATCTCTCTTTGTATGTAGATGTAATTATAACTGATACAGAAACTCAGCCAGGGTCTGTTGGAATTTTTGAAGACATCTGGTCAAAATATCAGCTTCCGAGTGGGGAGACCGTGACTGTAGATCTTTTCGACCGGCCAAAATCAATAGAGTTTATAAAAGACAAGCTGTTAGGTAAGAAGCTTACAGAAGATGAACTTGCTGTAATTACGAGCGATATTTCTTCCCGCAAAATCCGTGAAACTGAAATCGCTTATTTTATGGCAACATTTTTTAATCCGGGTTTTGATGACGAAGAAATTCTCTGGACAATAAAAGGAATGGCAAATGCGGGTGAGATTCTTGATTTCCGAAATATTCGTGATAACGGGAATATGGTTGTAGACAAGCATTCTATTGGTGGTGTTGCAGCCAAAGGTATCACACCTCTTCTTGTACCGATTGTTGCTTCTTTTGATTTGGTAATACCGAATACGTCTACACGAGCTATTACAACGCCGGCCGGAACAACAGATATTCTGGAAGTCGTAATGCCAGTTACTCTTACTTCTCAAAAAGTAATGGAGGTTGTGAAAGAAGTTGGAGCTTGCATGATATGGGGTGGTGCGCTAAAGCTTTCACCTGCTGACGATGTTTTAATAAATGTTGAGCGGGGTCTACATATCCAATCTTTTCAAAAGATGCTTGTAAGTATCGTTGCAAAGAAGGTCTCAATGGGAATCACTCATATAATAATCGATATCCCATATGGCCCTGGGACAAAGGTTGAAAAACCTGATGATGTTGTTGAGTTAGAGAAAGGCTTTAAAAAACTTTTCCATAAAGTAGGAATCGAATGTGAAGTGTTTAGTCGTCATGTCACTGCACCGGACGGTATGGGAATTGGCCCGTCGCTTGAAGTTCGAGATATTCTTTGGGTTTTTGAAAGAGATGAAAAGAGGCCGATTAAGCTTGAAAAAACAGTTGTTGAGATGGCAGGAAAGCTTTTAGAAATGACTGGCAGGGTTGATCCTGGTAAGGGACGAACCGCTGCAATGGAAAAGCTGGAAAGCGGGGAGGCGTATGAAAAATTCTGGGAGATTGCAATGGCACAAGGTGCTAAGAAAAGAATTGATTCTTCTTCAATAGAGGTCGGGGAATATGTGAGTACCTTTAAAGCAAACAAATCGGGAACTATTAAGTTTGTTGATAACAAGGAGATTGTAAATGTCGCTCGTGGGCTTGGTAATCCGTTTATTAAAGAAGCAGGTGTATACCTTTATAAAACATCTGGTGATAGAGTCGAAAAAGGCGAACCTCTGATGGAAATATATGCCTCAAGCCAAGAGCGTTTAGGCACTGGAACTGACGCTGTAGATATCGATCAAATCTTTCGCTTATGAAGTTGCTGATCTGTTAGCTTTTTTAATCCATTGTAACGGCAAAGCAATTAGTACCCACAGAGCGACGAAAACCAGCACTACCGGTGTTGTGATAATTATTGCTTTGCCAAACCGTGTAGTCTTCAGAAATAACTCTGTACTGGTGGTTTTCTTACCTGTAAAATCTTTAATTACATCATCTAGTGACTGGAGACTTGTTTCACCAGGATAGTCAGCAGCAGAGAGAGCCTGGAGATACACATCATAACCACTTAAATTCCCATCATCTACTGGGTCTGCTGTATTTAGCTCTGTTGAGGCTCTTTCAGTAGATGTTTGTCCGACAGTATACCAAAGCAAATGGTCTAAGTTTCCTCCAATATAGGTTCTACCTGTTTCACCCCATGTTGGATCTACAGACATCCATCCGTATTCGGGGACCCAGACTTGCAGCCATTGGTGACCAATCTTCTGTTCAAGCGGTGTATTAGTTCCTATCTCGTTTTCAATTCCTGTTGGGTCATTCCCGTACCCGATCGCTGCTCGAGCGGGTATTCCTTGTGCCCTGAGTAAAGCGATCATTGCATCTGAATACTCCATGCAGACACACTCAGCGCCCTTAAAGGCTGCGAGGGCACCATATCTGGTGTTTTGACCGATGCTTTTCTCTTCGCTGTAATCAAAATTGTCAATAATATAATTGTAATCGGCTTTAATAAGCTGTTGCAGAGTACTTGGATTCTTTTCAAGTTTTGTAGCGAGTTCTTGAATTAAAGGTGAGTCAGACTCCCAGTATTTATCTGGTGTTGTGTAGGGCTTAAACTTACTATCATCCTTAATGTCTGCTCGGTAAAGGTCTAAATTCTTATCAGGGAGGCTGTTGAAGTCGCTATCATACTTGAGTACAATGTATCCCCTAATTACAATCTTTGACTCTTCGTTGGCAGGCACTTCAAATGATGCGGTTAAATTGCCTTCATCATCTCTTTCGATATCTGTAGGCTTTGGGGATATTTCTGAAAAGAAAACTTTTTGTCCTGTTTCACTGTGCTCTTTAGGTAGAGGGATCTTAACTATGTTTGTTGAAATAAGGTCTGAATACTTACTTATCTCTTTAGGTATGAGGTTGTCAGTTTTGGGAGTCTTTTGTATTATTTCAAAGTAATAGTACTGCTCTTTTCCAAGCTGTACCCATAAAGTTTCATTAATTCTATTTTCAGCTGGGAAACTGTATACAATGCGATCTTTTTCATTAACTGGCTTTATTGAATCAATAGAGATATAGGAAGCTTTAGGTAGATTGCTATCAACCGATAGATCTGTCTCATAGACAACTCTTGTCGTTAAACCGGTATCCGTATCGGTTTCTGTAAACTTAGTTCCTTCTTTTAACCCTGGAACATAAAGATTCGAAATATTTCCATTAATATTGACCAGCTCGTGAGTAGAGTACTCCAAGTTTATTGTAAGTGGCGAGTAGGAGGTAATATCATTGTAATAAGGCACTTTGATCTCAATCCCTGTCTCTTGATCGCTTCTTTTATACTTGAGGTTATTGCCATAAAGGTCTCTTACTTTAAGGCTTTTGAGTTTGAATGCTCTTTCTTCGAGTTTCGCTTCATCACTTTGGTATTCCAGTTTATAATCAGGGATAATAAATACAATTTCTTCTCCTCCTGCGAGATAATAGTCAGAATTATCTACGCTTATTTGTCTACGTTCATAGATCTTGGTCATATTTCCACCGTCGTAGAGCACTGAATAATTCACAGAAATAGTAAAGTCATGAGAAACGTTTTTTTGAGAGTCGGCATATACCCCTATGGGTATATTTATCCCTATAAGTAGTAATATTGTTAATAGGGATATTATTGTTTTATTTTGTATACGGGATTTCTCTCTATGCATGTTTAAGTGACATTATATCAGGAAAGTCTTATTGCTGCGATTAAAAAGCCTTATGATTTAAGCATGAATTGCTGCAAAATGGTGCCCTTTTTGCTATTATCGCTACATGTCAGTAACACGATCACACTCATTATCTATAGGGATTGTTGGTTTGCCTAATGTCGGTAAATCGACGCTGTATAATGCTTTAACTAAGAACTCGGTTCCTGCAGAAAATTTCCCGTTTTGTACGATAGACAAAAACGTTGGTGTGGTTGAAGTAAAAGATGAAAGGCTTACTAGGCTTGCGAATATGTTTAACTCTGTGAAAGTTGTATATCCTGCGATAAAGTTTGTTGATATTGCAGGTCTTGTAAAAGGCGCATCAAAAGGTGAAGGGCTTGGCAACCAGTTTCTGTCACATATTAGAGAGGTAGATGTCATCATGTATGTTCTTAGGGCTTTTGATAGCGAAACTATCTCACATGTATACAACAAGGTTAGTCCAGTTGATGATCTTGAGATTGTTCAGTCAGAGCTTATACTCAAAGATATTGACACTGTTTCGGTAAAATTGGGCGATTTAAAAAAGAAACATAGGGTTAATCCTGATAAAGAAGCTCAAATGAAAATTACTTCATTAGAAGCATTGCTAGACGGTTTAAACCGCGGAATCCCTGCAATTGAAATCTCTGTAGACCCCGATATTGAAAATTTCGTAAGAGAACTCTGGCTGCTCACAAGGAAAAAGAGAATTTTTGTACTAAACAGCAGAGAAGGGGTTGAAAATAGATTCCAAGATGCAATTGCACAGCTACGCGAGGTTTTGACTGAAGATGACCGAGGTTTTGTTTTACCGATTGATGTAAAGCTTGCAGGAGATCTGGCAGACCTTCCCAACCAAGAGCTTGAAGAAACCCTGAACCTTCTAGATCAAAAGCCTGTTCTTTTGGCAGATCTTATTCAAATGGCTTTTGAGCGTCTAGACTTAGTGACCTTTTATACAGGATCAGAAAAAGAAGCAAATGCTTGGTCAATTATAAGAGGTGCAAATGTAAAAGAGGCTGCAGGAGTAATTCATACAGATTTATCTGAAAACTTTATAACAGCAGATATTATCAATGTTGAAGTGCTGATCGGGCATGGCGGACTTGTTCAAGCAAGAGAAAAAGGATTAGTTAAAAACCACGGGAAAGACTATATAGTTAATGATGGTGATTATGTAATTATCCATGCACATTAGATCAGGATTGGGTTTGAATGATTACAGTAGCATTATTCCCATCCAACGACTTTTCTGCTACAATTCGAGCGCTTTATCAAAAAGATAAATTAAAGGAAGTCAGTAATGGCTAGAAGCAAGAGTGAAAAATATGAAATCATGGTCGCATTGAAACCTCTGTTACCAGATGATGTCAGGAAATCAATGCATAAGGAAGTAATAGATCTTGTCAAAGACCAAAAAGGAGAGGTTGATGATGTAGATGTTTGGGGGAAAAGGTATTTGGCATATGAGATAGAAGGTCATAATGAAGGGTATTACATTCTTTATCAAGCGAGTATTCCCGCTGTATCTATTGCCGAAATAAAAAGACAACTCGGTTTAAAGCAAGAGATCCTAAGGTTTATGATAATTCGAGTTGATGACCCTGCTGAGCTGAAAAAGAAGCTTAAGAAAAAAGATATTCAGCTTGACGAATAGTTTAGAAATAGTTAAGAAAAATTTAAGAAGAAGACTGTATCATTAGGATATAGATAAATTGAAAGATAAGTAAATGGCCACAAGATCACTAAATAAGGTAATGCTGATTGGAAATGTCACTAGAGACCCTGAGATGCGCTATACAGCGAGCGGTACTCCAGTTGCAACATTTGGACTTGCTACTAATCGCTACTGGAAAGATAAAAATGGTGAGAAACAAGAGTCAACGCAATTTCATAATCTTGTCGCATGGGATAAGATGGGTGAAATTTCCAATCAGATAGTCACTAAAGGTGCCAAAATATATGTTGAGGGTGAACTCGTTACACGATCTTGGGAAGGGGATGATGGCGTCACGAGGTATAAGACAGAGATACGTATAAATGAAATGATCCTTTTAAGCAGTAAAAATGACTTCTCTTCATCCTCTCAGTCCACAGATGATGATGTTTTCGATGACAATGATAAGCAGAAAAAGAAGTCAGAGAAAAAAGACGCAGATCCCGAAGATGAGGCCATGCCAGAAGATCCAGATGAGTCAGAGCCTGATGATATTGATGACTCTGAAGATCCTACTGATGATGAATTGCCATTTTAAGTGTTTAAATTTTTTTGGTTGAGAAATGCCTAAAGAAGAATTAGAAAAGAAAGATGATACATTAGAGTCTTCTACAGAGGATACTTCTTATAAAAGAAGATCAAGGAAAAAAAACGTCAAACTAGATCTAAAATGTCCTTTGTGTGAATCTGGAATTAAATGTTTGACATACAAAGATATCTACCAGCTTAAAAAGTTCACTTCTGTTAGGGGGAAAATTATTTCTTCAGAGAAGTCTGGTATGTGTAGTAAACACCAGAGACAACTTCGCAAATCTATTCAGAGAGCAAGATTTATGGCTTTGTTGCCATATGTCGCTTTAGATTCCTAGAGTCTTTCTTAATCAGTTTGGCATTGAGGCTTTTTCTTATTGAAGGTATACTTGTTACCAGAATAATTACTTATTTAACTGCCTGTTTTGAGAAAGCTACCCTTACTTGAAAAGAATGCGATTCTTTCTATTGAAGTCAGTCGAAATTCGATTAGCTCGGTTCTTGCATACTCACATTATGAAATAAATAGAAATTATCTTCTCACCGATAAGAGTGTGATTGATTCCGAAGCTGATCCTGTAGGAGAGTCTGAATTCTGGAGCAACTATTTCAACGCTTTGTCTAAAAAGTTTAATTGGGATTTTTTAAATCAGTCTCCTAAAGATTATTTTCTCGGTAAGATTATGGCATTTGAAGACGAAGGCCAAGGGCTTGGTGCTATACAGATTCAGATAAGTCCTTCAATCAAAAAGGAGAAAGAGATCTTTGTTGCTCTGCATAATTTTTTGCCTGGTGCTGATCTGTCTGCTTCCGGCATTACCGAAGACAATACTCAACTTGCTAATCTTGCAGAAAAGCTAGGCTATGATGAGCTTATTATGCTCGATATGAATCTTATGAGGTTTGATTTGTCTTGGGTTTACAATTCTAAGAAAGACAAAAGTTGGCAGGAATTTCATTCAAAAATAGATTGGGATAAAAAATTACCACTTATTGATGCTATAAGAGATTCTAGACTAAAGGCTTTTTCTACAATGGATTTGGAAAACCCTCAAATATATAACAAGTGGGCAAACTTTATTCTCAAACCTGTCATGAAAACTAATGATGCAGTTATACAAGACTTGCTGAGATCGTATGTAACTGTCCAATTGTTAACGATTCACAACAATGCTCAAAACAGACTAAATAACTTCGCTATAAAGCGAAAAAAATCTGGACTTATTTTGAAGGGAGATGTTTTAGGTCTTTTGCAATATAAACAGCTGGTTCTTTCTGTTTTAGATGGATTACAGATTAGGGGTGCTTTTGATCTTCTCGTTGACTACAATAATGTATTTACTCTTCTAGGTCGGCAATACTCAGAAGGAATTAATGCTACAAAGTTTATTGTCACAAAGAGTGTCGTTTTTGACTCAAAAGATCGGGTATATGTGTTTGAAGTGCCTGGTAGACATGAAGAAAAGAAAGCTGTTTTTCTGGGTAGTGCTTCATCAGTAAATTCCAAATCAAGAGACATATCTGCAGTAAGCGGAGAATTTGTGATCAAAGATCTTTCAGGTTTCGCATCAGGGGAATCATATGTTTTTGAAGGAAGTTTTGCAAAGGGTGCTTATGTAGAGGGTTTTGATAAAAAAATTGAATTTACATCGGGTAATGAGCAGGACTCAATATCAAAAGTAATCTTAGATACAAGGCATAAACCAGTTACATACGGACCTGACTATCGAAGCAATTTACGTAAATTCAGCCGTTGGTTCGTTGAATAGGAAAGAAACTATTTGGAAAATTGAATCAAAGTTTGATTATCGGATCCCTCTGCGAGGAAACAATCGTCTTTATGTAGAAGTTGGAGATAATGTTGCCCCGGGGAGTAAGCTTTTCAATGCCGAGCATAAAAAGCTTATGGAAACATACCATCTTCCATCTTTGCTTGGAATAAAAGCTGATAATGTGAAAGATTATGTGGGTCGAATAAATGGTGAATACATATCTAAAGGAGACTTAATTGCAGAAAGACTTATGTCAGGAGGTCTGGCGAGCAAAAGAGTTATATCAGGATCTGATGGAATTGTAAGTCTCACCAGGGTCGGCTCGGGTTATGTAGATATTCTATCTGAATCTGAAGATAAAGAAGTTACAAGTCCAGTTAATGGCACTGTAAGTGAGATTTCTCTCAACAACTATATATCTCTGTCTACTTCGGCAGTGGGACTTGAATATGAAGTGTCTAAAAATTTAGAGAAACCGGGGTCTCCTCTTAACGGACAAATTCAGGGAGAGCTAGAATTGATCGGGAATGGTGACTCAGTTTATACTGAAAAAGATCTGAATAGTAACTATTCGGATAAAATTGTTTTTGCAGGTAGATATTTACCTCTTGATCTCCTGATTAAACTTTATGAAAGAGATTGCTCTTTGGTTTTGGCATATTCACTGGACTATTTAGACTATAAGAAAACTGATATGCCGGTAGTAATTCTTGGGGGATTTGGGCAACTCTCGCTTCCAAAAGAGATTCTCAAGTTCTTTCAAAAAGCAGCTGGTAAACACGTAGTTATTCCAACAGAGGAGGATAGTCATGTTTATTTTCTGCTGGACAGGAAGCAAAAAGGACACATAAATCGAGAGTGGTTTGCATCTGGAATTGAGAGGGGGGCTTTTGTAAGGGCTCTTGAGCCTTCTAGTTTTGGCTTTACAGGCGAGGTTGTATCAGTTGATCCGGAAGAAGGAGTTGATTATATAGTTGCAAAAGATCTCAAAGGAAAAAGTATGTTGCTTGACCAAGATACTGTTGTTGAGATCAATAAATTGGAAAAATTGTAATCAAATTAGTAGAGGATTATAATTCTTAGGTTATATAATTTTTAGCTTTTTGTAATGTCTTCACGTCAGAAAAACAGTGATAAGAAAATCTTTTCCTATATAGGAATCTTAATGGTAATAGTCGTTTCTTTTGGGGTTGGCATAATGTTTGGAAGGATTGTCGAACCAACTGGCAATCTTTTATCGAGACTCTTTAGCACTTCACCGTCAAAGATAAAAGAAGTTTCATTTGCAGGAAACACTAGCGGAGAGGATGAGATTACCGAAGTAGACTTTGATGTCTTCTGGAGTGTCTGGAATATAATGAAAAACGAATATGTTGACGCAAGTGCAGTAGATGAAAAAGAGATGTTTTATTCTGCAATCAAAGGTTTCGTAAATTCTTTTAATGATCCTGCGACAGTTTATCTTGATCCTGATGAGACAAAGACTTTTAACGAAGGGACAGAAGGTAAATACTTTTCTGGAATTGGTGCGGAGCTTGGCTATAAAGACAATCAGGTTGTTGTGATTTCACCATTAAAGGGATCTCCTGCAGAAGAAGCAGGGTTGAGAGCAGGAGATATTATTATTGCAGTTGACAGTGAAGAACTAAGCCAAGAAGAGAGTTTGTATGATATTGTTTCTAAAATCAGAGGTGAGGAAGGGAAAGAGGTTGTTTTGACTGTTGTAAGAAAAGATAGCGATAAGCCATTTGATATTTTGATAGTTAGAGGGCAGATTACGGTGCCAAGTATGGATTATCAAATGAAAGATGATATTGCTGTAATGAATGTCTCTAGGTTCACTGACTCTTCACTCAAGGCTTGGGATTCAGAATGGGATACATTGGTTGAAGAAGTTTTGAGTAAAAATCCTGACGGAATTATTTTAGATCTACGAGGAAATCCCGGCGGCTTTTTCGATGCCGCAGTATACGCAGCAAATGACTTTTTGCCTAAAAAGACAATAGTCGTGAAACAAGAAGACCGTGAGGGTAGAGTAAAAGAATTCAAAGTTACTAGAAATGGTCGTCTTTTAGATATCCCTGTTGTAGTGGTTGTTAATGAAGGGAGTGCATCGGCATCGGAAATATTGGCCGGAGCACTTCAGATGAATAGTCGCGCAGAAGTTATAGGTGTTGAGACCTTTGGAAAAGGAACTGCACAAAGTGTAATTGATACATTGCCGGATCAGTCAAGTGTTCATGTTACTGTCGCTAAATGGCTATTACCTGATGGGAGCTGGCTAAATCATGATAATCCAATCGTTCCAGATAAAAAGGTTGAGTTTACTGATGAGCAGTTTAAAGCAGGGGGAGATCCACAGATGGATGCTGCTCTAGAAATTCTTGGTTCAAAGTAAATAATTTTAATACGATTTATATTTATGGATCAGATTGACTCAAAAGAGACGAAGATGCCATCTAGTTCTTCTTCTGCAGAAAATAAACAACCACAGCCTGATTCTTCTAGTAAGATAACGCTTTTGAAAGAGGGTCGGATGAAGAAGCGAAAAGGATATGCGGGTCTTGGTTGTGCAATGGGGTCTATATTTACTTTGATTTTGCTTACGGTCGGTGTTATCGGTGGAATGTATGTTTATCCGTCCTTTAATAACTGGTTAGATGACAGGGGGGTTGTTCTTTTCCCATCTCAAAGTCAGACTCTTGATGGCGGGTCGACCGATACAAATAAAAGCTCTTCATCTACAGTTGTTTCGTCAGACGAAGAATCAATAATTAATGTTGTTAAAGAAAATTCCGAATCAGTTGTCAGTGTGGCTATAACGCAGCTTGAGTTTTCACCGGACTCTGGCGTTATTAACCAAAATAGCAATATTGGTTCTGGATTTATTGTAGATGGAAACGGTTTGATAATAACTAATCAGCATGTGGTTTCTGACACAGCTTCTAATTATGTTGTAATAACATCTGACAGTAAAGAGTATAAGGTAAAAGAAATTTTAAGAGATGACCTTAATGATATTGCTTTGCTTAAAATCGATGCAGAAGGTCTTAAACCGTTGACTCTTGGAGATTCTTCGGCAATTCTAGTAGGGCAGAGGGTCGTAGCTTTTGGTACTCCACTTGGAGAGTTTGCAGGGAGTGTTACAACAGGAATTGTTAGCGGCTTAAATAGATCAGTCACAACGGGGACAGGAAGCTTCTTTGGTGTCTCAAAGACATTTGAAGACGTGATCCAGACTGATGCAGCAATAAATCCTGGGAATTCAGGTGGTCCTCTTTTAAATCTAAGCGGAGAGGTGATAGGTATTAATTTTGCGACTTCATCTGGCGCTGATAATATCTCTTTTGCTCTGCCTATAAATCGTGTCAAATCGAGGCTTGATGAGTATCGTAAATTCGGGAAATTTGTAAAACCTTATATCGGTATTGAGTACCAAATAATTACTGAAGCAAACGCAGCTTCATTTTCAGATATTGTTCCTGGAGCATTTATTCGAAATGTCGTACCCGGAAGTCCAGCCGAGAAAGCCGGCCTCAAAAATGGGGATATTATAACAAAGGTTGGTGACGAACAAGTAGATACACTTTTCGCTTTTCTGCTTCAACAATACAAAGTAGGGGATAAGGTTGATATGACAGTCTGGAATAATAATAAAGCCCGTACGGTTACAGTAACTCTTGGCGAAGCAGAGTAGGCTAAGAGCATTTAATAAATCTTGGTCGGTTAAATCTATCCGGGAGTATTTGAACCGATGAGTAGCTTTGCCTAACATATTCTGCAAGCTGGTTTATTGATCTAGAGTGAGTCTCGATGATTCCACTGAATGAGTGCTTTTTAGATTGTTCTTTGAGCTGGTCGAAAAGCCTTTTGTAAATATTTATACCGTCTTCGCCACCGTCTAATGCTAGGCGGGGTTCATACTCTTTGACTGAGGGTTCTAAATCAGACATCTCTGTAACAGGAATATAAGGTAGATTGGCAACAATAAAGACTGTCTTGTGTTGGAATTTGAGATCTGCTAAAAGATCAGATTGGATGAGCTCGATTGCTTCGGGTTTGATTAGATTTTCTGAAATGTTGGCTCTTACGACATCGAGAACTGAAATACTTACATCTGAGGCGAGAAACTTCACACGAATCCTTTGCACCAAAAGTCTTTTATACAAGGAAATAATTACTGCGCCAGACCCTGTTCCGAGATCAATGATTGAAATCTTTTCTTGGTATCTTTGCAGTAAATCTAAGATAGCAGCTTCAGCAGCCTCTACTAGATCTTCAGTTTCGACTCTTGGTATAAGAGTGTCTTTAGAGACCTTGATTTTGTTGCCGTCAAATATTGTCCAGCCTCTTATATACTCCCAAGGCTTATTTGCCGCAATATCTGCTAGAACTATGTCTATTTTTTCTAAGTCTCCGCCGGTAAACTCGATAATTTCTTTTGAAATGCGACTCGAATCAACATAGCCCGACTGTTCAAGCAGCTGGATAATCTTTGCTTGTTTTTGAAGTAAAGGCTGAGAGGTGAAGTCTCGCTTATTGTGATGCATTTTCTTGCGCTTTAACTTTTTCCAAGAGTTGCTTGAGGAGTTCTGAGCTAATCTCTTGGAGCATATCTTCAATTTCGCCGTTCATTATACTTTCAAGGTTGTGCCATGATTTTTTAATCCTGTGGTCTGTAACTCTGCTTTGCGGAAAATTATATGTTCGAATCTTTTCTGCTCTCATTGCCGAGCCAATTTGTGAACTTCTTAAATCTGATCGCTTTTGAGCTTCTTCTTGTCGTTTTTTTTCATAAAGTCTGGCTCTCAAAATTTCCATTGCCTTTTCTTTATTCTGTTGCTGAACTTTAGTATCTTGGCAGCTTACCACTATGCCAGTTGGGATATGAGTGATTCTCACTGCAGATGTTGTTGTGTTGACAGATTGGCCTCCTGGCCCAGAAGACCTCATAGTGTCGACTCTTAAATCTTCCTCTCTAATGTCAACTTCTATGTCTTTTGCTTCAGGTAAAATAGCAACTGATGCCGTTGATGTGTGTATTCTTCCACTAGACTCTGTAGATGGAATTCTTTGCACGCGGTGAACACCGCTTTCATGTTTTAGATACTTATATACGCTTGGGCCTTTTATTTGTGCGACTAGCTGCTTAAAACCACCTGACTCACTTATACTTGAGTCAATTATGCTTACTGCCCAATTCTGCTTAACAGCAAAAGCCTTGTACATTCTGAACAAATCTGCAGCAAAAAGTGCTGCTTCGTCACCACCAGCACCGGCTCTAATCTCTAAGACAACAGATTTTGAGTCGTCAGGGTCGCTTAGTTTTTGTTTAATCTCTTTTTCTTCGATGTCTGTAAGGAGAGTTTCAATTTCTTGAGTTAATCCTTCTTGTTCAGACTTAGCTATTTCAATAAGCTCTCTCTCAGATCCTGCTTTGATAATATCTTCATTTTGCTTGAAAATGCTAAGCTTTCTTACAAGCGAGTTATATAAATCCACCATTTCTGTAGCTTCTGCTAGTTCGGCATTTAAAGATGAGATGTCTAGATGATCTTCGTGGGCATGAGAAAGTTTCTTTTCAAGCTCAGATTTTTTTTCTTGCAAAGATTTTGACTGCTCTTTGGTTTTATTAGTGAGTAATTCAAGCTGAAACATTTTTATGCTTAAAACAGAATTAAGTACCTAGTAAGAGAGTAGACTGATAAATCTTATTTATCAAGCTGTTTAATCATATCCTTGAGAGTAAGGCCCTTTGTTTGTGGAGTCTTATTACTTTTCGCTGCGAGTTGTTTAGCTCTTCTTGCCATTTCTTTCTCACGTTTAGACCTAAAAGAAGAAGTACTCTTCTTCTTTTCAACCTGCTTCAGGTATTTATCAATCATACCTTGTGAGTCGACAAGTTTCTGTGCACCGGTAAAGAAAGGATGACACTTAGAACAAAGCTCTGTTACTATATCTCCGTCTGAGGTCGACCCTATATAGAAAACATTACCACAGGAGCAAGTTACCTTTACATTATTACTATATTTTGGATGAATTCCCTTTTTCATAACGTGGTGATTATATCAGAAGTCATTTATTTTGGGAACTCCAGGTATTAAAGTCCGAAAGATGATGTAAGTTAACCACTTTAAGATCTTGCTTGACCTGATACCCCCGGGGGTATATTCTTGATTGGAAAGCTCTGCTAATTTTATATAAATCAATTATGCCTAGAAAAGGACCATCGACTTTGCAAGAGCGTTTACATCGTATTGAAGGCCAGGTAAGAGGAGTAGAGAAGCTCTTAAATAATTCGGAGAGTACTGAAAAGATCTCTGTGCAGATTCAAGCCATAATCTCATCTCTTGAGAGTGTAAAAATTGAAATTATAAAAAAACAGCTTAAAGAGGAACTTAATAGAAGCGTTGAGTCTGTAG
This sequence comes from Candidatus Nomurabacteria bacterium, assembly GCA_020632375.1. Taxonomy (GTDB): domain Bacteria; phylum Patescibacteriota; class Dojkabacteria; order SC72; family JAHDCA01; genus JACKFR01. The sequence continues at coordinate 24,576 of JACKFR010000002.1, forward strand.
AAAGCCTTATTGACAAAATCAAGTAAGGCGCAAGAACAAATTAATGGGAAACTACACGTTAGCGTCTTTATACTGTAGAATTAAGCTAAGCTGCCTCTTGTAAATTTATTTTCTAGATAATGAAATGAAGATCAAAAGAATCGGATTTGTAACCTTCAAGCTTTCTTTTAACGAAGTAGACTTAATAACAGACCCACTTTTCTCAATTGATGCTGGTGTAAAGATTCCTGCTTTAGATACAGAGATGGTAATTCACAGTTCGCCCGAATATAAAGGAGTTTTAGCACCGCTTGCTGATGCGAAAGTTAGGCAGATAACACCTAAGAAGAGAGATTTCATTTTAGAAATTTCAAGCCCAGGTGACTATGAATTAGGCGGAGTGATTGTGCGAAGGCCACTTAATTCAGACTTTTTTGTAATAGATGAAGACACTGTCCGGGTTGTCTATATGGGAGAGGTGTCTCATACAATCGAGCCGAAAGAGCTTGAAAATCTTGGGGATGTAGATGTTTTGATAATGCCAGTTGGAAATGGAGCTTCATTCCCTAATTATGAAAGGTTAGAGAAGATAGTTTCTGCGATTGACCCTACTTATTTAATCCCAAGCGGGTACAAGGAGAGCGGTGTTACAATCGTCGATTTGAAAGGTGTTGATGAGTTTGTTAAAAACTTCGGCTATACAAATGTCAAAGAAGAGAACGTACTAAAGGTTAGTGACGGTACTTCTGTTGAGAATAAAGTCGTTGAGGTAGTTGTTTTAAAATAAATACAGTCGGTTTATAAAACATGGAGAAAGTCCCTCCACAAAATATTGACGCTGAGAAATCTGTACTCGGCTCAATGCTGCTTGATAAAGACGCAGTAATAAATGTTGCCAATATTCTCAGGCCAACCTATTTTTATGATCCCGCACATCGTGATATCTATACAGCAGTTACAGAATTGTTTGAAGAGGGTATGCCAATAGATATAGTGACTCTTTCAGACAGGCTTAAAGCAAAAAAGCTTTTAAAAAAGATTGGCGGAAGAACCTATCTAACTGATCTCGTTGCGATTGTTCCCACTGCTGCACACGCTGAAGAGTATGCAAATATAGTCCGTGCAAGTGCATTGAGAAGAGAGCTTATCAGCTCCGCTTCTAAGATTACTCAGTTATCATTTGACGAAGAGATGGATGTTCAAGAAGTTGTTGACCAGTCCGAGCAGCTTCTCTTTGGTGTCGCTCAGGCAGGGATCTCTTCAAATTTTATTCATATTAAAGACCTTTTAAAGGATGCTTACGAACGAGCTGAAAAAGCAGACCAGCAGGTTTCAAGCCTTGGTATCTCTACTGGTTTTAAAGGACTTGACCTTCTTTTAGGTGGCTTCCAGAATTCTGATCTGCTTATTCTCGCTGCACGCCCTTCTGTCGGTAAGACCTCTTTATCACTGGATTTCTTGAGGCATGCTGCACTCATCGAAAAAAAGAAGGTTGCATATTTTTCACTTGAGATGGGTAAGAACCAGATTGCAGATAGATTAGTCGGAATGCAAGCGGAAGTTCCTTTTTGGGAAGCCAGGACAGGTCGCTTAGATGATGAAAAGTTTGAACGGATGGCTAATGCAATGGGAAGATTAGCAGAGTCTGAAATCTATATTGACGATAAGCCGGGGCAAAGTATAAATGAAATAAGGACAAAGGCTCGCAGATTAGCTTTGGAGAGGGGTATAGAGATTGTATTTGTCGATTATTTACAACTACTCCATGCAGACAGCAGAGATGGTCGTACTCAAGAAGTCTCAATGATATCTCAGGGTTTAAAAAATATCGCTAGAGAGCTTGATGTCCCTGTTATAGCTCTATCACAGTTATCAAGAGCAATTGAAAATCGTCAGTCTCGCCGACCCCAACTCTCTGATTTGAGAGAATCAGGGTCGATCGAACAAGATGCTGATGTTGTGATGTTTATTGACCGAGAAGAAACTTATAATCCAGATACTGAAAGAAAAGGGATTGCAGATCTCATCGTCGCTAAGCATAGAAATGGCCCGACTGGAGATCTAGAACTCGCATGGCTTCATAAAATTGCCAGTTTCAGAAATCTGAGAAAAGAAATCCCGAAAGCAGATAATAAAAGTTGATCTCTTTTTTGAATCAAAGAAGATCGGTGATATAATGGGCAAAATGAACGGTCGAGTGGTGGAACTGGCAGACACGCGGGACTCAAAATCCCGTGCTGGCAACAGCGTGAGGGTTCGACTCCCTCCTCGACCACATATAGAGATAATTTTGTAGACAAAGTGAAATGAGCTTGGAAGCGACTATATTGGATTTGCTTGACTCAATAGGAAAATTTGATTTTACAATCTTGATACAGTTTCTCGCATGGAGTCTACTGCTTATTTGGATTTTTGTTGTTGTGTGGGTTTGGAACGATGCTAAATCTAGAACAGAAAGCTTCTTTTTTCGCTTCATATGCGCTCTGCTTGTTCTCCCTTTGAATCTTCCAGGTTTGATAATCTATTTTATAATTAGGCCTCAAGAGACACTCGAACAGAGCTACTGGACTGATTTAGAAAAAAGGTATCTGCTTTACGAGACTGCAGATTTAGGCTCTTGTGAGCAGTGCGGTTTTGATCTTGGGCCTGGGTTTAATATCTGTCCTAACTGCAAATTTCAAATAAAAACAAAATGTACCGGATGCGAAGTCATGATTGATAAAGGCTGGCTATTTTGCCCGTTTTGTGGAGCTGAGTCGGGGAGAGAAGGTTCGAACAGAGTAGATCCAGTTCAGCCGCTTTCTGCAAGACAGACTAAAAGAAAATTTCACAAGAGTGTTAACCCAGAGTCATCCAGAGAAATACAGAAGTCAGAGTTTTATACAAAATTAGGTCAATCAATTATAAATGTCGTGCAGAAGTTGCGAAAAAGAAGAATTACTGCCACTAAATCAAAAAAAGAAAATAAAGACGATTCGTCAAAAGATCCTATGCTAAACGAATAGATTTAATCTCTCTCGGATATTATGGGGGCTGACTTGTACCAAAGCATAATACAGTTTTTACAAGGCTGGGGGTTTCTTCCATCACTTGGAATTGTCTATGTACTTTCGCTGGTTTTGTTCTGGTATGAGAGCAAGCATGTAAATAAGGATAGTAACTCAGTCTTTGACCAATGGTTTGTTGCTACCTTTGTAATGATGATTTGGGGTAGGGTTGCTTATGTCATTAATAACTGGGGTGAATTCTCAAACTGGTATTGGTTTTATATTCCATATGAAAAATATGGCGATCAAGTTTATTTATTCAGAGCTATGCCATGGAAGCTGTTTAGATTTTGGGATGGGGGCTTTCTTTTTATTCCAATGTTTCTCTGTTATTTAGTTATAAGCTATCTGTTTGTAGTCTATTATAAGCGGTGGAGATGGCGTGAGATGATGATTGCGATATTAGGATCTGCAAATTTCATGCTTGCTCTCACACTTATTTTGTACGGGATATTTATAAATGATGATAATATACGTAATTACGGTATATTTATTTTAATTCTGGTTGCAGCATATCTCATTATCACAGCAATACTAAAATTCCTTTATAAAAAGAAAAGAGATATTTTTGTGAAGCTTGGACAATTTATAATTGTGCTTTTCACGCTTGGAGATATCTGGTTGATCAGCTATATTTTCCTTTCGAGAGGTATTACTGATATCGATACTTACCACGTATATGGTTTTGTTATTTTTGCGTCATTTATGCTTATGGCGTATATCTATGATGTAAGATCAAACCTCGATCCTGGTGCTGAAGAGTCGGTTCAAAGCTTGGATAAAAAAGAGAGGGGATACAGCATATTTTTAAGACAAGCAAAGAAGAGTAAGCAGAGTGAAGATAAATAAATTAAAGTCAGTAATCGTCGGTGTCTCTACGACCGGAATTTTGATTCATCACTTAATTACGAAGTTTTCTATACGACTTTGCACTGTAAATTCTGGGATATCACTCATAGGGAACACTTTCGGAACAGTCTCTTATACCATAGTTTTAGCAAATGTTTTTGCCATAGTAATCGTTTTGCTTTCTTTCCTGTATTTTCATAAGAGCGGTTTTATAATTGTCTTTATCGGTGGATTATCTAATCTTGTTGACAGAATATTTCTGGGTGGCGTTTGCGATTATTTAAGAATTGGTGCATTGAGATATAATATAAACGACGTTGTTATTGTTATTGGAATAGTTTTTATCATCTATGAAATCTTACGAGAAAATACTCAAAATAGTTGAATCTGATGCAGGGGAGAGGCTTGATCGGTACGTATACCTTTACTTGAAGAGAGCTCTTTCTTCCGAAATCAGTCCCTTGATCTCAAGGTCTTTGGTTACCTCAAATTATCAAGCAATTGCAAAGGTAAGAGGTAAGAATAAGACAAAGGCTTCTTACGCTCTCAGAGAAGGTGATGAAATTGCGATTAATTTAAAGCTTGTCCAAAAGCTTCTCGATGAAGAAGCTGATAAGCGCATTGCACAAGATAGAATCGTTGCTGAAAATGGACCTCTGAATATCATCGAAGAGACAGATAGATATATCCTTTTAGACAAACCTTCCAATTTAGTAATGCATCCTGGTACCGGGAATTCATCAGGAACTCTTGCAAATTTTATAAAAGGTTACTTGTTGGAAAAGGGCGAATTCGATAAGGGTCTTGAGAGAGCAGGGATTGTACACCGACTTGATAAAGGTGTCAGCGGGTTGGTAATTGTTGCAAAAAGCAGAACCTATCAGCTTTTTCTTAAAAAAATCTTTGAGCAGCATAAGGTTACGAAGATCTATGTTGCGGATATTGAAAAGACAAGAGATACATATTTTACAAAAAAGTTAGAAGAAGTTCTTGAGGAAGGTAATTATATACCCAATGAGGTCTTGGACTTAATCACAAAAAGTTTTCCACGCAATCCAAAGCTGCCTTGGCTAAAAGTTAGTGGATATATTGGCAGAGATCCTTCTAATAGGTATGTTAATAAATTCACCATAGGCAAGCCACTGAACAGAGCTACTCGAAATGCTGTTTCGTATTTTTTACTCTTATCTAAGGATCAGATTGCAATAAAAATTGAAACAGGAAGAATGCATCAGATAAGGGCTACGCTAAAGAGAATAGGTTACCAGATTATTGGCGACACACTTTATGGTAAGCCATACAAAAGTTCAAATAAAACAGAGATTCACCTCCGTTCTCGCATATTAGCTTTTATCGATAAAAACGGAGATATATTCAGACGACTCATTAAATAACTCTATAGGGTGCGATACGGTTTGAATAAAGAAATTTGACTAATATTTTAGGGTGAGACTGCCATTATCGATAACCTACAAGAACAGTAAGGTAAATGTCTCCATATAAAGAAATTATTTGAGAGTAATATAGTTATACATAAATCTTGAATAGAGTGATATGTGAATGAGAAACCAAATAAAACTTAAGTGCCCCTATACGTTTAGTTTGTAATATATGGATTATGACTTGGAGAGAATATCTAATTGTAACATAATAGTAACTACCTATTTTTCTTCGAGGTTATCGAGCCAAAGGGTAGGGTTATATTATGGGGTATGTTGCTAATCGGCATCTAATCTAATAGTATTAGCTGTGGCAAGATCTAAAAGAATCTCATATCGAGCAAATTCTACAAAGAACAAAAGATCTAAGAAAAAGGCAGCTTTAAAAACCCCGATAGGAGGGTTGATTCTTGCTGTAGGAGTTGTTTTAGGCATATTTTTCATTTTACAAAGCATTAAAGCAACGCTAGACAGTTATAGAGGTGTTCGTATAGAAGATCCCGTTAAAAGCGATGAAAAATTGCTTTTTGATAAGAATGAAGGCGTTCAGAAAACACTTTTTGTATTCGAGACACCTAGATCAGGAGGTGGGAGCGAGATTGCTTCTTTGTATTTGTTCGCTGAAAATAAGAATAACGCTCAGTCGGCGGCCTTCTTTATACCCGGCTGGGTATATATTCCCGTAGAGGGCAGTGATTTGGCGACTGTCTCAAGTATTCGTAATCTTTCTTATTTCGCTGATCTTACATCTTCTAAAAAACCTTATTCATATTTTATTTGGGAAGTACAAAATGTCTTAGGAGTTAAGATAGATGATTATGTATGGGTTAGAGAAGATGCGAGTAGCGCATTAGGGGAGACGTTTGAGTCAGAGAGCACAGAAGGGCTTGAGTTTTTTGCTAGATTTCTTAGAGTTACGCAGATTACTAGATTAATTACTAAACAAGATCAGACAAGCATAATACTAAGAAATATTTACTCTGATTTGAGTCCTGTCGGATTATATAATTTAACAGGGCAGATAAGCGATGGCCTAAAGCAAGAAAATCTAACTTTTATTGATTTTACAGATGGGGATTATCTTGTAGAAAAAACACTTGATAGCGGTGATACAGTTAGTCTTTATAACCAAGTAGCCGCTGATAAAGTGATTTTAGACCTTGATACTGTTTTTGTAGATCGAAGCATTGAAAAAGAGCAAGCAAAGGTTGAAGTTTATAATGGGAGTGAGATTAATGGGCTTGCATCAAGATATGCAAGAGTAATTCAGAATGCAGGGCTTCCTGTCGTTAGATCTGAAAATTCTCCAGATAGTTACAAAGAGACAGTAGTATATGTCTCTGTAGAGAATAAATTCGTATCTAGCCTAGAATTAGTTCAGTCACTAATACCAGTCGATGCAAAGGTTATTGTCGGTCGACCGGACTTTCTTACAACTGCAGATATAATGGTAATTCTTGGCGACGACGTTACTAATGAATACACATGGTAAATTAGGTTATTTTCTATTATCTCAAGGTGTCGCTATATTCATTCTTGCAGGATTTCTGGTAGAATGAGTTACTATGTTCTCATTCTTTATGGCTATTTTATTAGCCTTCTCGATAGGTTTTACAATTTTTGTTTTCACTTACGGAAAGAAACCCAAGGAAACCGTAGAAGTTTTTGAAGAGGTTCGTAGCCCCATCATACTACAGGTTTTAGTGCCAAGAGAAAATGACAAGACACCTCTTGCCGCAGAACAGATGTTTGCTTCTATACATGGAATTTTAAGAGATTCCAAGAAGTCTCTTGATATGATTAGTTTTGAGATTTCATCAAGCGGAAAAAGCGGAATTCGGTTTTATGTCGTGACTCCTAAGCATCTTAAAAAGTTTATTGAAGGGCAAATTTATGCTCAATACCCGAATGCAGAAATTCAAGAAGTTGCAGATTATACGAGAACATCTGCACCTGAGAAGCTTTCGTCTGGTGAGCCATATAAAGCTTTTGTTACTACAGGAGAAGTAGAACTAGAAAAAGATTACATATTCCCGATCAAGACGTTTAGAAGTTTTGATGTCGATCCACTGGCAGCAATTACCAGTGCTATGGCAGAGCTGAAAGAAGGGCAATCGGTATGGGTTCAGATTTTAGTGAGGCCGATTGCAAACTATTGGCAAGATGCTTCCAAAGATTATATTACAGCAATAAAAGAAGGGCGGACACCTGGAGGGATGAGTCTTCTAAATAAATTTGTCGAAGATATGGGGAAAACACTTTCTAATCTTGGCAGCACTCCTTCAGAAGCCGCAAAGAAAGAGGTAGTGAAACTTGTACCAGGTCAAGATGAAGAATTGAGGCAAATAGAAGAAAAGATGCTTAAACCTGGATTTGAACTAAAGATTAGGCTGGTGACAAAGGCTCAGGACCAGTTTACCTCTGAACAGCTTCTTAGAGATATTGTTGCTAGTTTTAAACAATTTACTACTTCTCACTTAAATAACTTTGTTCATTCGAATCCGGAAAAGGGTGGGGAAGAAATATATAAAGAATATCTTGACCGCCATTTGCCTGCTGAACCAATAGATATAGTCAATATTGAAGAGCTCGCCTCTATATTCCATCTTCCAAACAACTCTGTTGAGACTCCTACAATTAACTGGAGTAGGGCGAGGAAAGCCGAGCCTCCAATGAATCTTCCAGTGAGTATTGACGATGATATTACGTTTTTTGGGGAAACAGATTATCGTGGAGATAGATATGCATTCGGTATTAAACGCATCGATCGAAGAAGGCATATGTATTTGCTCGGAAAAACTGGAGTCGGAAAGTCTTCTACTTTTAAAAATATGTTTGTAGCAGATGTATTAAAGGGAGATGGTGCTTGTTATATTGACCCTCATGGTCAGGATTTAGAAGAGCTTTTAGACTATATTCCGGAAAATAGAATAGATGATGTGATCTATTTTGATCCGTCCGATTCTAATTATCCTGTAGGATTTAACTTATTAGAACTTGATGAATTAAACCAGAGAGATCTTGTCGCTGACGGAGTTGTAGCAGTTTTCAAAAAAGAGTTCGGTAATTCTTGGGGACCAAGGCTTCAATATATTTTGCAGAATGCAGTCTCTACGTGCCTTGAAGCACAAGGTACTACTTTATTGGCGGTTCAAAGAATTCTTGTAGATAGCAATTTCCGCAAGTTTATTTTGAAGCAGGTTAAAGACCCAGTACTTCTTAAATTCTGGAGTGAGGAGTATGCCCAGATGTCCCAGAACTCTAGGCTTATTACCGAAGCTGTTGCGCCAATCCAAAATAAGGTTGGAAGGTTTATATCTTCAGCTGTAATTAGAAATATCGTTGGTCAGGTTAGGTCTACGATTAATCTTCGGGAGGCAATGGATAACAAGAAGATTTTAATGGTTAATCTTGCGCAAGGAAAGATAGGTGAGGAGAGTGCTTCTCTCCTGGGCGGACTTCTGATTACAAGATTGCAGGCAGCAGCTTTGCAGCGTGTTGATACTCCAGAAGACGAGAGAAACGATTTCTTTTTGTATGTAGACGAGTTCCAAAACTTTGCAACAGACTCATTTGCAAAGATTTTATCTGAAGCAAGGAAGTTTAGACTTAATCTTACAATGACAAACCAGTATATTGAGCAAATTCCTTTGACAGTGCGCAATGCTATCTTCGGTAATGTTGGAACTCTTGCCTCGTTTGTGGTCAGCCAAGCTGACGCAGGAATTCTCGGGCATGAGTTTGCTCCTATTTTCGATCAGGATGACTTAGTATCTCTTGAGTCACATTCAATGTATGTTAAGCTGTGTATTGACGGCATGACATCTAAACCCTTTAGTGCAAAGTCATTAGATTACCGTACTAGACTACAGAAGTTCGGGCTTAAGGAACAGGTTGTTCAATCATCAAGAACAAAGTATGGAACCTCGAGAGAAGAGATTGAAGACAAGATTAGGAGGTGGTCAGAGCAGACTTATAGCGATAAAGGGAATAGATCGATGAATGCTAAAGAAAGAAAGTTACAAGAGAAACCGAACGAATCTTCTGGAAAGGCTAAATCTCCTCGTATAGAGAAGCTATGATAGGGTTGTCTCTTTAAATCTTGGATGTTTTTGAGTAAGATTATGCCCATAGGTATTAAGGTCAATAAATTTCATAAAGTTGTTTATGTCGGGACACTCCAAATGGTCGAAAATTCGGCATAAAAAGGGAATAAAAGACGCTAAACGTGGAAAGCTTTTTTCAAAGATGGCTCAGCAGATCACTATTGCGGCTAGAGATGGAGGAGGTGACCCGGATGCAAACTTCTCACTTCGTCTGCTTGTTGATAAAGCGAAATCTGCAAGTATGCCTGCTGATAACATTAAACGTGCAATCGATCGAGGCATAGGTAAGGGAGAAGGCGGGCAATTGGAAAATGCTTTATATGAGGCATATGGGCCTGGGAAAGCATCAATGATTGTTGAGGCGGTAACTGATAATAAAAATCGGACAGTCGCAGAACTTAGAAAGCTTTTTTCGGATTCTGGAGGAAATCTCGCAGAATCGGGCTCTGTTTCATGGAATTTCGATCAAAGAGGACTTGTAATCGTTGAGTCTGCAAAATTAAAAAAATCTGATAAATATGGCGAACCAGATATTCATGTCCCAGAAGATCCTGAAGAAACAATGCTCCAGCTTATTGAGATTCCTGGTGTTGTTGATGTGGATACAATTGATTACGAAGAAGAAGATTCTGCTGAAGAAAGGGTCCATTTACAGCTAATAACTCAAGCTCAAGACCTTATTTCAGTGCGAGATCAAGTTCATAACCTAGGATATATAGTTAAAGATGCCGAACTTACGTGGATCCCAAGGAGCTATAAAGAAGTTTCGCCGGAAAGTAGGGAAAAGCTTCATAATTTTCTTGAAAGACTTGATGAGGTTGAAGATGTACACAATATCTGGATGGATGTTAAACTTGATTAAGAAACATATTTAATAAGGTTTGATTAATGAGAATCCTTGGAATTGATCCTGGATTTGCTTTAGTGGGGTGGGGTGTTATTGAATTTCACTCATCGAGTATATCTTTAATTGATTATGGTGTTCTAAGTACAGATAAGTCTCTTGAACACTCAGATCGATTGCTTGAGATCTTTAAAGATATGCGAAGCCTTTTAGAAGATTTCAACCCGGATTGTGTTGGGATTGAGACACTTCTTTTCCATAGGAATATTACTACGGCAATGGGTGTCAGTGAAGCTCGAGGTGTTATACTTATGGCTGCCCGTCTCAGAGATAAGATAAGAATTCAAGAAGTGACTCCTTTGCAAGTTAAAAACTCGGTATCAGGCTATGGAAGAGCGACAAAAAAGCAGATGCAGGAAAATGTTCGGATTATATGCGGTCTGGATGCCGTCCCCGAGCCAGATGATGCAGCTGATGCGATTGCTGTTGCAATCTGTGCACATGATCTTATTTCATCTAGTCAACTAAGCTAATGATTGTATATATAAAGGGAATGGTTATTGCTCTCAGCGCAAGAGACAAAGCAGTGTATGTCGATATAGCTACTCAGTCAGGAGTGGGGTACAGGGTTTTTGTCTCTTCTCTCCCTATAGGAGCAAAGATTAGTGATGAGATCGAACTATATACAAGCCTCCAGGTGAGAGAAGACAGTCAGACTCTTTTTGGCTTCGACAGCGAGGGTAAAAGAGACTTTTTTGAATTGCTTATTTCTGTATCTGGAGTCGGCCCTAAAATTGGTATTGCACTTCTTTCTGCATTTGATACTGAAGAGTTGCAGGAACTTATCTCATCTGGAAATTATAAAGAACTGAGTAAAGTTCCCGGGCTCGGAGAAAAAAGTGCTAAAAGAATAATCATTGAGATTCAGCCTAAACTTGAGATTGATCTGAGTCTTGAACAGAAAAGCTGGGAAGATAATAATAAGAAACAGATTACGGAACTTCGTTCTGCTTTAAAATCGCTTGGATTCAGTAAAGAGGAGATATCTGAACAGCTTGAAGTAGTCAGAACTACGATTGAAAACAATAGTGAGATGACAATCAGCTCTGAAGAGCTGCTCCGGATAATTCTGAAATCAAAGTAAAAATTTTATGGTTATTTCAAACAATAATAAAGTCAAAAATTCAAAATCGCCCTCCAGAAAGAGATCCTCCTCTGCGGCTAAAGTAGCTTCTAAAGACTCATCTGTCAGTGATAACTCAGTAACTGACTCTTTCCGTCCAAGAAACTTCAAAGATATTATTGGGCGGTCAAAAGAAAAGAAGACTTTGAACATAATGATTCAGGCTGCTCAACAAAGAGGCGAGGCACTTGACCATATCCTCTTTTATGGGCCTCCTGGCTTAGGCAAAACTACATTTGCAATGTCAATAGCTAATGAGATTGGCACGAATATAAGGATTACTTCCGGCCCAGTAATCGAGAGACAGGCGGATTTAGCAGCAATTCTGACAAATCTAAAGAAAGGAGATATTCTTTTTATTGATGAGATTCATAGACTTTCAAAAACAGTCGAGGAAATGCTTTACCCAGTCATGGAAGATGGAGTAATAGATATAGTCATGGGCAAAGGTCCATCGGCGAAAAGTATTCGATTGAGTCTTGAGCCTTTTACACTTATTGGCGCGACTACACAAATAGGGAGGATAGGCTCTCCGATGAGAGATCGTTTCGGATATATTCGCAGACTTGATTATTTCTCTAATGAAGAAGCTGAAAAGATTGTAAAAAGAGCTGCAAGTATAAGTGGTATTAATATAACCTCAGATGCTGTCGCTGCAATTGCGAAAAGATCTAGAGGAACGGGTAGGGTAGTTTTAAGGCTTTTCAAACGTATCCGTGACTATCATGAATCCGAAAGTGGTAAGAAAAGCGATGGTGAAATAACACTTATTACTGCTTTAAAGGCGCTAGAGCTTATCGGGGTAGACGAGTTAGGTCTTGAAGAGATTGATAGGAAAATACTCCATGTTATTTATAATCAGTTCGATGGTGGACCAGTAGGCCTTTCGACTATTTCTGCTGCGATCTCAGAGGATTCTTCTACTATAGAAGATGTGTATGAGCCTTTCTTAATGAAGCTTGGTTTAATAAAAAGAACGACACGAGGTAGAATAATAACAGAAAAAGGGGCGCAAGTGATTTCGGGTAATCTTTTAATCGATAATTGATATGGCAGAAGTAAGTATTTATACAGATAGTGGCAAAAGGGGGAGGCTTTTCGTGCTTGCTTCACTTCTCGCTATCTCTTTATTTTTTGTCAGAAACGCTTTTGACATAGACTTGAGATCCATTTCGCACTTAGCGGGTCTGACTGCTAGCTACTTTGTAGCTGTGTATATCCTGTTACTGTGGGCTTTTCGTTTTCAATTTACTCGAAGTAGTTTACTCGTAGTTATTCCTCAAAGTGCTCTTTTTGTTTCGCTTCAAATGGTCTTTCTTTTACTTTTCTTTTTTGCAGACCTTCAAAGAGTTTATCAGTTTGTAATAATTTTCATACTCTCTTCGTTTGTTTTTGTGACGACATATATAAGTTTTCTTATGTCGAATATATTTAATGTCTCAACCTTTAAGCCACTTCCGCTTATTGAAGTTGCGAGGACAACTTCATACATCTTGACTCTACTTACAACGTACTTTGTAACTTTTTCTATTGTTTACTCTTTAGAGAACTTCTTGACTATTTGTATAGTTTTATTTGGGCTTTACTTTATTATAGTTCTTTTACATTTAACTCATCTTGGTGGTGCTATACCTAAAACCACACAATATGCCTCTATAATAGCTTTCGTAATGACTCTCTCGGCTGTTTCACTTTTTTTATGCGGTGTTAGAATCGAACTACTCGGTATTGTCCCAACAGCAGTATCATTCGGTTTAATTGGCATTGAAATGGCAAGCATAAAGAATTCGGTTAGGACAATGCTTTTATTACAGTATTCAGCAATATTCATTGCATCAATAATTTTTTGCCTATCTTTATAAGAGTAGGGGGGCGCTGCCCTATAGTACTATGTTTACCCTAAGTCCTATAGCAAGTAGGGCGATGTGGATAAATTTAGGAAGTATCCCGATAAAGAAATTCTCAAAGCGTAGCGATATGCTTTAGTTTAATAATATCTTGCCGGATAGAGTACTTAACCTTGGTGCACCTGTGGGTAAACCCTTTTCATTGTTATGTATATATGTTACGCTTAATGTGATCGAGTATAATCGACCTTATATGCGGCAGACAGTGTGGGTTTGTAACTTGTGGAAGTTTTCAGTGCATATTATAACTTTAAGCACAGCCTTAATCATATATCCAAGTTGGCAGAAATGAAAAAAAATTTTATAAATTAACAAGTTTACTATACTTTATTGAATTATGCCTTTATGACAAGATATCTTGTGAAACTCTTCCCTACTTGTTTCACAGGGCTGATTTAGTAATAAATTAACTAATAGTGCTACTATGATAATGTTTCCCAAGCTTCCTGATCAAGATGACTACCTTTTAGACCTTCAAAATAACAACTATTCAATGAAAACTGTTTATAACTATGCAAGAGATTTGTGTATTTTTGCTTCTTTCCTCAGCTCGCATAAAGTTTCTTTTGAGAATCTCGATAAAAAAACAGTTACAATTTATAAAGGCTATCTGAAAAACGGAGATCATCTCATTGATTTGAATGATTTTAGAGAAAATATTGCTAAAAACGCTGGACTGTTAGGGAAATCAGTTGCGAGGCTCTCTAAGGGGTCTAAAACGAACGAAATATATCCAAGTACTGGTTCTATACCTGTTGAAGAGCCTCAAAATTCGGATTTATCAGGAAATTACTTAGATGACGTTTACAAAAAAGTCTACGGGAGTCTTGGACTTATACAAACTCGTGTGCAGAAGCCTAAGTCAACAAATGGTCTTGATGCACGGAGCATTAATCGGATGCTTTCTGCTTTGAGATCGTATTTGAAATACCGCATTGACTTTGAACTTGAAGTCCCGATTCCGCCAGATGCGATCAAATTAATAAAGACGATCAAGAAGAAATCTCAAGTAGCAGAGTTTGAAGAGCTGGTGAAACTCATTGAATGTCCGACCGAGTTTGAAAAAGATTTTAAGATTGGATTGAGGAATCGGACTATGCTGGAAATACTTTTTTCAACTGGAATGCGAATTTCTGAACTAATTGGTTTAGACCTAGAACAGATAAATTCTGAAGGAAAACTGTTTATTCTTGGCAAAGGTAAGAAACAACGGTTTGTTTATCTGACTGATAGAGCCCTTGGCTGGCTTGATAAATATCTTACAGTAAGACTTCGTTATGCAAATGCTTCAGGTAATCATGGCAAAGAGCTTATTGATCGTGAAACGCATATGGACAAAAGTGTTTCACAGGATCTTGTCCAAAGCAGCTCAAACAGCCTTCCTGAAGTTCAAGATGCTTCCGGTGGCAATAAAAATATTGTTCTAGTAGAGAATTATCGCTCGAGTGGGTTCCTGAGTAAATTCGACTCCCCTGCCCTCTTTATTCCTTTTGGCGGTAGGAGATCTGGTAAACGGGATGCAAGAATATCTACTAATTATTTCCAAGAGAAGATCGCTGATTATAGACGTAGATTGGGGATTCAGGTTCCGACTTCGGCGCATAGTTTGAGGCATGGTTTCGCAACTTATCTTGCAGAGAATGGCGCAAGCCCTGCCGCAATACAGGTTTTGCTCGGGCATGAAAGCCTAAATACGACTACAAGGTATGTGCATGCCAGTGATAAGTTTGCGGAGGAACAGCATCGGAAAAAGCATCCGTTGGGGTAGTATTTATTACTTTTCAAGAGTTGAGTAAATATACCCATCGAAATCTGTTGACTGGAGTATCCATCCCGAAACTTTGACAGATTCCTCTTTTTATAGGCTCTCTTTAAGATTCCATTGAGTATCCTGTTATACCCTTCATTGAATCATATTTGGGTAGGGATTCAAACATCACCTATGAATACCGTCTAGACAATATATCAGAGATCATTCCCCTCTTTGCTTTCAGTAGAATTCTCTTTATCGTTTATCTCCAAGCTTTTACTTATCGCCCGCTTTTGAGGATTTTTCTCCAACATCAGTATGCAATATCCATCCGATTAACTCCTCAATGAAGGGTACTGAAGCATGTGCATCAGTGTCTTGATCAGTGTAATAATTATCTCTTTGATAAAGGTGGTTGCGACTTATCTCTTTTGCAGAGAACAAGAGGGAGAGAGCATGTTTATACTCCTTCTGACTGGATAAGTACCTGGCATAAAGCACGTATGAAGGGATGAAGAAATGGTCGTGTCTAATTGACTTCTCTAAATACTTTTTTTGTGTTGAGAACTTCTCCTTTTTCATCTCGCCATTAACGAATGCCAACCGAAAGTAGATGTAAGGTAGGTACTTCTTGTTTTCGTTTGGATTTGATAACACTGGATGTGACAATATCTCCGAAAGAACAGACAATGCCTTGTCAGGATCTTCTTTAGCGTGTTTGAAGCTTAAAGCTAGTCCCTCATCGACTAAGTAAGGAAGGTACTCCGAAAATTCGCTTTCGAATTGTGTAACTGTTCTGGTGCTGTGTGAATTAACAAAGCTTTTATACTTGTTAAGTGTACTCTTCTTTTGGACAAACTTTTTGTAGTAAGGGCTTGAATAAAGGCTTGGAAATCCTTTTATCATTTGGTTTAATGCTAGATCAAAATGGTGTCGGTCGTAGAGACAGTAACACGCTGATATAATGTTAAAATAGATATCATTTTTCTTCTCTTTCACTTCATTGCTTAACTCCTCGTTTTTCTTGTATCGATGCCATATCCAGATGTTGGGATCAAAATAACAGTCAAACCCGAAAAGGTATGCTGTTAAAGAAAATGTACGATCTTCTGGCCCCCATTTCTCAATATAATCTCCAAAGCCGTGAACCTTTTCAAACACTTCTCTTCTAACGATAAGGCTTGCAGCAATTACAAATGGAACTCGAAAGATCCTGCGTGTCGTTTTCTTGGGTATTATCCATCTTGGAGAGAAAAAAGTTCTGTCAGAATTTGTATAAATATTAATAGTAGATAAATCCGGTGAATCTGAGTAAAGACTTTCATCTAGACAGTGAATTCCTAGAATAGCTATTTTAGGCGAATTCTTTAAACGACTTTCAACCTTACTTAGAAGGTTTTCCGGAAATATCATGTGAGCATCAACAAACATAAAGACCTCGCCTTTAGCTGATTTCGCCCCTAGGTTTCTCGCTTTTGCCACACCAAGGCCTACTTCATTTCGTAATAACTTTACCTTTGAGTACTCTTTATTTTGGTTAGTAATGAATTTTGTGGATCCATCTGTAGATCCGTCGTCAACTATAATAATCTCATAATTTACTTTTCTCCCTTTACAGGAACTTATTAAGGAATCAACAGTCTTTTTTAGCCAGAAACCCTCATTAAAAGTCACAATTATAACTGATATCAAGGCAATAGGTATAAGAAGTAAACTTGTGGGTAAAATTGAAAGTAAGACAAAGAACCTTAATCTAAAATGACGTATGTAATATTCTCTCTTATCTTTATTCTTAACTGTATATTCCTAGTAGTTGTTGATCTCTTTAGCCCTGTATCGTTGGGAGAGGAATGTCATCATCTCGATCTAGCGGTTCTAAAGGTGAACTAACAATAACTGGAGCTTTGATTGTTTCATCGTCTGTTGTTCCAACGGCTGATTCATCGGTTGTTGGTACTTCGGGTGATGGTTCATCGGGTGGTCTTACTTCAGTTGTTGGCATCTGAAATGAAATTCTTTCTTCAGGCATGCCTCCTTCTATAAGTAGCGATTTAATTAACCTTCGTGCTTTCTTAGGTAAACCTCCTCCTTGGATTACAATGCTTCCTCTATCGAGTTTGTATCTAGCTTTGTAAGACTCTTCACCTCTCCTTACTAATATCCTTGAGTCATCTGCGCTGATTCCGGCTTCTCCTCTTAGTTGTCCTCCTCTAGATGTCCCTTTAGGATAATAAAAATTGTCTTCTCCTAGGGCTCTTCCTTGTCCTTTTAACAAGTTTGTTCTTAGAAGTGAGGGAAGAGAATATATGGGGGGGAATTTCCCAGTTATTGGTACATCGGCTGTTGTTCCAACGGCTGTTGTTTCATCGGTTAGTGGTACTTCGGCTTGTGGTTCAACGGCTGGTGGTTCCTCGGTTGATCCATCGGCTAGTGGTTCATCGGCTAGTGGTTCATCGGCTGGTGATTTACCGGTTGGTGGTACATCGGCTGGTACCTCGGCTGGTGGTACCTCGGCTGGTACCTCGGCTGGTGATTCCTCGGCTGGTACCTCGGCTGGTGATTCCTCGGCTGGTGATTCCTCGGCTGGTGATTCTGATACCTCTCGGCTGGTGATTCCTCGGCTGGTGGTGATTTACCGGTTGGTGGTACCTCGGCTGGTGGTACCTCGGCGGCGGCTGGTGGTACCTCGGCTGGTGGTACCTCGGCTGGTGGTACCTCGGCTGGTGGTACCTCGGCTGGTGGTACCTCGGCTGGTGGTACCTCGGCTGGTGATTCCTCGGCTGGTGATTCCTCGGCTGGTGATTCCTCGGCTGGTGATTCCTCGGCTGGTGATTCCTCGGCTGGTGATTCCTCGGCTGGTGATTCCTCGGCTGGTGATTTACCGGCTGGTGGTTCATCGGCTGGTACCTCGGCTGGTGGTACCTCGGCTGGTGGTACCTCGGCTGGTGGTGGTACCTCGGCTGGGGTACAACGGCTGGTTGATCCATCGGCTGGTGATTTACCGGTTGGTGGTACCTCTGGCTGGCTGGTACCTCGGCTGGTACCTCGGCTGGTGGTACCTCGGCTGGTGGTGGTACCTCGGCTGGTGGTACCTCGGCTGGTGATTCCTCGGCTGGTGATTTACCGGTTGGTGGTACATCGGCTGGTACCTCGGCTGGTGGTACCTCGGCTGGTGGTTCCTCGGCTGGTGATTTACCGGTTGGTGGTACATCGGCTGGTACCTCGGCTGGTGGTACTCGGCTGGTGGTACCTCGGCTGGTGGTTCCTCGGCTGGTGATTCCTCGGTGGTGATTACCTCGGCTGGTGGTCCTCCTCGGCTCGGCTGGTGATTCCTCGGCTGGTGATTCCTCGGCTGGTGGATTCCTCGGCTGGTGATTCCTCGGCTGGTGGTACCTCGGCTGGTGATTGGTACTCGGCTGGTGGTACATCGGCTGGTACCTCGTACCTCGGCTGGTACCTCGGGTGGTGGTTCCTCGGTACCTGGTACCTCGGCTGGTGGTACCTCGGCTGGTGGTTCAACGGCTGCTGGTGATCGGCTGGTGGTACTCGGTGGTGGTACTTCGGCTGATGGTACCTCGGTGATGGGCTTGGTGATGGACAACGGTGATGGGCTCGGTTGGTGGTACTTGGTGATGGGCTCGGTGATGATTTCGGTTGAGGTGGGTGGATGGGCTCGGTGATACCTCGGATGGGCTCAGTGGATCGGCTGGGCTCGGTGATGGGCTCGGTGATGGGCTCGGTGATGGGCTCGGTGATGGAGCTCGGTGATGGCTCTCGGTGATGGTGATGGTGCTCGGTGATGGGCTCGGTGATGGGCCTGGTGATGGGCTGGTGATGGGCTCGGTGACGGGCTCGGTGATGGGCTCGGTGATGGGCTCGGTGATGGGCTCGGTGATGGGCTCGGTGATGGGCTCGGTGATGGGCTCGGTGATGGGCTCGGTGATGGGCTCGGTGATGGGCTCGGTGATGGGCTCGGTGCTGATGGGCTCAGTGATGATGGGCTCGGTGATGGGCTCAGTGGTGATGGGCTCGGTGACGGGCTCGGTGATGGGCTTGGTGATGGGCTCGGTGATGGGCTCGGTGATGGGCTCAGTGATGGGGCTCGGTGATGGGCCTGGTGATGGGCTCGGTGATGGGCTCGGTGATGGGCTCGGTGAGCTCGGTGATGGGCTCGGTGATGGGGGTGATGGCGGCTCGGTGATGGGCTCGGTGATGGGCTGATGGGTGATGGGTGTGATGGGCTCGGTGATGGGCTCGGTGATGGGCTCGGTGATGGGCTCGGTGATGGGCTCGGTGATGTCGGTGGTGTCGGTGGTGTCGGTGGTGTCGGTGGTGTCGGTGGTGTCGGTGGTGTCGGTGGTGTCGGTGGTGTCGGTGGTGTCGGTGGTGTCGGTGGTGTCGGTGGTGTCGGTGGTGTCGGTGGTGTCGGTGGTGTCGGTGGTGTCGGTGGTGTCGGTGGTGTCGGTGGTGTCGGCGCTGCTGGCGGATTACCTCCTCCTACAGTTCCCATCCCGCCCGGGACTGCATTCTGACTAATATCATTTGCAACCAAAGCGCCCATTAATAAGCCTCCAGCCGCTGGACCAACAAGTGCTCCTGCAGTACTTAGGATGTTGTCAGAAGCGGGGTTCCCAATGTCTGAAGGCCCCGGTAAGCCCCATGCTGAAGCTGCACCGCCAATTACTTGGTTCCCTAGATCGCCTAGATTGATCATAGGGATCTCATGAGTGTCATATGTGCCCATCTGATGTGCAAGGTCAAACTGCCCACCAGCAGTTCCGGAGGTTCCGTTTACAACTGCTCCCCATTTAGCAAGTGAGTTCGGAGCGAGCACGTTTAAGTTAATTTCCTCTCCAATATGTACTGTGTGATAATTATCTGGGCGAGGTGCGTTTTGTTGCATTTCTGCCCAAGCTTCATTTGCGAATCTTCCCGAGTCTCCATCTGATAATCCAGATTCACGTCCTATTCTTGCAAGATTTCCCCAAATAGTACTATTTTCTGCAACGCCTTCTTCGGCCATATCTGCACTCCAGTCCTGGGTTATTTTGAAGACACCCGGCAGAGAACCTCCACCGCCAACTGAAGCTCCTGAATTTAGTAGAGTTTGACCAGTTGTAAGATCTTGAACCAGAACATTATGACCGTTCTGGCCGAAACTATTTATTACATGATACTGTCCATCAGGCTGGCGTTCGATTCTTATTGCTTCAGTAAAGCTTGACTGGACTCCTTGTGGTACTGCTCCTCCGCCTGCTGCTGCTACATGTATTGCGGTTGCTTGATCTAAATCTTGTATTGTTCCGACATGCACATGTCCAGATGTATCTACTTCATAGAACATATGGATATCTTTTCCGTCTACTGCACTTCCTGCTTGTAGATTTTGAGCCGCAGCGTGATTTATTATTGCTCCTGTCAGATGTAATCCATTAGCTCCTGGAGTTCCAAGCTGTACTACATCGATATCTGAAACATGTTTTCCGAGTTCAAATGCAGCTACTGTATGCATTACTTCGGGGTTGGCTCCTGCTCCTTGAGCGAGAACAATATGACCGGTGTCGACATGTAAGTACTGATCTACATCAAAACCAGGAGGTGTTGTGTGCGAAGAAAGAGCCTGAAGT
Source organism: Candidatus Nomurabacteria bacterium (assembly GCA_020632375.1). Taxonomy (GTDB): domain Bacteria; phylum Patescibacteriota; class Dojkabacteria; order SC72; family JAHDCA01; genus JACKFR01. Next base: position 45,307 of record JACKFR010000002.1, read on the forward strand.
GCGTGCTGGTCTACTGGAACCCATACGTCTGTTTGTCCATCGTGCATGCCTGCTGCATGTGGTCCGCTTAGGTCTAAGCCAACTGCGTAACCAGCGTGACTATTTCCTGCTGCATCAGTATATGAGTACTCCCTTACGTCAGTAACATCTGCATCTACACCATGTTCAGCTTTCCATTCGGCGTCAACCTTTTTGTTCATTTCTTCAAGGCTGGCTTTGCTTCGATACTTTTCTATCGCATGGACGTTTTTCCCTGCTTCTGTATAAGCTGCTAGAGCTCTCAATGCAGCAGTCCCAACCGTAGCGGTTATAATTTTCCCTGCATTGTATGCCGCATGAGCACCGGTTGCAGTGAGAGCTGCGTCTCCCTTTATAACTTTTGCTTCAAGAAGGCCTCTTTGGAGTTCAAATTTTTCTTCTTTGAGCTGTGCTTTTACGATTTCTCCAAATTGATTAAGGAGGACTCTGTTTCCTCTGTTTCTAGCTGCTTCTCGTGCTGCAAGGACCTGAGAAACTCTTTGATCTCTTGTCGCTCCTACAGGAACAGTAATTGAAAATAGGCTCTCTATTCGTGCAAGGTCAGCATCAGGAATTTTTGTTGTGTCTTTAAGTAGCGTTTCAACTTTCCCATCGTAGGCTACGACCTTATCTTTGAGGAGTTTGTATGCATCTAGGTCACCTTCGTATTCGATTTTTGCCTTTACCATTTCTAACACAACATCTCCGGCTATTCTAAGTCCCCAACTTACACCTGGTAGTGGAACCGCCATTGAAATACCAGATAATGCGCCACCGAAGATTGCAGCACCCCAAGAGTACTTGTTAAATTTAGATAAGCTCGCATTACTACCTAAAGCAGCTTTAGCTTTTCTTACTCCTTGTACAGCTTTTACAGCACCATATATACTCATTAGGCCTCCCGCTGCTAACAATAAAGGTGCTCCTCCGACTGCACTAATACCGGCCGCTCCTGCAGTGTAAAGCAAACTGACTCCAAGTTGTTTTAGATACTTTGACTTGTTCTTCCAGATCTTCTTTAAGGCTCCTTTAAGCCAGCCTTTTTCAGTCGGATCTTCCAGTGCTTCAACTGTTGCAGCGATTTCTTCTGAACTTTGTATCCCTGGGATCTCACCTGCTGGAACCATTTCCCCTGGGTTGGCGGGGTTTGGTACCTCGACTCTTTCTACTGCATCGAGGAAGTCTGCGACAGTAGTAGATAGTGCCTCTTTTCTTGTCTCTTCAGGAGATTTTCCAGACCTGACATATTCAAGCAGATATTTGAGGTTTGTCGCATACGGTGTTGAAAGAGCTTCCAAATCACCGTTGATCCGGCCATCGCTTAGGCCTTTGATTGTTTTACCTGCGACTAGATTGGGGTTTGCAACTGTGCCGGCGGCTTCTTTTAGTCTTTGTTCAAGCTGTGCCTTATCTGCTGGAGTTAAGGTTGTTAGATCATAACCAAGCTTCTGAAGAACAGGGTCAAAGTTTGCTCCTGTTTTAGCTCGATTAAGAATATCTGCAGCCATTTTGAAGTGGGCGACTGTACGCAGCCCGCTCCACATGCGATTAAGGGCTTCATTTTCTTTACTGCCGTATGCTTTAACTTTGAGTTCGCCTGTTGGAATTGTTTCGCCTGCTGCCTGGTCTGCGAGTCGAAGATCATTAAGCATCGATCCTGCAGCGTTTGGTACTGTGAGTGTAAGGCTTGAAGGGTCTTTATCAAAGAAGAGATCCATAAGGCTCTCAGCAAGGGCTTCAGGTCTGGCTGCTCCACCAGTTGCGATCGGCTCCATGATAAAGTGTGAAAAGAGCCCATACATTGTTTGCTTATCTATATCTTTACCTCTTGGTGCTTTCTCTTTCGCAATATCTTTTATCCCTTTTGCCAATATTGCCGTCTGGACAAGAGTTGCGACTTTGTCAGCAAGGGCTTTGTCTACAGCTGCTACTGAGAGTAGCCTGTCATATACAACTGGGTTCTGAGAGTCACTTTCTACCAGTGCTCTGAGTGCAGTTATATCTAAGGCTGCAAGCTCCGGATCTGGAGGAGGACCGGCTTTTTTCGCTTCAATTTCGGTCACTGCTTTTTCAAGGGCTATTTTTTGTATAGTCTCAACAGCGTATTCAGGGTTTGCCGTGTTGTCGAATTCTTGGGCAAGCTTCTTGACTTCAGTATCTGAAGTCGGAAGCTCTTTAATTGCTCGACTTGCCTTTAGGCCTGCCATAGTTCTTTCCCGGTGACTTTTAGTACTGTCACCCATGCCACGAGCTCCTTTAAGCCCAATTGCAATTATTTTTCGACCATTCTTACCATTATTTGCTCGAATCGCTTTATCCATTTGTTCGAGGAGTTTTTTGGCTTCTGCTCCGGTTGCTCCTCCTGGGGCTGCTGTTATGCCTTTGTAGAGGACTTCACCAGAATTGATCCAGTCGTTAATCTGACCAACGCCGTTGTTATCGGTTACATTGAGGCTATAGCCACCTGCGGGGTTTGTGATCGGCTGGGTTGATGCTGCTTTCGTGTTAATTGTTGTCGGCGTCGGTACTGATGTATCTGTATGATTGAGTGTAAGCGTCGTTACTTTGCCATTCATTCTATTAACAAGTACCTTTCGATTAGCCTTTACATTTGCTCTGCTGTTTGCTGAGTATGCCCCTACAACGGTGTCTCTCAAATATGGTGCAAGTGCTGGATCGGCAGCTGCCAAGTCAATGGCTTTTTTCTGAATAAGAAGCTGAACGGTTTTCTTAAATGAGTCGTCTCTAAAAAAATCTTTAGGGTTCGCAGAATTGAGAAGCCCTAGAAACTGTTCTACTGCATGAGGGTCAGTAAGTCTTATAAAGATTGCTGCTGCAATTATTTCTTGGGCATGAGTATCGTTTACTGTCGGCGGTGTGCCAGTAGACTCAGGAGATAATCCAGCAACTGCTGCTTTAATATCATTAAATACAGCTGCATTTCTTAATGCGACTAGTGTACTAGGATCTACTCCAAACTTACTTTGGATAAGCTCTTCTATTTTTGAAGAAAAGTTGTTTCCCGCTGAATCTTTGCCATAAATCCCATCGACCACCTCTTTAGCAGTGAATTCGATTGCTCCCATTGATCTGAGATCTTCAGCAGGATCAATCTCTAGAAGCGGATCAGGGTTTTCCATAATTTTCTCGATCTCCATATCTGCTGCGGGATGGTTGGAATCCTTGTCATACAGCTGTCCTTGACGAGCCTTCTTCTCACCTGTATTCTCCCACTTTACCGCTTCCATCATATCTGTAGAAGCAATCTTTAGAGCTTCTTGTACCGCTCCTGCTAGTTCAGCTTTCTTAGTTTTACCCTTTTCATAAACTAAAGCTGGATCAGTGACTTGAGGCCTCTGAGCTTCTGGGACGTCTTTAAGATGGCTCGGAACACCAGTATCAGCAAGATAGTGTGGGACAATTGCTGCCGCCTGTAAAAGGTCTGCTGCTTCATGGCTTTTTGCTTGTGCTTCGTTGGGAAGTTTTTTGGTGTCTATAGTTGCAGGACCGCTAGCTCTGCGAAATGGATTGGGCATTGGCATTTTTCTTTGCTTGATAAATTAAGGCAATTGCTTCTTCTTCGTTGCCTTCATCGAACAGAGCAACGACCTTTTCGAAGTCTTCTTTTGGCAGCTGAGATAGGTGCATTACAATTTCAGATTCTTTTTCAATTGCTTGGGTAAGTTCTTTTGTTGCGGTTTCTAATTCGGCATCAAATACATCGTCAAAGGTTTTTTGCATGACAGCTTCACAGAAATGATTAAGCAAAACGAATTGCTGGAGGACATTGGGTTTGTGGAGTAAAAGATTGTTCCACTTAGCTTTTACTTCAGGTGGCATCGCTTTGCTGATTTTGTCTTCAGATCTTAACAGTGCGACATCTGTAACCTTACCCACTATATCTAAGACTGTTTCTTCGCTGACTCCCCTACTTTTGAGAAACTCAATGAGTTTCGTGAGTCGATCTTGGCCTTTGGTGAGTTTGAAAAAGTCATCGTCCAGGCCTCGAAGCATTTCTGCTATTTCTTTAGAATCAGCATCGCCTTGAGTTTCAAGGTCACTTGCAATTTGCATCACCTGGTCTTTAGTAAGATTGAAGATCTGATTGAGATCTTCAGGGAATTTGAAGTCTGAGTTGGCCATAGTTTATAAGGCAGTTTAGAAGTTATTAATACTTTCTCTACCAATATATATAGTAGAAAGGGGTGTGTCAAACAAAAGTTCCCCTTTGAGGTAGGGTTTTGGAAGGTTTCTGGTGGCTTTTGGCGGTTGGCTTGAGTGGGTTTGAGGAGGACGAGAAGGAATGGCTTGAGGGAGGCTTTGATATGGGCTTTTATCCGGAGTTTATCTTAAACGTAAAACACCGTTTATGGTTTCTGCGAGATCACCGTTTGAGATGTCTGCAGGATGGGTGTTGAAGAGGATTCCAGGTCGGTGCCCATATAGTCTTAAATAACTTAAAATCTGACCTACATGAGGAAGTCGTAAAGTGGATACACTTAACGGTACTCCCATTGTTACTGACATGGCCGTTTTTTGTCCAAATGTGTGATTCTCGGGATTATCATCGGTTGCGAAAGGAGATATTTCAATTTCACCTATTAATTCTGGATTTGTTAACACAAATGTCACGATTTTGCTTAAGGCATCTGAATAAGTGTAGCTTGGATTCTCCCTGATAATCATCATTACTAGTGATGCGATATCCAGAGAAAGCGAAAGCTCTAGCTTGTCAAACGGTTGTCTTGCTTGTGCATCTTTCATTTTTTGTAAAAATGATTCAAGGCTCTGATCTCTCAAGTAGTCTGGCTCGACTAAGATTTTAACAGGTCCCATTAGAGTATAAGTTGCATGGCTAACCGCTTCTCTGATGCAGTAAGCATCGTGAGGGTCTGTAAGAAAACGGGTTCCTACTCTTAATTTCACCGATGTTTGGGTTTGTTGACCGAGCAAGTTTAGTGCGGTTTCTTGAAGTGCGAGTCTTGCATCATATGAAACCGGCTGGGAACCAAAGTACATCAGCCTTTGAAATGCCTGTCTTGCACCTGAAGTTAGTGACCCAGTTCGCAGTCCTATGGCGAGTTCGTTTAATGTGTTTTCAATAATACCAGGAAAAGAGTATCGGTCTGGTATTTCTATGCTGTGTATTGGAGGGACTTCTGAATCTGCGAGACCGGTGATTCGGTTTATAACTCCAGCGCCGAGGTTTCTTATCGATTCTGGCCTAAGGCAGATTCCAAGGTCAATCGCGTCTGGCGAGATTCCTCGATTTGAGAGGTCTGTTTGGACGGTATTAAATTGTGCTGCCACCTCTTGTAGTTTTGCTGGGAGGAAAGCTGGTAAGAAAGATGGTTAGCTTTCGTGGAGTGATGTGGAGGAGATTGAGATTGGGGGGGGAGATTTAGGCTTCATCTGTATCGATATTATAGACCTTTGATTGCCCAATTATAAATACCTTGCTTCAGAATTTGTGGAATATATCGTCCATACTTCCATAAGTATAAAACTAAAGTCATTTTAAGCTCTTTGAATGCTGACTTGAAGGATAAAACCTTGCTCTCGCCTGCGTGTCTGTCTTCTAGTTTGATTGGGATCTCAACTACATTTGTGAAGTTCATTTTTACAAGAATCTCTAACGACAATCTTAAACCTTTCTTTTCAAACTTCACATCTTTAATTAGATCTTTCCTCACCATATAGAATTGTCCTAGCGGGTCTTTCACTTTGCATAGAGGCCTTGTAACCAATAAAGCCAGCTTGGATATAAGCTTTCTGTGTAATGGCCAATTGTCAAATGCGCTGCCTTTCGTGTACCTGCTTCCAATTGCCATCTGAGCCCCATTCTGAATTGCTTTGTACAGAAGTGGAAGGTACTTTGGGTTGTGCTGTAAGTCTGAATCCATAACCGCAAGTATAGGATATTTCGAAGCTTCAAAGCCTCTAACTGTTGCACTTGCGAGTCCTCTTTCGTACTTCCTAACGATTACCTTTACGGGAAAACCAGCTCTTGAAAGCTTCCTTGCCTCTAAGGCTGTGCCGTCAGGGCTGTTGTCATCAACAATAATGATTTCATGCTTGATCTCTGCAAGAAATTGACTCACTAGAGGTACCAGCAAAGGAATATTCTTAGCCTCATTGTATGTAGGTAGTATTAGACTTATCATGCCCCATTCTATCATACTATAGGATTTCTGTAAATGGTCTGGGTACCCATAAGAAGCCTTTGTTTCGGCTTCTGACTGCCTAAAGATTGATTAATAATGGCTCATTTCCGCCTGAATAACTGCAGTTATTATCTTGGTCGAGGGAAGTATCGAAAATTATTAAATCAACGTTTTTAATCTTTTCCAGCTCGCACTTTGCAAAATACTCTTCTACTGAATTATACTCATCTACGTTGTAGAAATAGCTGACTACTCCCCTACTCTCGAGATTTCCGTTTGTCATATACCCCAGAAAGTCTGATCCAAAGTAACCCCATTCGTACCTATACATGTATATTATTTGAGGTGTTGGTAAATAGAATACCCGCATGTCTTTGTACTGGTTGTTGAGACTTTCTGCTAGGAGTAAATATCTATCTGGAAGTCTGTTAACAAGGAGTTCTGAAAATAGATCACCTTTTAGTATGGGAGAAATATATAATAGCTGCAGTGCTAGTACTGCTGCAAGTAGAAGCCCTTTGAAGTTAATTCTATTGTAGATCCGGACAATGGTTATGCTCGGGAGAATTGCGAGTGGGATAACGGTTAGGGGCCAGAATTTACTTGCATTCCAGCGTAAAGCTATATTTATGTAAGGAAGATGCTCAGTAATACTTAGAAACAGTCTGCTTGAGATAAAAATCCCCAAAATCATTATTGCAACAAGTCCAATAATAAGCTTCTTATTTCTCATGCCATTTCTTAGAAAAGCAAGTGATCCCATTCCTGCAATGAATGGGATCAAACCCATAATCTGAACAGCAGTCTTATTGTAAAGAGTGTAGCTCTGAAGTAAGAGTGTATTTGTTGTATCGTGTGCTTCCATCCAGCTTCCCGCAAAGAGTATTGTATTAACAATTCCTCCTCTAAGGTATCCAGAAGAACGGATGCCTTCGGTTATGGTATCTGTGAGCTGGTTACCTTTCAACTCCGTGATATGGTCTAAGAAAAGACTTCCGACAAAGATGAAATTACCTGATACCAGAAGTTCAAGTTGTAAAAGTGTAAACCATGAAAGAAAGAAAATCCCCCCGAATAATAGTGCTCTTTTTAGCGCAACATTGTAATGAACCTTTTTTGAAACTACTACTGAAATAACGATTATTGAAAAAGTGTAAGTCACGAATGCCGTCAGGTTAAGTGAAGTCTGAAGGAATAAGATTAAAACTAGAAGATGGAGGAGTTTATTAGCCAAAGATGTATTTCTGAAATAGCTTAAAACCGTCTTTCTTCCTATCTTCACTGATATGATCTGTGATAGGTACCTTATGGTCCAAGGTATGCTTGCGTAAGCAGCTACAAACAGGAAATTCGGCTGATTAAACACCCAATAAGTGAAAAGTGTCGTCAAATAAAACAGTCCCCCGAGGGTATATCCGAGTCGCCCTCTGCTTTTATCCCTTATAAGAAAGCTCTCAGTTAGCCTTGCTGCTCCGAGCACTCCCATAATGAGGCTTCCGAACAAAAATAGCTGGGAAATAAGCCATGGAGGAATTCCAACTAATCTCATAAAAGAAAAGACTGGTGTTATGAGGACAAGAGGATTAAACGAGACAAAGTGACGGGCGCTATTGTCAAAAGTTTTAGCTAAAATCGGTTGGATTCCAAAATAGGGTGAAATATTGTCAAATCCCATTACAAATTTACCTGTTTGGAAGTTTGTAACAACAATAACCACAAGTATCAAAGCAACAATGATCTTGTGAGCGTGGTTTTTAAACAAATTGCTCCACTTCATTTTAGTAACTCCTTTCCAAACTCATTCGCAAGAAACTTGAGGTTTCTCGTCTTGTTCAGATAATGAGATAGTTCGGATAACTTGGCAAGTTTGTTGGGATTGTTTTTTAGTTCTAGTATTTTGTCTACGAGGCTCTTAAAATCTTTTGTAGTGAAGCTAAAATCTGTTGGATTAATTCCAAGCTTCTCCATCCCCTTCTGCATGTCTTTTGCCTTGGTATATGCAAGTAACTTGTCGGAAATTAAGAATGGTTTTTTGTATGCAATCGCCCAGGCTAGAGGGCCACTTGAAGCCATCAGTACCCTGTAGGGCAAGACAATAATATCTGCATTAGTAAAGTAGCGGCCTATCGATTCATCGCTCACGAAGCCGGTATGTTGGGTAAATTGGGATTTAGATATGAGCTTTAGAAGGCTTTCGTAGTAGTCGTCATTATCAAGGTTTATTGTCTTACCGCCAGCCATGATGAGATTAACCTCTTCTGGCCAATCAGGCTCAATTGTTGCTCTCACAATCCAGTCTGCACCCTTATACCATGTTAAGAATCCGAAAAAGAGAATATTGAACTTCCCCCTTTTTATCTGAGCTGGTGGTGTTAGATCCAGCTTAGTTGAGGGTTGAGGATTGTATATAGGGTGTTGAACTACTGATATCTTTGAAGCCTTTGCGAACGGAAGTTTCAAAAGTCTTTCTTTAAACTCTTCCTCTAACAGGAGGATTTTGTTACACAAGATTAAAAAGAGGACAAAGTTAAGTTTGATCCCGATACCGTAGATTTTGAGTCTAAAATCTGTCTCAGACATTTGCAGGTGACCCGCCATTTTTGTGAGATCTTGAAGTGCTGAGTGCTGGATGATTGTAATCTTGTTATGTTTCAGTCTTAAAAGTATAAGGAAGAATGGAAATATTGCAGCAGATTTTGTACCTCCGAAAACTCCAAAGTCGTAGTTGACAACAACAGAGTGGTATTTCTGTCTTTTAATCTGTTTGAGTGTCGCAAAAATAGAAAGTATCGCGTTTTTATCCCATGTTGGGATGATTTTGTTTCCCTTTGTATCATTAAATTCAGCGTTAGGCACAGTCTTGAATTTTTCGCTCAGGATTGTGAATCTAATCGACTCAATTTGATCTACGAAGTTCTTTAAATAATATGCAACTCCCCCAACCTTTTCATCAACAAGCTTTTCTTTTGGTGGGTACGAAGATATTACTAAAATCTGTTGCTTGTTCATTTCCTGTTCCATAGGAAATATAATATCATGAAAGATAGATAAGGTAATAAAGGATTTTAATGAGAATACTATTCATTGCAAATCGCTTTCATCCTGCTTTTGGAGGGGTTGAAGTGCTTACTAGAGAATATTCTAAAGAGCTGGTGAAGAGAGGCCATCAAGTTACAGTATTTACTACTGATTTTGTCGATACTCAAGGCAATGAGAGATTTAGTGACGCCAAATCTGACTTCGAGGGTGTTAAGGTACATCGGTTTAAAGGGATAAGGCTAATTAAAGATCCTTTAACATTGGCTCCAGGTATGTTTGTGGAGCTATTTAAACAAAGGAAGAGCTATGATGTCGCCATGATCTACACTTACGGCTATGCTACTACTTGGATGTCTTCTCTTATGAAAATGTTTGGACTTATCAGGCTGCCTTTTTTAGGTCTTCCAAACTATGCTCCAAATTATAATTTCCCTTCTTGGCTGGTAAGTTTTTATGATAAAACACTTGGCAAAATATTCGTAAAAGAAACTGACGTAATCGTAATTCATACTAGAATGTACGAAGATTTCTTTATTGATATGGGACAGGAAAAAGAAGCCCTCCCTACCCTCCTACCTATTGTTTTACCAATTCCATACGTAGAGACTGATCATTTACTGTCTACTAGGCAAAAGTATTCAATACCTGAAACTAAGAAACTGATCCTGTGCTTTGGAAGAGTAGTTGAATATAAGGGCATACAGTTTTTGATCAAAGCATTTGCACAGCTACTAGCTGATACACCTGAAAGATCAAGAGAGCTCCATCTAGTTGTCGCTGGCGGAGGAGCATACCAAGGACCGTTGGAAAAACTTGTCGAAGAACTGAAGATTATTAATAATGTGACATTTACTGGACGTGTTTCAGAGCAAGATAAGAATTCACTATACAGAATGTCTGATCTCTTCTGCTTACTGTCGTATTCAGGGGAATCTTTTGGAATTACATATGTGGAAGCAATGTCTGCAGGTCTTGCAATACTCGGAAGTAATAAAGGAGCAGTACCTTTCGTTGTGAAAGATCGGTTTAACGGCTATTTGGTTGATCCTTTTAACCATGAGATAGTTGTTCAAAAGCTGAAGACAATCCTTATTGAATCTAATCTCGAGCTTTTTAAAAAGAATAATCTTACAGACTTTGATAAGTACAGTCCTAAAGTGGTGGTTGATTTACTTGAGAAGTATCTAAATCTTGCTGTGGAATCAGCAAAGGGATCATAATCAGAGTATAGAGTAAGACGGAGGCAATGGTTACTAGCACTAGGTAGCCATAAGAAGAATTTACAACTGTTACAGAACCTTTGTATGAATCTCTAAAATAAAAACCTTGTAGCCAACCATTTATCATTACTGGTTCAGCGATTTCGTTTAATCCATCTTTAAGCCTAAAGTTTGGGTTGAAGGGAATATTAAATAATATCAAGCTATCTTCTGCCTGGTTAATGTTGTTACTCTCAAGATTTCCAATACTGCTCGAGCTGAAAACAAGGGTTTCATTTAAAAGGTCAGTCCCCTGCATCTGTCCAACTGTCTCTGCATTGTAAGGAAAACTGGAAAGAATGTTACTACCGGATAGTTTGATCAGCTTCAAATTTGAAAGCTCCATCTGTGCTGGCTTAGTTGCTCTGTCTAGAAGAGGAGAATTATGCCCAAGCACTATTGTAAATTCTGGAGAAGCACTATCATATAGGGAGAATACTGTTGAATAAGTATTATGATTCCCCTTAAGGTAGTCTCTCATCGATGGTATGGGAATAATCTGTCTTGTGAAATTGTCAGTTATGGTTATGTCTGCATCTCCTCTTTCAGAGCGGGTGAAGTCAAATTCTATGTAGTAAGTTCCTTCTACTTTCTCCAGTGGAAGGTCGAATCTTATAAGACTGAGCTCTTCACTTGCAATGAATTTCCATGTGTCATCGACTAGGTAGGCGTTTATCCCCTCTATATTTAGTTTCTCTGACAAGTTGCGTGTTGATTTGAACAGGAAGGTTGATTTACCCTCTGGAGACAGCTTGATATCGAGAATATCTGTTGCTTCGGAAAGTGAAAACTCTTGCTCTTCAAAGTGGAGGTCCGCATTTGGAGGTTGGCTGGATAATTCGTTTCCATTTAATTTGACGTTGTATGGATCTAATAAATAAACTTGTTGTCTGCTTGGTATCTCACAGTCGTTTATGGTGAACAAAGACTGGGTCTGACTAGTGTCGTAATAACGGTAGCTGGGCTTAATTACTTCATAATCCCCTTTAAACTGAGGCGAGTAAGGTTGATTTAGACATACAATCTTTCCGGATGCGTTTCGGGTGACACTTGCTGTGACAGTGTTTTCAACATTTCGAATACTGGGCTCGTATTGCTCAGGCTTTAGTTCTATAACATAAAGATCTTGTTCTCCTGCAGGAGCATTAAACTCTTGCACCTTGTATGGGACTCCTGTGGACCTGACCGTCTCTATGTCCTGGGGGTACTTGGTAAGTATAAAGTTGTCTTCAGTTAAATCGAATGAGTCAGTTGTAAGAATTGCCGACTCGTTAATCCATGTGACCCTGTTTAATATATATGGGCTAAGGAAGTACTCAATCATTGTAGTGTTATTCCACAGTTCGTCGTGAAAGCCGATCCTTAGATGCTGGTAATTAGCATTTTGGGCAATGTACTGGACAGCAGCCGGGTAATTGTATTCAAATTTTTCAGCCTCTGATTTCTGGTAACTCTCAGAGTATAGGTAAGTGAACGAAATAAAGATATTTATCGCTAGAAAAATGAGAATGCCATAATAGAAATGCTTTTTGTGCTTTGTAAAGAAATTGCTACCTAGGGTGGAAAGTAGTGAAAGTGATAGTGGAATAAACATCAGTGCAGGGATAGTCTTCGCTATTGAGGGGTTGTCAAAATTGGGGAAAAACGGAAGCAGAAGGTAGCTCAAGAAGAGTGAGAGGGCTAATATCTGGCTCATGTCTTTTTTCTTGAAGGTTTTGTACAGTAAATATAGCCCTCCGAAGTAAAGCGATAGAGTAATAAAACCAAATGGTCCCAAGTTTGTTATCCACCACTGATTGTATTTCGGGTTTTTGATCTGAAACCAGAGGATATTACTAAGAGGCTGAGCTCCGTTATCGATGCTTGTACCTGTGACAAGAGAATTGGGGCTGATATACGCACCAAGCTTTTGGAAATAAGTTTTAAATATTAAATCAATCTCTCCTTCTTGGATAAGATACACAACGCTGAATGTGTATCTAACCTGAATTGATTGGTCCTTTCCTAAATAACCTTCCACAAGCGGGTATAAGACAAGCGCTATACTTCCAAGTATTAAGAGAATACTGACTGACGTTGCCAGCTTCGAGTTCAAGATTTTTTTCAAGTGCTTCTTAACCAGATCTCGCTTCAGAAGAATCAGGAGTGTCAGAAAAGAGCCGTAAAAAACTGGAATAAAAAAAACAGACATACCGTGGGTGTATGTACTTAGAACGGCAAGAATAATGCCAATGTAAAGATAAATGATATCTGTTTTTTTTGAGTTAAGAAATTTGATGAATGCAAGAATACTCGCTGAAGAGAAAAAGAGATATCCTGCTATAAGAGGGATATAGTGACTGAAGACGATTGAATATCCGCTTGGTATGAATATTAAGAAAAAAATAAGTCTTTCAACAAGCGGCCTTCGTAATTCAACCAGTATCTTCCACCAGACGACTGAGGACATAATAAAAAAAAGTGCGCTGGGAATTCTGCCTGCGATAATCATTCCATCTACTGACAATGTTGTTCTAAAAAGGTCTACTAAGTAATACGCCCAGTAACCGTTTAGAATATAGAAAGCTACGAATTGTCTTATCCCGAAGTTGTTGCTGATACCTTTGGCTATTATTTCGGGGACTAAAACAGCTCGTAACTGATCGTATTGAACTCCAGGGGGAATATCTAGAATTTTGTAGAACGCTACAAAAATCGATGAGACAAGGACCAGAAGGAATAGAATTCGGTCAAGATGCTTGTATTTAATGATGTTCTTAAAATCCATATTGGATAGATTGTAGTTGAATTGGTTTTATTTGGGAAGTTTGTGAAAAGGGTAAGAAGAAGGACCCTGCCGCGCGCTGATAAAAATCAGTGTTGCGCTTGTGCGCGGCAGGGTTTCTTACTTCTCGGGGTGGGGCTAAGGGAGGAGGAGTGTTGCGACAGTTGGGTCGATCCAGGTACTGCAAAAAGAAGGATCCCCATGCCAATAATTGTCAACCTTTGCCACCTCTTGGATTGGAATGTTGAACTCCCCCCCCCGGTTTGGGGTTGTGTTGAATCGTTCCCCATCGAGCCAGCTGCAATGGATCTCATCATTGGGGTTGTAGTCAACCAGGAGAAGTCTCATCGCCTCTGCCCAGGTCGAAACCGTTTGGCATGCTGTGGCGGCACAGAGAGGATTCAGGACACGATTCTCCTGTGCACTTAAGGGGATGTGGTTGACCACGAGGACATACCCAACAAACGCAGCAGGTGGAGCTGCAGGACCGCCACCGACGGGGGGGGCTGCAGGGCCACCAACCGTATCGGTAACCTCAGCAGTCATAGCTACATCTGTGAGTGTCATGGTTCCACTTCCTTCCAGTATGCCCTCAATCCATCCCTTCAGACTGATGACTTCTGTGTAAGATTCTCTCTCTGTCACCACTGTCTCACCATCTATGACCTCCGTAATTTGTACGGGATCGTGCTCGATAGTGATGTGGGCATCGAAAGTGAAAAGGATTGCCATAACCAACGAAAACGGGACGACAACGGACCCCAAAACGATTATAAAGCGTCGCATTTGATTCCTCCTTAAAGAAATCTCCTATTCTTTGTCCCTGTGACAAAGAATAATTTTTGTTTGATTTTTTGCTATCCCAAATGGGACACCCAAGAACAGGTGGGTGGGCTTTCGCCTCGCAATCCTTAGTCACCAGATTGATGAACAAAGATTGCGAGACAGCCATTGCAAAAGATCGTGGAGGAAGTTCCCCTCTTTTGCCTTATTCCGAGAAGTCTTGCATTAGACAAATAGACTTATATCAAAAGATACAAAGTTACTACCTGTATGCAAGTTATGTAAAAGATCGTCTCTTATAAAAGAGACATATCTAAGGGTTTGTAACCCACAGTTATGTCTTTTCTAACGGTATTTTTCAAAGATCAATCTCTAAGAATACTATACCATTTCCTTTGCCAAACGTCAATACTATAGGGTCTCGGCATACCCCTGTCGTTGTATTGAATTCTTTTTCCCGATCCGGCTAATTTTTGTTACGCTAGTGCGCATTAGCCGGATCGGTTCCAAGAGGGTGTGTTAGGGGGGAGACCAGGTGGGGAGCCCGGGGGCTGGCCAGGTGGCGAGGAAAGCTGAGTTGCATGGAACCTCGGAGAGGTCTTGAATGCGAACATTCACATCTCCTCTCTTCGGGAGCCTTTCGCACCATGATACATGTACCAAGGTGTTTTTTTTGAGGTTGCTTGCGAGAAGAAACCTCTCAACTTGTTCAGCTTCCCAGCCCATTTCCCATTTCCTTTGATCGCTCGGCCCCATGGCGAGCGATTGGAAGGCTGCTTTTTCTGCTGCTGTCCTTGGTCCCCAACCAAGGTAGCCATTAAAACTCTCTGGGTCAGTTTGCTCCCATGAGATTTTGGGAATCGTTAGTGGGAACTCCACTTTAAAACTCCCAATTCTGAGAGCCCCCTTTGGGGCAAACAAAAAAGCCCAGACAGCTCCAGTCAAAAACAAACAAAATAAAAACATTAACTTCTTGAAGACTGCAGGAAGTGGAAAGTATCCAGCACCAACTATGGATTCTGTTTCGAACTTGTGTAATTCGAAAATTTCTTTAAGCCCACGATAAGCGAAGACCCTCATATGCAACCAACTAGGAAATTCTATTTTTTCTCCTCTGTGAAGTGCAAGTGGATTTCCAACGCCCAACCCTTCTCTGCTTGCCAAACCGAGGCTAAATGGTTGCCATCCGAAGAAAAGAACCCCGATATTTATCCAGCTAGAGAGGTTTTCTGTAGAGGTTATCGCATAGCCACCTGGCTAAGTACCCTGTAGATTTCACTTATAAATTGGTCAAGATCGCACAGATGCTCAAACACTTGGTTTGAATGAACAACGTCGAAGGTATTGTTCTCCCATGGAAGCCCCTGGTTGAGGTTACCTAGCTTAGTTTGTACTCCATTTTCTTTCGCTGCAATCTGAAGACGTTCTCCAACAATATCTAGACCGTGGTAATCTTCTGTTCCTACTATGTTTGCGAGCTTCTTTGTCCATTCTCCATCGTCACATCCAAGATCGAGAAGTTTCGCACTGGGGTTTGGTTCTAGAAGGTCAATAATGTTTCTTTTATCTAGCTCCAAGGCATTAAAGAACATCTTTTTAAGTGTTGGCTTCATAGTTTGCATATTGAAAGATATTAGTTGGGAAAGTATACACTAGATGGAATAAAAGTTGTCCTCCCTCCGAACTATATTTCTCATAGAGGAAAAGTTCGGAGGGGGTGAAAAAGAGTTATCTGGAAAGGAAATAGACCACTAGTAAAGCGATCCCAAGAATCAAGTATGCGTAATACACTTGTTTCCTTTGGAGATTTCTTACGTGCCTTATGGCTATACCTACGAGGGCATATAAAACGAAAAGCCATTCCATTTCCATGAGATTCCTCCTCTGGTGCAGTTGTCCTTTCATATGAAAGAGACATGTCTTAAACCACACCAGTCAAAGCCATCTCCCTTCCTCGCTATAAAAGGTTCTTTAGAATGAGACTGACTACTTCGTCAAAAGCCCTTTAAGCTTGTTTCCGTTGAGAATAAACACCAGTCCGATTATATAAGCAACTACACCCGCACCGATGATCAAGTCTGAAGCACCTACTAGACCAGTATCAACAGGCTTATGTCCTCCGTATGGAGAATAAGGCGAGTAAGGTGAATATGGAGATCCATCTGCAAAAACAGCGCTGGCATTAGCTAAAAAAACAAAGCCAGTTGCCGTTATAATTCCACTAAATTTTGCCAATTTCTTAAACATATTTTTAAGCTATTAGTTAAGCTGGCTTATTATACGATAGAATATTTGAAAGGTCAATACTATGGGACTGCCCTGCCAGCTTATAGTGTGAGATGTGCTGGTGTGTAGTCGGCTCATGTCGCTATTGAAAGTTGAACCTGAATCGCTGATTTTCTATTTGACTTTATACTTGGTTAAGCGGTTAAAGCCAAAGGCTTGTCCTATAAAGGTGATTAATCATGAAGGGGCTAGGTGGCAGAGCACTCCGCCTTTATTTAAGCAAACACTGCTCTTGCTCTGATTATATTTGAGTGGGTATAGAAATCTTCACTGAGGTTTTTCTGTTTACCGTTATCGTTATTTGAGCGGAACTCATTTAAAGTCATTTCGAAATTATGAACAGCTTTTGCTATGCTGTAATTTAATTTTCTGTTGTTGATCTCATCTAGTGCCTCTTGGGAGATTGCTATGAACTGCTCTACTCGTTTGTTGTTCTCTTCTTCAAGAAATCTCGCAATTCTTGCGATATTGTTGGATAGGTCGAGATTAATTTCCTTTGTCGTTAGTTCGGACATAGGTTGAATTCTTTTAATTGTTTATCTACTTCTGATCTTATTTTTGTAGATAGCACTTCTCGGCTTGGGTTGTTGTCATTTGTCCTTATATTAATAATAGAATCATAGTCTATTATGCCGGACTCAGTGTCTATTCCTTCTCCCCAAAGCGAACTCTGATCTGATCAATTTTCAAGTAAAACAGACTCACCTTCAGCATGTCTCTGTCCACCAATCGTCATTATCCTTTTATCAATGTCCACAACGAATTTAAGATACCCTTCTAGGTCTTTTGAAGCAAGTTCAATATTCTTTTCGGAGGCTGGCTTTTTTAATAAAATTACCATGCTAGAGTATATCATCTAATGAAACCTCTTTAACACTGATACTTCGTTAGCTGCTGATTGCTGTATTGCGAGAATCCTTCCCACTATAAGTTAGCGGAACCGATAATGCCATCCCTCATAAGCATACCCTGTCTCTTCTTCTTTTCCTTCCGGGTATGACAGTGTAAACCCAAACTTCTCTGCATTTTCTGCAAGCCATTTCGCTGCAGTGGTTGAATTAAACGCTTCCCCTACTACGTTTCCTATTTCAGGGGTGCTGAAGTCAACTGCAGTTCCAAGCTGGTGCTCGCTGTGCCCAGGTCTTGCGGATACCTGATCGGTGAGGCTTTGGTTGCCGCCATTGTATTGGAGCCAATAGTTATATGTGCTTTGCTGGGTTTGGTACGATCGGTATGCGGAGACTATTGTGAGGTCTATTCCATCGTCTTTTGCTGCCTGGAGCAGGTTTTGGAGTGGTTTGAGAGCTCGTCCCGCTAACCTATAGCCCGAGAAGGTGACTAGATCTGAGGGAACATAGTCAGCCGGTAGCTTGTATTTTTTGTTTACTACTACATCTAGGTCGCTTGGGTCGCCTTGGACTGGCAGTATTTCGTCAGGATACTCCCACCAGTTTTTTTCTTCTACGGGGGGAGCTGTTTCGGCCTCCGTATCAGCTTCTTGTTTTGCGTCGACGCCATCGTTGTTTTGAGGATGTTCGGAAGGAGTATCGGCGCCATGGTTGTTTTGCGACTGTTCAGACGGTGCTTCCTGCTTTGTTGGCTCTGCTGGTTCTGTTGTCCCAACAGGATTTTCGCTGTCGACCTCTGAAGTGCTTGTGTCGGCAGAAGACTGGGCGGTCGGTTTCGGGACTTCGCTTTGTACCGGGGAAGCCGAAAGATCCAATACCGGCAAACCTATTGAGATTGATTGACTCAAAAGCCATATTGCCGCGGCAGTGCTGATTCCGATTAAGGCAATTAGAAGAAGTTTTGCTTTCATCCCTTATCTTTTGGCGTATCTAAAGATTCTTACAGGAGACTCCCAGTAGAGCTTACAAGTGTATAGGATGAGATCGGCGTTGTAGTCGGTGATCTCAGTGTTTTCTTCTCCAGCGTAGATCTCGTATTCATATTTACGCTGCCCCCAGATGATTTCTATTTTGTCGCCGATCTTTGTATCGGGAAGCTTCAGAAATGAGATCTTTTTACGCTGTTCTGAATCCCAGAAAAGTGTCCCCCATCTGTGCGAAGCAATTATTGTCGGTGAATCGGTTGTATCTGGTCGCCCGAAGTCTTCGACCACCCATGGCCCTTTTTTTAATGCGCTTTCCCAGTCAGATCCCTGTTGGAGTTCGGCATCAACTCCTATGCTTGAAATCTTAATGGAATTTGTTTTTGGCAAACTTGGGTCAAAAGGTGGGAGCTCATCTGAGGTATCTTTGTCATCATTGATGTATTTTGCCCTTATGTCTGCGAATGTTTTCTGGTCTTTATCTAAATCTCCTGTTAAAGATTTGATCTCATTCTGATAAAGATGGGGAAAGATATTGTACAAAACCGACGGCAAGATCGGTGTTAGAATAAGTATCCCGGCTGCTATCCAAAAGATGACCCCTATTCCGACATAGATGTTAAGGACTTTCGATAGTAGTTTTTTTTGTGACTTTTTCATTAAATTCGCAGCGAAAGAGAACTTACTCGGTTAAAGTATTCTAGCATTTCTTTCGATTTGGTGCTGCTGCTGGCTATAGGTTAGCGTTAATAGGTGCTCTTGCCTAGCTTCAGCCGACTATAAGTTAGCGGGATTAGAGGATTGCCATCGCAGAAACCTTATCCCCTTTTTTTGTGGACATCACTTTCACCCCAGATGTTTGCCTACCTAGGGTTGGAATAGAGTTTATTTCAGATCTGATGACCTGGCCTTTTTCTGAGACTACAAATATCTCTGCATCAGGATGGTCTAGAACTCTTGCGACTACAACGTTTCCTGTTTTGGCTGTCACTCTGAAAGTATAAATTCCTGATCCACCTCGTCCTTGTCTCCCATACTCATCAAGCTTTGTCATTTTGCCGTAGCCTTGCTCGGAAAGTGTGAAAAGCTGGTTCTCATTTGCCCTTACAGCGTTCATAGAAATTACTTTGTCATCTTCAAATTTGAATCGAATGCCTCTGACTCCCCGCGTCGCTCTACCAGTTGGACGAACATCTTTTTCGCTGAACCTTATTGAGCGTCCTTTTGTTGTAACTAAAATTACATCATCGTCTCCGTCAGTTGGTGTCACCCACTGCAGCTGGTCGCCATCATCGAGTTTGATTGCAATCAAGCCGCTTGATCGAATTTTTTCAAAGTCTTTTATGTCTGTTTTTTTGACTAACCCGGCCTCGGTCGCCATAAAGAGATACTTGAAAGTCTTTGAATCTACGACTTTGCTCTTATCTTGCTTCTCTTGAATTGCATCTTCACTCATAAAGCCTTCTTTGTCTTGGGTCAAAACGCTTGTAACTAGCTCATCTTGATCAAGTTGGATAAGATTTACAAGAGGTAGTCCTTTGGCTGTTCGACTGTATTCAGGTACTTCATAGACTTTTGTCTTGAAAACGCGACCTTTGTTTGTGAAAAGCAAGAGGTTATCATGTGTACGGCATGAAAAGGCATGTTTGATAAAGTCTTCTTCTTTTGTCGCTGCGCCCATGACCCCTTTCCCTCCTCTATGCTGAGCTTTGTAAGTGCTTGGCGGAAGCCGTTTTATATATCCTTCATGGCTGATGCTGACAAATGTTTCTTCATCAGGAACGAGGTCTTCTTCTGCAATCTCGTCGACATTGCCTTTAACAACTTTTGTCCGTCTGTCATCACCGTATTTCTCAGCCATTTCTTTTAGCTCCTGGTCGATTACTTTAAGAACTTCTTCTTGGCTAGATAACACTTGGTTATACTCTTTTATTTTTGCTGTAACGTCTTTAAATTCATTTTCAAGCTTCTCACGCTCAAGTGCAGCAAGTCTTCTTAGCTGCATATCGAGAATTGCTTGGGCCTGGACTTCAGTAAACTCGAACTTGGTGATTAGGTTGTCTTTTGCTTCTTCTTGAGTTTTTGAGCCCCTAATTGTTGAAATAATTTCGTCAATGACATCAAGTGCTTTCAGATAACCTTCAAGGATATGTCCTCTATAGCGAGCTTGTGCGAGATCGTATTCATATCTTCTTATCGTGACCGTCATCCTGAAGCTCAAAAAGATTTCGAGCATCCGCTTTAGAGAGAGTGTTTGAGGCTCCTGGTCAACAAGTGAAAGCATGTTTGCATTAAATGCCATTTGCATTTGGGTGTACTTGTATAGCTTGTTAAGAACAGTTTTGGGCTGAGCGTCTTTTTTGAGGATTACGACTATTCTGATACCTTCCTTAAGGTTTGATTCGTCTCGTAAGTCGGCGATTCCAGTTACTTTCTTATCTTTTACCAGGTCGGCAATCTTAGTCAAAAGTGTCGATTTATTGACTTGATACGGGATCTCTGTGACAAGAATATGCATTCTCCCCTTTTCTCCATCAACAATGCTCGCTTTCGCTCTCATTAATACTCTGCCTCTTCCTGTTGTGTAAGCATCAAGGATATCTTTGCGATTGTATATGGTTCCTCCTGTAGGAAAATCCGGCCCAGGAACTATCTCAATCAGCTCGTCTGGAGTTATTGCAGAAGAAAACTCAGGATATAAGGTTCTCTCCTCGGCTTCTTCCTCGGGAGACTCATTGAGCCTTGTTTTTATCTCTGTGACCTTTGTCTCGTAATCCGGGTCTGATGTGTTAACATAATTTTCAAAATAGTCTGCTGGAGTTGAATTGAGAGCCTGTGGGATCTTTTCTTCTTTCTCCCGTTCCAGTCTCAACTCATTGTAGATCGCATTTCCCTGCCACTTGTTTCCTTTCTTAATCATTTGATGAAGTGCCCCTACTACTTCACGAAGGTTGTGAGGAGGTATTTTGGTAGCCATCCCTACAGCAATTCCATCACTTCCGTTACAGACTAGATTGGGGAAGAGCGTTGGCAATATGTCAGGTTCAACTCTGGTTCCGTCATAGTTTAGCGTGAACGTAACAGTCCCTTTTTCGAGATCTTGAAGCATTAAATTGGTAACTCTTGTCATTCTGGCTTCGGTATAACGCATCGCTGCCGGAGGATCTCCGTCAATAGTTCCGAAGTTACCTTGTCCGTCTACTAGTGGATAGCGTGTAGCAAATTTCTGCGCCAACTTAACCATCGTCGGATAGATCACCATTTCACCGTGAGGGTGATAGTTACCTGATGTGTCACCTGCGATTTTTGCAGATTTTCTGTAGTTTGCAGTCGGCTGGAGGTTCAAGTCTTTCATAGCAACCAGTATCCTCCTTTGTGACGGTTTCAACCCGTCTTTTGATTCTGGCAGCGCTCGTGCGACAATTACCGACATTGAGTAGTCGAGATAATTGCTTTTCATCTCTTTTACAATTGGCTGCTCAACAATTTCGCCAGGATTGAATTTGGGTTTGAAATCTAAAAAGCTGCTACCGTTATTGTCATGCTGTGAAGTCTCTTCTTCTGATATACTTTCAATATCCGAAATCTGTTGTTCAGTTTGTGCCCTTTCCAGTAGTTCTTCTTTTTTTGAAATTTTCTTTTTGTCTGCCATGTTAGAGTCTTTCTTCTCTACGCTAATTTAATAAACAAGATTTTACTTATCGATTTCTTTAAATACTGTTCCGTAGATGTAATCGTTAACAAGATACATGTAAGCCTGAACTAAGGGCCCGATTAAAACTACACAAAAGAGTGTAAAAATTGATGCGATTGCAGCAGCAATGTTTACAAGTATTACAACTATTCCAGCTGTAAGGATTTCTTTCCTGTACTTTCCTAGAAGATCAAAAACATTGGTTGGGTTTAAAGCACTCAATATTGAATCAGTTTTAATATAAAGATATTTAGCAATTGGAACGTATATTGCTCCAATGAAAAGTACTTCAGTTATTACAATTAGTGCTAAAATGATTACTCCAATTGCCCCCCCAAAAGTCGAAAATATATTTAACCCAGACTCCACTGTTTTAAGCGCCCCTATCATAGCTACAAAGGCAAGTATTTCTAGCATGATCGCAAATCCCATCACAAGCCATGGAAATAGGTTTAGACAAAACATGTTAATCACACCCAACTTAAATTTCCTCCCAATATTTTTATGTAATGGCGTATAAGGAGTTTTGCCTTTTACAACATTCTTCATGGTCTCGAGGCTATATCCATAAGTGTAAATCGATGTAGGTAAGATTACTGCTAGATAGAGTGCAAAATAAACCCCTGAAGAAATAACCGACAAAACTGATGTGTCAGTGTACTTCAGGCTGGCGATATTCAACACACCTCCGGTTAAAAATTGCAGAAAGAAACTTACCATCTGTACTCCAATGAAAATTGTAAGATATATACCTACTCTTTTTATCCAGTCTTTCGGTTTAAACGCAAATTTAAAGGCTTCTACTACAGGGATCTTTCCCATTTGTAAATATTAAAAAAATTAACTATTCTACACGTCCAAAGTCGCTGCTTTCGCATGCGTCTGTATAAATCTTTTCCTCGGAGGAACTTCTACCCCCATAAGCATTTCAAATGTTTTTTCTGAATCTTCAGCATCTTCAATTTTGATCTGCTTTAACACCCGCAGCTCTGGATCCATTGTTGTGTCTCGTAGCTGATCTGGATTCATTTCGCCTAATCCTTTAAAGCGGTTTACTTTTGCTGTTTTTCCAGCTTTGATAATCTCTCCATAGAATTGATCTTTTTCTCGCTCGCTTATGAAATAGTATTTCTTCTTATCTACTTCTATCTTAAAAAGTGGCGGCTGAGCCACATATACAAACCCTTGTTCAATTAAGGGTTTAAAAAATCTAAAGAACGCTGTGAGGACGAGGGTTGTTATATGTGAACCATCAACGTCGGCGTCATTCATGAGAATTACCTTATGATATCTCATTTTTGACAAATCTAGTTCGTCTCCAATCCCTATTCCTAAAGCGGTGACAATATCTTTAATCTCATTGTTAGCTAGAACTCTATCTACTCTGTACTTCTGAGTGTTAATAATTTTACCTCGAAGTGGCAGAACAGCTTGTGTCCTTCTGTCCCGACCATCTTTTGCCGATCCTCCCGCTGAGTCACCTTCGACAATAAACAGTTCGCACTCTGCAGGATCTTTGCTTGAACAGTCCGAAAGCTTCCCTGGTAATCCCGCTGATTCTAAAGCACCTTTTCTGACTACCGCATCCCTAGCTGCTTTCGCAGCCGCACGTGCTTTACTTGCGAGAACAGCTTTTCCTATAATACCTTTGGCTTCTTTTGGGTGCTCTTCAAAATATATATTGAGAGATTCTTTGACGGCTTTCTGGACTGCACCCTTTACTTCGGGATTATTGAGCTTAATCTTAGTTTGACCCTCAAACTGGGGGTCCCTGACTTTTACAGACACAATAGCAGTAAGCCCTTCTCTGACATCATCACCTCCAAGGTTGTCCTTTAGGCCTTTGAGCATATCGTTTTTGGTTGCATACTCGTTGATTGCTTTTGTTAATGCTGCTCGAAAGCCTGATAAATGGGTTCCACCCTCAGGATTATGAATATTGTTTGTGTATGTTTTGACATTTTCATCAAGTGAATTGTTGTACTGCAGAGCTACTTCGACAACGATATCATCGACTTCAGTATTAGAGTAGAAAGGCTCCCCGACAACTTTCTCGTCGAGATTCATATATTTGACAAAAGATTTGACTCCATCTTCAAAATACATTTCAAAGACTTTTGGCGAAGCTCCTTCTGTAACTCTTTCATCAATAAGTGTGGATCTTAGTCCTCCAGTCAAATATGCATGCTCTCGGCAGATTTTAAGAACTGTTTTGAAGTCAAATTCAGTATCTGGAAAGATTTCGCTGTCTGCTTTAAAAATATGCTTTGTCCCGTGTTCACTGGTTTTACCGACTTTTTCGACTTCGGTTGTTTTCTTTCCTCTCGCATACTTTTGGATATACTCGAAACCATCTTTATATGATGTTGTCGTCATCCATTCTGAAAGTGCATTTGTACACTTGATTCCGACACCATGAAGACCACCCGATACTTTGTAGGCACCTCCATCAAACTTTCCTCCTGCATGGAGATTGGTCATAATTGTCTCCAGTGCTGATACTCCTGTCTGCTTGTGGGTATCTACTGGCATTCCTCGCCCGTTATCTCTGACTTCGAGAGAACCGTCTTTATGAAAAATGACAACAATATGATTACAGAAACCTGCAATTGCTTCATCAACAGAGTTATCTACCACTTCTTTTAAGAGATGATGAAGTCCGGCTTTGTCAGTCGAGCCGATATACATTGCCGGTCTTTTTCTGACAGCTTCAAGACCTTCTAGAACACGTATTTTTGATGCATCGTAGTTATCATTGCTTTTGGGCTGTTGTGGCATAAAATGCTTATTTATTCAGATTATTTCACCCTATTGTCGCTAAATCAGGCTATTCTACTCTATTGAAGAGTAACATTCAATTCAACAAGTAAGGCAGTGGAGTTAGGACTCTACGATTAATTCTCTTCCAAGGATAGCATATCTAGTTGTTGTCCAAAACCTTTAAATCTTTTTTCTTATGCTTAAGATTAGATTTTCAAGTGCAAGCTTTTTATTAACATTACGAGATATTCTTTCTTGAGCTTCGGAAACTTCATGAATATATCTTGAAAAGGTTTTAAGCTGCTTTGAGTTGCCCTGTCGTGCTGATTCTTTCATGGTCTGTCTGAGATAAGATAAAATTTCTAGTAAAAATGCTTTTACTGCAATGCCGTCTTCTTTATCAGTATTAATTATTTTGTCTATCTCTATAAATTGCTTATAAATTGGCAAGTTAAAAATCTCTGGTCTAGCTATATCCAGCGCACCTGCCTTCGGCTCTCTATCTGCCTTTACATAGTGTTTGATTGATCTTGAAATAATCGTGTCTAGAAGGTTCTTTTCATTATTTACTAAAAGATAGTAGTTTGTAGTTTCTGATTGCTCTTCAAGAGTTTTAAGAAGAGCATTTTGAGCTTCGGCTGTGAGATTTTGTGAGTAAAAGATTACTGCTAGTTGTTTTATCTCTTGAAACGGCTGGAAAATCATCTCTTTCTGAAGGCTTTTAATGTCTTCAATTTTAATTGACTCTCCTTCTCCATTATCTATTATGTGAATATCAGGATTTCTAAATAATTGCGCAATTGAATCGAAGTTTTTATCAATGTCTATATTGATTTTGTTTAGAAGGTAACTCCTTCTAAGAGTAACATTGGGGTGAATAATCATGTGAGTCATGGCAGATTATACCAAATGGTTTCTGTCGTACATGATAGTGTATATAATGTGTAACTATGGAGATTTCATTTACTGAAGATTTCGCTAAAGCAATGGCCTTGCTGGACTCTGATCTGCCAGCGGTTATGATTACTGGAAAGGCTGGATCAGGGAAGTCTACACTTTTGAAATATTTTCGAGAAAACACAGATAAGAATCTTGCGATTGTAGCACCGACAGGTGTTGCTGCACTTAACGTACAAGGAGAGACGATACATTCATTTTTCAGATTTAAGCCAAATACATATCTAGAAGATATTAAGGCTGTTCGAGATAGGTCGCTTTATAAAGAGCTTCACACACTGGTCGTTGATGAAGTCTCAATGCTTAGAGTTGATCTATTAGATGCTATAGACCGTTTTCTGAGGATAAATCGTGGTAAAAAAGATATCCCATTCGGTGGCGTTAGAATGGTTTTCTTTGGTGATCTTTATCAACTGCCACCGGTAGTGACTCGAGAAGATAAAGAAACAGTTCTAAATGGTTATCGCTCTCCATATTTCTTCGAAAATGAAGGGATTAACCAACTCGGTATGAAGGTATTTACTTTGGAAAAGGTCTTTAGGCAGGAAGAAGGTGAGTTTCTTTCAGCACTTAATCGCGTAAGAACAGGAAAATTTTCTGATGATGATCTAGATTTGCTTAATCAGAGAGTGGAGAGCAACTTCGACCCTGATTACTCAGAGGGAGTGGTTTATCTTACTGTCACAAATGCGATTGCGCAAGAGATAAATGAGTATAAGCTTAATGAATTAATAACTGAAGAAGTTGAGTTTAATGCCGAGGTTACTGGTGAGTTTAATACTTCCGCATGTCCAGCTGAAGAAAAACTATTGCTTAAAGCTGGTGCTCAGGTTATGTTTTTGAGTAATGATCCTGAAAAAAAATGGGTAAATGGTTCAATCGGTCGGGTTTTAGATGTTTATCAGAATGGTGAAGAAAATATTGTCTCTGTCGCACTGTCTAGTGGAGAGATTGTAGAGGTTGCATCATACACATGGGAAAACTACAAGTACGTCGTTAATCAAGATGGTAAGGTTAGCGCAGATAAGATTGGCACTTTTCGCCAGCTTCCTTTAAAACTTGCTTGGGCTGTAACCATTCACAAGAGTCAGGGAAAGACTTTTGAAAAGGTTTATATAGACCTTGGAAATAGGGCTTTTGCTCATGGGCAAGTGTATGTTGCTTTAAGCAGATGCCCTACTCTCGCTGGCATCCAGCTAAAGAGACCAATCCGCTCGACCGATATAATAGTAGATTCTGCAGTTAGAAATTGGTCGGAAAGTCATTCGCTCGAATAGAAAGTTGTGCTGACAGGCTGGGATATTACTGTTTGACTTAATGTCTGCTACACTTATAATAGCAACTAGTTAAGGATTTCCTTAAATAAAAATTTTAAAATCTGCCCGTGAATACAAGTAGACTTGTAGACTTTCTTCAAGAAAATAATAAGCTTTCTAAAGCACAGGCTGACGAGGTTCGCGTCGAGCTTACAAAAGGCTCTAAATCTGAAGAGTCTATTCTTGTTGAGAAAGGATATGTAACTGAAGAAGATATCGTAATGGCGAAATCCACGATGTTTAATATCCCTTATGTAGATCTTAAGAAAGTTCAGATTGAAGATAGTGTATTTTCATTGATAGGTGCAGACAAGCTAAAAAAATATCAAGCAGTTCCGTTTGATGAAGCTGGTCATGTCGTAAAAGTTGCTATGGCCGATCCTTTCGACATCCAAGCGATTCAAGCTCTTGAAAGCTATTTACAGAAAAACAGCAATGTCTTAAAAATTCTTGTTCATATCGCTACGCAGGAAGGCATTCAGTTTATCCTTGATAGCCATATAGGGGGGTTTGTTTCAACAGAAGTCTCAGATGCGCTCGAAGATGTTGATTTGCCTATTACAGAATTAAAAGGGTCTGAAGCAGATCTTCTCGAAAGCGCAAATATTGAAAGTGCTCCAGTCACAAGGATAGTTAATTCAATAATGCAATATGCTATTAAATCCAGTGCTTCAGATATTCATATTGAGCCGCAAGAAACAAATCTAAGGGTACGTTTTAGAGTCAACGGTGTTATGGTTGAAAAGCTGAGTTTGCCGAAAACTCTGAAGAATTCAGTTGTTGCGAGGGTCAAGATCATGTCAGATCTCAAAATAGACGAAAAGCGCGTCCCACAAGACGGTCGACTTCAGGTGAGATCAGGCGATAAGAAATTTGATGTTCGTGTCTCTACACTTCCATCAATATATGGAGAAAAGGTTGTGATGAGACTTCTCGATGGTTCTTCTGGAGTTCCAGCTCTTGAAACTTCGGGGTTGAGGGGCGGTGCATATCAGAACTTTATGGATGCGCTAAAAGTTACTAACGGTATAATTTTGGTTACTGGTCCCACCGGTAGTGGTAAGACGAGAACGCTTGCTGGCGCTTTAGACAAGCTTAATCAGAGCACTGTAAATATTATTACTCTTGAGAACCCTGTCGAAATAAGGATCCCTGGTGTTACACAAGTTCAGATCAATCCCGACGTCGGGCTTACTTTTGCAAACGGACTCCGCTCAGTCTTAAGGCAAGATCCCGATATTGTTATGGTTGGTGAGATTCGTGATCATGAGACTGCTGGCCTTGCGGTTGAGGCTTCACTTACAGGCCATTTAGTTCTCGCAACTCTTCATACAAATAGTGCTGCTGCTTCAATCCCTCGTCTCCTAGACATGGGAATTGAATCATATCTTTTAGCTTCTACTTTGAGGCTTGCTGTAGCTCAAAGACTTCCGAGAAGAATATGTCGTCATTGTTTTGAAGCGTACCCTGCACCGCAAGAAGTCGTGCAAAATATTCGAACAACACTTAGTTCAATTAAGAATTTTGACCCAATCTCTTATTTGCAGTCTTTATGCCAACAGAAAGATAAGGATGGTGCACCGGAGCATTTGAAAGATTTGCAATGTCCAGTTGTAAAACCTGATGGGAGTCAGGAGATGTATCTTTATCGAGGTAAGGGTTGTAGTCGATGTGGTGGATCAGGGTACGAAGGAAGAATCGGTATCTTTGAGGTTCTCGAAGCCAAAGGAGAGATTCTGTCAATGATTTCAGAACGCACTCCAGATTCTGAGATTAACAAAGCTGCAATCGCCGAAGGCATGGTCTCAATGACTCAGGATGGTTATATAAAAGCTATTGAAGGGATCACAACGATCGAGGAAATACTTAGAGTTTCAAAAGAATAGAGCTAAGGAATTTTCTCTTCTCTCTTGTTTGCTTTTTGTGTATGATTGAAATATATTAAGCGAGATTATAAGTTTACTGCCCAAACCATGGATTCTACTCCTAAAACTCCTGCTGACGATAGCACTAGTACATCGAGCGGATCAGCAGTTAGTTTCGCCTACCCTACAATGTCAGATAAAAAAGATGATTCTGCGCAATCGACACCAACCTCTCCTTCGCCAACACATAATGACTATTCTGTATCCGATGACAGTGGTGACTCTGCTTCCAATAAGAGTAATGATTCATCTGCAACTCAGGCTTCTTCTAGTCCTCCTGTTGGCAACGAATCTAAAAGTACAAAACCCGATGATTTAGAAAAACAGTTTGAAGATAAAGTTTCCTCAGTTCCCCCAGTTGTTCCAGCTCAATCTGAAATATCTGCATCCGAGAATGAATCGAAGAAAGGTAATCAGGCTAAAAAAGACCCGGAAAAGCACGGATTCGGCGGGTTGAAAGCACTTGCAAAAAAACTTTCCGGATTGAAAGATGAATTTGTTGAAGAGGTAGGTCAAGATTCAAAGCCTGAAAATCAAAACGATGTATCGAAGCCTATGGATACACCACAAGACTTGCCTGAGCCAGCAAAAGAAATTGAAAATGACGTAGCTCCTCTTGATGTATCAGATGAGAAAAGTGATGCTGATAGCTCTCAGAATCACTCAGATCAACATGAACAGGTACCTGTTATTCCAGTTAATTCGGTTGAGATGGATAACCAGCCTAAGGATATTGGACGTAATGTAGTGTCGATGCCGGCTCCATTGAAAAAGTCAGATGATTTAGTTTCTACACCAATGGTAGACAACTCTTTGGACTCAGAAACATCAAAACCAAAAGATGAGAAGAGTTTTTCGGACGAGCCGGATGTAAACAATATGCTTAGCCAATTGAGTTCGTTAGGTTCAAAGGGTGTCAATATTGAAGATGCAAATGTAGATAAAAACAATCAAGCATCTGAAGAGCTAGGAACTCTGTCTGTTCAGAATGCTTCAGGGAATATGGCTTCAACCGATAGTGATGACAATGAGCTAAGTAAAAAGTCTGAAGGTGTAACCACCGCTTCGGCACTAGGCATGTCTGCTCAAGGCACTCTTCAAGGAAAAGACGATAAACCTATTGATTCAGATAATAACCCTAGTAAAAATGATTCTAGTTCATTGCCTCTTGCTGATGAAAACCCTGTGATAGCAGATACAGCAGATGTTCTTTCTGCCCCTACTATTGCCACTGATTTTTCTTCAAGTACTAGTTCTTCAGAAACAAATGAGCCTATTGAGATACTCGCTCCTGAATCAACACCTGAAGAGGATCCGACTTCAGATCCTAAACCTGAGCAAACAAATTCAGATGATTCCGAGGTAGAAACGGAATCGTCCAGACAGGAGGACGCTATCGGTTCCAGTGAGATTGAGTCGATCAAGTCAGCAGATACACCTTCTCTAGACCCTGATACTACTCCTTTGCAACAAGAACAAGGTAGTGAAATTTCTGAAACTCCTGCCAATGATAAAGTTCTTTCTCAACAGGACGAGGTTTCTAAAAATGCTCAAAACGATAGCACTTCTGCTGAGGTTGTCTCAAGCTCAAATGACCCATATCCATACACAATTCAGCAACTTTTAGATATGGTTATTGAGCGGAATGCTTCTGATCTTCATCTCACTGTTAACTATCCTGCTATGCTTCGAATTGACGGTAAATTGACACCAGTTGGAGATAGCCGTCCACTAACCGAAGAAGATGCTGTCGGCTTAATTCTTCCTTTGCTTCCCGAGCAGAAAAAAGAGCTTCTTGAAGTAAATCGCGAAGTTGACTTTGCACATGCGCATAAAGAAGACGCCAGGTTTCGTATAAACTCTTATTATCAGAAACAGACCCTCGCAGCCGCAATGCGTCTTATACCGAATACGATAAGGAGCATCGACGAGCTAAAGCTTCCACAAATTTACCATCAGCTCGCAAAGCTTAGACAAGGTCTTGTTCTTGTAACCGGCCCTACAGGTAGTGGTAAAAGTACAACTTTGGCAGCACTTATCCAAGAAATAAATGAAAGTCGTCCTGATCATATAATCACAATTGAAGACCCTATTGAATATATCTTCCCTCTAGGTCAATCGATGATAGACCAGCGTGAGCTTCATGATGATACTCATTCATGGGAGATCGCCCTAAAGAGTGCTTTAAGGCAAGATCCAGATGACTTACTTATCGGAGAGATGCGAGATTTTGAAACTATCGCCGCTGCAATTACTCTAGCCGAGACTGGGCATCTTGTATTTGCAACCCTTCACACTAACAATGCCGCTCAAACAGTTGACCGAATAATCGATGTCTTTCCTGAACATCAGCAAGCCCAAGTTAGATCCCAGGTCTCGAATGTTCTTGAAGCAGTTGTTGCACAGAGGCTAATTCCATTGAATCGCGGCGGACGAAGTGCTGTGTCAGAAATTATGATCGCAACTCCGGCAATCAGAAACTTGATTCGAGAAGCTAAAAGTCACCAGATTGATAATGTCATAAGAACAAGTGCAGACGTCGGTATGGTCTCTCTTGAACATTCACTCGTTTCATTGGTTAGAGAAAATCTTATAAATATGGATCGTGCTCAGGAGTATGCTGTACATCCTGAAGAGATTGTTAGGTTGTTGAAGGCTTAGTCGATGAAATCATGAGGAAATTTAAATATTCCGCTAGGACAAAAGAGGGTGCTATTTATAAGGGGTCGATGGAAGCTCGTGCCTCTAGTAGCGTTATCGAGACTCTCCAGTCAAAAGGGTTAATCGTTGTCTCGGTTGAAGAAGACCTTGGCATTGGTCTAAATCGACTTACCGAGATCAATCTCGGCGGGATACCAATGAAAGACAAAGTAATTTTTATGCGCCAGCTATCGACGATGATTACAGCTGGCCTGCCCTTATCACAAGCATTAGAGATCCTGAATTCTCAAGCTACAAACCCCTTGTTTAAGAAAGTTCTTTCTGATGTAACTATTTCTGTTCAAAATGGTACTAGCCTTGCAGATTCTTTCAGAAAAGCTGAAGATGTTTTTGATGAAATTACAGTTAATCTTATTGCTGCAGGTGAAGAAAGTGGCCACCTTGAAGAGATTTTAAGACGGCTTGCAGATGAGTTTGAAAATCAGAAAAAACTTAAAGATAAAATTAAGTCGGCTTTTATATATCCAGCTGTGATTTCTGTTGTCGTCGTGGCAGTAATCCTTATTTTACTGCTGGTTCTTGTTCCTGCGATGGAAGACATTTACAGTGATTTCAATGCTGAGCTACCCTGGGTTACGACATTTATGATAAATCTTAGCAATATTGTTGCTCGTTTCTGGTGGCTTATGCTTAGTTTTGTTCTAGCGATTGTGATGTTTGTAAAATATTATATTGAGACACCAAAGGGTAAAAGAAACTTCCATCTGTTGATTTTAAAACTTCCGGTTTTCGGAAATCTGATGACAAAAATGCAGGTGACTCAATTTACTAGGGTTCTTTCACTCCTTTTGAAAAGTGGTCTTGCAATTATTGAAGCTTTACAGCTTACAGCAGACTCATTAAGCAATGTTCTTTTTAAAGAAGCTGTATTGAAAGCAAAAGAAGAGGTTGAGAAAGGCACTTCAATGGCCACCCCTATTGCGCGAAGCGAGTATTTTCCCTTGATTGTCAGTCAAATGATTTCTGTAGGTGAAGAGTCAGGTGAAATAAGTATGGTTCTTGAAAAACTATCTGAATACTACGGCTCTGAGGTAGAAGTAATGTCTGGAAATCTAACGACTCTTCTTGAACCCGTAGTCCTTATTATTGTTGGTCTGATAATTGCTTTTATTGCTTTAGCAGTATATATGCCAATGTTTACTCTGGTAAATGTCATAGGCTAAATGGCTTGGACGAGCCCAGATATGCTTTTACTAAGGTATATATTTGACATCTTTGATGATTAATTCTAGATTATATGTATATAAGCTTACACCTTGGATCTAAATGAAAAAATATAAAGGTTTTACACTTGTCGAGCTCTTAATCGTGATGGGAATAATCGCAGTGCTTGCTGTGCTGGGCATCGCGGTAGCGAGATTTGCAATCCAAAGATCAAATAACATTCAACACGCTGATGCTGTTAGAGAGCTAGTTCATGCTGTTACTCTGTATCACAATGACTACCAAGAGTACCCCGATCCGACTTCATTTACAGAACTGGTAACAACATTAGGTACTTTTACTGAAGCATTTGATCCCGGGGCAAACGCATCTTACTATTACTTTGTAAGCACCGACAAACAGAAATATTTGATTTGTGTTAGTTATGGTGGGTGGGCCGATGTTGACGACCAAGGAGGTTACTGCGATGGCGAGGGTATTGGTAAGCTTCCTGAGGGAGTGGCTAATAAAATTGATGAGAAGCAGCTCGCAAATCCTAAATTTACTAACCGTGTAGAGCTTCGCAAGCAGCTTGGACTGTGGTCAAATTGGGATTCAGATGCAGGGACATGGAATGGTGCAGCGGAATAGTTCAGATCTTGTTGACATTGATCTGGTTTCGCTTTACAGTAAGTATAGAATTAGTTTAAATTAACTGTCCTAATATGAATAAGAAAAAACTTTATAAAGGTTTCACTCTTGTTGAACTCCTCATCGTGATGGGAATCATTGCGGTTCTCGCTGTGCTTGGTGTCGCTGTGGCTAGATTTGCTATTCAGCGAGCTAACAACATCCAACATTCTGATGCTGTTGATGAGCTTGGAAACGCTATGCAGCTTTATTATGGTGATAAAAGAGAATATCCTACAGTTGCAGAATTTACAGATTTTGAAACAGCCCTTGGAGCCTCTGGTGTAATGGGTCAGTATATTGATACATTTGATGCTGGTGGTACTGCAACATATTACTACTTTGTGACTAGCGATCAGCAAAAGTACCTACTTTGTGTGAGCTATGGTGGGTCTGATGATGTTGGGAATCAAGGAGGTGGTTGTTCTGGCAATGGATTCGGTGATTTACCAACTACGACAACTCCAGCTTCAAATAAGGAGATGGATGCTACTGTTTTTGAATCGATTGTAGTGAATCAAGCTACTTCTGGTGTATCTCAAGATTGGGATACAGCTAATGGTTGGCAATAATGTCAGTTAATATCGGATTCGACTAAGAGGAGGTTGTGTAGCCTCCTCTTTTCATTTAGATTGTTTTTATGGAAATTTTTTTAACTATCGTAATTGCTCTGTCAGGGAGTGCATTTGCAAGTTTTTTTTCTGTTGTTGTTTACCGTGCAGAAAAGTACCAAGGGTATAGAGGTATTTTATTCGGCAGGTCATATTGTGATGCGTGCAAGAAACAGCTTGTTTGGTATGAACTTGTTCCTATTTTTTCTTACCTGATTCAGAGAGGGAAATGTAAAAAATGCGGTGAAAAGATACTGTTAGAATACTGGCTAGGAGAGATTTTTTTTGGATTCGGATTTGGGTTATTATTTGCCTTTGGAGGAAGTATAATTGATTACCTTGTTCTTACAGTGCTAGGGTTTCTTGCTCTTTATGATTATGCTGCACATGGCGTGCCAAAAAAGATTATGAACTTACTTCTTCTATTGGGGTTTATTTATAGAGTCGTTTTAATCGCCTTTTTTCAGCCAAGAGATTTATTACCTCTCCTTATTGCGGTTTTAGCTGCAGTCATTTTCTATTTCGTGCTAAATAAGTTTAAGAAATCATTCGGGCTGGGAGACCTGTTGGTCTTCTTGTTTCTTTTTTTTACAATATCAGTACACATGGTCATTGCGGTCTTCTTTTTTTCGATTCTGATTGGCGGTCTGGTCTCTTCTATTCTTGTTTTATTCAAGAAGATTTCAAGAAAATCATATGTGCCATTCATCCCATTTATTTTCTTCGCATATCCTTTGTCTTATGTTTTCGGTGAAAAGGTCTTAGCCTACTTTGCCACTCTATTACAGCTGTGGTAGATTATATTCGTAGATAATCCTACGACGTTTTAAGCTGCTCTATGAAAATCATAACCAAATCCTCTCACCCCCTGTATGAAGGTTTCACCCTGACGGAGCTTCTTGTCGTTATGATTATTTTTTCTGTATTAACGGCAATCTCAGTAGCGACTTTCTCGAGTCTTCGTACTAATATTCTCTTGAGCGAAGAGTCTCAGAATGTCTCTCAGCTGATTCGCAAGACACAAAGAAGCTCTTTGCTCCTTGAACGTAAGGTTGATGAAAAATGGCTTTATGGAATCGGACTTGATTTTAGTACAACCCATGTCGATAACAAGTATAAAGTCTTTAAATGGTGTTCTACATTCAATTATTACGGGGATCTACTTACATCAGGTAATTTCCCTAACTTTGACCCAGGAGATCCTTTAGGGCCAACTAATGGGAATATTCCTAGTCCGGTAACCGATAGCGATGCATATGTTTTAAGTTGTAATAAGTCTGCAATTTTACCAAGTGACGGGGGTCTGTCTAAGCAGGCAGCTGAGTTCACAAATATACAAGACCCATTGATAATAGGATTTAAAGGAACATTTAATACAAGACCTGTTCTTATTTTATTTGAGTCTGTTTCGGGAAGAGTCTTCTTTTACAACAAAGACGGACTATTGCTAAACTACAATTCTGATGGTACCCCAGTATCCTCTCCTACTGATTTTGAAATGGTTCTTGCGCCTCCAAACAAGAGTCGTGGTACGCTTGTAAAAATTCATCATAGTTCTGGAAAACTGAGCACTGAGATTTTAGAAGCTTCGCAAGTTAACGATTATGAATTTAACTAACACATCTAAACTAATTATGAATTTAAAGATAGATTCTGGGAAAAAATATAAAGGGCAAGGGTTTGTTGAGTCTCTGGTGGCTATCCTTGTAACTGGTCTCGCATCTATTGCTCTTATGGCTGTTGCAGCGAGGACAATTCGTGAGGTTGTCAGGAATGAACAGCTTGATCAGTTGACTCAAGAAGCGGTTAAAGGCGGGAAAATTTTAGACTATGTCGTTGACGAGCATAATCACGGATCCGACCATACAACTCTTTTCCCTTTCAATAATGTTGATGAAGCCAAGTGTGTGGCGATTGACGGTGATATAAATGGTGCAAATCTCTATGTTGGGGATAAATCAGACGCAGGTGACGTAGTTTGTAATTATATTTCTCCGTATAGCGGTGTTAATCCGCAGGACTGCCTTGAGGGAAATGAATCTGAAGTGAAAATTGATTCAATTGACCAGCAGGATCTTTTCAGGATTATGTGCATACACCCGGACTCAAACGCTTCTAAAGGCATTTTGGTTGTAAAGATTTATACTGGCACATTGACTTGCTCAACGCTTAATTCGAATGTGACTCAAATTCTTGACCCTTCTAGAAACTGTTTAATTTACGAATATACAAGTGTTTATAATGTGCTTTAAGAAATCCCTAAAAAACAGAAAATATGATGGTGTCAGCCTGGTTGAAATGCTTATAACAATGGTCATCATGGTCGCAGTTTTACTTGTGACCTCAGTCATACTAATAACGCTTATAAAAGCTTCGGCGATTTCGAGCGCAAGGACTCTTTCTCGGAATGAAACTGAGTTTCTATCTCAATTGCTCCAACGTTATATAGAAAATTCTGAAGCAGATGAGATACATGTCTACAGTGTTACAGGGCGGACAATAGATGCCGATGGTAATATCGGTGGCTCTCCAGTATTAGCCGAGGTCACTGCAGGGAGTGGTGATTCCGGAAATGAGATTCAATTCAGACCTATTGATAGCGATAAATGGATTTGCATAGCAATGTACTGCGATAATGCATCATGCAATTCCAATGCAATAGGCTATGTTGTGAAGTCTTTTTCTTCTGCCGAAGGCTTATCATGTCTAGACGGCACAAATCAAGTGACATTTATCACTGCGGATACCGTAGATCTTGATAATTTTGAGATTCAATCTTATGTTGATCAGTCTGGTAATTACTCATTTATATTTGATGTCACTCTGAAACCGATTTATTGGATCCCTGGACGACAGTCAAGCTTCAAACCTGAATACACCCGTCAACTTATTCTTTCAACCGGCAAGTTGACCTACTAAAAGCTATTTGTTAAATTAATTCTATTGTATCGGTAGTTTATAAATCCTTATGGTCAAGCTTAAATACGAAGGTCAAGCATTAGCGATTGTGTTAATAGTCCTCATTGTTGCAGTTATCATTGCATTAGCTGTTGTTTCTCGTACACTAAGCGATCGGACACAGGTTATTAAGGAGCGCTCTTCTGCGGATGCTGTCGAAGCAGCCAATTCTACTCTTGACGCTGTAGCAGGAATTAGTATAGCTGATCTCGCAGAGTATGCTGAGGGAACAGGTAGAACTGTTTGTGGTCTCGGACCGACAGATAACTTTGCTGATGTAGGATGCCATATTGAAAGTGTAGATGACTTAGAAACACTTCTTGATAACTTTGGTCTATCTGCTTTCTATGATTCAATCTCGAACGATCTCGCTGCAAAATGCCCAGCAACTGATTCAAACCAGTTTAATAAGTCTTTAAATCTTAGCTTTGAGTATGCAAGTGAGGACGATGAAATAACAATTGAAAAAGATTCAGTTTTTTCAATTGTTAACAATGGAAATCCTCCTAATAATAATCCCGGGACATGTGCGATTGATTTGAATGCCACACCCCTACCTTCCGGCTCAACTGCAGGTGTTATTACAAGTGCAGTCTATGTTACGAAGAGTGGAAATGATATCGCTAGCTTTAAACAGTATCGGTATCCTGATGTCAAAGCTTTTTGCATATCTGATGGATGTAACGGAAGTGCAGACTGGGTCGAATCTTCGAATTCAAGCTGGGGACTTCGACTCACAGGTAATATAGATGATGTACCTATTATTAAAACGATAGGTTCTACTGATTACTATCTGCAAGAAGTTAGGATTAAGCCTGTTGGATCTGATATCAACTTGACTAGGCAAGAGACAGGAGGTACAGATTGTGTTAGTTTTAGAGACCTCTTAAAAGTAAGTGCAACTGTAAATTGTGGAGATACTGCGAGAGGTAGAGAGATTGTGCTTACAGACGATGAATGGGCACCTGCAATATTTGATTATGTAGTGTTTAATGGAAATGGAGTTTTAGAATTATCTCAGTAATTAAGCATATTTAAAATCTTTAGGAAGGTTAAGAATGGATGAGGATAATAAAAAGATTGGCATATTAATCGTTGAGGACGAAGTACCTTTACTTGATACGTATGCTGAGATTTTATCTGGAGAGGGATATCAAGTATTTAAAGCCGAGGGAGGGGTTAGAGGACTACAGTTGATTGAAGAAAATAAAGCAGTCATTAAAGTTGTTTTTCTAGATTTAATGATGTCGGGAATGGATGGGTTGGATGTTTTACGAAAGGTCAAAAGCGATAGTGCTAAATATGGCTCCCCTAAAGTTATTGTTCTAACTAATATGACCAGTGAGCAGATTATTAAAGAGGCTTTTATGATTGGTGCAGATTCGTATTTAATTAAGTCTGAGCTGGATGCAAAAGACATGAAGACTGAAATTGCTAATGTTTTACCGCAAGAAGCGGGAGCTGCTCAAAATACAAAC
Organism: Candidatus Nomurabacteria bacterium; assembly: GCA_020632375.1. Classification (GTDB taxonomy): domain Bacteria; phylum Patescibacteriota; class Dojkabacteria; order SC72; family JAHDCA01; genus JACKFR01. The sequence goes on from JACKFR010000002.1 coordinate 83,704, forward strand.
TAAATGAAAGAAATTAAGATAAATATAACTAGGAGAAAGCTTATTGCATTGGGGTTGGTTTTTGTGGTTTTGGTCGGAGCTGTTATTGGATGGATTGTGGTTAGACCGAAATTGAATACTAACAGTAATGTTGATAAAGAGATTGAAAACGCCCAATACCCATTTTTTCCTGAGCAGTATTACGAAGTGTATATGACTCCTGATAACAGCTGGAAGATCAAAAATTTTCAGCCTATTGTTACCGGATTCGAAGATAATGGTACTGCTCAGTACATTTTAGCAAAGTACAAAGATTATAATGGTGATGTTCGCACGATCAAGATTTATACTACCGGTGCAATTTTAGATCAGCCCGGGCGTGAGAAAATCGGGCTACAAGAAACTGAAGAAGTGTCAAAACAGGTCACATTCACAGAGCTGAAAGATATCGTTAAAAAAGGTGACCAGATAGATGTCCTTTATCTGGCTGAGTTTACAATTTCGCAAGATATCGGAGATATCTGCGTGGGCAAAGAAGATTTATGTGCTCATTCGTCAGTAATGGGAAGGATTTACAACGATTTGCAGTCTTTTGTTACAAATAAAACTGCGGCAGATGGGTTTGTATTACCTGCTTTTTCAATTAATCTTGTTAATGAGACAAAGGAGAGCAATATCTAATGGCACTGTCAAACAAACTTTCAAAATTACTCGGATTCTCAGCAGTTTTGTTTGTATTTGGATTTGTCGCTGCTAAAAGTAGCTATGCAGATCCAGATGATTACTGTCCGCCCAATCCAGGTGGGTATTGTTATGGAACTACAGTACAGCAGAGAGCTGTCGGTTGTAAGGAAGTCCCAGGGAGTAATTTTTGTACTACAAGGTGGTCAGATGTTTATGTATACCAGTGTACAGATCCTTATTGTAACGCTCAAAATAATCCATATAACGGTGTAAGATGTGTAGTGAATGCACAACCACCTAATTGTGATGAAGAAATTGAGTATTTTAACTACAATTTTAACTGCTGCGTTAACCCAGGAGGTGGAGATGACGGCGGCGGTGATGGTGGCGGTGGTGGTGGTGAACCTCCTCCCCCTCCGGGAGGTGGAGCGTGTGGTTGTTGTAACGTAGATGACTATAATGGCATTGAGTGCTCTGATACACCGCCTATTGGGGATGGCGATGGAAAGCTTGAATGTTGTTGCGGAACAGGAGATTGTTATAGCGATGATACGGGTTCATGTCTTTCAAATCCGTCACAGTGTGGTAACGACTGCTCCCCGCAAGGAAGCTGTTCTTGTAATCCGGTTTGTCCCGAAGGCTCATCTACAGACTTCACTGGAGAGCTATGTTATGTCGGAGACCAAAGCTGCAACTGTAATGATTGTTTAGGAGATACTTACACTAATTCAGGTGGACAATGTTACTCTCCTGAGACCAATGTAGTATCTGACCCACCAGCTTATATTGGTATGATTGTAGCTGGGTTTGATATTCATCTTAGTTCTACTGGCAATACTGTGATTCCCAGGCCTTTAGAAAGTGAGAATGAACAGGTTCAAGCTTATCTTCCTGCATTTCCTGGAGATACAGATCTTTCAAGAGCTGTGAAATATAGAATAAACTTTAATAATCAGGGGCCAGTACCGCTAACAGCTCCATGGAGGTATGTAAATAATAACCCTTCGGAAGATTTTTTTGCACCAATTCAATGTGATACTAGTAATGTCGGGACAGATAGAATTGTAGATCTTGAGCCTGGTGCAGAAAGCATTTACGATGTCCTTGACCATGGTTATATTGGTGGTGCTTGGAGTGCTTATGCAACAGTAGATGCCTGTCAGGATGCGTGTAAAAACAGCTCTAATACTACTGGTAATTATGTTGTTAATAGTTATCCTACTTACAGTTCCATCGAGAATGTTACTGCTGCTAATCCTGACGATTATCTCGGTTGTTCTTCTACAGAATACAGCAGTAGAAATGTTAATAACCCTGTGAATTTCAAGGTTAAGGTTTCAGATGTAAACGGGGCAAGCAATATAGAAACAATTGCAGTATGGTTCAAGCAGTCAGGTGGACCACCTACGATTCAGGATCTAACTGTATACCCTTCATCTCCTTACTCAAGCCCTGAGATAAAAAACAACAATTCATTTGGATTTCTTGTTGAAAAAGCTCGAAACACAAATCAGTGGAAATATGTTTTTGTCCCGCATAATATTAACGGAAATAACTGGATCTGGTGGCGGGATGACACTAACTATACAGTTTCGAAGACGCAGAATACAGACTTGGTAAGAATAAATGGTGCTTCTGGTAACCCACTTGCAATTATTAGAGATGTTTCTGTCAATGAAGTCGGAAATGATGCTACGCTTGATTTTAAAATCGAATTTATTACTAGTGATACTGGCATTACACCTTTTGAACAGGTTCCAGATAACCCGTATGAGCTTTATGCTGCCGTTGGTGATGAATTTGAATTTAAAGCTGACGACCCGCTTATAAACCGTGTTACCCCAAGCTGGAATGATACTGGCGAAGGCTGGGATGTAGACATGACTCCTCCCACATATGACCAAGATGTAAGTGTTGTCGGATCGGAGCTTATTCAGATAGATTGGCATGCAAATGAGCCGGGTAATCATAAAAGTGGTCTTTTTCATGTTGTCGGAGATGCAAGCTATTCACTTTATGAGCCCGGTGACGAGATCAGGAATCGAAATGATCCACCGGGGCAGAATTACGGCTTCTCTCCATCTGCTGACCTGTTTACAAATGTATATCCTAATCAGCACTTGTGGTATAAGACTGGTATATCAGGTAATGGATCTAACGGATCACCAGTTATACAGATCTTCGATCTTGAAGAGGGCTCGTTAGACTTTTGTGGTGGAGCATTTGATCATGCATGTAATACTTCTTCAGGAATAGATGATGGCGGTTTGATAGGAAGCGGCTCGCACTGTGTATCTCAGGCTCTTGGCAAACCATGGATGATGTCACGAGCAGGTCATATATATAGTAAAGGGGGGACAAGTCTTTTTGTCCCCGAACTTACAAGTGATCCTAATCCTACTGGCTTTCTTACGGATCAGAATTATCCTTCCGGGAGTGATTCTATTTGGGATCAACCGTTTAGATTCCAGCTTACAAATGGAGTGAGAAATCCTCCAGATTATGATATTTCGCTTACCTCAGAGGGTTTGTTGGGATTAGTTCCTACTTCGGGATTAGATAAGACTTCAGGTTTTGGGTACTCTTTAGCAAATTATACTGAGCAGAATAATACTCAAGGCTTCTGGTTCGATGAGTTGAAGCGTTTATATACTGGAAATAAGTCTAAGTCTGGTGTGCATTTAAAGCAAGTTACATATCCTTCCTCGATCTCAGCAAATAAGAAGGTCTCTAATTCTTGTTCGATTGGAAGCAATGATGCTTGTGTTTATGTCATGGGTAGCTCTTCTAATCTTTCCATCGGGCAAAACTTCCAGTGTGACCTGCCTGCAGTGTTTTTCATAAACGGTTCATTAACTATCAACCCTGATTTACTCCGAGATGATGGTGAGGCGCTGAACGGCTGTGTTTTTGTTGTCCAAGGCGATGTTGATATTAAGCCGGGCAAAGATCAAAATGAACCTGGTGTATGTAGTTCTGATGTAAACGATCCTGGTTGTTATCCGATGTATGATTTACTAGAAGCGTTTATTATTTCTGAAGGTCAGATTACAATCGAACCTGATGAAAGAGTTAATCCTAATCTCCTTAATGATGGTCTACTTGTTCATGGGAGTCTGGTAGCTTTTGGCGGGAACGCATCTAATCCTTCAATTGTTATTCAAAGATCTCTTAAACTTGTTAACAATCTCAAATATCCTTCTGCTGCTTTCCATTATGATCCCAGATATCTTGAAATCGCTAAAACTGTTTTTGGAAGAGAGAAAGAAGCGTACAGAAAAGACATCGGGTTTAAGCCACTTTAGTAGTTGGTAATTAGCCGAATCTTTTGACTTTAAAGCACTTCTCTGCTATCAATTATGTTGATATAAAATATGATCGACTGCCCATGGCAAAGCTGCCAAACCACGTTGGAATTGACTTCGGAAACCATACTGTAAAAGCTGTAGAACTAAAAGATGTTGATGGAGAATCCCCTACTCTTGTTAACTTTGGCAGTCAGCCAACACCTCATGGAGTTATAAACAGCTCTGATACTGATCATCAACGGAAATTGGCAGATGCTCTGAAAGAAATGTATTCTGCTTCTGGGATAGATAACAAAAAGGTAGTTTTAGCTATACCTGAATCTGCTGTGTTTACAAGATTTCTGGAGCTGCCCGGTATTAAAGATGACGAACTACAGAGTGCTGTCTTTTATCAGGCGAAAGAATATCTCCCGATGCCTTTTGAAGATGTCAGGATGAGCTTTATTAAGATTGGGTTTAATAAAGATAAGAATGCCCATAGGGTTTTGCTTGTCGCAGCACCGAAGAAAATAGTGGATATTTACCAGAATGTGTCAGATATGGCTGGGATCGAGCCGGTCGCAATTGAAACCGAGTCTATTGCAATGGGCAGAGCGATGTATCGAGCAACTAAAGAAACTCAGCTTGTTATGCTGGATTTCGGTTCAGAAACTACTGATATGAGTATTATGGCAGATGGGTATCTTGTTTTTTCTCAGAGTATTTCAATCGGCTCAGATGCTTTAACCCAGGCGATTGTTAATCAATTTAACTTTGAATATGTTCAAGCTGAAGAGTATAAAAGAAATTATGGTCTTAATGAAGATGCTTTAGAAGGAAAGATTTCACAAACTCTTTCTCCAATTATGTCTTCTATCCTGACTGAAGTGCGCAGAGGAGTAGAGTTTTACAAAAGCAAGACGCTTCTTCCAGCTCCTAAGAAATATGTCTTGAGCGGCGATGGGGCTCTTCTTCCAGGACTTGCGGACTACATTAGCTCAAATCTATCAATATCTGCAGAAGTAGCAAATCCATGGAGCGGTATTAAAGTGCCAGATAAATATGCAAAAGTAATTCAGAAAAGCAAGCCTTCTTTTGCAGTCTCGATAGGGCTTGCTCTAAAAGCAGATATATGACACCTGAAGAAATAAAAAAGAAGGCCGCAGAACTTCAGACTGAAAAAGAATCCCTACCGCAAAATGGTCTTCAGAAGGCTGTCGGAGAAAAGCCAAGCGAAGTTAGTAAACCGGCGAACTCAGCTGATCCAGCCACTGAGAGTAAAAAACAAACACCAGATGCAAATGATGAAAAATCTCAGTCAGGTTCAGAAAGTAATTCAAAGAAAGCCCCGAAAGACACTTCAGCAAAATCTTCCACGCAGAAAAAAGAAAAGGACTTCATATCTACAATCTATTTCGGAAATGGTATAAACCTTGTTCCTATACTTTCGGATGAAGAAGAAAAGCTTGAAGAAAAGAAATTGAATTTTAACTACTTTGGTGCTTTTGTTCTGTTATTCCTAGCGATTCTTGCATTAGTCCTGATCGGCATAAAAGCGTATAACCAGGCTGGGCTAAACAATGAAAAGTCTAGTCTTGCTGCGGCAGAAAAAGAATTCAGAGGAAAGTCAGATATTATCCAGGCAAATAACAGCATCTTGAGAAGAGTTGACTTATATCAGAATATTGAGGCAGCAACTTTCTCTCCGAAAGAGGCTTTATTGTATTGGCAAGAACTCTTTGGAAAATTTGGGACAATAAGCAAGATTGAGCTTACTAGCGGACTTAATTTCCAAATAAGTGGTTCTGCGAGTAATTTAACAGAAGTTTCTAGGTTGTGGCATTTACTAAGCGTAGACGAAAGAGTCGCCAGAGTGAATCTGGACTCAGTAGATACAGCATATGTTGATGAAACAACTTCTGGGAAGAAAGCCTCATATACATTTACAGGTGAATTAAATTTTGATTATTTTAGTTCTGAAGCATTGAGACCACAATGAGCTTGATTAAGAGCCGAAGTGCTGATATTGGCAATAACGAACAAAAAATAAAGAAGTACACAATCGGAGATTTACTGATTCCTTTATTAAGCATAATAATTTTTGCTATTTTAACTATCGCATTATATGTTCCGGCGATTTCGGATATATGGGAAATCAGAAAAGATATAAAAGATGTACAAGACAAGAAGGTTTTTATTGATTCAAATCTTAAGATAGTAGATACTTTGAATCAGGATAAGATTGGATTATTAGATTCCGCTAGAATTGCAAGGTTAATTGTTCCCACAGAATTAGATGTTTCCAATTTTACCTATTATGTTGATAAATTGGCTAAAGAAAATAATCTTGAATTTAAAGAAGTTTCTTCGACAAATATCTCAGTTGACGCATCAAGCATAGAGAATCTCTCACTTGAAGAAGGTGTTAAAGGAATAAGCGGTCCATTTGTGTATAACGGTTCTTACGACGACATTGTTTCGTTCTTAGATAAACTACAGGCAGATTCTCCTTACATTGTGTCAGCAAGCTCAGTTTCGTTAAAACAAGAATTGGCTGATCCAAATGCAAAGAAGCAACCTGCTGAAAGTTGGACATTAGAATTAAGCATAACTGGTTACTATGCTGAGGGCAGGCAAAATGTAACTGTAAGCCCTTACCAGAAGGTTACACCATACTCTAATTATAAAGACATATTGAATGTGTTTACAAAGAAAGCAGAAAAGCTAAGCTCACAGTAATGCTTTTCTATACTTCGTCGTTAAGCATGTCTTCTACTTCTTCGCTCGCTTGTGTGTTCATTTCTGAAGTCTGTTGATCTACCTCTTTAGGGGTAACTTCTTCTTTTTCTTCTCTTCTTCTATTCTCTTTCCCAGGTCTTTCGTCTTCTTTGACAAGCACCTTTACTCTCTTTTGGTTTCTGATAGCACTTATCTTTATAAGGTCTCTGATTGCGTTAATCGTTTTGCCGCTTCGGCCGATTAAAATCCCTTTGTCAGAGTCGTCCACTGTTACTTCAAGAATAATTAATCCAGGGAAATCAACGCTTTCTCTTTCTTCAACTGAGACTGCATCAGGATTATTTACGATACCTTTCACGATCTGTTCTAGTAGTGCTTTCATTTGGACTGGTATAAAATTATCTATTTGCTTTCTGATTCTTCTTTTGCTGCTTTCTTTTTCGGTTTTAGAGATGGCTTTGTAGAACCTCTTTTGATATCTTTAATAATTCCCGCTTTTACAAAAAGCTGAGCGACAGTATCAGTCGGTTGAGCACCGTTCCTAAGCCATTTTCTTGCAGCTTCTTGGTCGATCTCAACAGTTGATGGTTGTGTTCTAGGGTTATAATACCCTATCTCTTCAACAGATTTCGAATTTCGCGACCTGTTGGCCTCTGCAATAACGATTCTGTAATGCGGTTGTCCTTTTCTACCAGTTCGTTTAAGTCGTATTTTAAGCATAGTTTCTATCTAAACATCAAGTTATGAGCTGAAAGATTGTAACAGAAGCAAAGTTTGTTTTCAATATTCCCCTTAAGAAAGAGGTTTTGAAAGAAGTTTTATCCAACAACTTTCCTCTGAGTTTTTTCAATTTTCTCAATCGCTTTTTGTGCAGCTTCTTCTTCGGCTTTTTGCTTGCTAGTTCCTTCTCCTCTTCCCCATTCTTTTTCGCCAATAAAGGCTGCCATTGTAAAGATTTTATCATGGTCAGGTCCAGATTCACCTACCGTTTTATAAATTGGAGTCATTTTATAAAGACTTTGTGCTATTTCTTGAAATTTTGTTTTTGCGTCAATGTCTAATCTTTTTTCTACGATTTCTTTAGTTAGCGGAGACAGGCATCTTAGTACAAAGTCTTTCGCAATATCGTAACCTTGGTCGAGATAGATTGCACCTAAGATCGCTTCGAATGCATTTGCGAGAAGATAGTCTTTGTCTCTACCCCCCGTCTCTTCCTCACCTTTTGACATATATAAATACCCCCCAACGTTTAATTGTCTGGAGAGACTTGCCAGAGTTTCTGTTTTAACAGAGGCCGCTCTGAAACTAGTCAAATCACCTTCGGGTTTATCAAGATAGTTATGGAATAAGTGTTCAGAGACGATTAGCTCAAGAACAGCATCGCCGAGAAATTCTAACCTTTCGTTATGTTTTGGCTGATCTTCCCTGTTTTCATTTACATAAGATCTATGTGTAAGGGCTTTTTTAAGTAGATCAAGATCATTAAATTCAACTTTGATCGACTCAGCAAATTCATTAAGCTTCTGATCTTTTTTTCTTTCTCTCTTCATAAATTGCTCCTAACACGCCTCCAATAAATTTATCGCTTGTCTCCCCGCCAAATTCTTTAGCTAGTTCAATTGCTTCGTCAATTGCGACTTTAGGGGGAGTCAAACCTCCAATGAAGCCTTCAAATACCGCAATCCGTAGAATCTGGAGATCAACTTTTTTAATTTGATTAATGGGCCATTGAGGTGCAAACCTCGCTATCAGTTCATTAATTTTCACATTCTCTTTCTTAACGCCCTCTTTGAGCTTGGTTGCAAGATCTGTGTCAAAAACACTTATTTCATCGATTTCTACTAAGTCGAGATCTGTGAACTGTTGAGAGTCAATATTTTCAGATTCTCTATAGGATTCCTGGAATAAGGTCTGGAGGACAATTAGTCTTGCGTTATGTCTAGGGTCTTCTGGATTCTTCATGCGGCAGATTATTTAGCATTGATTTTCTTTTGCGAGTCACTATCGGATTTCCCAGCTGCTGCCTTCGCGCTGTTTTTTACTTCTCCATAATGTCCGCAAAATGCACACTCAAAATGAGGTCTCTTGACTTTACCACACTTTGGGCACTTACTCATAGGAGGAGTATCCAGAGCGTCTTGTGCTCTTCTTCTATTTCGCCTCCCTTTAGAGATCTTTCTTTTTGGCTGTGCACCCATCTAACTAAAAATTATTTTATTCATACATGCTGACGAGGCTATTATATGTAATTAGCGATTGCCCTGCAAGTGGAAATGATTATATTATATCGTTTATTATGGGGAGAAGAGACCTGCTACGGGCTGGAGTCGTTGAACCCTATAAGGTACGTATCTTCGCTAGTACTGTAGGATGTCGACCGACTGTTAGTAGCTCTTATCTGGTCTAAATATAAATTTCTCCCTTTATATAGCTAATGTCCTATATACTTGATTATATTTGGTCTTTATTGTAGAATGCTTTGGTATGGATAATTTAGTTTTACAAAGAATTCGTGATTTTCTGAAATCTCAAGGGGTAAGTGAAGATAGCCCTAACTTTGAGATGCTATTCAACAAAACTCTTTCGACTTTTCTTGGGTATGTCAGTACAAAATACAATAATCTTGAAATAGAAGGTTTAGTAGACGATATTTTAAACCGAGTCGATCTTAAAAAAGTAGAACAGAAAATAGAAGCTATAAAATTAACTGAAAAAGAACAGATAAATTTATTAGAAGAATTTCTTAATGAGATTTGATCCTTATCTTACTGTCTCAGAAGGTTATCTATATACAAATTCTCCAGATAGATGGGTCAGTGAACCCACTCCTGCTGAAAGCAAGCTCTTTGGTGGTTTAGATAAGCTCAGGGAAGGGTTGCCCAGCTTCAATGTAAAGCGTGTTGCTGGTAATGCAATCTTGCTTGGTGGATTGGGACTTCTTTTCTTTGCTTTACCTAGTATTGCAGAAGCATATGGTGCTCCAAACGATCCTCTGTGCCAACGGATTCAAATTGCCGTAACAGAGGGAGGAATTCCTCATGATGTTGTCGAAAAACAGATGCCGAATTATCCTGCAGTCTGTGATGATGATAATCCACAGCAATTAACTGCACCTCCTAACCCTGGCGTACATCCAGTATCCCTAGCTTCCGGTCACAGTTCAGGTGGCGAAGCGATAACTCCTCCAGATGGTATAGACACTATTGGATCTACTGGAGCTTCGGTTGTGAATGTCTTTTATGGATATCAATTTCGTCCTGATGACGAATTTTCTGATCCTGAATCTCCTGGATACGGTGTTCTCGGTGGAATCAATGTTTTGGATGTGCCTGTTCTTAGCGGCGCCTCCAAACTTGCTTTTAGAGGCTTGATGCAAAAAGTATTCACGGGGGAGGCAGATCCTGACAATCCTGTTGCTCAAGCATATAACAGAGGTGAGGTCTGTTTAGTTGCATATCCGCTAGACGCTGACGATAATGCAACCGTGCATCGTATAGATTCAGTCAATAGAGCAAAGAATCCATTGGGATCGTCGTCCCTGGTTGATGGTGAAGCAACTCTGTACTATCATTTATTCGGCTTTTGGAAAGATGGCTCATCAGGCATTTCATCTGATTATAGCGAAATTCCTGCGGGGAGAAGACTAGTGATTTGTGATATCGATGCTGCTTTAGGCAAAAAGACAGCAAATTCTCCTTCAGGAAACTCAGAAGCGTTCGTGACCGGCGGCAACTAATCTCTCAACCAGCTTTCTCTGATAATGACCTGGCTTCCAGAAGTTAGCTTATTGCGGATAATTTCATCCGACACTTTCGACTCAATCCTGTCTTGTATAAACCTTTGAATTGGTCTTGCACCCATGCCAGGCTCTTGTGCTTTGTCGGCAATTAACATTGGGATAGACTCATCCCATTCGAGAGAGATTCCTCTCTTCCCTATTCTTTCAGCTAGCTTGTTAAGCAAGAGCTTGGTTATTTTAACAAGATTGTTTATGTTGTGCGGTGAGAAAACGATGATTTTATCGAATCTGTTTAGCAACTCTGGTCTTAGAGCGCCTCTTAGTTCAAGCAGTGCGTTTTGTTTGGCTTCATCCCACATTGTATGGTCACGCTCAAGCGCTTGAAGCAGCTTAAGGCTGCCGATATTGCTTGTCGCTATAATGATAGTGTTTGTGAAATTGACCGCTTCACCAGTATTACTTGTAAGTCGTCCTTCATCGAAAAGTTGCAAAAATAAGTCTAAAATCTGAGGGTTCGCTTTTTCAATTTCATCCAGGAGAACGACTGTGTATGGAGTTGCTTTTACTTTATCAAGAAGCGTTACTTCAGTCTGTCCAGAGTTAGATGTATTTGTCGTTCCAAGAATTTTGCTAACGCTGTTTACTTCCTGATATTCAGAAAGATCAAGTCTGATGATTTTTTCATCGCCTCCGAAAAATTCTTCTGCAATGACTTTAGACAAATATGTTTTACCGGTACCGGTTGGTCCCATAAAGAGGAAGACACCAATAGGTTTACTGGGATCTCTGATATCAGTTCTCGCACGTTTAAGAGACTCTACAACAGCATTCACCGCTTCATCCTGCCCTATTACTTTCTCTTTGATTCTGTTTTCTAAATCTATTAGTGTGGTTGCCTCTTCCGCTGTTATGTTTTCTACTGGAATATTAGTTTGCAAAGCGACAGATTTTGCTACATCTGAATTTGTAAGCTTTTTGAGTCCTTGAGACTGTGCCCATGAAACAGCAGATTCGATTGTATTTACTGCGCTGTCAGGAAGTTTTCGGTTTGTCACATAACGCTGTGACAGCTCTATCGCTGCCGTCAGTGAGGGGAATGTAACATATATTCCGTAATTTCTTTCGAGATCTTTAATTTTAGTCTCAAGGATTCTTAGAGTGTCTGCGGGTGGGAGTTCGCTTATCTCGATATTTTCAAAGCTAGAACGAAGTGACTCACTGCTATAAAAGTATTTCTTATAATCTGCGTAGTTGATTGACCCCACGATCGGAAATTTCCCTTCAAGGATATAAGGCAGGAGTATCCCCGCAAGTGAGTGGCCTGACTCTTCCGCTTTTGCTGGGACTATTTCTTGAATTTCGTCTATATACAGAATTACGTTTCCGGCTTTTTCTAGTTCATTCATTGATTGCTGTACAAGAGTCTCTACAGACTTTTCTGAATTGGACATAGCAATTAAACCGTTCAGGTCTAGTTGAATAATTCGCTTACCGTTTATTTGAAGTGGTGTATCGCCAGAGTTAATACGCTGTGCGATTCCTTTAATGATGCTCGACTTCCCTACTCCAGGTTCACCGACTAGCAATGCATTGTTTTTTGAGAGCTTTCCCAAAACCGAAAGGAGTTCGTCTATCTCTCTGGCATGACCAATACCATATTTGACTCTTTCCTGCATTACCTCTTGGGTAATGTCTTTACTGAATTTATTAAGCACAAATGTGTATCCGTAAACCCACTGACGTGCTATTCCTCCTTTTGGATAAAATGGTGCGGAGAGATCAAAGTAGTTTGCTTCACGTGTTTTTCTTTCTTCCTCAATTTCATTCCAGACTATTTCACGAAGAAGCTCAATAGAAGAGTTCTGCTTCGATACGTATTTCTGAAGAGCTGGAAAAGTCTTCATATATGCAAGAAAGACATGGCGTGGCTGTATGTTAGGGCTATTGGTTAATATTGCTTCTTCAAGACTGTAGATAATGACGCTCCGCACTGAAGGAAGTGGATACTCGGGCATTGTTTGTTGGTTTATTTCGTGCCTTGATAGACTTTCAAGATTTAGGTCGAGGTCTGCTCTTTTAATTATCTCTTGAATATTTTCATACAGAAGGAGTTCCTTAAATAATTCAAAAGTTTGTACACCCTGTGTGGAGATATATGGCACAAGAAGCTTCTGAGATGCTTCATCTAAATAGTGGACTGCTTTTAAAAGCTTGTATCTTGCGAATTCAATGCCTGTATTCTGGATTACAGTGGTTGTCTTCTGGTCTATCTTTCCGGATTGAGGAAGTTTTACCGGATGGGTCTTAGTCCTAAAGTAATCATGCCATAAAACAATTACACAGACTACCGACACCCAAAAGAAAAAGCTAAGTAAGGATGTTGAGAATGTGTCTGAGAAAAGGTTTAATAATTGATTAAACCTCAAATTCGAGAGCATGTATGCGATCGATACGAGCAATCCTGGGAGGATAAAGATCTGAGCCGCTTTATTCTTTGCACTGTTAAAAATATTGAGTGCTTTGTAGTTGTTGACAAGAGTTGTTATATCTTTCGTTGAGATACTGTAATGATGCTTGTCTGTTATAAGAAATGGAGAGTAGTTTTCTTCTACTAAGATTGGCAATTGTGCACTGATCAAAGCGTATTGGTTAACGCCTTTATCGTGATATCCCAAAATAGTGCGGTTGTTTCTGTCTCCGACTTGTATCATATTATTTGATGAGCGGGCTTAAAATTACCATTACTACAGAAAGTAGAGGCAGCAGGATCCATCCAAAAATAAATGCCGCATAGCCCACAACGACAATCATAAATGCAGTAAAAGCGATTGGAATATACAGGACTCTCATCGAGATCCCAATAAAATATCCTACAAATTTGTAATCACGATGCCACGGTACGAGAAAACTCTTTACGAGAAGGCCTAGAGATAACTGGTCATTAACAACTTGCAATGTTCTCTTATACTTTTGTAGGTAAAAAATAGGCATCTGGATATACCACCAGAAAAAGAAATCCTGTATAACAAATGCAGTTAACTTTAAAAGTGAATTGTATTTTGTCAGATCTGCATCCGCAAAAACAGGGCTGAAAGTCTGAGCGTTTTCGACTCCTTCATTTTTTACAGATTGAGCTTGCATGGGCAGTAAGGTTTCTATTTCAAATTTTCTCAGAAATATTGTACACGAAAAGGCTCTGTTTTACAGCTACTTAAGCCTAGAATCCACAGTTTGGTATAATCTGCGATGGCAGTTACACAATTTCGAGACTTTCTACAAAAGAGATCGTTAGATATAAAAGTTATTGAGTCAGATAGCTCAACTCATACAGCTCAACAAGCTGCAGATGTTCATAGTGTTCCTGTATCAAATATAGTTAAATCACTCCTCTGCACTGATGGGGAAGTCTTTTATATGATTCTGACGCCTGGAGACAAGAGACTAGATTTGGAGATGTGGGCCAAGAATCTTGGTCTAAGCGATTTTCGCATGGCTAATCCGGACGAAGTTAAAAAAATGACAGGCTATTCTATTGGCGGAGTTCCTCCATTTGGGCATTTGAATGCTATGAAGATCTATATTGAAAATGGGTTTAATCCCGAAGAGAAACTTGTTGCAGCTGCAGGTTCGTCAAATGCTGTTTTTGAGATTTCTTTTACTGATCTGAATGAAATAGTAAACCTGCTTAACTCTGAAGTCGATCATGAAGAGTAAACGATCATTTTGGAAAGAACTACCCTCACCTTTTTGGTCGCTTGCACCAATGGAAGATGTAACTGATACCGTATTTAGACAGATTGTAATCAGCTGTGGGAGGCCACATGTACTTTTTACTGAATTTACCAGTGTAGAAGGGCTTGATTCTGAAGGAAAAGAAAAAGTCTCGTACCGTCTCAAGTATGAGACGAACGAGCATCCTATTGTTGCACAAATTTGGGGAACAACCCCTGAAGCACATTTTAAAGCTGCGAGCCTGATCCGAGAGCTTGGATTTGATGGCGTAGATATAAATATGGGGTGTCCGGTAAAGAAAATTGTAAAACAAGGTGCCTGCTCTGCTTTGATAGAGAATCACGAGCTTGCAAGAGAGATTGTTGTCGCAACGAAGGAAGGTGCGAAAAACTTACCCGTCAGCGTAAAGACGAGAATAGGTTTTAAAAGGAGGGTTACTAAAGAATGGGCGGGCTTTCTTCTATCACTTGGGTTAGATGCGCTTACTATTCACGGGCGGATTGCGGCAGAGATGTCCAAAACCCCAGCAAATTGGGAAGAGATCGGTAAAGTAGTTAGACTTCGGAACCAGATGGGAGTTGATACACCGATTGTTGGCAATGGAGATGTAATGAATCTTTTGCAAGCTCAAGAGCTGGTAGATAAATACAGAGTTGATGGTATTATGTTCGGTCGAGCAATCTTCAAAAACCCTTGGCTTTTTAATAGTGCTGTCAATATAGCAGATATTGGAGTATCTACCAAACTTGACTTGCTTAGAAGACACGCTCTCATGTTTGAAGAGACTTGGGGATGTTTAAAAAACTTTGACCTGATGAAGAAATTCTTTAAGGTCTATGTGAGCGATTTTGCAGGGTCATCTGATTTACGAAATACTCTCATGAATTGTAAAAATAGCAACGAGGTTATTTCTGTGATTGATCTCTACATAAACAGATAGTTGATCTCTCTATGGCAATTAGCGTTGTTTTTATTTTCTGTTAGAGGAGTATGAATCAACTGTGTAAGGGTTTTCTACTAAGTGGTGATTTTTACTTTGATTGAGTACAGGCTTGCACTAGAATATTGAGGCTAAGATGATATGAAACAGAATGCCTCCGAAAATGCCTCAATTAGAGTCGACTGGAGTAGTTGATACAAGTACATTATCTTTTGTTCATAATGGAGCGATTTCCTATAGAGATGGTGTTTACAGTGCTAAGATTGGTCCGTTTGGTGGAATGTACCCTGTGTACTGTATGAACGGTGGCATCCCTTTTCTATACTGGAAAGACGGATTTGTTAATACTGGGGTATGGGGGCCTGAAGGATTCCTCGGAGAAGGTCCTGTTGTAGGCTTTGTCTGTGAACACGGCGATGTCAGACCATACACCGGTGGGTTTCTCATTCTTGCCGGAAAACACTCAATCGTTGAGGTTCCGCCTTTCTATACTGGCTATGCAGGACAACACGCATTGACTCTTCAGGGCTTTTTCCCTGAAGGTGTTCTTACCCAAGCCATCTCTCTGTGTGCAAATTAATAATGCTTTGTCGCAATAAACATCTCTCTCCCTTTTTCGACACCAAAGAAAAGCATTACGAACAACGCTGTGGTTAGTACGACATAAATATATGTTTCTCCGCCATCAATTACTGAGCCGGCAAAGCCAATGATACTCTGAGGACGATAAGTAATCTCTTGTTTTATTATTGTGGCATCACCATTGGAGAATTTAACCAGGATGACTACTTCGTTTTGTCCTTCATTTAGTTTGAAGATATGTTCAAAGCTCCCATCTTCTTCCGGCGACATGGTGAATTTTTCTTCTTCACCACTTAGATTTATAGTAACTTGTGAGTCAAGATCGCCTACCCTACCTCTAATCGGGTACTCTGCTGTTTTTGTGTCGATGCTATCCGGAGTTTCGATTACAAGATTGGGCTTGACTATATAAGTCGAGAAGCCCGCTACATCAAAGCTTACAATTTTGGCTTTAGAGGCGTAGTCCAGGTTGATCTGTTCTGAGTCGAGCTCTGTGTTATCTCGATAAACAGAGAATTCATTAGGAACAAGATTCTGATTGTATATGCTCACCCGCGCACGTTTATTTAACTGTGGCAGATTTTCAGAATCAACATAGACTTTCCCCTTTTCGATTTTTATATATTTCGACAACTCTGCAAATTTTTGTGCAATATCTTCTCCTGAAAGATCTACCTCTTCAGTGAATTGAATCATCCCGAAAAGTACGTCTTCGATTATAAAGTTTTTGAAATGTGCTGCTTCTTCATTTGTAAGGTTGCTTAAATCAGATGTCCTTGAGGATGAATTCTTAAAGACTGAGCTTAACACTACTGATGAAATCGGTGCTAGATCTGTAAAGTTTGAGGTCGAGCTTGTAGATGTGTCACTGGTCTTGCTGCTTGATGAGGAGTTCTTCTTTGTAGTGCTTGAAGTTCCTGTACTGTCTTGTTGGTCTGTAGAGTCGTTGTTTGTATTGTCTTCAGGTTGAATTGAATCATCTGTCTCATCAACCGGTGGTGTGCTCTCATCAGGAGGCTCTTCGGGTGGTGGTTCCTCAGTCCCATCGCTTATCTTGACTCTTGTTTTTACGTTATCTGCAAGAGTTTTAGTTCTTAATTGATAGAAAATTGAAAAAGATAATAAAAAGCTCAATGTGGTTACAAGCAGAAGTTTGTAGATCGTCCTCAGTTTTATTTGAAAGTTCACTTTAACCATGGCAGTTTCCTACCGATATTGTATCTTGGGGTGAGATGCGGAGCAAGGAGAGATTTTAGCCAGATTTAACTTCAAAATCTTTTGTCAGGGATTGCTGATTATCTAGGATTCATCAGCCTCAGTGGGAAGTGCTTCAGCCTTGTAAAATGAATACTTTATTATTTGCATAAGCTGAAGCATCTCAATAGGGCTGACTTTGCCTGGAATGTTAGAATTGTATTGACAATTTTGTCGAAAATAATCGTCCCATGTCATTCCTCCTAATGCGTTTGATTTAACTCTTTCGCCACCAAAAGTTAGCCGGTCAAGTAATTTATGGTTGATAACGTGAAGTCCTTGATGGAGTCTTACATTCGTATTACGAATGACAACTCTAAGGGTGTTTGTCATTATTGCAAGGGTTATTATGAGAGCATGTGCCTCAGGTTTAAGGGTATCGACTTCGTCTGGGTCCTGAAACCAATCGTCTGGAATAACGACTCCAACTTCTCTCAGCCATATAGCCTTTTCTGTGTCGTGATTTGACCCGAATGAGCTGATTCCTGGTGGATTTGAAGCTTCACTGAGCTTTCCGTAACGTTCAGGGTCTAGATTTTTCATAAATACTTGTGTATATAGCTCACCAAGTAGGTGTCTTCTAATCGCATCTTGATCTTCGGGGCTTGTCGTGTGAGCTCCTTGCCATGCTTCTGGATTGAAGCATTCTACTAGGGGCATAACATCAGGTGATTTCTCTAGCTGACGATCCATAGTAAATAAGTTGATAAATTATTTACCCACAGGAACTGACATGGTGGGCGATGCGGGACTCGAACCTGCGACCCCTACAGTGTCATTGTAGTGCTCTAACCAGCTGAGCTAACCGCCCATTTATATTCTATGGCTGATTTTACAGTAAAACTAGCTTTGCATAAAGCTTTTATTTTGAGGCTCTTCTCTTTCTGTGGGTAATGACTTCATCAATTAATCCGTACTCTTTTGCTTCTTTCGCTGTCATGTACTTGTCTCTGTCTCCGTCTTGTTCGACTTTTTTAAACGGTTGTCCAGAAAATTCGGATAGAAGCTTATTGAGCTGCTCCTTAACCTTGATAATTTCATCTGCATGGATTTTTATATCGCTTGCCTGACCGCCAAGCCTGTTTATAAGAGGTTGATGTATCAGAATTTTTGAGTTTGGAAGAGCCATTCTTTTACCTTTAGTTCCACCTGCAAGTAATACTGATCCCATCGACTGTGCAACGCCTACGCATATTGTCGAGACATCACAGGAGATATACCTCATAGTGTCTAACACTGCTAATCCAGCGTCAACCTGGCCACCATAAGAGTTAACAAACATCTGGATCTCTTTATCAGGGTTTTCTTTCTCAAGAAAAAGAAGTTGTGCAATAATTGTATTAGCCATTTCAATTCCAATGTCACCGCTTACAAATACGATTCGATCTTTTAGAAGTCTAGAATATATATCATATGCTCTTTCGCCTTGCGGCTCTTTCTCAATTACTGTTGGTATAAGCATTGCTTTTTAGCTGAGATAAATTTATTTTTTGCTACTGGCCTTTGCCTTCTTGTCTGAGGTCTGTACTTTAGCGACTTTCTCAACAAAATCTTTATATGCTTTCTGCTTCATTATAAAAGTTCGGATTTGTGATCTCCAGTTCTCATCTTTATATGCTTCTTCGTTGAAGTTACTCTCGTGATTGTGGCCTTTGTGTACTTCTTCATATCTTGCTTTATCTGCTTTTTTAATTTTTGCAATTTCATCCTCTAGTTCTTTTTCAGTAACTTCGATCTTTTTGTCTAAAGCATAGGTTTTAAACAGTACATCGCTTTCAAGTGCATCCTGAGAGTCTTTTTTCCACATTTCTTTTAGCTCATCAAATTTGACGCCTTGTCTTTTACAGAATTCTGCAATACTTAAATTCATGGCTTTTACATCTTTTTTAAAAGCTTCTTCTCTTTCTTTCGCTTCATATTCAATAGCAATAAGTGGGATTTTAATTTTCGATAGCTCTACAGCTTGTTTGATTGCTTCTGCAATTGCTAATCTTTCGGAATAGACTTCTTTCTGAGCCTCGATTACCTTTATAACTTCCTTCTTCAGGCCTTCAAGTGTCTTTATACCTTCAAACTTGTACAGTTTTGCGATCTCTTTTGCCCAGCTGTCATTAATCTTTTTGGCTTTCACTTTAGATTTATTACTTTCAAACATGTTGTTAAGCGTTTCTTCGATTTCTTTTGGCAAAGCCTTCGTGCTTTCTTTTTTCAACTTGATTTGTGACAATGATCCTAATTTAAACTCTGGCATTGTAGTGACTTTTACGGTGAAAACTATTTTGTGACCTCTTTTTAGCTCTTTTAGATCTGTATATTCAGGTGGAGCGATTGGCTTTAAAGATTCTTTAATAATTGCTGCATTGACGTAATAGGGAGCAATTCTTTCAAAAGTCTCTGTTAAGATAAGCGACTCTAAATTCGGCTCAACTATGCTTTGAGGGACTTTCCCTTTTCTGAACCCTTTGATATTAGTTGCCTGGCTCCTTTGCTTTAAAAGAAGGTTATATGACTCTTCGAATGCATCCGCTGGAATTTTCATTTTAAGATGGACTTCTTGGTCTGATATCTCAACTTTCTCGTAAAATTTGTTTGTTTCCATTAACACAGAATTTTATATTATTAATTAATCTCCAGGCGGTTTGTCTGTGATTTTTAGGCGATTGTAAAAATGTGACTTATGCTCTAGAAACCGAGGTTATTCTATATCTTGCGATACACTTTGTCCAGCAAACCCACTACTACAAGCCTTTTTTCAGAAGTCCATTTCGGCGTACATGTGATGAGCGAGATTTTGTATTCTTTGCCGGATTGTAGAACAGATCTATCAGTTTTCTTTACAACAGATGTCTTGATGACTGTATAGGTATAGTTAATGTCTCCTTTTTGCTTGATATAGATCTTATCCCCCACTTTCACTTTGTCTAGATTAAAGAAAGTATTTTTGCTCGGTGGGAGTTCTGCAAATCTATGACCAATTACAATAAAATTACCTTCTTCACCCGGGCCAACAGAGAGGGGGAAGTGCCACGGACCCAGATCCATTGTATGGGCGTTTTCTCCATCGTGAACATGACCGGCAATATTAACTGAGGGGACTTCTATTTCCGTTTCCATCTCTTCGAGACGAGAGGTGAATTTTCCTTCATTTTGGTGCTGGGCAAGAGTGTCTTTACTAACATATTCAAGAGCATTTATGTTGTCAAAGTCTCTTTCGTATACGTCTGGCGAATCAAGTGAGACACTTGTTAGAGTTATCAGAGAAGCACTTTGTGCTATATCTCTAATATCAATTCCTTTTGCCGTAATAGAGATGTCGTTGTAAAAGGGATAAAGCAGAAGCCCCCCTGTAGTCAAAATAAAAAGACAGGAAATAATCAGACTTATAATCTTAATTGTTATGCTGCGTAGTTTCATTTTTTGATGATACCAGAGAAGTCATATATTTTGTATCGTGGGTAGGTTAGAAGAGATCATTGAGAGGAGAAAATTATTTTGTAATTCCAATTATTGGGGTCCGGATTGCACCCATTATGGGGTTGATGTACAATGTCCTGTATAGAAAGTTAATTTATAATCCTATTGCAAATGGCTAACAGTAAAAAGAGATCTACTCAAGCTCCCAGCGAAGCCGAGAATATCCCCAAAGATAAGAAAATGGTCGATAAGGTGAATCAACAGATGGCTTCTGATGATAGCACTATAGCTCGATTAATTGGGCTTGGTCTAGTTATAGTCGGGGTAGTATTTATTGTTCTTGCTGCTGTTGTGATAATCTTATCTCGCAGAGATCCCAAAATTGATGATAATATTGGTGCTCCTACTCTTGAAATCTCTGAAGCCACAAATCTCGATTATGTTTTGATCAGCGGTACGGCAGATAAAAAATCTAAGGTTATTTTCTATCTTGATGACAAAAAACAAGATGACGAGATTACCGTGGGATCTGACGGGAGTTTTGAATACAAATTGCCTATTGAAGATGAAGGCGAGTATGATATCCAAGCAGCAACTGTTAAAGGGTTTCCTTTGAAACGAAGAAGTGAAAAGTCAGAGCCGGTTATTGTACTTGTCGATAGGACTGCACCTGCTGACAAAGCAAAGCTGACATATGATAAGACAACTGTGAGTGGTAAGGTTACTGTAAGTGGTAGTGTAGAGCCTGGGGTTACAGTTACAATTTTATCTGGTGAAGAGACTTATTCAACCACATCAGATGATAGTGGAAAGTTTAAAATAAAAGGCGTGAAAATCAATGCTTCAGAAGCGAGGTTTTCTGTGGTACTAGAAGATAAGGCTGGTAATAAAACTGAGCTAAGCCAAAAGGTTGTTGTCGAATACCCAGCATATGCCTCCGCTGGAGATCTAAATGGTGATGGTGTTATAGATGCAAATGATAATCCGAATTTACCAGAAGCAGCTGGTGAGATTGAAAACGCATTTGCATTCCTCTTCGGAAATCAACTGATGACTCTGTTTGCACTCAGTGCACTTGGATTATTTGCTGTAAATAGCGGTGTAGTTCTTGTTAAAGCTAAGAAAAACTAATTCTTCGAAGTATGACATTGAGTTTTGGGGGAGCTGGTCTCCCCCATTCTTTTTCTATCCTGATTTAATTAACTGAATTGTGCCGCTTCAATTTTGTTTTCCACTCCCCAGAATAAACTCCTAAGTGAAGCTGCTTTGACAAATTTTCTACAGTAACGTCTCTTTGTTCGAGCGATATATGGTTTGGGGTGTTGTTTGTTCTTATTAAGATCCAGAGCTTATCGCCTATCATTCCAGTTATTGCTGCTGTTGATTTGGTCAACGACTTCAGATCTTGAACCGAGAAAAAAGCATAATATGATGTTCCGTCTTCTCTTTTGTGAGGTGGATGAGTATGCATGTTAAATAAATATACAACTTCAATTTTTTTGGGGGCTTTTTTATAGTAAACGTCTTTTTTAGAATAGAGCTTTCCGTCAAGGTGTACTTCTCTACTCCAGTACTCTCTCTTTTTTGTGGGGACGTAGCTTACGCGAATATTCGCAGATGGTGTTACTGAGCTGGTTGTTCCTTTTATTGCAGAAGAGAGGATAAGTTCACCGTCAGCCCAAAATACTGAAATCGCTCTCTCATAGCCGTCGCTTCTCGTAGCTTTAAAAAGCTTTATAACTTGGGCCCAAAATTCGGACGGGAAACTAATATGCTCTGGTAACTGGTATTCGTAAGGGTATCCTTCGGTTTTTCCCCACTTTCTCATCTTTGAATAGAGCTGATAGAAAGTGTAGTTGTTTGGTGTTGATCCCCAAAATATAGAACTAAGAAATTGTTTAATCATGAGATAAATATAGCGAAGCAATTGATATAGGGCAAGCTGCTTCTATGTATTGAATATTTACTTCCTTGTCGCTTCTAAATAGAATAATTGCAAATTAGGATACTGGATAACTATGACCTGGTTAAATAAAAATTTACTTTGGCTCATTGTTGGGATTATTGCTTTGTATGTTGCAGGGGCTTTTGCTGCACCAGTCTTTATGGTTAGAGGAGACAAAGAAGTAGCAGGCAGAATATATCGCTTCTATGGGCAATTTTGCCATCAAAGGGTTGAAAGATCAGTGTTTCTATTCGGCAAAGAGAGTATTTTTACTACGTATTCGGTAAGCGAATTAAAAGTGAAATCTGCAATTCCCGATGTCAACCCAGATGTTCGATTGAGTTATGCAACGACCTATTTCGGTCTCGGGTTTAATGGAAATCAAGAAGTCGGTTATAAAGCGGCGATATGTATAAGAGACTTGGCTTTATATTTGTCTTTAGTTATTTCTTCTTCCGTTTATATTGCTTTTTCTAAAAAAAGAGAGCTAAATTTCCAGATGAACTGGAAGTTTCTTTTAGTGTTGATCCTTCCATTAATTGTAGATGGCGGATTCCAGGTAGTTGCTGAGTCTTTAAAGTTAAGCTGGGTTCCTCAAGCATATTTTGATAATAACCCAAAACGTGTAATAACCGGGGTGCTGTTTGGAACTGGAATAGCGCTTTTAATCTTCCCACCTCTTAAAAAATCTCTTGAAGAAGCGGGTGATACTGTTTCAGATTAGTGTATAATGTGGTATGAAACAGCTCAATATTAAAAATATGAAGTCAAAGATAGAGATGTCAAAAAGATCAGGCGGTGAATCGAAGTCAAAAGGGCTGTCCTCAAGCAAGAAAATATCTTCAACTAGTTTTTTCACAACCAGATCTACTGATGTGTATAGAATCGAGATCTCTCCAAAATCAGTATTAATGCTTTTTGTTACTGTTGCAGCAATTTATCTCTTTATAAAGCTTTGGCCTGCTGTTTTAATTTTGTTCTTTGCTTTTGCAATTACCTCTGCAGTACTTCCTTCGGTAAAAAAGATGCAATCGCTTGGGCTTGGGAAGCATTTAAGCGTTTTTGTGGTCTATCTGCTTTTTTTTGTATTTATGATGTCGGTACTATTTATTATTGCTGTGCCTTTTGTAAATGAGCTTAAAACGCTTCTTCAAGATCTGCCAAGCTATCTTGATCACTTATCCATAAATATTGTTGAGACTGTTAACAAGATTCCTATGGTCTCGCTAGATGAGGCTGGAGTCGCTAGCGCAATCCAGAATTTTTATCAGGATAATATTTTGAAAGGTGGTGCAACAGCAGGATTGGGCGGATTTCGCACTACATTCCAGACGCTTGGTACTGTCGGAACAGTCGTTGCTGGCTTTTTATTTTCTCTCAGTATTTCGGTCTACATGGTGCTTGATCATGACTCTTTCTTAGATGTATTACTTCTCAGGATTAGCCACCCCAAAAAGCGAGCTCTTGTTAAGTCACTTATTGAAGATGTCGAGAGTAAGCTTGGAAATTGGCTCGTCGGACAAGGTACTGTCAGCCTTGCGGTTGGGATAATAAGCTGGGTCTTTCTTTTCTTTCTTGGCGTTCCATTTGCTTTACCGTTAGCATTTCTTTCAGGTTTATTCACAACTGTTCCAAATATTGGCCCTTTCATCTCAGGTATACCAGCTGTGATAATTGGATTTCTTTCTGGAGATGCTGTAACAGCACTCGTGATCATTATTGGGTATATGATTATTCAGGAGATTGAGAGATCAGTTATTTCGCCTAAAGTTATGGGAAATGTAGTTGGTGTTAAGCCTCTCATTGTAATGGTGGGGATTTTAATCGGTCTAACTCTGGGTGGGGTTGTTGGAGCAATTCTTACTATCCCTACTCTGGTTATAATGAAAATCGGCCTTGATTTTTATCAGAGTCTTAAGAGACTGGAAGCCGAAGATTTATTGTAACTGTAGTTGGAAATCTTTCCATCAGGTGATATTATCTGTTAATATAAATAGCGTAAGATTTATAAACTCACGACCTGCCCATATGTTTGGATTTTCCAAAAGTTCTATAACTGCTAAAGACCAGATGGTTTACTACCATGAAGATTTTTCAGCAAAAGATCTTGATGAAACTCTTGTTGGTCGAAAGGGTTTGAGCTTGTTCGATCTCAGAGATATGGATGTTCCAGTCCCCGATTTTTTTGTTGTCTCGCCAAAAGTCTACAAAGAATTTCTTCTAAATGCTTTTGATAGTAAACTTGCTTCGCTTTTAGAGAAGGTCAGAAACCCCGCTTCAGAAGAAATTGAAAGACTCATATTAAAAGGCAAGTTTTCTGAAGACTTTATTCAAGATTTTATGAGAGCGTATTCAAGGCTTTCAGGGTTTTCAAAAGCTTGGGTGTCAGTAAGATCTTCTGTTGTGTATCCTTCCAAACCGAAAGTTTCTTTTTCAGGGATTTTTTCTACTGAGCTAAGTCTACGTGGTCCAGAGCATGTTTTAGATTCTATTAAACATGTTTACGCTTCGGTTTTTAAAGAGCAAGTGTTGGTTTACGCCAATCAGCATGAGATTGATCTAACCGAACTTGAAATGGGAGTTGTCGTGCAGAGGATGGTTCAACCCGAGGTATCTGGAATCGCTTATACTCTTGACCCAATTACAAGCGATGATAAAAAGATGAGCATTGAGGCAGTCTTTGGGCTTGGTGATGTTATCGCAGACGGCACCTTGACTCCCGACCAATATTTCTTGGAAAAGAAGCGATTGGATGTTGTCGAAAAGCATATCTCTCCCCAGGAGTGGATGAAAATCAGAAAAGCTGGTGTAAGAGTTCCTGGTACTAAAGAAGAATTTGAGAAGATAAAGATTTCTTCTGCCTGGAGCCATCAACAGAAGCTTGAGGACAAAAATATAAAGACAGTGGCAAAGATTGCCTTGATTGCTGAAGATCGTTCTTCAAGACCTCAGTCAATTGAGTGGGTTTGGGAAAGCGGAAATGTTTGGATTTTACAAAATAAGCCACTTACTCCAAAAGCAGACCTAGAGGAAATGAATAAAAATAGTGCCGAACAAGACTCTTCTGTTGTTGATGTTGCAATAGATATAGTTAAAGAAGAAAAATTGAAAAATAAAAAACTTAGAGATTCTGTGCCACAGCCAAAAAGTTCTGGAAAAAACTCAGATGACGACCAGATTGAGGTTTTAGATCGGCTCGGAGAAAAAATTAGGGTTTTGACTGAGCGTGCAAACAAAATTGACCAATCAAAAAAAGATAAGCTTGCAAAAAAACAAGCAGCATCACTTAGAAAGCTTGGCAAGAAGACTCTACAGCAAACCCCTGTGACTTCTACGTCTTCATCAAAAAGAAAATTTGAGTTTCTTCTTAGCGGTATCGGATCGAGTTTCGGAGAAGTTACGGGAGAGGTTCTTGTTATAGGAGATTCTGTGCCTAAAGATTTAGTTGTAACAAAAGACACCGTTTTAGTTATCGGGAAGTTTATATCTAAGATGAAACCTTATGTATTACAAGCTGGAGGAATCTTAATGGATGAAGGCGGTCTTACAAGTGATATATCGATTCTCTGTCGAGAAGCGAATATTCCTGCAGTTGTTGGAACTGGTTTGTCTTCGGCACTACTTCAGGATGGCGATTGGGTCAGAATCGATGGGAATATTGGTAGCATTTACAGATCAAAAGTGAGTTCTGAAACAAAGGTAGCAGCAGATAAGTCAGAAAAACCTGAACCACAAAATCAAGAAAGCACGAAGACAGCTTCCAAGAAAGACAATAAAAACAGCCCACAGATTGATGAGGATGATATTCCTCGGATTCCTACTGCAACAAAGGTTCTTATCAACATTGGTGAAGATGTAAGTGAAAAATACGAAAGAATAGTTAGCTCAATGGATGGCATTGCGTGGGTTGATATGGACTTGTTGATGCTTCATGAGGAAAAGCATCTTATGGCTTATGTAAAAGATGGAACATTTAAGAGTTATTCAAAGAAACTTGAGGAGATCCTTGATAAAGTTTCAGATTGGGCTGGCTCAAATGAAGCTATAGTCTCAATGGGTTCAATGAGTGTCGCCCATTTCAGGAACTTGGTTAAAGGGACATCTGGAGAGTTGAAAGAAGCTGCAGATGATCTCTCTGGCGCACCAAGACTTCTCTCAAACCGGAAATTATTCAGCCGATATTTAGGTATCTTTAAAAAAGTTCGTAATGTTTACCGTAGCCGTAATCTATCACTTGCGCTTCACGCCCCTCTTAATGGTGATATAATGAAAGAGCTTAAGAAGGAGATCTCTGCTTCCGGGCTTCGCCGCACAAGCACGTTTAATATATTTCCTGTTATTGAAAACACTTCTGAGCTTTTGCTACTTTCTGAAATTATTTCTGCAGGTGTAGATGGTGTTATTTTAAACACACCTCTTATTGCTCGCCAAATACAAGGACTTGGAGTTTATGACCAATCCGCCCTATATGATATTGAGGCTGGGAGTGTTTGGAAGGTGCTTGAGAAAGCCATTGAATTAGCGAAAGCAGAGAATATCAAGGTAATCGTAGTTTGCGAATCTTCAACCACACTTGTAAAGAAGTGTGTAGAATGGGGTGTATATGGAGTAGCTGTCTCTCCTAAGAGTGCGAAAGAGATAAAATCTGTTGTTTCTGAACAAGAAACAAAAATCATTCTTCGCAATTAGCTTACGCTCGAGATGACACTCTGTGGTATACTCCAGAGATGAAGAAAACTCCTATGATGCAGCAATATGTAAGCTTTAAACGCCAGTACCCTGACAAGCTTGTGCTTTTTAGGATGGGCGATTTTTATGAGACTTTTGGCGAAGATGCAAAGCTCGCATCTAAAATTCTAAATATTACTCTGACGACCAGAGATAAAACAACTGACCCCACCCCTCTTGCCGGTTTTCCTCACCACGCATTAGACCAATATTTACCCAAAATTATAGAAGGAGGTTACTGTGCTGTAGTTGTTGAGCAGCTCGAAGATCCAAAGCTGGCAAAGGGTGTTGTTAAGCGTGGCGTAACCAGAATTGTGACTCCGGGAACTTTGGATGGAGATCTTGCAGATTCCAATAAGAATCCCTATCTTCTAGCTGTTTACAAAGATAAGTCAAATCTAGGTGCAGCATTGGTCGATCTTTCAACAGGTTTGTTTAAAGTAACCTCAAGCACATTTTCTCAAGATTTTATTGAATCTCTCCTTAGTTCTTATGATCCTTGTGAAATTTTGCTCTCTTCAGATGAAGAAAACGTTTCTGTACAGTCTATTCCTGTTCAGATTGTTGACTCTTCGGTTCTTAAAGGAGATCTTTCAGTCAAGAGAATCTTAGACTTCTATAAAGTTAAAAGTTTAGATTCTTTAGCACTGGAAAATGATAAAGCTAAGGTAAATGCGATTAGTATGGTGCTTTACTATATTGAAGATACACAAAAAATGAAACCGGAGCATTTGGATCGTCCTGCTATGTTCAAAAGAGATGGGACAATGGTTCTAGATCGTGCAACAATTCGGAATCTTGATCTTGTCCAAAATTCATTTACAGGGTCTGTAAAAAATTCTCTTATTGATATTTTAGATCAAGCACGAACTCCAATGGGCCGGAGGATGCTTTACCAATGGATTCTCAACCCATTAGTTAACAAAAAAGATATAGATAAGAGACTTTCTATTGTTGAGGCTTTTTATAGGGATAATGGGCTTTTGGCTTCTTGCAGATCTCTTCTCGACGATATTAATGATATAGATAGAATTGTCGGAAGAATAGGCTTAAATCGTGCGAATGCAAGAGATTTAAAAGCACTTCAAGCTTCGTTAATAAGAGTCTCTGAGCTTACCAAGCTGATCAAGTCAAATAAGCAATTAAAATCAGCCTTCGATTTTTCAAGACTTTTCGATAAAAGCGTTTCGGATAATCTTGGAGAGTCGATTGAAATGATCGAAAAAGCAGTCCATGACTCCCCTCCTCTTTCAATAACTGAAGGTGGAATTATAAGATCCGGATATAGCGGAGAAGTAGATGAGTTAAGAAGGTTGTCTGGTAATAGTAAAGCTTGGGTAAAAGAATTTATTGCTGAAGAGAAGGAAAAAACTAAGATCCCAACTTTAAAGATCGGATTTAATAAAGTCTTTGGATACTATATTGAAGTTACGAAAGCCCATCAAAATAAAGTACCTGAAAATTATATCCGCAAGCAAACACTTGTAAATTCTGAAAGATATATAACTGAAGACCTTAAGAAAAAAGAAGAGATTATTCTTGGAGCTGAAGCAAAGCTTTCGGAGCTCGAATACAGAATATTTCAAGAGCTTCGAGTAAGTATTCTGAAATATATTCCAAACTTAAAAATAGTTGGGTCAAAAGTAGCAGAATTAGATGTGCTTTCTAATTTTGCGTTTGTTTCAAGGAATAATATTTATGTAAAACCCGAGATTAAAAATTTCGCCGAAGATGGAGGCAAAATTGAAATCCTAGGAGGTCGACATCCGGTAATCGAGCAGCTTAGCGAGGAAGACTTTGTTTCGAATGATGTCCGTCTAAGGATTGATAAAAGTCGAATGTGCATAATTACCGGCCCAAACATGTCCGGGAAATCTACGTTTATTCGCCAAGTTGCTCTGATTGTATTGATGGCTCAGATAGGATGTTTCGTTCCTGCTGATTCCGCAAAGATTACTCTCACTGATAGAATCTTTTCGCGTGTAGGAGCCGCAGACAATCTTGCCCAAGGACGCAGTACTTTTATGGTTGAGATGGAAGAGGCAGCAAATATTTTGAATAATGCTACTGAGAACAGCTTGATAATTCTCGATGAAGTCGGCCGCGGAACAAGCACTTATGACGGTGTCAGTATTGCCTGGGCATTGTCTGAATATCTTATTAGAGTTATTAAGGCTAGAACTCTTTTTGCCACGCATTACCATGAGCTTCTTGAACTTGAAACAGAACATCCTGATGCCGTGAAGAACTACAATGTATATGTTAAAGAAAACGATGACGAGGTGGTTTTCTTACGCAAGATTGTGGAAGGCGGAACAGATAAAAGCTATGGCATTCATGTAGGGAAAATGGCGGGGCTGCCTGAGATGGTTACTGAGCGTGCTAGCGAGATACTTAAAACTCTTGAAGAAAAAAAGAATCAGTCTGGAGATGCAGTTGACCGTCATAAACAGGTTAAAAAATCTTATGAAAATGAGTTTTCTTCTAGCCAGCTAACAATGTATGAACAGTTTGATTCAGAGGTTCGCAGGATTGTCTCTGAGGTTGAATTAGAAAAGATTACTCCTATAGAAGCTCTAAATCTTCTTGTTGATATAAAGAATCGACTCAGCTAGATTGCAATAAAGTACCCTTGTCCGTGCCTGTTTTGGATTAATTTATAGCCGGTTTGGGTCTCAATTTTATCTCTCAGTCTCTTTATCGAGACTCTGAGTGAATTATAGCTTACAAAACGACCTTTTCTTGCCGTCATTACTCTAATAATTTCTTCATTCGGTAACTCATAACCAGGATTAGCTAGCAAAATTTCACATAAGTAAAATTCATTTCTTGTTAATTTGACAAGGCTATCGCCTATCTTTATAGCTTTCCTGACGGTATAGAGCTCAAGATTCTGGTGTCTTACTACTTGCTCTTCAGTTGACCGTATTAAATTTAGGAGCCTCATCATTCTTACTTTTAGTTCTTCGGGGTGAAAAGGCTTGCTTATGTAGTCGTCAGCGCCTGCTTCAAAGCTTTGAATTCTGTCTTGTATACTCTTCCCCTGTGATAAAACAATTACTTTGGGTTTATCTATTGCCTGATCGGAGGCATATTTACATATTTCTCGGCCATTTCCATCCGGGAGGCTGAGTTCGGTCGATACTAAGTCGAAATGTTTTCTCTCAAGCAGTGAGAGTGCCTCAGAAAGGCTCGATGCAGTGTATATATCGAGTCGGTCTTCACTTGAATAAATTGACACAAGTAATCCCAGTACAGCTTTGTTGCTATCGACAAAAAGAACAGTTTTTTTCTGAAAATTCATGCTCTACTATAGCTTACACATTCTGACCGAATCTTTTCTTTTGTGTTTCATCTCTTTTACTATGTTACTTTCTTGCAGTAGAGATGGTATATTATCTATTAATAAAGTTAGCTTTTACCTAATGCCTAATCGTGAGGGTACTCCCACCCTGACCCGCTCGACAAAGAATAAATTGATCGCTGGTGTTGCTGGAGGACTTGGTGAACACTTTTCTGTCGATCCGCTTATTTTCAGAATTCTCTTCTTGGTTCTTGCTTTTAGTAACTTCCCGGCGGTTATTGTTTATTTAGCTTTGTGGGTTTTAATACCAATAGAAAACTCGCATAAAAGAGATTTCGATAAAGCCGTTAAAGAGACTATTGATGAGATGACCGATACTGCAAAGAATCTTGGTAACGATGTTAGGCAATCAGCAAACTCATCAGAAAGCCGTATACTACTCGGAGTGATGGCTATTCTTGCAACCGCATATTGGTTTCGGGCATTTGATTGGTTCCATAACTTTTGTAGCTGGGATATGTTCTTTGCAGCGATGTTGATTATTTTAGGAATAATTTTAATCTTTAAAAAGTCGTGAACGAGAATAAGAATAAAACAGTTAAGGGTGGTAGTCCGGCAGAAGCTTCGGCAAAGAAGACTGTCCGCAAAAAAGAACGCACTAATGATTCTTCAGAAAGCCCTGATGTAATGAAAGAATCTGATTTAAATGATCAGATCCTCTGTAAAAAACAATCCAACTGGGGGTATGGTCGATACTCTTTCGCAGTTTTATTGATTGTTTTTGGCTTTATTCTACTTCTCAATAATGTCGGATTGTTGCCTTGGGAAATCTGGGATCAAGTCTGGAAGCTGTGGCCAATTGCCTGGATAGTTCTAGGTTTACATTGGATCTTGGGTAAATCTCTTTGGACCAAGATTCTTGTGACTCTAATTACAATCGCATTTACTGGGTATGTCATTGTAATAGCCTTTGCTCACTTGTCTTTAAAGTCTGGAACTAATTTTATTAGTTCTGTTGTCGATAAGCTTCCGGCCGGATTGGTACAACTTAAAGAAGATCTGATCGCTAATGAGAGTACCATCTTGACAACAGATGATTATGATATCAGTCTTTTAGATAAAGTTTCACTAGATTTAGACGTCAATAGCGGTGAACTTACATTGGCTGATGGTAGCGAAAGCCGAAATATTCTTCAACTTGATTCTAAGTATTATAAGCATAGAACAGTTCCCGATATTAAAGATCGGCTTGTTGGGAGTACACTAGATTTTAGTCTTAAGAGTCAAAATAAGAACGCTTTCAATTTTTCAATAAATCAGATTCCTCAGTATGACTTACTGCTTGGGCAAACTGAAATCCCGTATGGGATCTATCTAAACATTAACTCTGGCAGTGCAGAGATTGACTTAGAAAAGGTGTTATTAGACGAATTCAATGCAGATATTTCTTCGGGATCTCTTAATGCAAAGTTTGGCTCAAATAGCATACCATCTTCATTTAATGTTGAAGTAGGTAGTGGGAGTTCTCTAATTGATTTAACTGATATTGATATGAGTCTAGATAAGCTTGATATATCTGTACGGTCTGGAACAGTTAGAGTATATCTTCCGTCAGATGCTGGATATCAGATCAATTACGATATTGGATCCGGAATAATGAAAGCAGACAGCAAAAGCTTTTTAGACACTGGGACGTATACGTCTAAAAACTATCAGAAGGCAGACGTTTCAATTAATCTAACTATTCGTGTAAGGTCGGGGCTAGCAGTTATAGAACAGTAAAAAGTATTATTCGGTTGAAAGAGACTTTTGACGTTTGATGATCTCTGAATACTTTTTTGTGCTTTGACGAACTTTTCTTTTCTGGGTTTTGAAGTCAACTTCGATTAAGCCAAATCGAGGCCAGAATCCTTTATCCCATTCAAAGTTGTCTAGAAGTGACCAGTGAAGATATCCCTTGATATCAATTCCTTCTTTAAGTGCTCTGGACATTGCCTCGATATTCTTTTTTATATACCATTCTCTGTCTTGATCATGAGAATCAGCAAGCCCTGTTTCAGTTATATAGATAGGCTTTTTATATCTTGAGTACATCTTTTGTGTTGCATTGTAGAGCCCTTGTGGATAAAGTTCCCAGCCCATATCGGACCTCTTTTTATTGTCGTTCTTGATTTTCCAAAACAGCATTTTATTCCTGTTGTAGAAATTAATACCGAGAAAATCCTGGAAGTTGGCGATTCTGTTCATAAAATACCAATTCCAAAGATAGTCAATATATTTTGTGATTAGGATTGTAAAAGGGTCGTATGAGCGGTATTGAAAGACCTGTACGTTTTTCGCTACACCTATCTGGCTGTTTTTATAATTCCTTTTGGCATAAGTGTAGATCTTTCTATGTGCTTTTATGAGATTTCTTAGGACCTTATAAATTTGATAGGATCTCTATGTTGCGGGGGCCAGATACCTGCAAAATATGAGATAGAGGAATAAACTAAAGGCTCATTAATAGTTATCCAGAAGTTTACACTGTCTGAAAATTCATCGAGTAAAATTTTTGCATATTTAAAGAATATTTCAGGAGAATCTTTCCGAAGCCATCCACCACTTTCGCTAAACCACAATGGCATTGTCCAATGCCACATTGTCACGAAAGGTTCAATGTTATTTTTATCTAGCTCTTTTAGCACCTGTCTGTAATGCATGAGCTCTTTTTTATTAATCTTGCCCTGGGAAGGCTCGATCCTCGCCCACTCTATACCGAACCTGTATCCGTTCATACCGAGATTAGCCATTGTCTTAAAGTCTTGGGGATACAGGTTGTAATGGTCTGCTGCTTTTCCTGAAATGTAATTTCCAGCCTCTCGTGCATCCTTCATTACTCTTTCAAGTCTTCCTCCGAGAAAATCTGCTTGTTTCTTGACCATTTTAACTCCGTTTCGACAGAGTTCTTCATTATGTTCTTTTTCCCATTTGGTCCAGCTATTGTTGTTGCCGCCTTCAACCTGATGTGCTGATGTGCTTGCTCCCCAAACGAAGTCTTTTGGAAAGGGTTTTAGGTCTTGTTTGGTAAACGCCATTGGTTTTTTATCTTAGACTTAGATTTCAAACTGCGCTTCTTGACCGGTTGAGAGGTCTTTAACCTTGTAAATACCTTGCTCTTTTTCTTGACTGCCAAAGATAATTACAAATCTTGCGTTGGTCGAATTTGCATATTCTAAAGCTTTTCCAATTTTTTCTATCTCTAATCCGATTTCAACAATCTTGCCTTCGGCTCTGAGTTTCGAAACTATTTTTTCAAATTCGCTTCTAAGCGATTCGTCGATTATTGGAGCATAATACTTGGAAGCCTGCTGAATATTTCTCTCAATCAAGTCCCAGCTTTCTAGGAATAGTTTTGTTGTCTCGTCACCAGGAGCACATCCGACTCCAGGAAAGGAATTCTTGCCGAATATTCCTGCTAGACCATTGTACCTACCACCACCAAATAAAGAACGCTTATTTTCGGAGTTGTTGTCAAAGACTTCAAATACCATACCGTCATAATAGTCTAAACCACGAACAATATTAGGTTGGAACTTGATCCATTTTTCATAGCCTTTTTCATTAAGTACTTTAAGGATAGTTTGTATTTCTTTTAGGCTATTTTTATCTTCGAGGCCAGGAACCGCTTTTAATAAGTCCTTTTCGGTCTCAGCGGTCATGTAGAGTTTTATAGTATTTACAGAATCTTCATCTACCTGGTACTCTTGAAGTTCTGCCGCAGCTTCACCATCTGCCATCTTATTCCATCTATCTAAGACTCTGAAAACTTTTGGTTTTAGTCCGTCGGAAAGGTTTATAAGGCTGAAAAGATCTTCTACAAGCTTCCTGCTATTTATATAAACAGTAAACGAGTCTTCAGGAGGTTTGAAAGACAACATAATCTCAATCGCTATTTCTAAAATCTCGATATCTGCCTGAATAGAGTCTGACCCGAAAATATCAAAATTTAGCTGCCAGAATTCTCGATTTCTTCCTCTTTGTGGCTTTTCATTTCTCAGAAAATTCGCAATCGAAAAATACCGAATCGGTTTTGGTCTGCCGTCATAGATTCTGCTTATCATTCTTACAACAGAGGGGGTCATTTCAGGCCTGATTGCCAGCTCTCTACCAGATCTGTCTGTCATCGTCATTAGCTGTTTCCCTCCTACTTCCTCACCAGATTTGGCCTTATAAATCTGAGCAGATTCAATTATAGGCGTTAAATACTCTTCATATCCGTATTTAGTGCAGACTTCTCTCCACACATCGAATATGTATTTTCTTATTCTAAATTCGTCAGGAAACCAGTCTGAAGTCCCTTTCGGTGGTTGATTAGATAGCAATTTTGTATCCATGATTAAAAAGTATAACAAATAAAGTTAGTAAACAAGAAATAATTTGTGTTAAGTGTGTTATTCTGCTGTTAAGCAGAATGATGGCTGGAAATCGGGGTGAATAAAGAAGTTACCTTTTTGACAAAGGAAGAAATCACTCGAGAAATTTTGTTGTTTTTAGAGTTTTTCTTTTTCACGGGCGAATTATACCCCAATGGTAATGTTTTGTTAAACAGTCTTTTAGAAATTGAGCTTGGAAACACGTTCTTCGAGAAGTTTATGAAGCTCTCTCTTGGTTTTTTGATCTTTTACTCCACTGACAATAGCCATCTGCTTGCTTTGAATGATTTCTTTAATGCATTTATTCATATAATCAATGTCAATACTTTTTCTGCTTTTGATTGCTTCGTCTACTGTTCTTACTTTCTTGAACCAAAATACACTTGGCATAATCCAGCTTTGAATATCACTCAATGACATATATCCCATTTTTAGACTGTTATTGATAGCTTGAATACCTATATTTAGTTGCTCTTTCGTTAATCCTTTCGAGACAATGTTTTCCAGCTCATTAAAAATAATCTGATAGACTTCAAGCATCTTGTCATCAGATGTAGTGAAAATAATGTCAAGAAGCCCTTTTGTCTGAGGTTCAAATGAAGTGGATGCACCGACACTATAGAGTAGTCCTCTTTCTTTTCGGAGTTTGTTAAAAAGAATACTGCTTCGATAGTTTGCAAACATGTTTCCAAGAATTACAGCAGCTTGCCTGCTTTTGTAGCTATCATTTATCAATGATAGAGAGGGAAAGCTTATTATTCCAACTGCTTCGCCATCGGTTTTATCTGCTCGAGTAACTATTTTTTGATTTGAATACTTGTATTGAGCCCATTCATCACGGGTGATTTGTTTTTTATACATTGGAATATTGCCGAAGTATTTTTTTGCCTCAACAATTGCTTTATCGATATTTATATTGCCAACAATTGAAAGGGTTACATTGTCAGGAGAAAGAATATATTTGTACCAATCGATCAAAGCCTTTCTTGATACCGATCTGATATAAGATTTTGTCCCCATTATCTTGAGAGGAGCCTCTCCGTTAAGGTATCTTTCTCTTTTCCAGAATTCGTTAAATTTCTTATATCTTCTGTTTTCGTACCCGTGTATCTCATCAAGTATTGCTTCTCTTTCTGTTTTGAGTTTGTTCTCAGGAAAAGTAGCTTCGCTCATCGCACTTGAAATAAATCGAAGTCCAAGATCAAGCTGATTATCGGGAAGAGCAATTTTGAGATTAATGCTTTCGTTGTCTGTCGAGCCGTTATATCCACCTCCAAGAATTTCTATCTCTTCATCAAATTTGTCTATATTTGGAAACTGTTTTGAGCCGGATAACGCCATATGCTCAACAAAGTGACTTATACCAGAATTTGCTTTTGTCTCGAGAAGAGGGCCGGCTTTCGCCTCGATTTCAACTCTTACAGCTTTAAAGACTGATGTCTTAGCGACAACGACAGTAAGTCCGTTTTTAAATGTGATTACTTTATTTTCCATAGTTGCGATTATACACCATATGCAATATATTAGGTTATGATATCAGTAAAAATTGACCCTTTGAAAAGTATTAATGACAATGTCAGAATGCACTCTGATGGAGAAGTTAAGTATACTTTTGAAGTTGCTCCGGTTGACTATATTGTTAAAGACTACAATTCTCCTAAATTCTACATCTCAGAACATAAACTGATTTTTTCTTTTGATGATCAGCTTGAAGTGTACAATTTGCAAGAGCTTGAGCTGGAAGTAATCGGCTCAAAGCCAATGTTCTCTGTGTTTCAGCAAATCCTCGAAGGGAGATACTATTATACTGGGTATGGTAGCCAGGCGGCATCCTTTG
Source organism: Candidatus Nomurabacteria bacterium (assembly GCA_020632375.1). GTDB lineage: Bacteria > Patescibacteriota > Dojkabacteria > SC72 > JAHDCA01 > JACKFR01. The sequence goes on from JACKFR010000002.1 coordinate 120,283, forward strand.
AAAAGCTGAAAAAGCTCGATACACCTACCCGATTTTCTTTGACTGAACCTCAGAAAGTGCCTAGAGAGTTCTATTGGAGAAAGTCTTTCGAGATAGGAAAAGGGTATCAGACTTGGGCGATGGCTAAAATTATTATTCTTTTAAAAAACAAGCAGCAAGTAGATCCTTTATTTAATGAGATGCTTGAAGGCGAATTCTCAACTTTTAACAGTAAAACAGTATTTTTATTCACTGCGACTTTTGCTTTTTATGTACTTTTAAAAATAACTTTACTGAAGGCAGCTTCCGAATTTTTAGATAATGTTTTTGACGGCATGTTTATCATTATCTTGATAGGGTTTTTTGCTTGGACAATTATGTCAATAAATAAGAATTTAAAGCGCTTTGAAACCCTTTATAATTCAAGCTCAATTGATTCTCCTGCTGTGTGACTAATAGAGTTCATTAACGTATAATGTCTTGATTACCTAGTTAAGTATCTTCGAGTTACTAAGCAGAATTAAAATTCACTTGAAAATGAATGAAGTATAACTTAGGCATTTCCGATTCTTCAAAAAATAGAAAGAGTAAAAAAAGATCTGGGTATGGGAAAACTCCAAAGTCATTCCAGCTTTCTTCCGCATCAATCAATCGAAACTCGTCACGTTCGTCAAGCAAAAGAAGAAACTATCTTAAATTTAGTAAGTTTGCTCCTTTTAAATCTGTTGGAATTCATTCCGGCTCCAAAAGACATGAGGGGGTGGCTTCTAACAAACTTAATCGAACTCAGAGATTTAAAGCCTTTTTAAAGAAGGCCTTTGGTATATCTATTGCTATCGGATTCCTTTTAGGTCTTATTTCTGTCATCGCTTTGGGAATATATCTCCAAAATCTTGAAAAATCTCTACCTGATCCAGACAAGCTTGTTGCTTGGAATGCAGACGAGACAACAATTATTTATGATCGCAATGGTAAAGAACTTTATAAAATTTTTGACGAGGAAAACCGTGAGTTCGCAAGTATAGATGAGATACCAGAAAACACAAAATGGGCTCTCTTAGCAGCTGAAGATGTAGAATTTTACCAGCATAAAGGCCTCGATTGGAAAGGTATTGTAAGATGCGGTTTCCAATCTGTTAATAGCTATTTGCAGGTAGGAAATAGCTCTGAGGGATGTGGGGCAAGTACAATTACCCAGCAGCTTGTCAGAAACACGATTATGTACCAGGTTTATGGCTCGGAAGCGTATGAAAGATCCTCATTCTTTAAGACTGTTAGAAGAAAATTTCGTGAGCTACTTGTTTCAATGCAGGTAGAACAAGCACTCACCAAAGACCAGATATTGCAACTTTATATGAATGAAATAAATCTTGGTGGGAATAACTATGGTTATGGTGCAGCAGCAAAGTCATATTTTGGTAAAGATGTTTCTGAATTAAACCTTGCTGAGAGTGCGATGCTTGCGGGAATTGTGCAACAGCCCTCTATTGCTTCTCCATTATACGGAATTGATCCCGAGGTTGGTAAAGAGCGTCAGCAGTATGTCTTTGACCAGATGTTGAAATATAAAAAGCTCACCGGCGTGACAGAAGATGAAGTAAATGATGCTCGAAATACTGTATTAGAGTATAAAGCAGCAACTTCAGATATTCCTGCCTATCACTTTGTTTTTTATGTTAAACAGCTTTTGGAAGAGAAATATACTCCTGAAGTTGTTCAAAAGGGAGGCTTGAGAGTCACTACAACGCTAGATCTTTCTACTCAAAAGATTGCAGAAGAAGAACTTCGAAAAGGCATTGATGCATACGGCCACCCGTATGGTGTTATGAATGGAGCTATGGTTGTCTTGAATCCCAAAACAAACCAGATTCTTGCTATGGTTGGCTCTGTCGATCCTAATAAAACAGACGATCCTAGAATTGATGGAAACGTAAATATTACTACTAGTCTTAGACAGATGGGATCTTCGTTTAAGCCATATGTTTACTTAACCGCTTTTCAGAAATATGGTCCTTGGATTGAAGCACCTGATATAAAACTTGATTTCGGCACTTATAAGCCTTCTAATTGGGATGATAAAAGCTACGGTTTGATGGTTGCAAGGCAGGCTCTCATTGAATCTCGAAATATCCCTGCAAACTACACAATGCAACTGGTAGGCATCGACCCAGTTTTACAGACAACTGAAAAAGTCGGTATCACAACGCTTAATGATAGGCAAAACTACGGGTTGAGTCTTGCTCTTGGGGCTGGTGAAATGAAGCTTCTTGAACATGCTCAAGGGTTTTCTACTTTTGCTACAGGTGGAATTAGAAGAAATGTGACTCCCTTTATGAAAGTAGAAGATATTGATGGAAATATTCTTGAAGAATATAAGAAAACCCCCGGGAAGCGAATATTTGACGAGAAGGATGTCTATCTTTTGAACTGGGTTTTGTGTGATTTAGGTGGCTTTGGTGACCAGCCGTTTAATTATCGCTATATGATTGATGGCAAGCGAGCGATGTGCGGAAAGACAGGGACTACAAACGGTCCGAAAGACTTGATATCTATACAGTATCACAAGAACCTATTGGTCGCAGTCTGGGCCGGTAATAATAATAATGTAGAGACACCAGGTGCTTGGAGCACAACAGTGCCTCTTCCAATTGCTAGCTCATTTATGCAACGAGTTGCGGGTAAATATAAGCCAGAGCTTTATACTCGTCCTGCAGGAATTCTCTCTGCTACTGTCTGTAATGATACAGGAAGGCTTGCTTCAAATGATACTATGTGCAAAAAAGTTCCAACAATATATGTTCAAGGGCGTGCCCCTAAGAAAGATGAGAGAGAAGTGTTGCAGATTTGTAAGGACAGCGGCAAGATCTCAACAAATGTCGATGAGGCAAAGAGGTTTGACCTGCTAGAAGAAAAAACATATTTGAATTTCTCAATTGAAAATTCTCAGCAGCAATCTTCGTATAATAACTATTTCCTAAAAGACAAGAAGTCAGATATTCTTGTTAAGAAGCCGGACTCAGCCGATTGCGAGCTCCCGCTTGGCCCTCACGGAGAGCCAGTTGTTGAAATTACCTCTCCTGAAGATGGAATCAAGATTACTGCGGGGGATAAAATTCTGGTGAAAACTGACGCCAGAGCAAAAGGATCTGTTGAATATGTAGAGCTTTTATTTAATAACAATTTAATTGATGGGTCTCAAGATGACTCTGCGCCTTATAATATGAACCTAACAATCCCTAAAGATACTCCGACCGGAACCTATACTTTAACCGCCAGGGCAGTCGACAATAATAATAAAGAAGGTACCGCAAGTATTTCTATTGAAGTTGAAGGAAAGGCTGCTTCTGCGACAGTAGAACTCTCTGATCCTGTTGCAGGATCGACTATCTCACTTCCTTATGACTTGGTAGCCCAAGTCAATTCATTTGATCCGGATCGTGTAATCTTTGCAATTAGCGGGGTTGATAATCCTTCTTATTCAAAGAGCTTTACTGATACAGACGGCTCAGATGGCTGGTCTGTAAGTTGGGATGATGGTGCTTCTGCTGGAACATATTCAATTACAATATCTGCAGTTCAAGATGGAGTCGATATTGTACAAAGTGACCCAGCTACAGTCATAATTGCAGAGCCGGAACCAACTCCATAAGTTCATAATTTAGTTTTCTTTTATTTCTCCACCAGTCTTCTTTGTGACTTCAGAGATTACTTTGTTTCTGATTGTTCCAATTTCCTCTGAAGTAAGTGTCTTAGACCTCGGGGTAAGTGTTACTCTTATTGTAACCTGTTTTTGTTGATTCTCTGCTTGCTCCTGTGACTGGTAGATATCTACAATGTCTAAATTCATTAATACTTCAGATGGCTTAATTGATTCTATAGCTTCAGCAATATCTGAATATCGTAACTCATGTTTTACTACAAAACAAAAGTCATTTGTAACTGAAGGATATTTTGAAGGTTCAATGTAATCACGGCTATTATTCGTTAACGACTTAATTACCGATAGGTCTAGCTCAAATCCTGATATAAAATTAGGAAGACTGAGCTTCTGTTTTGTTACAGATGAAAGCCCACCAATAACTCCTAGATAGTAGGTCTCTTTTTCTCTTTTTGTTGTTACTACTGCACTGGCATTTGGATCTAATCCGTTTAATAAGTCCTTGATCCATAGTGGACATTGTTTTTGGTCAGTGCTATCGACTGTATTATATTTACATCTTGAAACCCCTAGTGAAGTAAGAAGTTCTGAAGCATAAAGCTTTGACATATAATAAGGAGATCCCGAATATAGTGACTTTTCTGTTTTTCCGCCAGCCGCAAAGATAAGTGCAACAGATTGCAACTCTACAGGAAGCCCATCTTCTTGAAGGACGGTTTTATTATGAGACTTGTTTATCTCAAACAATGCCATCTCAGTGTATCCTTCTCGAAGATTTTCATTCACTTTTTCTGTAACGGAAGGGAGTAATGAAGTTCTCATATACTCTAGTTCCGGAGACAGTGCATTCTTCAAGTGATAGGCATAATCAATATTTAGACCAAAGGATTTAAAAAGCTTCTGGCTTGTAAAGTTGTATGTCAGGATTTCATCAGCTCCGAATGAAGTCAATTCTCGCCTTACTTTTTTCTGGAGTTCGACAGAGCTGTTAGGTTTTGCAGGAACTATTGTTTTATGCGGGAATGATATTTGTATTTTGTTATAGCCATAAAGACGACCAACCTCTTCGTGTATATCTTCTCGGATATTTAAGTCCCCTCTATATGTCGGTATATCAACAATTATTTCATCGCCACTGACTTTACTTGTTTTCAATTCGACATTTGTAAGAGTTACGCAGACATCATCAGCTTTAAAATGTGTGCCGAGATGAGCATTTAGTCTTTTTAATGAAATATGAATTTGTTTTGGCTCTCTTTTGATGAGATATGAGTCTTCTAAATCACTGGCAATCTTACCAGTCGCTAACTCTTTTACCATCTCAACAGCTTTTATGATTATTGGTTTGCACTGGTTTGGATCTTGACCTTTTGAAAATCTCGTGACGGCATCGGTATAAATTCCAAGCCTCATTGACGACCTTCGGACATTATACATATCGAAGTTCGCACATTCGAGAAGAATATTCTTTGTATTTGAGTCAATTTCTGTATCAAGGCCTCCCATTATTCCACCTATTCCGATCGGGCTTTGGCTATCACAAATAACAACTACGTTGTCCAGCAGGTTAACTGTTTTATCATCCAGAGTTGTTATAGTCTCCTCTTTCTTTGCTGTTCTTATGACTATATTTACAGTATCTTTCGAATTGGTATCTCTGGCCAGAATCTTATCGTAATCATATGCATGCATCGGCTGGCCTGTCAGGATCATCAGGTAGTTAGTTATATCGACAATATTGTTTACTGGTCGCAAGCCAACTTTTCTTAGGAGTGCTTGGAGCCACAAAGGAGAATCTCCAACTCTGATGTCTGACATCGAGATTGCAGTAAACCTATTACATAAGCTTTTTGCATCGTTCTGAATCTTTACAGGCAAGTTAATATCTGAATCTATTGTTATCGATTCTTCCGGATTCAGATACCAGTCAGGCGAAACAAAAGGAGTACATTGAATACCTGCAATCTCTCTCGCTATACCAAGTACCCCGAAACAGTCTGCCCTATTTGCTAAGGCTTTGTTCTCAATATCGATGATTGTATCATTAAAGTCCATTACATCTGCAAAGCTTGTGCCAGGCACTTTATCGGTCTGAAGCCTCATTACAATTTTATGATTGTTTGATAAATCGAGTTCTTTTGCTGAAGCCATCATTCCAACTGACTCTTTACCGCCTAGTTTTGCTGTGCCGACAACATTGTTGTTATCTACATTATTAAAATCTGATGGAAGCGTGATTCCAGGGGGAAAATATGCAACTTTATCTCCTACTTGTAGTGTTCTATCTCCTGCTACAACTTGGACTGGGTTATTTTCTCCGATATTCAACTGATAGACAGCTAGCTTGTCTGAGTCAGCAATGTCTTGAGAGCTAACAACCTCTGCAACAAGAACGTTTTTATACACTTCGTTTAAGTTTTCGACCGTTTCAACCTCCCCTAGCTGAGCTCTAATCTTTGCGATGAGTTCTTCATCGTTGAGATTGATCGATGTGTATTGTCTAATCCAATTAAGAGGAACTTTCATACTTTTGTATATTGTAAACTTAGAATTGTTTAATGAAATTAAGGTTCCCACTATGGAGCCATCTTATATCTTCAATTCCATTTTTGATCATAACTAAACGATCTAAACCAAATCCCCAAGCAAAGCCTGAATATTTTTCCGGATCAAGGCCACCTTCTTTTAAAACATTGGGGTGAATCATTCCACAACCCATTGCTTCAATCCATCCCGTTTTCCCACAGATATTGCATCCGGCTTGAGCACAGAACGGACAACTTATTAAAAATTCCAGATCAGGTTCAGTAAAAGGGAAAAACGCCGGCTGTACCTTTGCTTTAAGTTCAGTGTTGAAAAATGCTTCTAAGTAAGTTTTAATTGTTCCAATCATATCTCCCAATGATATCCCTTGGTCGACATACACTCCTTCAATCTGATGAAGAGTATGCTCATGACTGGCATCAGTCGCTTCGTTTCTATAGCAACGACCAGGAATCACAACGCGTATTGGTGGTTCGTATTTTCGAAGAACACGGTTTTGCATTGTCGAAGTGTGTGCTGGAGGAATAAGGTTTTCGTCGGTCCAAAATGTATCCCATAGATCTCTTGCAGGGTGTCCTTTGGGGAAGTTAAGTGCTTCAAACATATTATAGTCGTTGTCTATTTGTCGACACTCTTCTATGTCAAATCCCATTGATGTAAAGATACCGAGGATATATTCTAGCTCTTGAGTTAGTGGATGCTGTGACCCAGGTTGAGAAAGAAGTTTCGGTTTTTTTTCTTCCGGGGTATTAATGTCGAATTTGGCTGTTACATCTATTTGCTTTGAGGTAGATATCTTGTTTAGCTCGGTAAATGCTTTCTGTTCAAGACTTTCTTCAATGTATTGCTTGAGCGTGTTCGCTTCTTTTCCGTATTCTGCTCTCTTTTCTTTTGCTATTGTACCGATTTTCTTAAGTTGAGAAGAAAAGAGTCCTTGTTTGCCGAGGTACTTTGCTTTAAGCTCTTTTGTAGATTTTTCAGATTTAAGGTCTCTTTCGATTTCTGTCGCCAGTTTCTTAAGATCAGAGTTTTTGTATTCCATCTGTTTTTGTTTCAGTTTATCTAAAAGATTATATCGGTTTTTAACAAAAAAAGGGCCTTAATACTTTAAGGCCCCGGTAATCCAATTCAAAATTGAACTTACAAGGACTTAACTATGCTGCTAAATGATTCCGGATATTTGAATGCAATTTCAGCAAGTGTTTTTTTGTTAAGTTCTGATTTAGAGTCTTTCAGCTTTTTCATTAATTCGCTATATTTGAGACCGTTTTGATTTGCTGCTGCTGAGATTCTGCTGATCCAAAGTCTTCTCATCTGACCTAATCTCTTTTTTCTATCATTGAATGAATACTGACCAGCGTGCATATATGATTCATGAGCAACTCTATAGAGTCTGCTCCTTGTCATCCGATATCCTTTAGTTTTGGAAAGAATCTTGTTGTGTTTTCTTCGTCTTACTGTTCCGCCTTTGACTCTCATAATATGTGTTGATTAATTAACTAGAGACTTACTACTTTCTTATATTTTTTTGAGATTGTCTGATCAAGGTTTCTTCTTACTGACTTTCTTCTTTTTGCTCTTGTTGACTTTTTTGTCCTCAGATGGTGCTGAGCGCTTTGCTTGTACCTGATCTTTGGCTTTCTGTTCCCTTTCGGATTTGTCATCCTTAGACGTTTTAATGCTGTTTTGGGACTTTTTTTTGTCTTTGCTCGACCCATTTCCTTTAAATGTAATAAATATGTCTCTACCTTGACGTTTAAGTTCGGGTTCGATACTACTATACTGTTCAAATTTAGTCAATATTCCGGTAAAAGTTGCTCTTGCCTGTTCCTCTGGTTGCCTACCTCGTCTTCTCATCGTTAGTTTTACATTATGCCCCTTTTCTAAATATTCAATAGCGCGTCTGATCTTAAAAGCTGCATCATTCTCTGTAATGAGAGGCGTAAATCTAAACTCTTTCATCTCTTTGACTTTGCTAAGTTTTCTTCCTTTTCTCATCTTTTTTCTCTGCTCATATAGATATTTGGAGTAATCCATAATCTTGCATACCGGTGGTGTTGATTTGGGGTTAACCTCTACTAAATCCATTTCTGCTTCTTTTGCTTTTGACATTGCAACTTGAATTGGCACAGTGCCTAGATTCTCGCCATTGGAATCTATTAGGCTTACTTCTTGCGACCTAATATCATAGTTTTTTCTAAGTGAATTGGTATCTTCTTTTCTAAAATTGCGCTGATAGTTTTTCTTGTACATATAATGGAAATTAATTTAATTGAAAACTATGCTCCTAGAGAGGGAGAAATATCTTTCTCCTTTATCTCTTTTAAAAGATGCTTGAGAAAAGTGTCTTTTTTGTGTAAGCCTTGGTCTTTCTTCCCTCTGACTCTAACTGAAACTGTAGAGGTTTCGATCTCCTTATCACCTACAACCAAAGTATATGGGATTTTATTTACTTCGGCATCTCTTATCTTATACTGCAATCTTTCATTTCTGTCGTCAAGCTCAACTCTGACTTGTTTGTCCCACAGCTCTTGTTTAATTTCTTGGGCGTATTCTAGGTGTTTTTCTGAAATTGGGATCACCCTGACTTGGATAGGTGAAAGCCAAGTCGGAAATGCACCTGCATAATACTCTATCAAGAAGGCAATAATCCTTTCAAGGCATCCTATTGCAGATCGGTGTATTACAATAGCTTTCTTAAGTTCACCGTCTTGATCTACATAGTTCAAATCAAATCTTTCAGGCATAACAAAATCATACTGAATCGTGAATGCCGTTTCTTCTTTTCCTAAAACATTTCTCATTTGGATGTCAATCTTTGGTCCGTAGAATGCAGCGTCACCTTCTTCTTCATAATATTCACACTCTTTGTTTTTCAAGACTTCTCGGAGTGCTTCCTCAGCTTCGTCCCAAGCATTATCATTTTTATAAAACTTTTTTTCGTCTTTTCTATCTCCGAGCGAAAGTTTGAATCTATAATTTTCACCCATCTTGAGACCGAAAACTTCAGTTATTTCTTGAATTAGGTCAATGACACCAGCCGCTTCAGATTTAGCTTGCTCTGCATTTGCACAGACAATATGTGCATCTGAAAGGCAGAAGCTTCTCACCCTGATTAGTCCACTCAGCTCGCCTGATTGCTCATATCTAAATAGCTTGGCGAGCTCAGCAATCCTCATAGGCAAATCTCGATAACTTCTCGGTTCGCTAAGATAAAGCTCAAAATGGTGAGGGCAAGTCATCGGCCTTAGCATGAACTTTTCGTCTTCGTCTTCAATCGGAGCGTACATAGAGTCTTTGTAATATGGGTAGTGCCCAGATTTCTCATACAGTTGCAGTCTTGCAATCTCTGGTGTAGAAACATGCTGGTATCCTCTAGCAATTTCCAGATCTACAATGAACCTTTCAAGCTCTCTTCTAATTGCTGCGCCTTTTGGTGTCCATAGTGGAAGCCCTTTTCCTACAGTCTCTGAAAAAACAAATAAGCCGAGTTCTTTACCGATTTTTCTGTGGTCTCTTTTTTTTGCCTCTTCAATGCGCTCTAGATATTCGTCCAAGTCTTTCTTTGATTCAAAAGCAGTCCCATAGATTCTGGTAAGCATTTTGTTTTTCTCATCTCCTTTCCAATATGCGCCTGCGATTCTGAGAAGCTTTATCGCTCCGATCTCTTTTGTTGAAGAGACATGTGGGCCTCTGCACATATCTATAAATTCATCATCGCCTGTTACATAAAAACTGATCTCATCTCCTTCAATGTTGTTCAAAAGATCAAGCTTGTATTCTTGACCAAGAGCTTTGTATCTTTCAACCACACCTTTTCTGTCTTTGAAGGTTTGCTTAAGTGACAAATCTCTCTTGATAATTTTCTTCATTTCTTTTTCAATTTTCTGTAGGACATCATCAGATACTTGGGTCGGAAATTCAAAGTCGTAGTAAAAACCGTCTTCAATTGCTGGTCCAATTCCTAGCTTTGCCTCAGGGTAAAGACTCAGGACAGCTTGAGCAAGAACATGCGCTGCACTATGTCTCATTTTTTCAATTTGCGGTACGTCTATATTTTTATTGTTTTGATTACTCATGGTAATGGTTAGAGAATTAAATTGAGAACTTTATTTTGGGGAAATTTGTTGCGAAAATAACCCGACATTAGTTGCATGTCGGATAAACAAGTTTAGCGATTTTGTTTTTTTTGAGGCCGAACTTTCTAAACATGGCTGTATTCTATATGTTTAGTACTCTGTTTGCAATGCCTGCTCTGCTTGAAATTACCGCTGTTGATGTTATCAGCATGCTCAATCAACAACATAGAAGCTTATTGTATTGACTCCAAAACCAAAGCTTTCTAGAAGTCGAATTCCGTACACTCTAAGCCTCGATACGTCGTATTCAGTCGGGTGCTTTAATATCAAGACGCCTTTGAATAACTTTGTGTTTGGATCATTAAATCCAGGTAATAAATGGGCAGCATCTTCAAGAATTTTATTAATCTTTCTGTGGTCTTTCTTATTATACAGCTTATAAGGAGGATCAATAAAGATTAACTCGTAATATGATTTCGACTCTTTTTGGTTAGAAAGAAAATCTTCAACTTTCATTCGTACTGCTTCGGCTTGCGTTAAAAATCCTGTTTTGGCAAAGTTTTCATTAAGGATCTTTTCTGCACCCTTTGCTGCGTCAACAAATGTAGCATTTTCGGCTCCTCTGGAAAGTGCTTCTAAACCGAATGAGCCAGACCCTGCATATAGATCCAGGACTGCCAGCCCAACAATATCATCTCTCAGTATGTCAAAGATTCTTGTTTTCATTCTGTCAGTAAGTGCACGTGTCTTTCTGGGTATTTCCAGACGGAAGTTCTTGGCTTTACCAGCTGTGATTCTGACTGTTCCGAGTGATTCTGGGGTTTTATCCGAAGACATGATTTTTTCTACATGACGTTCACGTGCTTCGTATTCATCGGCAGAAAGTACTTTCCATTTGTTTCGCTCTTTTCTGACTTTTTTTTGTGAGTAGTTTTTAAGGCTCATTTTTTCTAGATTTTTCCTCGTAAGGCTTCATAAATTACAATTCCTGCTGCTGTCGCAACATTTAGTGACTTTTTCTCTCCGAGCATTGGTATATATATTGTTTCATCAGAGAGATCAAGGACTTTTTGGTTCACGCCTCTTATTTCATGACCTAAAACTATTGCTAACTCCTTTGGATAGCTAACAGTCTGGAAATGTCGGCTATTTGGTGTAATCTCTACAGAATATACTGGAGTATTCTGTTCCTTCAGCTTGCCTATAGCGTCAATCGTGTTCGAAAAGTAGAGGCTATTAACGCTTCCTGTCGCTCCTAAAGCGGTTTTATAAAGCTTTGGATTATCTGGTCGCGGAGTAATGCCGCAAAGATAAATCTCTGCTGAGCCTGTTGCATCAGCGGTTCGAAAAATACTTCCTACATTAAATGCAGATCGGATATTATCTAAAACAATATATAGTTTAAAGTCTTTTCTTGAATATGCTGTTTTTTCCATCATTATTGATATTATATTGAGGATGGTCTACTCTTTACAAGTAATCGCTGTTGAACTAATTGTTTTATATGGAAGATTCGGGGTTTTCGTTAAAAGGTCTTTTTAAAAAGGTAATCTTTTGGTCAATTATCGGGCTTTTTGTTTACTATGTGGTTATACACTTTGGCGATATTGAAAATATTGCTAAAGTTTTACACAGAGGGAATTGGAAAATTTTGCTGATTGCCGGTGTCTTGCAACTTTTGGCCTTTATTTTTGTCGGAGATATTTTTAAGATTCTCAGCAAGATGCGTGGTGCAGCCTGGTCTTCAATACGATATACGAAAGACTGGTTCGCAACTCTTTTCCTGGGTGTCGTAAATCCCTTAGGCTCAACTGGGGCAAATTTCTATCTTGTTAATCGAATTAAGAATTTGCCAAAGATTAAGACTGCATCATCAATTATAATCCTTATTCTTTCGGTACTAACAATGAATTCAATTTTCTTCTTTATCGCTTGTGCAGGAGCATTTCTTATTTATATTAAAAACACAGCATTATTTTCTGCGTTTATTGTTGCTTGCGGCTTCTTGGCTCTCTTAAATGGTATTTTTTTGTTTATAGTTCTTGTGAGTGCGAAGCGCCCACTTTTACTTAAAGTTCTTTTCTTCAGGTTAAAGTACATTGTTTCAAAAGTAATTGGTATTAAAGAAGGCTCATGGCTTGACTTAGATGAAGACTCATTAGAAATTCATCTTCATGAGTTTGGTGTTACTTCTAAGATCTTTGAAGATGAAAGCCGAAGGGGCGGGATATTAAGTGCTGTTCTACGTAGCCTACTTATGCACCTCTGTCAGATTGGGGTTTTGGTGACAGTCTTTTGGGCTTTCGGAGCACACCCAGGTTTAATGAGCATAATCTCAATTTATAGTGTTCTATTTCTTTTCACGATAATTTCTCCTACTCCGCAAGGGATTGGTGTGGTTGAAGGTTTCGCTCAACTTGCAATGGTTCCCTTTGGAATTGACAAGAGCCTTGGGCTTGTCGTTACCTTGGCTTATAGAGCGATAAATCTTTGGATTCCAGTTGCAATCGGGTTTGTTGTCTTTAGAATGAATGGGGTTGAAGTTCAGGTTAAAACTTCGGTCGACCAATGACTTTAATGACCTTTCCGTTTACGATAAAAGTGTCTTCATCGCTTTCATCAATGTATATAGGGGGATAGTCGTATGTTGACTCGGAGATTAGAGCTATTCGATGATTACTCCTGTCAACATAGAGTCTTTTAATATTTGCGGCTCCGTCAACGACAAAAAGTCCGTAATCACCATGATTGAGTGCGGTTTTACCTCTGTCGACGATAACATAGTCTCCGTTTTGGATCGCCTCGCCATCAATGTGGCTTCTGTTCATCGAGTCTCCTGAGGCTTTCACAGCAAAAAGAGTCTTACCTCGAACGATGCTTTTAGAGACTTTTAAGTGGCCTTCTATATTTTCTTCGGCAAGCAACTGAGCTGGTCCGCAGTTGGCAGCTCCGACAATTGGAATATTTATAAAGCTTCTTTCCAGCCGGCTGTTTTTATTAACATTTTTTACAAGGCTTCTGCTTTTGTCAATTCTTAAAAAACCTTTCTTCTGAAGTTGTTGTAGATGATGACTGATCTTTTGTGGATGTTCAACGTTTATCAGTCTGCCTATCTCTCTTAGAGACTTCTCTCCCAAGTTTATATTTCTTGAAAGAGCTAAAAGGTCTTTTTGAATTTGATGCATTAGACTTAGATTTAGCTTATTTATATACATAGAATAGCTATTGTCAAAGATAATGTCAATAGGTCTTGACGAGGTTGACGAGGTCGGGTAATCTGTATTTAACTAAGTTTTCAATTCTACATATGACATACATCAAGATTGATACAGAGTTCCTACCGTTAGAAGCAGTGGCAAGGGACAGTCAGCTTCCGGTTGAGGTTATAGAAGACTGTGTTAATTTTGATTTGATGTCAAACGACTTCTCTGATGGCACTATCCTTCCAGAGGTTGCGAATAAGATACGTCGGTTCAAAGTTTTCTGTGCACTTCGAAGAGCTGATATTCCGGCAAGCCTCAGGAATTATATTATAGAGATTTCTGAGAAGTATCCTTCTAATAAAGCAGTCTCATTAGCAAAAAAAGAGATGGAACTATGTTCAATTGATTCTCAAAAGTCGAAGCAAATTCTTGAAAGCTTTACTGCTTTACTTACCTAAAATAATGTGGCTTGCTAATAAACGAGCTTTTTTGAATAGCTTTATATCTGTGATGTCCGCTATTTTCATTGAAGGGATTCCAGACTGCATTGTTCCGTAAACTTCTCCTGGACCTCTCTGTGAAAGATCGTATTCTGCTACTTTAAATCCGGAACTATTCTGTGAGAAAAATTGGAGTCTATTTTGCACTTGCTCTGTTTGTTCAACACCATCGGAAGGGATTACAAAACAAAAAGACGGTTTATCTCCCCTTCCCACTCTACCTCTGAGTTGGTGTAATTGAGCAAGACCAAATTTTTCTGCATGTTCGATAAGCATAATAGATGCAGAAGAAACATCAATGCCTACCTCTACGACTGTTGTAGCAACTAGAACATCGATTTTCTGTTTTTTAAATCGGCTTATTACAGATTGTTTCTCTTTATCTTTCATTCTCCCATGAAGTAGACCGACTTTAAGATCTTTGAAAGTTCCCTGTGATAGTTCTTCATAGACTTGGATTGCAGCTTTAAGGTCAGATTTTTCACTTTCTTCTACCAACGGGAGAATAATATAGGCTTGATTCTCTTTTGGGTGTTCTAAAATTTGCAGATGAATCCAATTTAAACAGGCGGTTCTCTTTTTGCCGGTTAAAAGTTTAGTCTGGATATCAATTCTGTTTTGAGGCATTTCTTGTATTAGAGAAACTTCCTTATCTCCATATATTACATTTGTCAGAGTGCGAGGAATTGGGGTCGCAGTCATTGTCAAATAATGGGGAGAAGTTGCACCTTCACCCTCTTTAAGCTGTTCTCTCTGTTCGACTCCGAATCTATGCTGCTCATCTACTATATACAAACCAATATTTTCTGGGATATATTTTTCGTATAAAAGAGCGTGGGTGCCGATGATTACCTGTGGACCTGAGATCGGTTCTAACATCATACCGGAGGTTAAAAGCTGAACATTTATCTGAAGAGGTTCTAGTATTTCATTAAAAGATTTGTAATGCTGGTTTGCTAGTATTGTTGTCGGCGCCATGACGATTACAGAATGACCGGACTTAATTGCTGCGTATGTAGCTATTATGGAGACAATTGTCTTTCCAGAGCCTACATCCCCATTGAGAAGCCGATTCATAGGTGTCTCACTCTTCATGTCACTTAAAATCTCAACAACTGCACTTTCTTGGTCTGAAGTAAGGCGAAACTGTAATTGTTTCTTAATCTCGTTAACTATTTTATCGGATGTAAGAATCGGGAACGCCTTTTTATTTTTGAGAGATTTCTTCCGTGTTTCAAGCCTTAAAGCAAGTTCTAGCATTTCATCGAAACCAAGCCTATCTCTAGCTTTCACAATATCATTTTCAGTCTCTGGAAAGTGAATCATGGTTAATGCTTTACTAAGTTCTATGAGGTCATATTCATTCCGAATTTTTTCATTGAGTGGATCCTGAATCAACTGGGCTATGTGTGGTCTTAAATATTTTAGTCTTGCACGTAGCCATTTAGAGCTAACCCCCGCTGTCTGATCGTATTGCGGTGTAAGTCTGCCTAAATGAGCTTGCTCTTGTAAAACTTTCTCATAGCTTGTGCAATAAAAATTTCTAGCATACGAATTTTTCGGAAGTTTTAATTGAAATAAAAATGTGTCTCCTGGTCTTATAACTTTTGTTATATATGACTGATTAAACCAGACGATTGTAATATCTCCAGTGGTATCAGTGACTACTGCTTTGGTAATAACCTTCCTAGATCGGGTGTAATTGTTTCTGATCTCTTTTACAGTTGCTCGGATCGTTCCTGCTCCTTCCTTAAACAGTTCTTCTATGGAAATAATATTGCGGGTATCGCTGTACCCAGTTGGGAAATGGTAGAGAAGATCTTTTATTCTCTCTATGTTGAGTCTCTTTAATTTGTTCGCCTGGATTGACCCTATCATCGGGAGGTCGCTGATAGGGTTGTCCAGGCTAAGTGAGTTACTTTGATTTTTCAGCATTTAGTTAATAAGTATAAATAGCGCTGGCAGAAAGATACTCATTATTACTGCAAATGCTATAAGAATACTTAAAAATTTTCTTATAAAATCGGATGTCTTCTTTTTCATGCTACTTTGAAAAGAAAAGCTCACTAAATTTAAGTCCTTTTTCTAAGAGATCAATCGAAAAGTTTTCATCAATCCCATGCATATTACAATCTTCACCCGCCATCGAGACCGAGATTGTTTCTTGTCCCATCTTTTCTTTAAAGTCATTTATAACTGGTATGCTACCGCCTACATATTTAAAAAGTACTTTGTCACCATAAGCTTTTTCAGCAAGTTCTTTTACTTCTTGAAATTTCGCCGAACTTGTATCCATTTTTATTGCTTTGCATGGGCTTTCTGATTCAATGTCCCAGTCCACATACTCTGGAGTATTATCTTCTACAAACTTTGTGAAATCTTGTATAACTTTTTCTGGATCTTGATTCGCTACAAGGCGAATATTAATCTTCGCAAACGCTGTTCCAGGGACAATATTACTATATCCTTCGCCGGTGTATCCTGATTGAATACCTGAGACTGTAATCATAGGCCTTAGTCCGGTTTGGGTAAAGAAATCAATACCTTCTTCTGTTTTAAGCTGTCGGATTCCAGTCTGGTTTGTAAACGAAGACATGTCGAATGGAATAGATTTATTATTCTCTAGTTCCTCTTGGGTGACTTCGGCTACACCATTATAGAAACTTTGGTAGCTGACCTGATTTTTGTCGTTGTAAATCTTTGTAATTAACTTTGCCAACTCCATGGGAGCGCTAGGAGCAGCACCTCCATAAATCCCAGAGTGTAGATTGTTTTTTGCCGTCCGATAGGTTACTGTAAGGCTAACATTACCTCGGAAACCAACATCTATTGTGGGCCTGTCTGCAGTTGTCTCACCATCAGATACCATCACGTAATCTGCGGCAAGAAGGTCTAGGTTTTTAGCTATAAAGTCACCAATTTCTGTATTTCCTGTTTCTTCATTTCCTTCTATTAGAAATTTCACATTGTATTTAAGCTTGCCTTGTTTAATAAGTTTTCCTATTGTATATAGGTGAACCATAAATTGGCCTTTATTGTCTATTGCACCACGTGCAATTAGCTTTCCTTTGCGCTCGGTTAGCTCGAAAGGATCGCTTGACCAACCGTCTTCTTTTGAAGCTGGTTGCACATCGTAGTGTCCGTAGATTAGCACTGTCTCTGCATCATCCGATACTTTGTAGCTTGCTACTACATATGGGTTCATTTTGCCCTCGGTTATTGTCTGAGCTTCAAAACCATAACCAACAAGAGTCTGTTTAATCCACTCTGCGGTTTTAAGCACATCATCTTTATATTGAGAGTCGGTTGAAATGCTTTTTAGTTTTATTATCTCGCTTAGTAACTTTTTGTATTCAGATATATCCATAATTTTGTTTTTAAAATTTAAGTTATTGGAATTTTGCTATTTTACTACTATCCGTCTGACTTTTTTACCGACTTTAAGTATTTGGCTTGTTTTCAGATGTAAATCTGCTTTCCAATCATCAAGTTTTTCACTATCTAGAGTCACAGCTCCCTGCTCGATAAGTCTTTTTGCTTGGCTTGAACTTGGTATAAGGTCGGACTTTTCAGTGAGAAGTTTAATAATGTTAATCGATGGTCTATCAACTTCTAATTCTTCTATTTCTGTGTCAAAACTTTGATTCTGGAAAACTTCTTCAAAGAATTTCTGCGCACTTTCTGCTTCTTGTTCACCCTTGAGGTCTCTTGTAAGAGTAAGGGCAAGCTCTTTTTTAAGATCCATCGGATTGATTCCTTGATCGAGCCTGCTTTGCATTTGATCTATTACATCAAGGTCAGTATTTGTCAGCAATTCAAAGCCTTCCAATATTAGTTGGTCGGGAAAAGCCATGACTTTACCGTAAATATCATTTGCGCTATCAATCAGAGAGATCATATTCCCTTCTGATTTACCCATTTTTGCGCCTTCGGCTGTTGTTAAAAGCTTTCCGGCTATTACGAATTTTTCTTTATTTAACCTGGCTTTCACCAGGTGTCTTCCTGCAAGCATATTGAAAAGTTGATCATTTCCACCTAGTTCTATATCTACTTCAAGCTGAACTGAATCCCAGCCTTGCATTAAAGGATACATAAACTCATGAAGAAAAATCGGACGATCTTCATCAACTCTCCTTCTAAACATATCTCTTTTAAGCATTTGCTGGACTGTAAATTCTGACGCAATATCTACTACCTCACTAAATGAAAGCTTTCCGAGCCAATCATTATTAAAAACAATCTTTACAGGATTGTCTTTATTGTCGACATCTAATATTGAATTTGCTTGTTCTTTATACAGTTTCAGATTCTCATTTATTTGTTTAGGTGTCAGAGTTTTCCGGGCAGACGCTTTATCTGTTGGGTCTCCGATCCGAGCCGTAAAGTCGCCTATAAGCATGTGCACTTCGTGTCCGAGCTTTCTGAAATCTTCAAGCTTGCGCATCATCACTATATGACCAATATGAAGTGTTGCTGCAGTCGGATCAAAACCCTGGTATATTTTGAGTCTTCGCCCTGACTGAAGTAAATCTGCGAGAGCTTCTTTTGTCGGCAATATTTCTTCTACAGCTTTATTAAGTATTCGGTCAATAATTTTCTTATCCCTCTTAATTTCTTTTGTAATAATCTGAATCTGCTGAGAAGACTTCAGAGATATCATCTCGTCTGTATGAAGTAAAGGGTTGTCTTTTGAAATAATTCCAAAGCTAGTTTCAACTTCTCCTGAAAACTCTTCGATTGCCGCTACAATCTCTTCTGCAATGTCTTTTATTTCTTCTTCGCTTTTGGAAAGACCATTAATAAAAATCAGGATATTTTTTGTTTCATTACTTGTTAGGTCTTTTATACCTTGTCGCCAACACCACTTACGTGTAAGGACGCTCTCCTGATCTGCGTGGACAATTTCGTCTACAGAAACTTCTTGAGGTTCTTCTGTTTGCCTTGATACAAATTTAAGACCTTTTTCATTCATTCCGACAGTGATATCGCCGCTGATCTTATCAAAATCATGTGCTCCTATTGGAACTAAGTGTTCTATTTGGACTGCATTTATTATGTTTACAATCGGGTTAATGTTTGGTAAATCTACCGGTTCAATGACTCGGTTTAACAAGCTCACATGTGACGGGAGGCTGTTTGTTTTAGAGAATCCGAGATTTTCGAAAACTTTCATCCATGGTGTAAGTTCCGAAATATCTTCAATGCTTTTTTTCAAATGCTTTACCCTTACTCTATCCATTTGAGAGCAGAGATACTGATATGAATGATCTGAGTTTGCATTGTTATTTAGATTCTTGACAAAAAGCACCCCTTCTTTCAGTTTAGGGAATGTGTCAAACAGCTTGTTTTGGATCTCTACTTGCATGGCTGTTTAAAGTAAAATTAATTGTTGACGCTTTAAAAACAAAACGCCTTTGCATAAGTTCTCAAAAACTCACACAAAGGCGCTCTTACCCGCGGTACCACTCTGTTTCATTGGGAAACCCAATGCACTCATTTAAATTGCTCAAGGGTGTAATTCGGCTGGCTAATGCCAATTTGCAAACTCTCAGCCTTTGTTTGCTCTCTGTCTTATGCCTACTCTACCCTGTCACAGCAAATATTTAGTTAAGAGATTATACCAGTAATTGAAGTTAAAGATGAAGAGGCTTTTGGTGAATCCTGTATATTTCAGAGTTTCTGTGGTGTTTTCTTAAAATAGTCTCTATCCTTCAGTGCATCTGGCATGCACTGCTGTCCAGACTTTTTTGAATCTAGATCATGGTCGTAGATATACCCTTTACCGTAGCCAGAGTCTTCCATTAGTTCAGTAACTGCATTGCGAAGATGCATTGGGACAGGTTCATTACTAAAATTTTCAGCGTCACGTCCAGCAAGATTCTTAACTTGATATGCTTCATTGTCTTTTGGTGCTTTTGCAAGATAAATTGCGAGCTGGATCAAGTGGACATCGCATTCTGGCATTCCCAGTTTCGCACAGGCTTCATATACTGCATTAGCTAAGATTAGTGCATTAGGGTCTGAATTTCCGATGTCTTCGCTTGCAAATCGCACAAGTCTTCTAGCAATATACAGAGGGTCTTCGCCCGCATTTAGCATGCGCATTATCCAGTAGGCTGCTGCGGAAGCATTTGACGAACGAAGCGATTTGTGAATTGCAGATATAATATTGTAGTGCTCTTCACCGTTTCTATCATGGTAGGCCTTCTGCTGAACTGCTTCAGAGATTAGCTTTTTTGTAATCTTTGTTTTGACAGAATCAGCGAGTGCAACTGAAACTTCAAGTGTGTTAAGAGCTGATCTTAGGTCACCGTTTGAAATATCTGCAATAAAATTTACTGCAGCGGAATCAAGCTTCTGTTTCGGAAACTCTTCTTTTGCAATCCTATTTATAAAGTTAATGATGTCTTCTTTTTCATGCGGTTTAAAAATAAATACTTTTGATCTCGATAAAAGAGCGTTGTTTATTATGAAAGAAGGGTTTTCTGTAGTAGCGCCGATCAAAGTTATAATCCCTTTTTCGACATAAGGGAGCAGTGCGTCTTGTTGAGCTTTGTTCCACCTGTGTATTTCGTCGAGAAAAAGAATTGTTTTCTTGTTAAAATTTTGGTTTGATCTCGCAATCTTAATTATCTTTCGGAGTTTATCTTTGCCGCTATTAACTGCTTGTAGCCTGTAAAAATCATAAAAAAGGTTTTGCGAAATTATATATGCGAGAGTTGTTTTCCCCGTACCTGGAGGTCCCCAGAAAATCATTGAAGGGATTCTATCTTTCTCTATAAGTTTGCGGATCGGGCCGTTTTTACCAATAAGATGTGGTTGTCCAATAAATTGGTCAAGTGATGAAGGCCTGTATTTTGAGGCAAGTGGCTCCATTGTTTAAGATTGAATTATTTCTGCAGTGCTTTAGCGGAGTATTCGTAGACGAGGTCTCCATTACTCAGGAGATGCTTTGCAGATTCTTTGATTTCTGGAAACTGATAATGGAAAGTAAAGACTTTTGCATTGTCTTGAAGCTCTTGCTTGAGTTTTTTTACAAGGGGTTTCATCGCTTTTTCATTTAAATGACAATAAACGATATCTATTCCTTTTAGATCTGCTCGAAATATACTATCTGACTTTATTTCATAGCTTCCTTTTAGTCCTGTCTTAGTAATTTTAAGAAGCCTCGACAGCATTGCAAGAATTGGAGAGATCTCATATCCGACGACTTTTGCGTTGTATAACTTAACTGCGCCGATAATGATCCTTCCGTCACCCGATCCCAAATCAATTAATTTCACTCCTTTCTTGAGGTTCATTGATTTAAGAATTTCCGGGACAATTTTTCTAGGGGTCATTATGCTTGGTGCAAGAATCATGTTAGCCAAATAGGTCACAATGACTCCAGCAAAAAACAAAATTGCCAGAAGCATAGATGAAATTAATAGAGCTTTCTGCATAGTGTAAAATTAGTGAAATCTTTAATTGAGGAATTATACCACTAGGATGGATGGTTTACTTCTTGTAAATAAAAAAACTGGTATCTCTTCTTATGATGTGATCCGTAAGATTAAGCGGGTCTTTAAGTCTTCAGACAAATACGCTGAGATCCGTCACCCTAAGATAGGTCATGCAGGAACACTTGACCCTTTTGCTTCAGGGCTTTTGATTGTGTTAGTTGGGAAAGCGACTAAGAAGATGATGTCTATTCATGAATATTCTAAAGTTTATGATGTAACAGCTGAATTCGGATATGAGACTGATACACAAGATTTAACAGGGAAAATTATTGCAAAAGATCAAAAAAAAGCTGCTTTGGATAAAGGGGATATTCTTGCTGTAATGCAGGGTATGCTTGGGAAGCAACTCCAGGTCCCACCAAATTACTCAGCCAAGAAAGTTAAAGGTCGTCGGGCATATTCTCTTGCCAGAGAAGGAAAAGAGTTAAATCTTGCACCAAAAGAAATTGAGGTGTTTCAGTTTGAGCTGACAGACTTTTCTTGGCCAAAGATTTCTTTTAGGCTGGAGGTTAGTACCGGAACATATATAAGAACTATTGTATCGGATCTCGCCAAAAGAATTGGAAGATGTGCTACTGCCGTAGAACTTAGGAGGGTATCAATTGGCCCATATATAGTGGAAGATGCGATTAATGTAGATTCTATTTTAACTCTGAAAGACGTAGAATCGAACATAATTAAGATTTAACGTAGGTCTGGTGTCTAAAATAAATAGAGACAGTATTGAAAATGCTTTGTATGTCGTTGCGACCCCAATTGGAAATCTGGGTGATGTAACTTATCGTGCAGTAGAAGTTTTGAAGGGATCTCATTTTGTACTTGCCGAA
Source organism: Candidatus Nomurabacteria bacterium (assembly GCA_020632375.1). GTDB lineage: Bacteria > Patescibacteriota > Dojkabacteria > SC72 > JAHDCA01 > JACKFR01. The sequence continues at coordinate 142,575 of JACKFR010000002.1, forward strand.
GATACTCGCCAGACAAAAAAGCTTTTTGAAAAATACGGTATTGACACACCTTTAGTATCATATCGAGACCAGAATCACGATCAAATTATCCCGAAGATAATTGAAAAGCTTGATGCGGGACTGACTCTTTCTCTAGTTAGTGACTCCGGCACCCCCAATATTTCTGATCCCGGGTTCAAACTTGTCCGTGAGCTTGCGCAACAGGGGTATAAAATTTTTGCAGTGCCCGGACCTTCAGCAGCAATCGCAGCTCTTTCTATCTCTGGCTTGCCAACAGATCGGTTTGTTTTTCTGGGATTTCTGCAAAAATCTGAATCTTCTCGAAAAGAGCTTTTAAAACTCTATTGTGAACTCAGAAATACAGTTGTAGTTTATGAGTCTCCCCACCGGCTCAAATCTTTGTTAGAGCTTCTAAATTCAATCTATCCGAGAAGGGTGATTGCAATTTCTTTCGATCTTACGAAACTATATGAAGAGTGTTGGCGGGGTACTGTAGAAGAAGCATATAAGAATTTCCTCAATAAGCAGGTTAAAGGAGAGATTGTCTTAGCTATTGCAAAAGAGGGGTTTACTCTCCAAAAACAGCCTTGAAATTACTAGAGGTTGCCTGAGTTACATATGTCTCTGAAAGGTCTTTAATCGCTGCGATTGATTTAATAACTTCTTTAACATCTGATGGCTTCCCGAAATTCTGCCTATTATTTTGGATTGTTTTCTTCCGTAAAGGAAGATATGGGGCATCGCTTTCTACAACGATACTTTCAATTGGTGTCTCTTTCACAAGGTTTCTGACATTATCTGCTGATTTATAAGTGATGATTGCATTGAATCCAATTAAAAAGCCTGCACCAAGAATATCTTCGAGATAGTCTAAAGAGCCAGTGTAGCAATGGAAAATCCCTCCAACTCCTCCTACTTCACAAACTATTTCAAGCGAGTCTCTAATGCATTCCGACTCATCGATTCGGTCTCTTGTGTGAATTGTCAGCGGCAATCGGTTCTCACGGGCAATTTCTACATGTCTTCTGAATGCAATCTTCTGACGCTCTACACACTCAGCACGATCGCTTGTGTCTGGGATTTCATCATTGATTCGATAGTAGTCGAGACCTGTTTCTCCTATTGCTGAAAGGGCACCCGAGTTCTCTTTCACTTTTTCAGCCAGCCAGTCTAATACTTTTCTTGTTTGGTTATAATTGGTAATTGCATTCTGAATGTTTGAGTTTTGGCAAAAAATAGTTGGATGAAGACCTATTGAAGTTTTCACTACTATCTCAGGATATGAGAGCCAGCTTGACGCAGATTTCAGAGCTTCAAGATTTGATTCAATTGTATACCCAACATTTAATAGACCTTTACCGCCCGCTTGAATAAACTCGTCTATAATTTCATTACGGTTCTGCTTCAACAAGTCTTCTTCAAGATGTGTATGAGAGTCAAACACTTATATTCCTTTTAGCAAATTATTTTCATCTCCCAGCCTCCAATATGTTACTCCTGCGATTCCGAATTTTTCTGCAAGCGCTTTTCTTGCAGAGATCCCCTCAGGAGTTTGATAATATATAGTGCATTCAGAGTCTCCACAAGGATATCGGGCTATCCCCTCCCCAAATGTTTTATTGTACTCGCCTTTTACATTGTACTCGTCAAAGACTTCTTCTATCTGTCTGTATGTCAGAGCAAGAATGCTTCCATCACTGCCCCACTGGTAGCCGTATAGATTTACCCCTAGCCAGATTTTGTTCTTTTCTACTTCTTCTACAGCACGTTCTAGTACTGATGCTTGCCAATCAAGTGGGCCAATAGGACCAGCTTCTGACCCTGGTCCGTGGAGATCATAAGTCATAATTCTAATCTGGTCTGAGTACTGTCCGAGAACTTTCCAGTCTTGAACACTTCTTGTTTCATTTAATGACGGATAAAGCAAAGTATTCCATTTCGCTAATACAGTAACAGAAAGTTTTTTGCCTCTCAAATGAAGCTCTTCAGAAAGTGTTTGTACAAAGTTAAGAAACTTCTGCTTTTCTGTTAGTTCTATCATTTCGTAATCAAGATCTATTCCATCATAGTCTCTGGATACAACATAGCCGATGATTTCATTAATGTGACGGTTATAATACTCTTCATCTTGAAGAACAGGTTTTATAATCGCTGAGTCAAACATTGATATTGTCGGTATAAGTAAAATCTTATTTTCACGGCAAAATTTCTTGATGTCGTCTATTGAAGCTGGCTGGTTGTCATTTAAAGAGCCATCTCCATTTACTGAAAACCATACTGGTGAGACAGAATTTAGCCGATCTGCAATGGACTCCGCACTATTTAACCCGCGATTGTAATCCCACGAAGGGATCCAGCCGATCTCTTCAACCTTTTCTACTGGCTCTGTGAGTTCGTATTCTATTTGGGGTTGAACCGCATTATTATCTTGGCCCTCATTAGGCTCTTCTGAGTCAGTTGCCGTTTGAGGTTCTGTGATGACTGTAAAAAAACTCTCACCTTGAGCTTTTGATTCTGTCATTTGGGCAGACTGTATTGTGCTATCATGCATAAAGTCGTAGTAAAGTATGCCTGCAATGAATACAGCTGCAATAGAAATTATTATGATAGGTGAGTTTTTCATTAAAAATCTATAAATGAGTAAGATAAAGCATATATCTAAAAAGTATCTGTATATTACAGAACATAGGCTAAAAGCTATTATAAAGAAATGTCGAAAATTATTCAGCTCGCTTTTTTTTGATTACTCTGGGACTGTTTCACCGTTTGATTATGAAAACCTACCCCACCCTTTTCATTGGACAAAGCGTCTTAAATATAAGCGACTATATGTAGAAATCGGGACAGGACACGGTGAGGCAATTAAACATCTGTCTTCGGCTGACCCGGAAGACCTTTTTGTGGGATTTGAGATCACAAAGAAGTACAGTAAAAAAACTGCAAATAAAATAAGAAAGAGTAAAAACGCTTACGTATTCAAAGCCGAAGCATATTCAGCGATTCTGAATTTATTTTCAAATAATTCAATTGATGGCATATACATACTTTTTCCGGATCCATGGCATAAGAAAAGACATCACAAGCGGAGACCAATCACAACGAAATGGCTTAAGAAGGTGTCAAAAAAACTCAAACCGGGTGGATTTATTATATTTGCGACTGACTGGGAAGAATATTTTGATTATGCGATTAAACAGTTTCAAAGCGTTAGTAAAAATTTTGAAATAGGAGCTGGTAAATATACTCCTTCAATGTTTAATCTGCCAAAAACTCATTACTATACGAAATGGCTTTCCGAGGGTCGGAGATTTAATTATATAAAAGCAACACGAAAAGCTTAACGAGTTTTGGGGATTTCTAAATCATCTGCGATCTGTAGGAATATATTTACCCATACTGGTGCTGCCGTTGTGGCTGAATAAATATCTATTCCTGGTTCCTCAAGGCGAACAAGCATTATCATGCGTGGATTATCTACTGGAGCGAAACCGATAAAAGTCGCATTTGTTCTATCATCATAATATCCTGGCTCGTCTGGCTTTGGAACTTGAGCTGTTCCAGTTTTTCCTGCGATATCGTAGTCTTCCAGATAACGGTTGAAAATCCATTTAGGATCTCCCTTTCTGACTACACTGCGCATCATATCTGCAACTGAATTGGCAACTTTTTCTGATATCGGTTCAGAAAGAACCCTGGGTTTGTATTTAATCACTTCATCATCGTCAGAAACTGATTCAATTATATAGGGCTGCATTCTTTTCCCACCGTTTGCAATTGTGCTAATCGCAGACAAGACTTGCATCGGAGTGGCAGATATAGATTGTCCGAAAGAAGCTACTGCGAAATCGATCTCTGTCCAATATTTATACGGCATAAGGTAACTATTATTTTCTCCTTCAAGTCCTAACCCCACAAATTGACCGATCCCAAATTCTTTAAGTTTTGGATAGTAGTTATCAAAACCAACTTTTAAAGCCGTTCGTACGATGCAGGGATTATTGGAGTACTGTAGATACTCTCTCGGAACTAAAACGCCATCTGGAGCACCATCCCAGGTGTATATGATTTTTTCATCTGGAGTCCCTTCATAGATTTTAATAAACCCAGTCGAGTCATTACATTTGGTATTCTCATCAATTGCTTCAGTTTCCAGTCCAATAGAGACTGTGAGCGGTTTTATAACTGAGCCTGGTTCGTATACATCTGCAATTGCCTTGTTTTTAAATATCCAAGGATCTTGAACACGCCAGTATTCATTTGGGTCAAAATCCGGGTAATTTGCCATAGCCCATATTTCACCTGTTTTAGGATTCATAATTATTGCAGAGCCGCTTTTGGCCTGCATGTCTTCTACACCTTTTTTGAGAGCTTCTTCTACCTTCGCTTGGACTCCTGGTTTTATTGTTAAAGTAATATCTTTCCCTTCTCTTGGTAAAACAGGCTCATATTCTGTTGTTAAAATAACATTACCATTGGCGTCTTGTTCTTCATAGGTAAGCCCTTCGGTTCCAGAAAGAGCACCATAAAAATATCCCTCTATTCCATACACTCCTTTGTCTTGACCGTCTTCAGTTTTCCCCATAAAACCGAGCACGTGGCTTGCTAGTGTTCCATTTGGGTAGATTCTTTTTTCTGACTCTTCAAATGAAAGTCCAAATCCTGTCGGCTTTTCGTCAAAGATCTTAACCTCTTCTAATGCTTTTTTTTGCTCAATTGAAGCATTCTTGAGCAGCGGCACATATCTGAATTCTTCATTAAGTTCTTTGTCGAGATCATTCTTTTTTAATCCTAAAATTCCTGAAACTGTTGCAACAAATTTATCTTTCTGCTTAAAGAAAGCTTCTCTTTCTTCTTTTATTGAGCTAAGCGATGCATATATATCCCAAGTTGGGTCGTCAGTTGATAACACAGTGCCGTCGGAAGCATATATTACCCCTCGAGTTGAAGATTGTCTTTGAGTGCCAAGATATTGTGATTGTGCGAGAGTATTGAAATATTGGTGATGGATAATTTGCCATCTGCCCATTTGAAAAACTAATAGCACAGCAAAAATTGATGTTACAACAAAAAGAATTGTTGTATTGAGATTAAAGATAGTTCCAGATTTAGACGTTTGGCTGCTTTGTTTTGTTAACAAACCTTTTGCGGGGGGGGTTCTTTTTTTCATTTTTATTACCTTGCGGCTTGAATCGATGGAGTGCTTACAAAAAAGGTCTCTTTTTTGTTATTGGGCTTAAGATCGAATTCTTTTTCAGAGTATATTTTTATCGAAGTCAGCGAAGTATTCTTCGCTAGCTGTTTTTCTAAGGCTCTATTTTGTTCTACTAGTGAGTCCTTTTCATTGTTCAGAGATTGTAACTGTTGACCAAGCGGGCTTAGAATTGCGTTTGTGATAAGCTGTGTCATTACAAAAGTAATTGCTGCGAGTACAGTTAAGACCATAAAGACACGTTCGACTGTAAGAGGCTTTTTATCTCTTCTTGTTGAAGAGAATGCTCTTCGAATTGTTCTTCTGTATTTTGTCATTCAGGCAGTTAACGTATATTAAATTTTCATGATTGCTCTTAATTTAGCGCTGTGAGCTCTTGGGTTATGTTCGATCTCTTTTAAAGTTGGCACAATTGGTTTTTGTGTTAGATCTATCGCTTTTTCTTGATCTACCTGTTGTTTAAAGAATTCTTTAACTATGCGATCTTCAAGTGAATGGAATGAGATTACTACTAGCCTTCCATCATTTGCTAACAATTCAAACGCCTCCTTTAAACCCTTTTTTAAGCTATTCAACTCGTCGTTCACCGCAATCCGTAGGGCCTGATAGACCCTACGAGCTGGGTGCTTAGAGCTGTTTGCTGCTGGAACAACTCTGCTTACTAAGGTATTGAGATCGTTTACTGTCTCAATTGGAGTTGTCTGTTTTTTTATTGCTCGAGCAATTCTCCTAGAGAACCTTTCTTCACCATAAGTTAAGAAAAGTTTTGCTAACTCTTGCTCATTGAGTGCATTAAGCAAATCTTTTGCTTTTACACTAAGCTGTGCGTCCATTCTCATATCTAGCTCTTGGCTTCTTTCTTGATAGCTGAATCCCCTGTTTACTGCTTCAAGCTGACGAGATGAAATGCCAAGGTCCATGAGAATTCCATCTGCTTTCGTTAGAATTCCTTGTGACAACTTTAAAAGATCCGAGTAGTTACCGTATTTTCTTATCCATCTAGAATCCGACGCCTCTTTTGTATATGTTTCTACAAATTGAATCGCTTCACTGTCTCTATCTATGCTAAGAAGAAGTCCTTTTGGACCCAATTCTCTAAGTATTGCTAAGCTATGCCCTGCTTCACCTAGTGTTGCATCGATATATCTGCCTTCAGAATTAATTGACAGCGTAGTGATCGATTCTTTCAAAAGCACTGGAGTATGAAAGTGACTTGAGCTATCCATTTTGAGTTGCTTTTATCAATTCTTCTGATATCTGGTCACTATTATCAGATATGTAGCTCATTCTTTCGTTCCATTTCTGTGTATCCCATAGTTCTACCCAGTTCACTAGTCCTATAAAGACTATTTCTTTCGTAAAACCAGCGTGTTGATATAACCCAGAAGGAATGACAACTCTGCCTTGAGGGTCAGGTTCGAGCTCAGATGCACTTCCAACTAGAAACCTACTCGTGTCTCGAATATTTTTGTTTATGAAAGAGCCATTTATTACTTCTTTAGCAAGAGTCTCCCACATTTCTGTATTTACCATAACTAGGGCATTTTCATAGCCTCTTGTTAAGATAAGTTTGTCACCAAGTTCTTGTCTTATCTTTTTAGGAATGGCAACTCTTTTTCTTTCTCCAATTTTGCTTGTATATTCACCAATTAGCATTGTTGGAGATAGCATATCATTTTTCACCACGATGTGCCACTGTTCCCCACAAACAATTTAACATAGTAGAGATATGAATGTCTAGTCCCGCTAACTTATAGTGGGCAAGGTCAGAGCGAGGAAACTCATAGCAGAGCTATAAATGCATCATGAAGAAAATGAATTTTGGGGAAGAGAATCTTTTATGAGATCTTAGTGAAGAACGCTGAGATATATTCCAGCAATGGACAGAAAGATAGTTATAACCCAGAACCTCATTGTGACTTTGTGTTCCGGCCAACCAAGAACTTGGAAGTGGTGGTGTAGCGGGGCCATTTTGAAAACTCTTCTTTTAAAGAATCTCATGCTAATTATTTGGATCATACTTGAAAGGAGAATAATCCAGGTTAGACCGGTTATTAGAAAGTAAGGAATGACTTGATCAGTTGCAATAGCGATATAAAATGCTGACGCACCTAGTGGCATTGCACCTGGTCCTCCATTATAAAAGCGAGCAGGAGGAGTGTTAAAATATAGGTCTACAACAACCACACCAATGATTATGGCAATTACAGGAATATATTTTGGTTGGTTATTGATTAATAAAACTGCTCCAAGCGCAGTATAAGAAATTCCGAAAATCCCAATCATTAAGCCGTCTAATCCGTCAGTAAGTTCCGCTGCGTAGATTGCGAGTTGCCCTAGAATTCCAAGCACCGGAATAAGTGCAGGTGTAAATGCAATTGCCCAGTTGCCTAGTGAAATATCGGGCACAATCCCAGTTAACTGGAGAAGGTACATGATAAAAATATTTAATACCATAGCGATTGAAAATCTCGTTAAGCGAACTATAAACTTTTCTTGGATCGTGCGAAGCTCTGGATTGTTTTTAATCATGTTTGTGAACAACACATCTAGAAATCCCCAGAATCCAAATAGTATAAATGACAAAATAAAGAGGCTTATATCTGGAGTTCTATCCACAAGGAGAAAAACTAAAATTGGCACGACAACCCATATTAATATTCCGCCCATGTTAGGGATTCCATTTTTACCTGAAACATTCATGATTTTAAGATAGAGTGAGTTATCACCCTTAATGCCCCCACCAAGCTTTGTCTTTTTATGTGCTGCAACTTGATTGAATCGGTAAAGAATGCCTATCATTATCGGAGCGAATGCAAATGCGAAAATAAATGAAATAAAAAGATTCTCCAAAGCGGATTTAACTATGATATCCATTGTTAGCTTGTAGATAGATTATTCTTTGCGCACGCTTGCACCTAGACTAGAGAATATATCAACAAAGTCTGGGTATCGCCTACTGATTATATCAGCATTGAGAATTTTAGTTGTGCCTTTTGCCGCTAAAGCTGCTATTGCAAGTGCATGAGCTGATTGGAGGACTGGTGGTGCAGAAAGGATCGAGCCTTTAAGCTGTGATGGTCCAAAGGTAATCACTCTCGATGGATCGGCAAGAACAACTTTTGCATTCATCTTGATGTAATCTTCTACAAAAACTAGCTGAGTTTCATACATGTTATTCAAAACTCTGATATTTCCTTCGGCCATTGATGCTAATACAACTGCTTGTGGGATTAAATCCATCGGAAATCCCATTGGCCATGCAATAGCTATTATCTTGTCCATGTCTCCTTTGACGTTGGGCTTACAGTAAAGATTCTGATCTGCTGGGATATGAATGTCTTTATCCTGAATATCGTATTGAAGATTTATCTTTTCAAAGTATTGGAGAACAAGCTTCATATGCTGAGGGATAGCATCTTTTATCAAGATGTCTCCTCCAGTGATGGCTGCCGCGACAATAAGACCTCCAATATCAATATGATCTGGGATAACAGTCCATTCTCCGCCTCCTAATCTCTCGACACCTTCTACTTCAAGTCTATTTGTCCCTATTCCATCGATATGTGCACCGATTGATACAAGGAAATTACATAAGTCTTGAACGTGGGGTTCTGCAGCCGCATTATAGATTACAGTCTTCCCTTTCGCTTTTACCGCTGCTAGAATTGTGCTCTCTGTTCCGGTTACCGATGCTTCTATTTGCCAGATATTCGGATTCCCATTTAGCTCTTTGGCTGTAAGGCTAAAAATGTTGTCGGGATCTACCTGCGCTCCTAATTGAGTTAGCCCTTGAATCAGAGTGTCGAGAGGTCGATTACCGAGTTTGCAGCCACCCATATCTGACATTTCGGCTTTACCAAACCTGCTAAGCAGTGGTGCGAGGAACATATTGGCAGACCTCTCTTTATTTGCTAGCTCTTTAGGTATTGAATACTTGTCAATTGCTGAAGAGTTGAGTCGAATACTCCCACCTTTTAAGTAAGAGACTTTTCCACCAAGCAATCTAAATATCTGTAGTAATACTCTCACTGAAGAGCTTTTAGGAACATTATGAAAGGTAACAGGCTCATCAGCTAATATTGCTGCAGGAATCAATGCAACAATTGAATTTTTGTTGGGCATAGGATTGACTGTTCCTTTAAGAGGGTGCCCTCCCTCTATGATAAATGCTGACATAGAGAGGATGCAGAATATTTTAGTGATTAATTATACGCAAATTGAGAGAGATTGTAACTTTAATCGTTAGTTTTATTATCGATTATTTGTAGCCTTTAGCTTGTACTGCAAAGGCTTCAGCATATTTACCATTGAGTTTCATTAACTCTTCGTGAGTACCTCCTTCAATAATTTTCCCAGCATCTAGTACATAAATCTTGTCTGCTTTTCGGACAGTTGAAAATCTGTGTGAAACGATAATTACTGTCTTGTTTGCCGCAAACTTATAGAGTCTTTCAAAAATCTTTTCTTCGCTGATTGCATCGATTGCAGAAGTCGGTTCGTCTAGAATCAAGATTGGCGCATCTCTGTAGAAGTTTCTTGCAAGTGCGACTTTCTGCCACTCACCTCCCGATAGATTTGTACCCCTTTTGAACCTCTTACTAAGTACTTGGTTGTAGCCTTTGTCGAGTTTTTGTAAAAACTCATGCGCTTCTGCTTTTTTAGAAGCTTCTAATACCAGGTCTCTTTGGTGGGCATGTTGAGTATTGCCAATAGAGATGTTTTCTCCTGCGTTTAGAACTCCATATTTATTAAAATTTTGAAACAAGACACCGATTTGTTGATGCCAATGGGTTACATCTAACTCTTTGATATCGATACCATCAATTGTTATGGTTCCACTTGATACATCGTATAAACGGCACAGGAGCTTAATGATTGTGCTCTTACCTGAGCCATTCGTTCCGACAAGCGCTATTCTTTCACCTGGATTTATAGTTAGTTCGAGATCTTCGATCACAATTTTTTGAGAGTTGGGGTATATGAAATCGACATGTTTAAACACAATCTCTGGCGGTCGGCTATTTGATGAAATTTTCTTTTTTCCTGAAATGATTTTATTCGGAATCTCTAAGAATTTGTAGTAGCTTGTCATAAAACTAGAGTCTCGATAGAATCTTGAAAGTTCTCTCATAAGCCCTTCTAATGAGCTAGTATAAGATCCAGCCATGCCTATATAGAATGTTAAAGCCCCTATAGTAATATCGCCTTGCAAAACCTTATAGATAGTAAAGATCCAAAAAGAGATTGTCCCTAGTGTAGAAATCGCTCCGGAAAAGCCATCATAGATACTTGCCTTTTTCTCGTTTCTTTCTTCGTTATTTCTAAATTGCTTAAACAGTCCTTGAAGCTTTTTTAAAAAGAATTCACTTGATCCGAGAATCTTTACTTCCATATAGGCATTTTCAGAAGATAAGTAATTACTAATGTGTGAGAACTTTCTACGCAGTTGAGTATCTCCATCCCAGATCGCCCAGGATGATTTCGAATAAATAAGGTCCATCAGCAAAACAGGCAAACTGCTTAAGCTCAATATAAGAGTAAAGAGTGGCGAAAAGAAGGCGATTATGGTCACCGCTGAGAGTATTCCTATAAAGTTCCTTAAAAGCCAGAGAACTCTTATAGCCATATTGGATCCTTTATCATGATATGCAGCTTCTGCTTGCTCAATTAGGTTACTTTTTCTAGGGTCTTCGAAATGCTCTATATCAAGTGAAACAGATTTTCTAAGAAATTCAAATGTAAGCGCTTCTTGAACTTTGTAAAAAACTCTTTTTTCAGTAACATTATTAATGCTCCATGCTAATCCTTGAGAAAGCCTCAGGACTGATGAGATAATTACAAAACTGATTAAAGGAGTGAGAACTCTGGCTTCTGGACTAGTTTGGAGAAGCCTAATAACTTCGTCAATTACATTTTTTTCATAATATCTAGATCCTATAGGTATAAGAATTGTTGCGATAAGAGCAAAAAATCCGATCAAAAAGTCAAATGGAGTCGTTTTAAGTGCATGCCTGAATACTTTTATGCCTATGCTAAACTTTTCTTTAAAGTCCTTTATGATATGTTTGGCCTTAATTTTCCTTTTTGCCATGTGGGCATCTTACCCTTCGTTTACGCCTCTGTCAAGGTACTAATGGCGTATTTAGAAGTTGCATTTAGCCTTTAGTTGGTGTATAAGATATAGAAGCAAAACAGGTATTACATAAGACTTGAATCTATGGGTACCGTCTTTTCTCAGAAACAGGTTTCTTTGAAGCCATACAATACGCTTTCTGTCGATGTTACTGCAGAGTACTTTGCTTATATTTCGTCGGCCGATCAGCTAGGAGACATTGTTAAATCAGGGGGAATAGACATTGAATCACTTTTTGTTTTAGGTCGTGGTAGCAACACCCTTCTCACAAAAAATTATCCTGGGCTTGTACTTCTCAATTCAATAAAGGGTATTAAAGTCATAAATGAAGATGAGAACTCTGTCACTTTAGAAATCGGATCAGGTGAGGATTGGCCAAGCTTTGTTGAGTATGCAGTTTCGAAGGGCTGGAGCGGCTTGGAGAATTTGGCATATATCCCTGGCACTGTCGGAGCAGCACCTGTTCAGAATATCGGAGCTTATGGTCAGGCATTTGAAGATATTTTTGTAGACCTTGATGCAGTAGATCTTACTAGTGGTGAGATTATCCGGTTTACAAAAGAAGAGTCAAAGCTTGGGTATAGAACGAGTGCATTCAAGACCGATCTTAAAGACAAGTATTTTATTGTGGTTGTTAGAGTTCGACTCAGCAAAGATCCACATTTTGATACTTCATATCATTCGAGATTTCCGAACGAGTCTTTATCTGAGTGGCTAAAGAAAAATGGAAAGCCACCTTACACCCCTGCTGATGTTGCTCATGCTGTTACTGGCCTTAGAAAATTTAAACTTCCGGATCCAAAAGAAGTCGGTACATGTGGTAGTTTCTTTGTTAATCCTTTTGTTACTGTTGATAAATTTCATGAACTTGAAAAAGAAGTAAATGAGTTGCAGCATTATCCGGTAACTAAGATGGAGTATGACAGAATAGACTGGCATAATACAGGACAAGATAAGATAGTAAAGATTCCTGCAGGCAGGCTATTGGACGAGCTTGGTTGGAAGGGCAAATGGATAGGTAATGTCGGTACACATGATAAACAGGCTTTGTGCGTAATCACGAACAAAAAGGCTTCAGGTCAAGAAGTGCTCGATTACACAAATAAAATGCGAGAGAGTGTTCAGAAAGCTTATGGAATAGACTTAGTATCTGAAGTAAGAATCGTATAGGCTTATTCATTCAAAGTCTGAGTCATCAAATCTCCCCAGTCGCTTGCGCTCATAAAAACTATAATCGTATTTTCATCACTTTCAGATTTGATTCTGTCAATAAGTTCTTCATCTTTGGGGATATAAAGTGTCTTTGTTCCGGTTTGTGAAATCGCTGCTGCATAATCCTTCCCATAAATTCTATGCTCTTTTGGCACTGACTTTTTGACTGTCATCTTCGGTAACAATACCAAATCGGCTTGGTCAAACGCACCTCTGTAAGCACTCAGTGCGTTACGATCTTCTCTTTCACTTGATCTCGGCTGATAAATCGCAATGATTTTCTTGTTTTTATACCTTGTTTTTAACGCCTCTAGAGTAGATTTTGCTTTGACTGCGGAGTGTGCGAAATCATCTATCACGATACTCCCTTCTGTTGAAGTACCAATTATCTCTTGTCGCCTTTTTAACCCCTTAAAAGTTGAGAGTCCTGAATTAATTGATTTAATATCGATTCTGAGATGGTGACACACAGCAATTGCGGCAAGACAGTTTTCTACATTGTGTTCGCCTATCATGTCTGTTTCGAAATCTCCAAGCGGTGAATCATTAAGCAAAACAGTAAACTTTGTATTGTTTTCAGTGTGAATGATATTTGCTGCTAGATAATCAATTGGTGAGTCGATCACAGTTGCTCGATTTTCTAAAGCATATATTATGCTATCACCATTGTAAGTATTTAAGACTTTTTCATTGTTTTCACCAGAAGCACAGATAAACAAAACTCCTGAGTTCTTTTCTACTTCTTTGGCTAGTTTGATGAAAGCATCGATATATGACTGCTCGGTTTTATAGATATTGAGATGATCCCATTTGGTCGAAGATAGAATCGTGTACTTGGGCTTATAGCTCAAGAATCGGGGCTCCATATCGAAGCTATATACAGAAGCAAATTCATCTCCCTCTAAAACAGAAAAATCACCTCCAGTAGATTTTACTCCAGTTGGGAAATTAATTGGTTTGCCTCCGACCATGAATGAAGGCTCTTTTCCAGCACATTCAAGTATCCAAGCAATTATTGCAGTTGTTGTTGTCTTCCCGTAGCTTCCTGTTACAACAATAGAAATATCTTTAACAACGAGTAGTTGCAAAGCATATGCGTATCCTTCAATCTGTTTCCCAAGTTCTTTTGCGTGAATAAACTCTTCATTATTTGGGTTGCCAAGAAGCGGAAAGCCTCCGAGAATTACAAGATCAACATCTTCTACCCTACCCTTATCGTACCCTTCATACCATTTTATGTCGTTTTCATTGAGCAGGCTGAGTGCTGGTTCAAAAACATTTGTGTCAGATCCAGTGACATCCCAGCCTTTTTTTTTCATCATTATCGCAATAGGAGCCATTGCGGAACCGGCTATTCCGATAAAATGTACTTTTTTCATCTTTTTTGAGGTCTATTTTAATATTGCATCTATCGCATCTGACTTATTCTTGAGCTCTCCAAAAGTGTGACCTGTTGTTTTTTTATTTCTAACAATTTCTTTCAGTAAAGATATATCGGAGTCCCATGCCCGTCCGTTAAAGAACTGACCTCCTTCAAACTGAGTCTTATATAGTGACGCCTCAGTATACACTGTCCCCAGATATGCATAGCGCAATCCCTTCTCTTTTGCGTAGACTATCGCTTGAAGCATCATTCCCATACCGAGGTTAGAATTATTTAGTTCAAGCTTATAAAAAGGGTATGCGTAATGTAGGATTTTTTTTGTTTTGTTAACAAGGCAGTAGCCGACAATATATCCATCTGTTTTGTATTCGATTACATCAGTCATTGCTCCAGAAGTAAATAGCCATTTAGCTTTTTGAGCTGACATTGTTTTCGGACCGAATTTTTCTGTATAGAAATCTTTAGCAAGCTTACCTATTTCGTAGGAATAAGTAAAATTCTTCAGTCTGTGAACTTCAAGACTCAAGCTGCTGTTTCTTTTCTGTATTCTCCTGTTTTCGCTGCTTAATTTGAATTTTCTGAGGTCGACTCTAAAGCTTCTACATAGATAGAAAAGTCTCTTATCAATTCTTGTCGGAAGAAAGCCGTTGTCGTAAATAAGCTTGAGAGTGTCTTTCGGCTCTTTGACTCCACATACTTGGTATGGATAGCTATAACTTTCGTAATCTGCTGTAAATTCTGAAAAAAACAATTTCATTTTTGTGGTTGAGTTTTGTTACTTAAGATCTCTCTAACTACTTCTTGGTCGCTCCAAGGTGTCTCTATTGTACCATCTAGATTCATGCTTTTTTCATGACCTTTGCCGCTTATAATTACTATGTCTCCTTCTTGAGCAATTTTAACGGCTTTTTGAATGGCTTCTTTTCGGTTCTTAATACTGAAATAGTCTTTATCTTCTACTTTGTCATACTTGATAATACCTTGTGCAATCTCTTTATTAATGTTGCTAACGCTCTCTCCTCTTGGGTCTTCTGCTGTTAAGAAAACGATATCTGCAAACTGTCCTGCAGCTTCTCCCATAAGTGCCCTTTTCGACTTGTCTCGTTTGCCTGCACTTCCAAAAACAACAATTACTTTTCCTTTGCGCTTAATCTGTGAAGCATAGCTTAACATCTTGTACAAAGCATTCGGGGTATGAGCGAAGTCTACAACTACTTGAAAAGGCTCAGACTGAATCACTTCCCATCTTCCTTCAACCCCTTCAACTTCTGCTAATGCTTCGGCGATATCATTTTCATGAACGCCTAGTTGAGAAGCTACTCCAATTGCAGCAAGTGAGTTATAGACGTTGTACTCACCTGGCATATTTAATTTAACTTTGAACTGCTTCTCTCCTATATTGACTGCAAATGAAGATCCTCGAGAGTTCACTTCGAGACCAGAGGCATAGATATTGGAGCCTTCTTCCAATCCATAACTTAAAACTTTTAGATCATGCGATCTGGCTTTTTCACTTATTGTGTCAAATATCTCATTAATGTCGTAATTAATAACGGCGACGCCACCAGGCTTTGTCAGGTCGATTAGCTTTAGCTTAGCTCTCAAATAGTTTTCAAAAGTCTTATGATAGTCAAGATGTTCATGGGTAACGTTGGTATAAACTGCAAATGAAAACTGAATCCCGTCTGCTCGGTGTTGGTCTAATCCGTGCGAGGTAGTCTCAAGAACTACATATTTAACGCCTTCTTCTTTCATATCTTTCAAAAACTTTTGAAGTGAAGATGGGTTGGGGCTTGTTACGTGAAATCCTGTTGGGTAGTCTTTTCCGCCTATTTTTGCACTTATTGTAGTTATAAGCCCGACATTTAGTCCAGCCTGTTTCAAGATCTTGTAAATGAGTGTGCTGGTTGTAGTTTTCCCATCGGTTCCGGTTACACCTATTACCGTCATAGATTTAGAGGGGTTTCCATAGTAAAAGCTGAAGAAAACCGATGATAGCTTATGTCTAAGGTTGAGGATACTTCTTGGTATCAGATTTTTAATTTTTTCCATTTGGCTCGAAATACAGAATCTATAAATTGAGATTCATTAATATATGGTTTTTCTCTTTGAATGATTTATCTTATCTTACCTCTATAGTATATACTAGTGGAAGAAGATGTATTAGTTATAAAATTAATATGAAGTTCGAATTCGCTGGTACAACCTGTTATTACAAAGAGATTGGTTCTGGAAAGCCTCTCCTGCTTGTGCACGGATGGGGCGGTTCATCTCAAAGCTTACTGTCTCTCGCAAAAAGGTTAAAAGATTCATATAAAGTTTATATGTTAGACCTTCCAGGATTTGGAAAATCTGAGGCTCCTAAGTCTGCATGGGGAGTCGATGAGTATTCTGCATTTGTGTCAGAGTTTTTAGAACAAGTAATCAAAACTCCAGTAATATATTTTGGACACTCGTTTGGCGGGGGAATCGGGGTTTATCTAGCTGCAAATCTCCCATCAATGTTCGACAGATTAATTCTGTGCGGAGCAGCTATAATTAGAAATCCCACTGAAGCAAGAGCTTCAAAAATTATAAAAAAAGTGATCCCTTTTTATTCTTCATTTAAAAAGTATTTTAGACCTGCGAGAAAGCTTTATTATAAAATCTTTTATCCTCGTTCAGACTTACTAAAGAATGAGCACTTAGAAGGTAGCTTTCGAAAAATCATAAACCAAGACCTGTCATCGTATCTTCCTAAAATCACTACTCCGACACTAATTTTATGGGGAAGCGAAGATAGTTATACACCTGTGAAACAGTCACACATTATCCATGAAGCTATGTCAGGGAGTAAGCTGGAAATATTAACCGGAGCTTCACATTCTCTGCCACTTGAGCAATCAGAATGGGTTTATAAAAATTTAGTTGACTTTATAGATCGTAAATGAGCTTCTTGATAATGAGTGTAATTTTTTCATTAGGACTGCTTAGTTCACTCCCTTGGCTGTACTACCTTCAGGTAAAAGACTATTTTTATCTCCGCGTTGTTTCGGGTTTGAAAGAACAGGGATTAAAACCGTTATTCTGGTTCTTACCTTTTAAGATCCCTGCGAAAAGCTTACGAAATATTTTGGTCCTCATCATTTCGTTTTTGTCTCTTATTTTAATTGCGTATGTGATGAGCTTAAATTCTACAATTGATTATCAAGAGATTTTGATACTTGGTGTTTCAAGTTACTTTTTTTCGAGGCTAGTAGTACTTGTGACGGTTATTCTTACTGAACCATTAGCATATTTAAGGCGTGAAATGTTAATCAAGCAGGCTAGTAAAATGGTGCTGAGTTCAAACGCGGTCTTTATCGGTGTTACCGGTTCTTACGGGAAAAGCAGCACAAAAGAGTTTATAGCTGAAATTCTCGCTTCTGAATTTCATACCGGAAAGTCTGTCGAGAATTATAATTCAGAGGTTGGGGTGGCAATTTCAGTTCTTAGAAATCTTGAGCCAGATAAAGAGTATTTTGTTTCTGAAATGGGTGCTTATACAAAAGGCACAATAGCTAAATCGGCTTCTATTGTGAAGCCTAAAATGGCTGTTTTAACTGGGCTTGGCAACCAGCATTTAGATACGTTTGGTTCACGGGCGAATATCATTGAGGCAAAGTCTGAGCTTTTACGCGCACTTCCTCCTGATGGGATTGCATATATAAATATTGATTGCGAAGGATATAAAAAAGCTTTGGAATACTGCAACTGCAAGACAGTTACATATTCGATTTCAAATCACTCTGCGGATGTTTTCGCAGCTATTGATCGTCGTAGCTCCAATGAAATATATTTTAGTTTTAAATATGGGGAGATTGAGACTCGGTTTGAAACCCATCTTCCAGGATTACATAATGTTTTAAACTTGTTACCCGGGATTGCAATAGCTTTGGATCAAGGTATTGAAATCACTAAGATACAAAAGTCTCTAAGCTCAATCGCACCATTGAAAGGTCGACTCTCCTCTACAACAAGAAGTGACGGGGTCGAAATAGTCGATGATTCATACAATAATAGCTTGATGGGATTTTCTAGTGCTGTTGATGTAATGAAAATTTATCCTGCTCGAAAGAAGATTCTTATCACTAAAGGAATTATAGAGCTTGGAAAAGAAAAAAAGTCTTCTTATGAACATTTGACATCGAAACTACAAGGAACAGATATTAAAGTGTTTACAACTGATCAAGAGCTAGCAAATTGTGGAGAGGGTATCGAGTATGTTTCGTCAGAAAAGGAGCTCTTGTCAGCGCTCAGTAACATTCTTGATTCAGGAGACCTACTTTTGATTAAGGGGCGATTCTCACCTAATTTCATGAAACAAATTAATCGTCCATGAAAAAAAGAAGAATCTACACATCATACTCCCCTAATACTCGCATAAAAGATCTTCTACTTGATATTGCGATTTTATTTCAGCCGTATAGTTGGTTTCGGGGTTACTACCCTTCAAAAATCGAGGAATGGTTTCGCAATCAGTATATGACAGACAACGTTTTTACTTACAATTACGCCCGCTCAGCTATATATGAATTTCTTCGTGCTGCAGGAATTGGTCAGAATGATGAGGTAATTGTTCCGGCATTTACCTGTGTTGCTGCTATTAATCCTGTTTTATGGACCGGCGCAAAAGCAGTTTATGCGGATATCGATGAGACGTATCTTTCACCTGGTTTGGGAAGTTTCCAGAAGGCTTTTACCGATAAGACAAAAGCGATTTTTATACAGCATACTTTTGGTTTGAGCGGAGATTTAGAAAAAACCGTTGATTGGGCTCAAGAGAAAGGGCTTATTGTCTTGGAAGACTGCACGCAGGTTTTAAATCCGTTTTCACAGCGGCAAAAGATATTAGGTACTCTTGGCGATGCCGCAGTATTTAGCTTTGGCAGAGATAAAGTTGTTTCTGGTGTAGATGGCGGAGTTTTAGTCGTGAATAACAGCGAATTTGTTGAGAAAATGAGAAATCAGCAAGATTTATTAAAATATCCTCCCACATCTTGGTTACTTAAAGAAATTCTTTACCCACTTCTTTGGGCGAAGATTAAGTTTGGAATGAAATTTGGCAAGCTAGGTAAATTACTTCATTATATTTTCACTAAATCCGGTCTTCTTACTAGAGCGACTGATGCCGATGAGAAACTTGGTTTAAAGCCATCATACATTCCTGCAAGACTTCCAAATGCATTAGCTAGATTGGCATACAGGCAACTAAACGATCTGGAGGAATTAAATAAGCACAGAGCTGAAATTTCGTCAATATACGATTCTGGTCTTAAGGCAATCTCTGGAGTTAAGCGCTTTTCATTTCCGGCGGGGACAATTTTATTAAGATACCCGCTGTTAGTTAGAGATGCTGAAAAACTGAATAAATACTGTACCGATAGAGGTATTGTACTTGGAGACTGGTATAAGACACCTGTTGCGCCAGCTGAGGCAGATATTAATGCAGCTGGATATCATTCGGGTGATGCACCGATAGCCGAATCAGTTTGTTCACAGATAATTAACCTGCCTACTTCGATTAACATCAACAGCAGTGATGCGAAATATATTGTTGATGTGATTAAAGAATTTTACTTAGAAAGGAGCTAGGATGGAGTTTCGTGTCGTAACAGATCGCAAGGAATGGAATTCATTTGCATTAAAGTTTCCTGACTCGTCATTTATAAGCTCATGGGATTGGGGAGTTTTTGAAAGAGAGATCGGCTCAAAATTTGAAAATTATGGTTTATATAATAGCGATGATTTAGTTGCTCTTTTGCCTATTAAGACCGTCAATGCAATTCGAGGAAAATATACTTTACTAAGACATGCACCAGTTGTTGACTGGAGTAACGTAGCTGTAGTCCAGTTGATTGTTAATTTCTTACGGGATTATTGTAAAGAAAAGAAATGTCATTTTATTAGAGTGTCTTTACCAAATCAATACGATCAGAGGCTAGTAGATAAACTTCATGGAATCGGATTTAAAAAAACATTAACTCATGGGGTTGACGGGGCTTTAGCTTTGGCTTTAGATATAACAAAAAGCGAAGAAGAGCTTTTAAATGAGATGCGCAAAAGCACACGACAAAGTATTAAAAAATCTTTAGAAATTGATCTAGAATGTTATAGCACTACAAGTATTGATGAGTTTGACGAGTTCTGGGAAATTTTTGAAGATTCAGCTCAAAGAAATCATTGGAGGTCAGCTTATTCACGTAAATATGTTGAAACAGAGTATCGAATTTTCAGCGAGGCGGGGCTTTCACGGTTATTCTTTACCAAGTATAAAGGTGAGTATACAGCGGCAGGGATGTTCACTTATTTTAACGG
This sequence comes from Candidatus Nomurabacteria bacterium, assembly GCA_020632375.1. Lineage (GTDB taxonomy): Bacteria > Patescibacteriota > Dojkabacteria > SC72 > JAHDCA01 > JACKFR01. The sequence continues at coordinate 162,852 of JACKFR010000002.1, forward strand.
ACAATCGGTATATCATCACAGTGGCTCTTTAACAAAATTCAGAGAACTTCCTTCAATGTATCTCATGCAGTGGGAAGCTATAAAGTACGCTAAATCTATTGGTATGAAAGTTCATAATCTTTGGGGAGTAGTAGATAAAGACGATACTAAAAGTTCCTGGTACGGTTTGTCACTCTTCAAAAGAGGTTTCGGTGGTTATGAGGTCAGACTTGTGCCCACAATGGATTTGATACTTAATCCTTTTGCATACGCTACAAGGACATATGAATGGGTTGAAGCTAAGAGGAAAGGAATATAAATCTTAGTAAAAGCTAAGCAGTAGACCGATTATGCTAAAGATCCATGCAAAAAGCCAGAAACGCATAACAACCTTTTCTTCGCTCCACCCTTTTACTTGAAAATGCAAGTGCATAGGAGCCATCTTCAGCAACCTTTTGCCAAAAACTCTTCTGTAAATCGCTTGTATGAGAGAAGATCCAACAGTAAGAACAAACATCAATGCAATTATGGGTAGTAGTGAAACTGCATCAAGAGCTAATGCAATTGTCGATAATAATGCTCCAAGCGCAAGACTTCCTACGTCTGACATTTCAATCCTTGCCGGTTTTATATTGAAATATAGATATGCTGCTAGTGAGCCTACAACCGCAGCACAGAGTAACGCCAGAGGCATATTGTGGCGGTTGAGAGCAATAAACATATATGCTGCATAAGCCGGAATAAGCATTCCGCTTGCTAACCCATCCATGCCGTCCGCAAGGTTGACGGCATTTGACATTCCTATCACAGCCAAAACAATCAAAATCGGCATTAAGATGCCAATATGAGTCAGGCCAATAAAGGGGATGCTTATTGAATCCCATCCGAGTCGTGTGTAGATCCACCAGACTACTGGAAGCGAAGATAGTATCTGAATTATGATTTTCTCCCCTGCTTGAATCCCAGTGCCGGGATATGAACCAAGTGCGTACCATATATTTTTATATCCCACCCAAGGCAATTCTAGCCACAGGATAACCCTTTGAAAGTGACTTTTGTGTACCTTTGCAAGAACAATCTGTTTTTTAATTGTTCGCACAATCCGCTTTCTTCCATATATATTCAGTAAGTCATCTACGCCCCCTAAAGCAGCTGAAAGCAGAAAGACACCCAATGGTACATAAGTATTCCCGTTCCAGTTTGTTACTAATGTAATAATCACTGTTGTTACTATGATTAAAAGACCACCCATAATTGGTGTACCCGCCTTCAGATAACGTTCTCCGACTAGATGTGAGAAGTCTTTGTCGCCTTGCCTTACAACATTGAATTTGTAGAGGGTCGAAATTAAAAGCGGAGACCATAGCATTGTGATTATGAAGGAAAGAGATATTGTTAGAAGCAGTTCTTTCATTCTGGTTTAATCAAAAAATTAGGCCGTCGAAGTCCGTTTCTATTTTGCTCATAATCTCTTAAAAGGCATTCAAGTGTCCAGCATTTCCCATTTTTGTCGACCTCACGCCATTGTTGGTCTTTGAGGTCTTTTTCAGGATCTGTAATAACGATCTCGCCGAATTTGACGCCATTGTCTTTTTGGTATGCAGGAGACGAGTGGACATAAGTCACTTGCTTCAATGAATTAGATTCGTCTCTTGTTGTACTGTAAATAATTGCCAAGTGATCTCCTCTTTTAACCCCTTTTAATCTGATAAGATCGCCTGGGCTTATCTGATTAAGCTTGATTGGGGTTGAGTTCTTTTCGTTTGTAAGGTCGTTAGCACTTATATTCTCAATTGGTCTTATTCTTCTTATGATGCTGCGATAAAAAGAAGTCTCTTTAAATTGCAGCTTGTTTACAAGATTGCCTCTATCAGATGATTTGAGCCATTTATCATAAATATGTGCTGCAAAGCCTGAGCAATCAACACCAATACCTTGAAGTATCATAAAGTCTCGGATCTCTTCTTCTGATTTCCCTTCTAAAATAAAGCCTCTTAGTTTTGAGTAAATGAGAGTTTCTTCAACAATTTCAGAAGGTAGACCCTTTCCTACAAGAGATCTCAGCTCGGCGCGAATTCTCTTAACATTTCTATAATATGGTGCCCGCACAGTGCAACTATTTATTTGGAGATTTAGATATTCGTGAACAAGATCTTTAACTGGTTTTGGTACTTCATCAACAATCATATTTCGACTAGTCTATCAAATGTTTTGTCTTTGTGTCTATGACAATTTTGTAATGCCTTGCTGCATCTTTTTAATGGCTTTATGGAACTTTTTCTCGATTTTTCCATCTTGATTAATTATGCTCTCTTTGGCTTGGATTCTACCAACTTCGCTATTGGGGGAAATAGTACGTTTCTTTTCGGCGTACAGAACCAAAAATTCATTCTCCTCTTGAATGTGATCTATTGAGTAACCACTTCTGACCCATCCATTTTGATTATAGACTCCAGATTCAATCTTCTTTTTAACCTTTTCTTCTTGGTTAGAAGTATTGCGCAATATAATCTGAGACGCCTCAATTGGCTTAATAGAAGCTATGTTAAGATCTTGAATAAACGCAGTCATTTCTGCTGGCTTTAAGTTCTGACCCGTTTTTTGGTTAATGAAATTTAAGTATTCTGCATCGCTTGCGAAAAGAAATTCTGAAATATGAAGTAAGTGAAAAGGAATAAGTTTATGCTGTAGCATAATTTTGTTATGCATGCTTATCGAAGCGACTGGCCGGGCATTAACTTCAATTACAAAAACTTCTCCCCCATCGTCAATTATAAAATCGACTCCAAAAATCCCACTGTAATTTGCTTTGTACATCTCACTACCGATCCGTCTTGTCATTTCGGTTACTTGATTTATTGTCGATGAATCAAGATGTTTTGATGCACTCCAGTCATTTCCCACCGTTCCTCCCTCCATTTTTGTAAGCCCTTTGATTCCGGTAATCTGCTTGGATAGACCACCGTAGGCAATTCCAAATCTCGTGACACAAGCATTTATTGTCCAAGCTGTTCCTGAGATCATTTTTGCGGTTCTTACAATCCGTTTAGGGAATTCTCTTGCAAGTGATCTTAGTTGAGCTTCTTCTCTTATAAAGATAGTTCCTCCACCAGTGTGTCCTCTATCAAATTGGATTACAAATGGTAAGCCGAATTCCTTAGAAATAATGTCGAAGTTTAGGTTTTGTAAGCTTGAGATAATTGTTTCTGGAAATCGTATACCAGGCAGACTGAGGCTTTGGTATTGACTTATTTTAAGTTCAAATTTGCGATTGAGTTTGGAAGAAGTATTGAGAAGGTTATAACCAAGTTTCTCGCAAGTTCGTTCAATATTTGGTGCGACTTTAAAGACCATAATTGATGGCTCCGACTGTTCAGAGGTATTCCTTTTTATATATTCTTGAGCTTTTGGGTTTTGTAATAAGACGTTGGTGTTCCGTTTAATTGGGTTTGGATTGTCTAGCTCTTCAGATAGGGAAAAAATCTTAACGTTTTTCTCACGCATTGCTTCAACAATGTCACCGCCATCTATACAAACAATATGAAAATTCGGAAGCAACCTTTCTAATCCTAAGGCTCTTTCAGGATCAGTACAGAAGAAGAATATGGTTGGTTCTGACATCGGCGATTAATATTTAAGTTTCAGTCCTTAATGTAGTTTACCGTGTTCCTGTAATTATACAAATAGGGTTTTTAAGGGGATATTTATTTTGGGTAGCCTTCTCTAATGCGGCGATTGTCATTGCTCCTTCTATTGAGCTATTTATGCCAGCTTTTTGAAGCAGGTCTTGAGCTTTAATCGATTCTTCATCTGAAACTACCCATCCGCTTCCCCCAGTTTCTTTAATGGCTTTTATCGCTTCTACTTTTCTGTGTGCGATTCGGTCAACAATACTGCTGATAATAGAGCTTTCTTTTGGCTCGAATGATTTATCAAATTCTCTTGCGATTGGGTTTACTGCTTCTGACTGAACAATATGGATTTCGGGAATTTTTTCTATTTCTCCTTCTTCCAGAAGGTCTTTGTAACCGAGATAGATTCCGTACGCTGTCGTTGCGCTTGAAGTTGGAATAAAAATCTGATCACCTCGACCCGCTAACTCATAGGAAATTGTTTTAGGCCCTTGTAATGCATATGGATCTGTTGAGCCTCTGAGTAAAATTGAATTTGTTTGATTTGCGAATTTAATAGATTCAGAGACTGGTTTGGCTGTAAATGCAATTTTAATATTGTCTAAATTTATATCGGCTGAAGGTGCTTTGGGCGATTCAATCTGTATGTTTAATGTTTGTGAAAGCCTTTCAAGCTTTCTTTGAGAAATATTTTTACTTAAGAATATTTTCAGAGATATTTTAGGATTATTTTTTAGAATATATGCAGCACTGATAAGCGAGTTGCCAGAAGAAGAGATGGAGAAGCTTTTGGCACCATCCTGGAGATGAGCAGAAATCTGGTATAGAAGGCTGCGATCTTTGTGTGAACCCGTTGGGTTTAGGTCTTCTCGTTTAAATTTTAAATGGTTTATGCCTATGCTATGATACAAAGCATCACTCACTTCAAGTGGAGTTTCTCCGCATTCATTTTCAAGCATATATTCTGGCTTGATTATAGGGTTAAATCTTGTGCTGTATTTCCAGATGCTCACACTATGGACTCGTGATATAATTTGGTAGTACATTCTACATATAATTTAGCCTTAAATATATATGTCAGATGATATGAATAGCATGATCAACGATAGTGCTTCTGACCAAAGTTCAGGAGTAACAAAAAGGACAGATGATAACGGAAATGTTCTTTTAGAGTGCCCTGAATGCAGCAATGATATTGTAATGGATGCTGACCGAGACTATATCATTGGTGATATCCTTGAATGTCAATTCTGCGGAACAGAGGTAGAGATTGTTTCTATGGATGATGCAGGCGTTGAAATAGAAATAGTCGAGGAAGAAAAGTAATGCCGTCTCAACGTAATTTCCAAGTTAATGATAAAATTGGCACTTTTCCAGCGCTGACAGAGCTTGGAGTTAAAAACTTCGTTACATTTTGAAATGATTATTGGGGGTCGATGAGATCCTCAGTTCCAGATGTTTCTAAAAAGTATTTAGAACTTTATCAGGCAGCTAAGATACCGTTAAGCACACCAATAGCGTATATGCTTACAAAGCATATAGATGGCGTGCAGTTTTTAACCAGAGAGAATGTATTTATTTTGAAAAGATTTCAGTCAATTACTTTTATACCTGAAGAAAAGGGTTTAATCGGTTTTTATGTTGATACCGATGCAATTATTACTAAACAGAAGATTTCGCTTGGGGTGGCCGTTGGAGATTGCTCTGTTATCGTGGCAACAGCAGTAGATAGAAAAGATTCTAAAAGGTTTGTAATTTTTGTACACTCTGGATTTTCCGGTGCAATTCTAAACGTTGTAGGTAAAGCAATTGATGCTGCGCACACTCAGTATCAATTTGATAATTCGGATCTGGTTTGTGCGATATATCCTTCTATTTCAGGTAAGAACTACAAGAGAGGTTTGAGTTATTTAGAAGAGATACAAAAGGCTGGTTTAGATTTTAGAAGTGAATTTCTAATTCCTGTGTCTGAGACAGAAGCTGGCTTTGATTTCCAGGCTAAGATTGTTTCAGATTTGAAGGATAAAGGAGTTGAAGTAATAAATGTTTCTGGTTTAGACACATACGAAGAAAACCGTAATAGAAATCTTTATTCACTTACATATGCAAAGGAGAATAACCTTAGCTTAGATAATAGATTTCTCGTTTGCGTTTCTTTAGGGTAGTATTCTAGATCTTGTTTATCGTCAGCTTTTTATTTTGGATATCTACTTTGATCTTGTCTCCTTCTGAGAAATCTCCGGCAAGCATTTTCTCTGCCAACAGATTCTCTATCTCTCGTTGGATGACCCGCTTCATAGGTCTTGCACCAAATTCTGGTTGGAATGCTGTTTCTGCTATGTATTCAGCAACTTTCGGCGCAAATTCAATCTCAATACCCTGTCCTTTAAGTAATTGTTTGGTGTCTTCAAGCAAAATATTGGCTATATTAACAAGTTGTTTCTTTTCAAGCGCCTTAAAGACAATAACATCATCGAGCCGGTTCAAAAACTCTGGCTTGAAATGGGTTTTAAGTAAATCCATTAGCTGTTTGACTAGCTCTTCCCAGTCTTTTTCTTTGCTATCTAGCTCCATATACCCCATTATCTTATCTGCACCTATATTGCTTGTGGCAATGATAATTGTGTTTTTGAAATCGACGGTTCTTCCTTTAGAATCAGTTAGTCTGCCGTCGTCCAGAACTTGCAATAGGGTATTGAAAACATCTGGATGGGCTTTTTCGATTTCGTCTAAAAGAATCACTGAATAAGGTTTTCTCCTGACTGCCTCGGTCAGCTGACCACCTTCTTCGTGTCCAACATACCCTGGCGGAGAGCCTATCATTCGCGAAACAGAATGTTTTTCCATATACTCGCTCATATCCAGTCTAACCATTGCGTTTTCATCGCCGAAAACCTGTTGTGCGAGAGTCTTTGCAAGAAGGGTCTTTCCTACACCGGTTGGGCCGAGAAATAGAAATGAAGCGATTGGTTTATTAGGGTCTTTGAGACCGACTCTTGCTCTGCGAATTGCCTCGGAGACAGCTTTCACAGCCTTCTCCTGCCCTACGACACGTTCATGAAGAAACTCTTCTAAATTCAGAAGTCTTTCACGCTCTTCTTTTTTGAGATCTGTTATAGGAACTCCGGTAATTCTTGAGACGACTTCTGCAATATCATCTGATGTAACTGTCGGAGTACCTGTACCTCTAGTCTTTTTCCATTCATCTTCGATTGGTTGAAGCTCTTCTTTCTTTTTTTCAATATCTACTTTTATTTTTGCACTTTCTTCGTGGTTTCCTGCTCGGCTTAATGACTCTCTTTCTTTTTCAAGCTTTTCAATTTCAGATTTTAACTGGCGAACGTTTTCTGGTTCTGAAGTCGATTCTAGCCGGACTTTGCTTGCAGATTCGTCTATTAAATCAATCGCTTTGTCAGGCAAAAATCTATCCTTTATATATCTTGATGAAAGATGTGCTGCAGAGTCTATTGCTTCTGGTTCAATTTTAACTTTGTGATGGGCTTCATAGCTGTCTCTTAAACCGTGCAAGATTTCAACAGTCTGCTCTACAGAAGGCTCATTTACTAAAACTGGCTGAAATCTTCTCTCTAAAGCAGCATCCTTCTCAATATACTTTTTGTACTCGTTTAAGGTTGTTGCTCCAATAACTTGCATTTCGCCTCTTGCGAGAGCGGGCTTAAGCATATTTGAAAGATCCATCTGTCCTTCTTGTGCTCCGGAGCCTACAATTGTATGAAGTTCATCAATGAAAAGGATTATGTCTCGATCAGCCTTGTTTAATTCTTCAATCACTTTCTTTGCTCTCTTCTCAAACTCTCCCCTGAATTTAGAGCCTGCGACTAGACCTGCAATGTCTAATTCTTTGATTGATTTACCTTTTAAGATGTCAGGTACATCCCCTTTTGAGATTCTGTAAGCTAGACCTTCTGCAATGGCTGTTTTGCCTACGCCAGGTTCTCCTATTAAAACGGGGTTGTTCTTTTTTCTTCGAGAAAGTATTTGGATTACACGGGTTATTTCATCTGATCTCCCTATCACGGGATCTATCTTTCCTGTTTTCGCAAGAAGAGTGAGGTCACGTGAAAACTGATCTAAAGTCGGAGTAGTTGATTTCTGTGCAGCTGCCTCGCCTTCTTTGTCTCCTTCGCCTACTATTTTGAGAACAGCTTGCCTTGCTTGGGTGTGATTTACACCATATTTCGAAAATAGCTGTGCTGCAAGACCTTCTCCTTCCCTTATTAGACCCAGTAGTATATGCTCTCCACCAACATAATTGTGTCCAAGCTCCATAGCTTCCTGAAAAGCAAGCCTTAAAACCTGCTTTGCTCTTGGTGATAAGCCTGGTGTGCTTACTTCATCGCCTCCTTCAGACATTTGTGCTTTTACCTGTTCTATTAAAGTATCTTTATCTACCTTTAGCTCTTGAAATACTCTATCTACTACATCGTCGCTTTCAGCAATACCAAGGAGTAAGTGCTCTGTGTCGATATTTTTGTTGTTTCTCTCTATTGCTTCTGTTGCTGCAGCCTGAATTGCTTCATTGGCTCGTTCAGAAAAATATTGTGTAATATCAACTTCTTCGGAAGATCGACTTTGAGGCTGTGGGTCGAAGCTATCATCTTGTCCAAAAAAACTTTCAAACATGCTCCCTCTTTGCCCTTGAGAAGCACAGACAGAACAGAGGTTTTGAACTCTTTTTTGGCCATTAATAATATGGGTAACCTGTGTTGTTGCAGGTCTGAGATTGCAGTTCTCACATACCATTTTCTGGGTTTTAAAAATTTAATTTAGATACGACCTTTTTTCAAACGTCTAATTTTAGCAGAGAACATCTTTAAGTGCCAGATGATTTTCGAGAAAGGTTTTCAGACTCTAGATTAAGATCCTTCATTATTTTTTCCACAGCATCGGTTCTGTAATTCTTTTCTAGTTTACTCTCATCTATACGAAGTCTGCCAGATCTAATTTTTTGGTTGAGACGCTTTAGTTCATTAAAGAGCCTTTCGGCAGTTAATTCTCCTTCGGGAAGAATCTTTCCAAGTCCGACATCTACTAAGCTTTGGGCATTCTTATTTTGTTCATCATGAGTTACCCATGGGATTGGGATTAAAATGGAGGGTTTTCTCATGAGTCCCATCTCATAAACAAAATTGGCGCCAGCGCGCCCAACATAGATGTCTATATTCTTAAAGATGTAGCCAATCTGGTTTGCAGGAATAAATTTCACAGGTAGAAAACGATCTTGGAGACTTTCAGGAAGTTTTTTCTTCTCTTTAAGAAGGATTTCATAATCTCGATTAACTTTGTTGTCGCCAGTTTGCAATATCACTTGAAAATCTTCGACTAGATAGCGCAGCATCTGCCGGGTTATTATATTGAGCAAGTGCGATCCTTGCCCACCGCCAGCAATGAGAACTATTGGGAAAGTTTCTTTTTCAGGAAGCATTTTTTTTACAGCAGATATTGTTTCGCCTTTCCCTTTATCACTAAAGATAGCTTTCCTTACTGCATTGCCGACTTGAAGAGCTTTCCCTTTGGGCAGATATTGTGCGGATTGAGGGAATGTTGTGTAAACTCTTTTTGCAAACCTAGACGCAATCTTATTTGTAAGTCCAATTGCTGCAGTTTGCTCATGTATATACACAGGAATTTTTTTAATCCAGCCTACAAATGCAACCGGTACTGTTACGAATCCTCCTGTAGATACAATTATATCTGGCTTGAAGTCGTTGATTACTTTTCTTGCGTCAATAACTCCTCCCAAAACCCCAAAGACTTTTTTAATTGTGTCTAGACTAAGATATCTCTGGAGTTTTCCAGCTCTTATTGAAACAAATGGAATATCGCTACTGCTGACAATTTTCTCTTCAAGGCTCTCTGCTTCTTTTTCGCCTGACATGCCAAGATTGCTTCCGACATACAAAATCTGGTCAAGCACATTTGAATATCTATCTCTTAAGCCATCAATTATCGCTGTTGCAGCTGAAATATGTCCACCAGAGCCTCCACCAGTAAATAAGATTTTCTTTTTAAGAGTGCTTTTTTTCGACAACTTGGAACTTACTGATATTAAGAAGTATTGCTACGCCTATCATTGCTACTATTGTACCTGATCCGCCGTATGTTACAAATGGAAGCGGCATTCCAGTTAGTGGTATTACGCCAAGATTCGCTGCCATATGAAAAGAATGCTTGTAGGTGAGCCAGATAGTTATCCCGACTGCAATAAGCTTGCCTTGTCTGTCAGGAGCGTTTCTGGCTACTTTCAATCCTGCCCTTAGAAAAAGGATCCAAGCAATGATAAAGATAATTCCGCCAATCATGCCTGAGCTCTTCAAGTACTGACCGCAAAGATAGAGTCCGTGAACGCTGTTAATTCGACTAAATAACCCGATCTTTGTCTGGATTGCCCAAATCCTTTTCCCCAAAAGCCACCAGATCCGATACCTATTAATATCTGTTGTATCTGATAGCCTCTTCCTTGTGGATCATCAACTTGACCAGTAAAAAACAGATGAATGTATGTCTGGACTCTTTTCAATCTATAAGGAGCTAAAATAGCAGCAATGCCTGCCATCAGACCAAAAACACCAGTTACAAAAGCACTTCCTAAAAGATGAGCGAAATCTGTTCCTGATACCAGAAATACAGCAAATGCGGTTGCTCCTATGACTAATGTAGTTCCTAGATCTGGTTCTAACACAATAAGCAGCAAAACAAGCCCAAGTGTAAGAGAGAATCCAATCAGTTTTTGACCGAAGCCAAGTTTGAGAGCATCTTTGAAGTTCTTATAGTAAGGCCGCTCTTTTGCCAGCCAGGTTGCAATATAAACAATAAAAATTGGTTTAATGAATTCAGCAGGTTGGAGAACAAGCTGATCTGAGCCAAATCTTAACCACCGATGTGATCCGTTAACCGCATTTCCCGAAAAAAGAACTAAAATGAGCATCAAGATATTGATTACCATTGCAGGGATGATGAGTTTGCTGAATTTCCGATAATCCCAGAGATATATAAGTACTGAGGGTATGATTCCAATTAATACCCAAACAAAATGAAGTCTCAGGAAATGATACGGATCATTAAATGGGGGTTGGTTTGCGACAAAGACACTTGAGTCAAAAACCATGATTATTCCGAAAATAATCATTGAAACAGTAAAAATGAGGATCGTAAGATCTGGTTTGCCGGCTTCTGTTTTCTTTTGGAAGATATTTTTACCCTTCTTTGGCATCTGGATAGCTGTTTGCTCGACTAAATTGTGCTTTTAATATACTATGAATGTGATTTCTCTTAAAGATAAAAGAAGTTTTCAATGAAGTTAAAAGTGTATTCCTATAGACCTAAAGATCTTGGTTCTCTTTTTGTAGTCGGAGGTCCTGGTGGGTCTGGTGCATCTACTATTGCAAAAATGCTTGCCAATAAGTTTGGTCTTCACTATATCTACGGTGGAGCTTTAATGCGTCAGTATGCCCAGAATATGGGTTATTTAGACTTAGATAAATTTCTCAAATCAGATCAATTTGATGGAGATGATGATGTCATTGACCAGATGATTGATGAAAAGCTTATTCGTTCAAGCCAATGGAATAATGTTTTAATTGACAGTAAGATATTTGCGGCTTTGGCTACGAACCTTCAGATTCCGTGTACAGTCAAAATTTGGCTAGATGCAAGTCTTGAGAAAAGAGTCCGTAGAACTTTACACAAAACTAAGATTCTCGACTTAAAAGAAAATTTACCCCTAGAGTCTAAACGGTTTAGAAAAACAGCAAAAGAACTAAATGATAGATATACTCTTGACAAGCATAGATTTAAAGATATGTACGGGATTGATTATGATTCGCCAAAGAAGTACAATGATATTGTTATTGATAGTTCTCCTTATGGCCCTGGGCAGACATTTAATATAATTCTGCAGGAGATTAAAGATGGCGGATATCTTACAAGGTGACGACAAAAATCTTACAGGAAATGCAAATAGCTCTGATAATAATCAGCAGCCTGCTGCTCCAACAGATCCTCTCTCTGGCAGTGCCTCTATGCCTACAGGGAATGACGATGCGGGTTCTTCTCCAGCTCCACAAGGTTCTGTACCCCCAACTGATCCAGCACCGTCAGATGACTCATCACAGTTAACTGCGACAAATGATCCTTTATTGACAAATAAGGTTCACCCGGATGATTTGGACAGTAAATGGACTTCATGGAAATGCCTTGTTTGCGGTTATGTATATGAGGGTCAAAAAGAAATAACAACATGTCCCAGATGCGGCAATTCAGATCCTGATAAATTTGATGATCCTACTTAATTAGTAATTCCTCTATGCTTAATTCTGCTATACGGAACAAGATTCGCTCCGCTAAGTATTTCTTCTTTGATTTCGACGGAACTCTTGTTAATCTTGAAAAGCTGAACCTAGAAGGGTTTACGAAAGTTTTTAAGAATCATACCGGAAAAGATCTATCAATAGATGAATATAAGAATAAGCTTGCAGGTAAAAAGTCTGTTGATGGTTTTAGCCTTTTAATTGAAGAGTTTGGTATGACTGGGGTGAGCCCAGCTGGACTTGTCGCTGAATTTCGTAAAATCAAGCGAAACGCGATTCAAAAAGATCCAGGTAGATTTTCTGATCTTGTTTCTGGCGCAGATAAATTTGTTTCCTGGATTGTGGATGAAGGAAAAATCTGCGCAATTACATCTTCTTCATCAAAAGAGTTTATAGATGCGTTGCTTAGCTACTACGGAATTCTTCAATATTTTGACAGAATTTGGGATTATACTTCTCCTGGTTTAGGCAAGCCTTCGCCGGATATATATTTTACCGCAATGAATTATTATAGAGCGAGTACAAATGAGTGCATGATTTTTGAGGATTCGAAAAATGGCTTGAGTGCAGGTAGGTCTTCAGGGATTTTTACAGTTGGGATAAAGAACTCTCCTTGGAATGATGGGTATGTAGATGATATGGCGGATGCTGTAATTGAAGGGTATGAAGAAGTGATGGAGAATGATTAATTGTGCAGTTACAGTGTCGGGACTATAGGTTAGCGGGATGTGCCGAGGGCGGGAATCGAACCCGCACGTCATTGCTGACACGGGATTTTAAGTCCCGCGTGTCTGCCAGTTCCACCACCCCGGCGTTCCTTTTATTGCTGCATTTTAGCACTCTCAATTCTTTTTTCAATTAGCATTTGGAGGTGATGGCGGGATTCGAACCCGCGCATAGGAGTTTTGCAGACTCCTGCCTTAACCAGCTTGGCTACATCACCAATTAATGGAAGTATTATACACTATGAAAAGTTCCGGAAAAGATCTTGTGAAGCATTTAAACTCGCCATTTCAGCTACATCACTTCGATTATTCTTCTGACATCAACAATTTCTAAAATAGAATTTGTGTGCTTGCCAGAGATTGTACTGCCGCTTACGACAGCTACATTATCATCATAGTTAAGATTGCCGTTGCCATAGACAATACCCACTGCTTGCTGAATCATTGCATCTCTGTCATGCTTAAAATCTTGAACATAAAAGCCTTTAACCCCTCGGAAGAGCTGTAGCTGACGGATCAATCGTGGGTTGTTGCTTATTGCCCAGATAGGTATATCTAGCCTGTGACGTGCGAGTGAGGCGACAGTTTTGCCGGTAATACTGGGGACAATGATACCGGCGAGGTTGAGTTCTTTTGCGATCTGAAATACATGTCTGCAAATTGCATCTGTGCTTTCGGTTGCGTTTGTACGTGAAGTAAGAATCTGCGGAATTAGAACCCTTTCTGCTTCTTTTGCTATATCTGCCATCATCTTTACCGCTTCAATTGGGTGTTTGCCTGTCGAGGTCTCTGCGGAGAGCATCAGTGCATCAGCACCGTCCATTACTGCGTTTGACACATCGCTTACTTCTGCTCTGGTCGGGCGATTGTTTTCTCTCATTGATTCTAACATTTGAGTGGCAACGATAACTGGTTTTCCCGCCTGTCTGCACTTATATATGAAAGTTTTTTGTAAGATGGGGACTTCTGCAGGTGGGATTTCTACTCCAAGATCTCCTCTTGCTATCATAATGCCGTCTACTGATTCTAAAATTTCATCAAAATTTTTAACCCCTTCGTAGTCTTCTATTTTGGCAATTAATTTTAGACCCGCATCCCCTATTACTTTCTTTATGAGAGCGACATCTTCGGTATTCCTGACAAAAGATGCAGATATTACATCGTAGTTTAGTTTTATTGCACTTTTAATGTCTGCTTCATCTTTTTCACTGAGATTTGGAAAGTCTAAGTGAACCCCTGGGATATTAACTGTTTTTCGCTTTTTTAGAGTTCCGCCTTGAAGAACAGTACATATGACTTTGGGGCTTTGGATATCTTTTACCTCAAGAGAAATATTGCCGTCATCAATGAGTATTTTTACTCCCCTTGTGAGGTCGTTTGCAAGTTTTGGATATGTAACTTTGACGACATTCTTGCCTCTTACTTTGTATTTTTCTGATGCTAAAACAACCTCATCTCCTTTTGTCAGTTTTTTGTCTTTATCAAAACCTGTTACTCGTATCTTATGCCCCATTGTGTCTAGTATCAGGGTGACCCTCGGAGAGAGTCTTCGTAGTTGCGCAGCGACTCTTTCCATTTCATCAAAGTCAGCAAAAGAAGCATTAACCCTTGCTGCAGCAAAACCGCTTTGAATCATTTCGATCAGAACTTTATCGTACCAAGTTGATGGGCCAATCGTCGCAATAATTTTTGTTCGAAGCTGAGATCTCATGGGCAGATGTTTATTAGATTGATGCTTTAGATAAGTCTTTATTCTTGATCCCTTGTTCTGTTTGTACTAGTATATTTTAATCTTTCACTTTCTTCAATATTAACTATACAGAGTCAATGAATTTGAGAAAACTTTTTTACAGTATGTTTGTCGGAATTTTAATACTGGGCTTTACATTTAATCTCTTTAATGGGGTTACTCTACCGGAGGATATGTTTTATCTTGTTGCTGCATATGGTGGGTTAAGCCTTGCGCTGATGTTGCACAGCAACATGTTGACTTTTTTGACAGTTAGGAAAGTCTTTATTACTAAACTTATGTCGATGTTCATCATTTTGGGATTGTTTCTGATTTTTTTTGATATGGTGATGCCTGGCTTTGTTGTGACAGGGTTTGAGATTAAAAGCTTCTCTTCTGGATTTCTAACTATTGAACAGTATACAGTGGATAAATATGCTACAATTGCACTGATATCTGTGACGGCAGCAGCAATAGCTTCCGCACTTGATTATCTGAAAGAAGAGTAGTTTATTTGAATCATTAATTGAGGCAATGAGTAGCTCAACACTAAATATTTTAATGTTTATTCAGGTTGTAGTTTCGGTTTTAATGATTGTTTCAATCCTCCTTCAGAATCGAGCTGAAGGAATGGGAGCTATGTTTGGTGGTAGCGGTGGTGAAGTTTTTCGTACTAAGCGTGGTGTTGAAAAGCTTCTTTATTATGCAACAATTATTTTAGCCGCAATATTTGCCATTCTTTCGTTTGTTATTGTTAAATATACTTAACAAAGCTATTATCTTCGTATAAATGGCAATTATACCGAAAATTGTAAATCCTGAGGATCGGTTTTATATCCGAGACTTTTTTTGGAATTATCCTCAAAAAGTTTTGAAAGTCTATAAGACAAACAGAATCCTTACAGTTTTATTTCTGGTTTTTTTCACCTCGCTAATTGCATGGATAATTTTGAAGACAGACTCATTTGTAAAGTCTTTTGCACCACAGAATGACAATACCCTCGTTGAAGCAACTGTGGGGAGGCTCGGTACTCTTAACCCTTTATTTGCAAGTCAGAATAATATTGATCGTGATATTGATGAGCTGATTTATCAACGGCTAATTTATATAGACCAATCAGGAAGCCCACTTCCTGGAATTGCTGAGAGCTGGGAAACGATTACTCCTGGAAAACACTACATCTTCCATATAAATCAACAACTTAGATGGAGTGACGGCGAAGAACTTACTGCAGATGATGTTATCTTCACCTTTGATGAAGCTGCATCGTTGGACGGCTCTGGGCTTGGAGATTCAATCGGAAGCAATTTGAAAGGGATTAAAGTTGAAAAAGTCGATGACTATTCTGTTGATATTGCACTTTCTGAAGTTAATAGCTCAATTTTCGAGACGCTTTCAATATTTATTGTTCCAGAACATGTGCTTAATGATATTAAAGATGAAGATTATCTTAAATATGGTGTAATTTTAACCCCGATTGGCTCAGGGCCATATAGAGTTCGAGCAATAACCGATTCTTATATTTTGCTTGAAGCAAATCCCCAATCGCTTGAGACTCCCAAGATAAAGAAAATAAAGTATATGACGTTTCCATCAATACAGGCTTTAGAGATCGATTTCAGAAATAATCTTATTGATTCTGTTACAGGAATACCGCTTAGCCAGATTGATTTTATAGACGAGTATCCTGACTATGATAAATATTCTATCTTAATATACCCAAGAAAGAAAGTTCTTTTCTTAAATCTTCGTGATAAGCTTATTGAGAAGAAAGATTTACGTATAGCTATTGCAAAAGCTATAAATAAAGATAATCTTGTTTCGGCAGACGGTAAATTAGGGAAAAAAGCTTTTTCTCCCATCCCTTCAAATTCATGGGCGTTTAACAAGAGTTCTGATTTACAAAAATATTCTCCCAAAGAAGCAAAGTCAAAAGTTTCAGGTCTCGGTTATAAGCTAAATAAAGACGGGTTTTTTGAAGATGAAAAAGGAAATGCGTTGGAACTAAGATTGACATATCTTGATACAGAGCAGAATCGCCAGGTTGTTGATCAGGTTCAGAAAGACCTAAAGAATATAGGAGTAAAAGTTCTCCTAGACCCGCAGTCTTATGACAGCATTCTTAATGAGACAGTGGCAACTCGAAACTATCAGATGCTCCTTTTTGAAGTTGAAACTACAATCGATCCCGACCAGTACAGCTTATGGCATTCGAGCAAGATAAAATATCCAGATCTGAATCTTTCTGGATATAATTTCGGAACTGTCGACTTACTGTTAGAAAGATCAAGAATCACACTGAATAAAAACAACAGAAGAAGCGATTACCAGTTAGTGCAAAGATATCTTTCACTTGATGTCCCGGCTGTTTTTTTATATGAGCCCTATTACAATTATATTGTCCGCAGTAGCTTAAAAGTAGTCGGTTTGGATAAAATTAACCTGCCTTCAGACAGATTTAGATATATTTCTGAATGGGAATTCCGTTAATTCTTTAGAGACCCTGAAGTAAGAGTGATTTTAATATTTTTGTCTTTCTTACCTTCTTTTTCATTCGCGTCGTCTTTTGAAGAACTCTTTTGTGGAGAATTTGCTTTATTACTTTCTTCACCAGTCTCTTTATCTTCGCCGTCTGTATCTTTTTCGGGTCTAAATGCTTTGAACCTTTTCAAGAACTCTTCTTTGCTCAGACTACCTTTTTTACTGACTTTTCCTTTATCGTCTTCATCACTTCCATCTTCGTTCTCCTCTTTGTCTTTTGATTTCTCTTCTTCATCTTTAGGTTTCTTTGATTTCTTCTTCTTCTTTTTCTTTGGAGGGATTTCTTTAGGATCTTTCTCTGTATCTGTATCGCCTTCTTCATCTTCTTCAGTATATTTATCAGTTTTAAATCCCGCTGCTTCGAACTTCGCCTTTAGAGAATTACTTTCTTCTTTCTCATCTTCCTGCGGTTTCTTTTGTGGCTTATCATTTTGGATTGATTCGCCCGACTTCATCCTTCTTTTAAGTATTTTCTGAAAATCTCTTTCAGATACCTGATTCAATCTCCATGCGACTAGCTTGCCTAGAATGAATAGGATGAGTGCTCCAATTGCTGCTGCTGCCCCGATTACGTACCAGAGGTCGGGGTTGTCTTTTAAAGCTTTTTGAGCGTCACCGATGTTTTTAATTGATTTAATTGAGAACTTTATATTCTCAACTCTGTCACTAGTATTAAATGTTGTAATTCCTTCAACTTGCTGATCTTTTTCAATTGAAAAAACAACTGGCTCTGAATAATTGCTGGCTAAGCCTTTTTTCTTAACATATGCAATTGTAGAGTAAACACCTGGTTCGAAGTCGTCTTTGAAAACAAATTCCCAGCTTCCAGTATCAGTTACATCGATTTCTTCTTTATATGCTGTTGTCCCACCTGTAAAAAAGAGCTGTACTTTTCCTCCTGCAACAGCAGTTCCTGTAATCACAAGCCGTGTGTTATCTATATTTTCAGGAGGATTAATTTCTGGCGGTCTTGGAACGATTGTGAGTGTACGTTCAATCTCTTGTTCAGTATCTTGGTCATCTACAAATTTAAAGATAAGTGTGTGTTTCCCTACTCCAAGTGCCGGCAATATATGCGGATTTTGTATTTCTTCGTATTTGCTTCCATCTACTTTGAGTTGGACTCCTTCACCTGAAGGGTCTGTGAAAGTAATTGTGAAGTTTGGATTGTCTGTCTCATCCGGGATCTGGACTAAAAGTTGTTCTGAGAGTTTATCTTGGCTTTCTTCGTCGTTTTGAGCAAAGACACTTTTAACACTGATTAATGACAGTAGAGCACTTAGCGTCAGTACTATAGTTAAAAGCTTTTTAGTATAGGATTTCATTCATAAAAGTATACAATTTACTTAATATTTATTTCACTGTTCTGGTAGATTGTATCAAGAATTGAGTCTCTGCGTGAATCATCTGCCAATTCCGTTTGCAAGTCCTGTGGTATATATGTTGCTATTGTCTCGTAGCCAATGTATTTCTTGCCGTAAAACACATGTCTTACCATAATGCCTTCTCTGACATAGTCTCCCTGCGTTTGGTCAAAGAGCACATTTCCAAGCCCATAAAAGATTACGCCTTTTTTGTAATACTCAATTCCCTGGACTGTATGTGGGTGAACGCCGTTAATAATATCTGCACCTGCATCAATAGCTGCACGACCGTACTCCTGTTGCTCAGGAATAGCATAATTTATATACTCTTGACCCCATTGCATGTCTACAATTACAAAATCTGCTTCAGACTTTGCTTTCTCGATATCTTCATTGAGATACTTTTTATCGTTTCCATACTGATTGGGAGCAGCGTTGCCCGGAAGCGTGGCTGTAGCGTAATAGTCTGCAGGAGGAATGAAATTAAATCCAACAAAAGCAATCTTTATCCCGTTTACTTTGATTACTTTTGGAGTATGTGCATCATCAAAATCTTTTCCTCCACCGAAATAAACAAGATTGTTTTTCGTAAATAGGTCTAAAGTATCTAATAAAGCCTGTGTGCCGTAATCACGAATATGATTTCCGGTAAGTCCTACTATATCTATGCCTGCGAAAGTAAGCATTTCAAATGAATCAAGTGTCCCGCAAAATACAAGGGTGTACGTAGACTGATCGCAGTTCGGCGAAAACGATGCTTCATTGCTTAAATGTGCAATATCTGCCTCACGCAGAGTATCAGCAATGCCTCTAATTGGAAAAAGGTTGTCTCCTCTTTCATTAATTACAATAAAATGAGTTCTTCCACCGACAACAGAAGTCCCTGTCAGGATTACGTCAGTTGTATTACCCATTTCATAATTTGGATCTCCTAATCCAGCTTTCAAGTCTGTTTTAAGCTGATCGGTTAAATCCGAGTCAGAGCCTTTTACCCAATATGTATCGGTAAGTGGATATACTGTTGGATTAAAATCTTTATGAAGAGGAGTTTGATCGTCTATTGGTAGTATTTTGTATAGAGGCTTTGCTTCATCGAAAGGTATAATCGCAATTACTTTGTTGCTTGAGACTAACTGATCATGAATTTGTTCGGCTGTTCGGAATTGCTGGCCTACCACTGTGTTGTATTTCGATTTCATGAAATCATCTGTATTTTCATCCCAGATAATATCCATCCCTTTTATTTGTTGGTTTGCTAGGCCAGTTTCAAGCTCTTGGCTTGTTAGTTCTTGAATTGTTGAGTCAAACCTTGTCACTGGGATATATAGTCTCGACCAAGCTAGGCTGTATTGAGATGTGTCGTCTAAGTTGCGGGAGAGATTGACATCGCAGTCCTCTACTGATTCTTTTACCGATACTTCAAAATTATCAGGATTCCATTCAGAAAGCTGCTTTGAAACTGAGTTTGAGCTTTCAATTGAGTTACATATCAAAAGTGAAGGAGTTCTTCCAGTGTCTAATTGGGCTGAAGAAGTATCATTTGTTGAGCTGCCTTTGCTTGCGGGGTGATTTGCATAGTAATAGCCTCCTCCGACTAATCCTAGGAAGATAAAAACTAACAAGAAAGCCTTGAAGGCATACTTTCTAGTCTGCTTCTGACGAACCATGTCGATAGTGTGGATAGCCATACTGAGGTGAAAAAGTTACTTCTCCAGCTTATCAATAAAGAGTACTCCTTGTAAATGGTCAAATTCATGTTGAATGACTCTTGCATTCCAGTCTGCAAAACGCTTTTGCTGCCTTTCCCCATTTTCGTCATAGTACTTGACTCGGATTTTTTTAAATCGTCTAACTGGTCCGCTTACTTCTGGGATGCTCAAACAGCCTTCAGTCTTGATATCCTGAGCTTCGCCTTCAATTGTGATTTCCGGATTTATAAATATATCAAAACTGTCAGTATCGACATTGTACGCATAAAAAACCCTTTTAAGTATACCTATCTGAACTGCAGCTATTCCAGTATGCATCCAGCCTTTTGGTAGCTTGTGCCTTATCATTGAGTCGTAAAGCGTCTGGAGAAAATCTTGGAATTGTGGGGTTGAGATTTCCTCAACAGGGATTTCGATTGATTGTGTGCGAAGAGTTTTCTCATCGGCATCGACGGTGAGGACTGGTAAGGTTTTTTCGTTGAAATCTGCTTGTGCTGGCATCGTGCTAATTCAGTTTGAGAACTAATGACATTGGATATTATACCATTGGATGGAACGAACGATCGGTGCAGACGCTTGCAACCCTTTGTTGAGTATAAGAATTTTGACCTAAAAATTTCGGCTAGATGTTAAAATCCAAAGGCATGAGCGAGTTGACTTACAAACTGCCTTAACCTTCGTTTAGGATATGCTGTTCTTCTATATACAACTAACCCAGGATATTTTGGGTCAATGATATTTTCTCTATTAAATCCTAATTGCGCCAATAATCGGCTATCAGCGTTTGTACCAAAAAACCTTTTATATACAGGTTGGCCTGTAGTATCGGCAATTTCTTATGGGATTATCTATGCCAAGCTTATGGGTTGATTTGTTTTGGTATAGCTTCAGCTTTTTCAAGAGTGTATAATGTCTGCAAATTGTGGTGGCTGTAGCTCAATTGGTTAGAGCATCGGTTTGTGGTACCGAGGGTTGTGGGTTCAAGTCCCATCTGCCACCCCAGATGTACTTTTTCCCTCAGAAAAGTCCCTAAAAGCCTGATATAACGGGCTGATCCTGGGGTTCAATAAACGCCCTTTTGAGTATGAGGGGGTACATAGAACCATACTCGAAAGCATGTGCGATTTCTGTGCAGGAGTGGCAATATCCCAATACTTTTTTACTTTATAACCAAAGTTCGCAAAAGTTCTTAGTTGAGTTAGCAGATCTTAACTCAATTTTCGAGACAACTTATAAAACTAAAGATGAATTGTTAACGGATATGAAGAAAAGTTCAAAGAAAACAGATTATGCAATAAAAATATTTGATACTGATAAATCAA
>JACKFR010000003.1 GCA_020632375.1 Candidatus Nomurabacteria bacterium
AACATCAAGGGTACTATCACCATCTCCGGCACCGAAAGTACCGTAGGAGGGTGAACCAGAAATATCGAGTGCCACTAAAGTGTTCATTTCAACTGCTGTTGCTGGCGAAGCATTGTCCGCTGCTGCATCATCATCAGTAGCCGTTACATATGCACTCCAGTCTTCAGTCGGATACTCTGTGCCAGCTGTGGTCGAGTCGGCATAGTATTCGACGCTAAAAGTACAGTCATACTGTGCACTTGAGTCTGACGCCCCTGTACAATCATTTGCGCCAGTATTAATTGAGCAAGAGATCCCTGTATAACAATTATCCTCGTCTGTGACACTGCAGCTTGCTTGACCGATACCTGATCTATAGATTTCAGCAACAACTGTACTCAAGTCAGAACAGCCGTTATTGTCTGTTACAGTAGCACTGACTACAACCGAAGTCGTTGTGCCCTCAGTTAGAGTTATATCGGACGCACCATTGATAGTTGTGCTAGAAAGACTTGGCGCTACGTTGCTCACGGTATAGTTTACAGCAGAACCCTGTGCTGCATCTGAAGAAGCAAAGCTGTGGCTATCGATTATGAACGGGTAATAGCTATATGTGTTATCGGCAGTAGGTGTACTAATTGCAAATGAGCACTGAGGATCAGAGGCTGTCAAAGATGAGCTGCAAAGCTCACTACTTGTGCAAGCACCGCCTGAGAATCCCGATGTGTCACAGACAATCAGTTTCACAGTATCAGACGAACCAGTTGTATCAGAGTCACTCGCAGTTGCAGAAACAGTTACGTTATCTCCAGGATTGGCAGGGTCATCGTCACCCACCGCAGAGAAAGAAGGTCTGTGGTTTACATAGAAAGGAGAGCCGCTATTACCAGAACCTTGGTCTGAAGCAGCACATGATGTTGCATCACATACGAAGCCGTACCAGTTATTAGTCTCTGAATCTCCATTTTGTGTTGTATAAGCACAAGTCGCTTGTGTTCCATCTGTTGTAGAAGTTGACACACACCACTCAGTACCACCATTACACGCCGGAGCATCTCCAGTACCACCTCCAGCAGTCACAGCATCGGTGCTACAAAGAATTAAATAGTAAGCATCATTATTTGGATCGTCAGCAGTTGCAGTAAATGTAACATCAGAACCTGCATTAGTAGGTGACGTGGTTGTAGATTCAGTAGACTCGGCTGGGCTTACAGTGATTGCTGGAGCGGCATTAGAAACAGTTACGCTAGACCCCACATTATCAGCATTTACCCTTGTAATAAGTGAAGGCGCTTGAGATACGAGAACCGCAATCCCCGAGGACAAAACACAAATTACTACTATCTTCCAACTCAGACTAAATTCTTTCATCGACATAAATCTGAAATTACAATCTTTTGCGATGTCTTTTATTTACATATACAAGGTAATTTACTTTAATCGCCATGTCAACTATTATATGAACACTTAAGTTCGCAATTTTCATATGGCGATCAAGACACTGTATCTTGGCTCGAACTGGGAAGCCCTTGAAACACTGAAATCTCTTGATAGAGATAGCAGATTTGATATCTCTGCAATAATCACTCAGCCTGATAAGCCAAAAGGTCGTGATCAAAAAGTCATAGAATCTGAAATAAAACTATATGCACAAGAGCATGATATCCCTGTATTTTATACTCGAAACAAAGAAGAGCGGTATTCTGAAGCTTTAGATCTTTTTAAACCCGACCTAATTGTGTGTAAATCTTTTGGGGAAATAATTCCAGGAGATTTTTTAGAAGCTCCGAAATTCAAGGCAATAAATATACACTTTTCTTTACTGCCGAAATATAGAGGGGCTGTCCCGATTCAAAAAGCGATCCTTGATGGTGAAACAGAGACCGGTATTTCAATAGTGAAAATGGTTGCCGAGCTTGATGCAGGTCCAATTCTGGCTCAATTTAGAGAATCAATAAAGACTGATGATACAAATGAGACACTCAGAAAGAGGTTAGTTAAAAGATGTACAGATGTAATTGGTGATACTCTTGAAAAATGGATACAGGGTCAAATAAAGCCAGAAGAACAAGACGACAAAAGTGCAACCTATTGTTGGAAAGCAGATATTTCTAAAGAAAAGGCCGAAATAAATTGGCAAGAAAAGAGTGCAGAAGAAATAGAAAGGATGGTCAGAGCTTTTCTTCCATGGCCAGTTGCATGGACAGCTTTTAGAGAAAAAAGACTTAAAATATTTAAAGCCCAGCTTGTTGACAACAGCACTATGCAAGTTAATCTAGCCCCAGGGCAATTTACATCACAGAGTGAACGACTCTTTATTGGTACAAACAGCTCTGATAAGCTTATCCAACCGATTGAGGTTCAATTAGAAGGAAAAACCGTGATGAGTGCATCAGAATTCATCCGAGGTCAAGAGTTTTAAACTTTTCAAAAGCAAGCATCTCATAAGCCGGATTCTGTTTAAACAGCCATCTATCTTTGCCCTGCCGCTCAAAGAGCGGATCGGTTGCTTCGGGTGGGGGTTACATTTCACAATCCCATTACTGATATTGCAGGTAGTCTCTTACACTACCATTTCACCCTTACCGCACTGTTTATTCAACAATGAGGCGGTATCTTTCTGTTGCCCTTTTCTCCGAAAGATCACTCCCCCCCAGCTCTCGCTGGCACCCCTCTCGATATGTTCGAGAGACACTTGAAGTCCGGACTTTCCTCTAAGCATAGCTTAGCAGCTGTTTGAGATACTTGCGGCTACAATTATATCTTATTTAAGCGTTGCGCTGAAGATTTAGTAGAAGTTCGCCCAAGACAGAAAATATGCTACGATAAAATGGATGAAAAAGTTTGTGAATGCGAGTCGTTGGTTTTTGGGTATTGTAGTTTCATTGGTACTGCTTATCGTTGTATCAGTTGGCCTGGTACTAATACCGATCTCCCTTAATTTAAGCAGCTCTGACAAACTCCTCGAATGGATAAATGACAGTGGCATATACACATCTGCTACCGACATTGTTTTCGAAGAATTAAGTAAAGAGGCTGCACAGAGCCAAGATCTTGCAGACTTACCGCTTCCTGAAGATGCTCTTAAAAAAGTTATTGGAGATGCCCTTACCCCTTCTTTTCTTGAAGAATCAACAAATAGCATGGTTCGCGGAGTCTATCTTTGGCTCAATGGAGAAACAGCTGTACCCCAATTCGAAATAAGCTTAACTGAAAGAGAAGGCCAGATTACACTTGCATTAAATCAAGCATTGAAAGAAAAGCTTAATGGACTTAAAGAATGCCCTACTAAATACATGCCAAGCTCTGGTTCTGATTTTAATCCTTTTGAAGCTGAGTGCCTTCCCCAAGGCATAGACATCGAAAGCGAGATTACAAAGATAACTGGTGAATTCCTAACCCAAGCGGATTTTATAAGTAAAGCACAAATAAGCGGTGATAGTCTACCTATAAGCCAAGATATACTAATAAACGGCCCAATTGCTTTCAAATGGTTTAAGCTTGTGCCCTTTATTATCTGCGGTTTGGTTGTATTGCTAGCAGGTATGATCGCTCTGTTAATTCCTGGAACAAGATCGGACTTCGCAGTAATTTCTTTTCCCTTAGGAATTGTCGGGTTAATCGGAGTTGTTATGTATATTGAAAAGTCATTACTTTCAAGGCAACTCAAGATGACACTTCCTCTAGATTCAATGGCTGAAAGCAGCATCCAAATTAATAATGTTATTGAACGGCTTTTAAACAGCGTTACAAATGACGTCTTTCAGGTCATGCTGGTAATTAGCCTGTCTCTCATTGGAGTAGCAAGCACGATGATATTGACTCAGGTTCTTCTCAACCGGAGAAATTCTTCATAAAAACTTTGTAAAAATGAAATGTTGCGCTTTTAAAATAGAGATTATTAGATAATCTCTTGATTATGTTTTTTAGAGCGATAACATTTATTCCTAATTTACCCTTCGCCAAAAAAGTGTTTGTAGAGGCAACCGTCATGAAAGGTTTGCCTTTGACAAAGATCTATGGTGTGAGTCAGGGATCGTCAAGAGCATTAAAAGACAAGCTCTATTCTGCGATGAAAATCAGCGGTTTTAAAATCCCGCAGCGAAAAATTACAGTGAATTTCTCTTCTGAGATCTCTAAAGGAGAAAATTTCCACGAACTCCCAATTGCAATTGCCATACTCGCAGCATCCAAGCAAATCAAACTTAATGAAGAAGTTTTCGCTTTCGGAAAGCTGGGGCTAAATGGAGAGGTTAATAAATCAAATGGAATCTATCTATTCTTAGAGGGAGTCTCAAAAACTAATAGAAACAATCCTGTCATAATTGCGAATACAAATCAAAATGAAGTAGAACTTGCATTCCCAAAGCTCCAAGTATCTACGATTAAAACGCTTTCTGAGTTGAGGAAGCTCCCAACAAAGAATAAAAACACCAAAGTGAAATACCTGCAAGAAGAGCCTATCAGCCAGATCTCTTTCTATGTACCTCAAAATATTCATAGAGCTCTTAAGATTGGAATGACAGGTAGGCACAGCATGCTGCTGCTTGGCCCTCCTGGCTGTGGCAAAACAACTCTTGCCCATGAATTAAGAGAATCTTTACCTCAGGCTAACAAAGAAGAGATTCTGCACATATCAAAAGCATCCAGTCTTCACTCAGATGATATTGTGAAAAATAAAAGGCCACTAACCGAACTTAATCTATCAAATTTTAAATCTATCAAAAACTTTTTTCCTAAGCAGATTGTTTTTTCTGCTGGGGGAGTATTGCTCATTGATGAGCTTTTCAGAATAAATAAGAGTTTATTATATTCGCTCATGCAGCCCCTTGAAAAGAATCGAACTAGTTTCGATGACGGAAGTATTTTACCTGTAGATTTACAATTTATTGCAACGGCGAATCCATGCAGGTGCGGGTACAGCGGCATTGATGATAACCGATGTAAATGCACCGCATACCAGCTGGTTCAATATAAGCAAAATGTTTCAAAGGCTTTTCTTGACAGGATAGACTTGATTATAAAGCTGAATCCCTCACCAAATGGGAATACAAAAAAGCTTCAAATAAGCGAGCTAATACCATTAGATTGGCGACTTGCAAGAAGTAGGACAACACATCAATACAATGTCAAAATGTCGATAAAAGCTCAACATTATCTAGAAGTCATGATTGATAAAAGGAGAATTTCAATCCGGGACAAAGTAAGAATTACCAATCTAGCTCAAACAATCTCATATATTGAGAAATCCCGAAAGATAAGATCTGACCATATCATTGAGGCATTTGCACTGCGTGAAAGCGGAAGAGATTTTTAACGTTTTGAAAACTGAGGCTTCTTTCTACTCTTTATATGGTCGTAAAGCTTTCTTTCCACCATTCTCGGATCCCGAGTAGCTAGATTATGCTTGCGAAGTACTGGTTTCTGTTCTGGATCCATTTTATATATAGCACGAGCAAGACCGAGCCTGATAGCACCTCTTTGACCGCTGGTACCGCCGCCACTAACTTTTGCAGTAAAGTAATATTCACCTTCAAGATTAGTGACCTTTAATGGCATAAGAAGAAGATTCAGATCCATCTTCTTAGAAAAATATTCTTCCAATGGAGTATCATTGACAACACTTGGTTTGTTGCCTTTGTATATTCTGACCCTTGCTGTTGACGTTTTTCGTCTTCCAATGCCTTCAAAGAATTTATCAGCCACTAGTTTTTAGATAATAATTTATATTCAACTGGTTTCTGTGCGCTGTGGCCATGCTCTGAGCCCGTAAACAGGTAAAGACGCTGCATTCTTCCATCTCTGAGCTTATCTTTTGGAAGCATGTTTTTTACTGCAGTTTCAATAACAAAGCGAGAATCTTTTTTCATTTGTTTATCAAATCTAATAGTCTTGAGTCCACCTGGATATCCTGAGTGTCTGTAATAATGTTTTTTAACCTCTTTACCTCGGGTGAGCTTAATCTTATCAGTATTTATAACAACTACATGATCTCCACAATCGAGATTCGGAACTCTCTGAACCTTATTCTTACCAAGAAGTAGTGAAGCGATCTGAGTTGCTGCACGACCCAAAACCTGGTCTGAAATATCAACTACATACCATTTGCGAGTTATATTTTCTTTTTTCAACCAATCAGTTTTCTGATTCATAGTAGTAACCTTAAAAAACTAAAGACCCGATCTAACATTTGATCTACCCTTATTACCTCTAAAACCTTTGATAGATTTCCCAATTTTATTGGAAATTTTCTCTTCTTCTTCTCTTGCCTGAGCTTTTTCTAAATCATGATCATCTTTTGAAATAGCTGCTTTGCCTTTAACCTTAGTATCCTGTTTCTGAGAAGAAGACTTCTTAGATTTCTTTTTGGAAGCCTTTTCAAAAGACATCAGCGAAACTCTTGATACCTCTGCATTATCTCCATCGCGGAATCCCACTTTTCTTATCTGAACAGAGGCAGCAGACTTCTTAGAATAAGCAATTACAGCTTTCGCGATTCCATCTCCTCCAAAAATATTCATCATAGATCTGTACGTTACAAGGTCGTTTTTAGAGTCTCTCGCTTTAGAAATAACACTCTCAGCATTTGCTTTTAAGACTTTTGCTTTCTGAGAAGTCGTCTTAAGCTCGCCATGTTGAAAAAGAGATCTCAATTGGTTCATAACCAACGCTCTTCGATGACTCGCTTTCCTTCCTAATTTTTTTCGACCTAAAAGTTTCTGCATAATTATTACGACATCAATTCAATACCGTACTGATTCAAAAGATCCATAACTTCGATCAAACATTTATTACCAAATCCAGGCAGACCAAGCAATTGAGTCGCAGAAGCTCCTGCAAGATCCTCGACCGTTTCAAATCCACCTGAGAGAAGTGCTGATTTTGATCTCTTTGAGATAGGCAGATCATCTACCTTCCATGATTTCACTTCGTTGCCCGCAGAATCATTCGTTTCTTCAGTAACAATCTCCTGAGAAGAAGAAGCCATTTCTTCAACCTCTTCAATAGGTACTCCAAGTGCCGCCATTACTCTACCAGCAAAGTCTTGCAATATGGAAGCACTACTAAGCATTGCATCTATTGGTTTTATGCTTCCATCTGTTTCAATATTAATAGTCACTGCATCAAGATCTGTTTCCTGACCTTTACGGGCGCTTGTAACATCATAGCTAACAGCTAATACAGGGCAAAAATCTGCGTCAATAGGTATTCTTCCGACTTCGGATCTTTCAGACTCTTGTGCCTCTCTAAAACCGTGTCCACTTTCAACAACTATTTCCATGCTTAAAGTAGCAGTCTTTGATGTCAGAGTTGCAATATGTGTATCAGCATTAGAAATCTGTACAGAACCAGTAAGCTTTATATCTGACGCTTTAATATCTTTTGCGCCTTTGACCTCTAAAGTACAAACTTGAGGCTCATCACTATCACACTTAAACCGAATAGCTTTAAGATTTAATATAATCTCGAAGACATCTTCTTTTATACCTTCAATGGTCGAATACTCGTGATCGATACCTTTAATCTTAACGCTTGTTATAGCAGCACCCTTCAAGCTCGAAAGAATTATTCTTCGCAGTGAATTAGCAAGAGTGTGGCCATAACCCCTTGGTAAAGGAGATATCTCATAAGATCCTCGACTACCTTCCTCGTTCTTAATTTTGACTTTAAGGTCTTTAAACTGAATCATTCTATAAATTATTAAATAATTTTATCTTGAGTAGAACTCAATTATTAGGTTTTCTTGAATTCCTTCATCGATATCGTCACGACTTGGAAGATCCAAGACTTTACCACCAAGGTTTTCTGCTGCCAACCATGTTGGTGAGTCAAAAAATGGCTCAGCAGGCTTCAAATGCTTTTTTGTTTCTTTCAGTGCGATAATGTCTCCTATTTGAACATTATAAGAAGGGATATTAAGAACCTGATCATTAACTTTAACATGCTTATGAGTCACGTATTGTCTTGCAGCAGCACGAGAAGGAGCCAACCCAAGCATATAAACGACATTATCAAGTCGAGTTTCAAGAATTCTCAAGAATTCAAGACCGCGATCTGTTCCAGAAGTCTTTGAGACTCGGACAGCTTCTTTGTACATATTTTTAAGCTGTCTCTCACGTACTCCGTAAATTCTCTTCACTGCTTGCTTTTGTCTAAGTTGTAATCCGTAGTTAGAGAGCCTTGTTCTTCTGGCATTTCCATGTTGTCCAGGAGGGTATGGTTTTCTTGCAACAGCGTTCTTTTCAGAAAAAGAACGTGCACCCTTTAGAAAAAGATTTATCCCTTCTCTTCTACTTAGTTTACCTTTTGGACCAGTGTATCTTCCCATCTTAATAATTCAATTTAAACTAGTTTCTAGGTGCTTTTCTCGGTCTACATCCATTGTGAGGCAGAGGCGTTCTATCTGCCAACAGTGTTATATTCAGACCAGCAGAATCAAGTCCTTTAACAGCTGCATTCCTACCTGACCCAGGGCCTGCAAGATAGACTTTAACTTCTCTAAGTCCGTATTTTTTTATAGCTTTCTGCGCTGCATCTATAGCTGCTTTAGTAGCTGCAAATGCAGTGCTTCGTTTTGATCCTGAAAATCCAACCACTCTAGGACTACCCTGTACTAACGTATTCCCTTCAGTATCACAAATTGTGATTATTGTGTTATTAAAGGAAGCTTGAATATATGCAACCCCTGCTTGTACTGTTTTTTTACTTTTCTTTTTTGTCGCTGCTGCCACTTAAGCTGTATTCTCCAAATTAAGTTTTTGTTATCTTTGCTTTCAATCCCCCGACTGGTACACGACTCTTACCTTTTCTTGTTCTAGCATTTACTCTAGTTCTCTGTCCTCTTACAGGAAGCCCCGCTTTATGTCGAAGACCTCTGTATGATCTGATATCTTTTAATCTTTTTATATCTCTGAAAATTCTTTGACGCAGTTCACCTTCTATTTCGTACCCATCTTCAATAACCTTACGCAGATCGTTAAGTTCTGATTCAGTAAGATCTTTTGTAAGCATCTCGCCATCAACTCCTGCGCTTTTGACAATTTCAGCAGCAAGCGAATTACCAATTCCGTGTATATATGTAACTGCAATCTTTACTTTTTTATTATCAGGAATCTCTACACCTGCGATTCTTGCCATTAATCAGTTCAATAAATTAACCTTGCCTTTGGTTATGGTTACGATAAACTCGACAATAAACATAAACACGCCCTTTTCTACGGACGATATAACAGTGGCGACATCTTTTCTTTACAGAAGATTTAACTTTCATGCTTTTGTCCTATAAACTATCCGACCAAGCTTAGGATCATAAGGAGTAAGCTCCATTTTCACCATATCGCCTTTCATAATCCTTATATAATGCTTTCGCATTCTTCCAGACATATAACCAATAACTTCATGTGTGTTACCATCTACTTCTATCTCAATCAAGTATTTACTTTCAGGAAGGCACTCTTTCACCTTTCCTTCAACTTCTATTACTTTTTTGCTATCTGGAACCATTAAGCAAAAACCCTTTATATTACCTTAAATCTATACCCTACTAAGAATCCCTCGGATTATAGCAAAGAGGCCTTAGATATGCAATAAACTCTCTGATTTTGATGACAAATGGATCTTGTGAGCTTAGTCCCAGTTTGTCAGAATCTCAGGGGTCTCATCAACAACTATCGTATGTTCGAAAAGTGCTGAGAGCATACCATCTTCAGTATAGGTTGTCCACCCATCTTCAGCCGATATACAAATCTCTGGACTTCCTTCATTAACAATAGCCTCAATTGCCAAAGTCTGCCCTCTGTATAGAGTTTCTCCCCGACCTGGTCTGCCATAACCAGGAACATATGGATCTTCATGCAAATGATGTCCTATGCCATGCCCGACCATTTCTCTAACAACTGAATAGCCTGCCTTTTCAACAACTTTCTGCATTGCGGCGCCGATATCTCCGACCTTATTTCCTGGAACTGCCTTACTTACACCTGCAAGTACTGCGTCTTTTGTTGCACTAATGAGCTTCTTTTCTCTTAACGTGATTTTACCGACAGGGAAAGTAAATGACATATCTGAATAAACGCCTCTGTATTTAATGCCAAAGTCTACACCAAGAATATCTCCTTTTGACAAAACTGTTGTATCGGGGATCCCGTGTACAACTATATCGTTTAAACTCGCACAGATTGATGCAGGGAAACCTTCATAACCCTTAAACGCTGGTAGAACATTCATATCGCGAGAGAGCTTTTCTGCAAGGTTATCTATCTCAATTATTTTTACCCCTGGGGAGATAGCTTTACCTAACTCAGAAAATATCTTTGAGCATATCTTTCCGGCTTCTCGCATATCATTTATCTTTGCCTGGTCGTAATTCTTCATGATTACAAACCTAAAACCTTGACTACTTCATGATGAATTTCTTCAATTGACGGGGCAGCATCAATCTCAATAAGGATACCTCGTGATCTATACTCACTGAGAATCGGCTCGATGCTTTCCCTGTAAAAAGACATCCTTTGCTTTATAGCATCAGGTTTGTCATCTGATCTCTGGATCAACTGAGTTCCATCTTTATCACAGATGCCTTTGATCTTTTCTTTCTTATACTTTTCGTGATAAGTAGTCCCATCTTTTGGGCAATACCATCTTAAAGAAAGCCTATCAATAGCGGCTTCCTCAGATAAAGCAAAATGAATGAAATGATCAAGTTTTCTGTCGAATTTAGCTAGAAGATCGTCAAAACGACTTATTTGGTCTACAGCGCGGACAGTTGAAACAAAGTACCAAGGTTTAGCAGGATCAAACTGTTTGCACCATTCTTCAAGAAGCTGATATGTCAGTTCTGTCGGGACTAAATTCCCCTTTCCCCAGTATTCATTGGCCTTTTTCCCAAGTTCTGTACCCTGCTCAAACATTCGACGAAACATATCACCAGTACCAATTCGTTCAAAATCTACAAGTTTTTCAAGTAGATCGAGTTGAGTATCTTTTCCAGAACCGGAAGGGCCATGAAAATGCAAAGTATTCATGTCTAAATGTACCTCTCGTAGCTCCTAATTACAACCATTGAGTCAATTTGCCTCTTCATATCTAATGCGACACCGACAAGAATCAATAAGCCGGTTCCTGACAATATTTGTGCAGGAAGGACATTTGTCGCAACAAGAACGCTTGGCAAGATTG
This sequence comes from Candidatus Nomurabacteria bacterium, assembly GCA_020632375.1. Lineage (GTDB taxonomy): Bacteria > Patescibacteriota > Dojkabacteria > SC72 > JAHDCA01 > JACKFR01. Next base: position 11,158 of record JACKFR010000003.1, read on the forward strand.
CAAGGACACCAAGAAACACAGACCCTATAGCAGTAAGTCTAAAGGCAACATGTTTAAGATATTGTGCAGTTTGCTTACCGGGGCGTATCCCTTGTATAAACGCTCCACGTTTGCCGAGATTTTCAGCAACATCATCTGGTTTGAAGACAACAGTAATATAAAAGAATGAAAATGCCACAACTAGAAGGAATGTACCTATGTTATGAACATTTGTATCATTCAGAAAAGTAATTATCTGGTTAGAAATATTTGTTACTTGAGAATTTATATCCCTAGTAGCAAGGAATTGAGCAATAAACTGTGGAAAAGAGAGTAAAGAGACGGCGAAAATAACAGGCAAGACTCCAAATTGAGTGACTTTTATCGGGACATAGTTATCTTGAGCACCTGCTGAATGAACTCGCCTAGAATAAGTTACTTTAACCCGTCTTTCACCTTCGGAGATAAATATAACAATTGCAATTATTACAACGAGAAGAAACACAAACCATAAAAGCTGTAATGGGTCAGCGGTTCTTAAATTGTTTGATATTACATTTGGAATTCCGGCAACAATGCCTAAGAAAATGAGATAAGAAGAACCATTCCCAATTCCGCTTTCAGTAACCAGTTCACCAAACCACATCATAAGCATAGCTCCACCTGTCAGAGTGGATACCATTGCGACAAGAGTAATTCCTGAAAGCTGAGGCATTAAATTAAGGCCTCTCAGAGAAGAGTAGATCAAGAAAGACTGCATAATTGCGAGTGGAACTGTCAGATACCTGGTATACATGCTTATTAGCCTTCGACCCTGGCTACCTTCTTTCTGAAGTTCATCAAGTTTAGGAATTACTGTTCCAAGAAGTTGCAAAATAATCGACGCATTTATATATGGTGTTAATCCAATAGCCACAACAGAGGCAGTTTCCAGCACTCCTCCTGAAATTTCTGAAACTGTCTGACCAAAGTTTGTTCCTCCGAAAAGGTTTTTAATAGCATCGAAAGGTATACCTACAACAGGAACTGCCGCCAAAACCCTAAAAACAACAAGTATTAGAAGTGAAAAATATATCCTATCACGGATTTCTTTAGATCTTAGTACTGATAAAACAGCCTCCAATAGCTTCTTCATGTTGATTCCTTAAGCAACTATTACTTTTTAATTTGCCCTTTTACAGTCAGAACCTTCTTTTCTGCACTCTCGGAAAGATGGATTCCCTGAACTATGAGTTTTTTCGTAAGCTCACCATAACCAAGAATTTTTACTGCAGTTGTTCTTTTTCGTATCAGGCCTTTTTCACGCAAACTTTCAAGGGTAACTGTTTCTCCAGCTTTATAATATTTATCAAGGATAGAGACATTCATTGCTTGTGCCTTTACCTTTTGCGTTCTTTTGAAGCCACGATACTTAGGAACTTTTCTATAGAAAGGTACATTGCCTCCTTCAAACATTATCATTGATTTATGACCAGATCGGGACTTCTGTCCTTTTGTACCTCTCCCGACTGTATGACCTCCTCTAGTGTAGTCACGGCCAATCCTGTTTTTAGGCATTTTTCTTTTTTTTCTTCTTGGTAGTTCGTGTAGTTTCATTTCAATAACTATAAATCTTTATTCATTCTTACTTGGCTTGTCAGCTTCCTGAGTTTGCTTTACTTTATCAACCTTAGTTGCCTTCAGGGTTGGCGCTGGACTCTTTTTTACATCGGTTTTAACCGATGACTTATGTGACTTAGCTGGCTTCCTGTTTTTTTTGTTATTCTTAGACTCTTTTGCATCTTTTTTCTGTTTACTCTTCTTCAGCCTTAGTTCGCGAGCTTTTCGCTCTTCATCCATTTGTGCTTTAAGAGAAATTCTATCCCGCATCTTGGACATTTGTTTCAAAACTCTTTCACTTTTCAGCTGTTTAAGAGCTTCAAATGTGCAGTATGCATTACCGATAAGATCTCCTGAGCCTAAAACTTTTCCATAGACATTTTCAATCCCGCATAACTCTAAAACAGTGCGAACAGAAGATCCGGCAATAACTCCAGTACCAGGCTTGGCAGGTCTGAGAAGGATCTTTGAAGCACCATTTTTATAATATAATTCATGAGGGATAGTGTCACCAACCAGCGCAATTCTCTTCATTACTTTTTCAGCTTTTCTTGTAGCTTTCTCGATAGCGCTTCTTGTATCATCCCCTCGCCCTAATGCAACACCAACTGAGCCTTTTTTATCTCCGACAACAACCATTGCGCTAAACCTAAGCCTCTTACTTCCAGAAGTGACTTTTGCAACTCTTCTTATAGAGATCGCTTTTGAATCATATCTCTTTTCTTTTCTTTCTCTCATTATTTCTGCCATTTTTATACACTAAACTTTAATTCCAGACTCCCGAAGTCCCTCAACTGCGGACTTGATATTACCATGATACTTATAACCGCTTCTATCAAAAACAACCTCTTCTACTTTAATCTTTTTAAGCTTCTTACCAATTTCTACACCGTTTTTCTTACTTTCTTCCAATCCTTTCTTGGATCGTTTAGAGAAAAGCACTTTATGGCTAATATCATCAGCAACTCCTAAATAAAGATACTTAGTGCTTCTAAAAGCAAAAACTCTAAGCTTCCCAGAAAATCTATTCTGTTTCTTTGCTATAGCTTTTTTACGCCTTATTCTTTTGTCTTTTTTTGTAGTTGCCATATTCCTTATTTAGATAGACTATTTCGCACTTACAACAGCTTTCGGACTTTTTTGTCTTACATATTCGCCTTCATATCTAATCCCTTTACCTTTATAGGGTTCAGGTGGGCGAACTTTTCTTATCTTTGCTGCAAACTCACCTACTTTCTGTTTATCGAAACCTGTTATGACGATTGTTGACTCATCCGGAACATCTGTTTTCAGACCTTCTGGTATATCAAACTCAACTGGGTGATTCCAACCTAGTGATAAAGATAGTTTTAAACCATCCATCCTAGCTCTGAAACCGACGCCTACTATCTCTAACTTCTTTGTAAAACCTTCTTTTACCCCTTTGACTGCATTTGCAAGTATTGCACGATAAGTACCATGCAAAGACATAATCTCTTTTGTTTCTTTGTCCCTCGACAGAACTAACTGGTTCCCTTCAACTTTCGCTATAATTCCCGAGGGGAGAACAAAGCTAAGGTTCCCCATAGTGCCATTTACATCGACATTTTGTCCATTTATTTTTACAACAACGCCTTCTTCAATTGTTATTGGTGTATTTCCAATTCTAGACATTTTACCAAATATTACAGATATATTCCCCTCCTAAACGCTTTGACTTAGCCATCGCTCCAGTCATTAGCCCTTGGGAAGTACTTATAATAGATATTCCACGCCCATTCAAGACAGGAAGAATCTCTTTTGTACTGACGTAAACTCTTTGACCAGGAGTACTGACTTTTTCTACTTTATGAATTACAGGATTCTTATCATCATATGCGAGCTCAGCAACAGCTTTGCCATCTTCGATTGAAAACTCTTTAATAAAACCTTCTTGTTTAAGAATCTCTAGCACTGCAAGAACCATCTTAGAGGTCAGAAGATCAACTGTTTCATGATTTCTCTCTGAACTATTTTTTATCCTTGTTAGTGTGTCTGCGATTATATCGGTTACCATCTTTCTAAATACAAAATATATTTACCAAACAGCTTTCTTTACTCCGGGAATTTCGCCTTCGGAAGCATGTTGCCTAAAACAAATTCTACACATTCCAAATTTTCGTATATATCCTCTTGACCGGCCGCAAATTTTGCAACGATTATACACTTTTGTTCGGTGCTTATTCGACCTTTTATATCTTTTTTCTTGTGCAATCTTAGATTTTTTTGCCATCCTTCTTGAAAGGGAATCCAAATTTATCTAAAAACATCTTTGCCTGTTCATTATTTTTCGCAGTAGTAACAATCGTAATTTGCAAACCTCTAAGTTTTTGGACTTTATTCGGGTTTATTTCGGGAAAAACTGTATGCTCAGTAACCCCTAAAGTGTAATTCCCACTGCCATCAAAAGCCCTCAATGATACACCTCTAAAGTCTCTTGTTCTTGGGAATACAACATTAACCAATTTATCAAAAAACTCCCACATTCTATCACCTCTCAAAGTGGCAAAAACTCCTATATCCATGCCTTCCCGTACTTTAAAAGATGAGACAGACTTTTTTGCTCTTGCGACTACAGGTTTTTGACCTGTAATATCAGTAATTATTTCGGATGCTTCTTCGATCGCTGCACTATTGTTTGTCGCATCACTAACACCAGTATTTACAACTATTTTTTCAAGTCTAGGAACTTCCATTATATTAGAAAACTCACCTTCTTGTAGAAGCTCTTTTCTAATCTTTGAATTGTATTCGTCTTTGAGTCTTGCCATTACTTACTATTTTGTTTCTTAGATTTCTGCCTAGGTTTCTTATTCGTCTTAGCGTCAACTTTTTCCTTTTTCCCTAAGTTACTCTTGGGCTTTGCTTTACTACTCAAACTATCTAAAGCCTTCCCTGTTCTCTTTCCGACTCTAATCTTTGTTTTACCTTCAAGTTTCCATCCTACCCTGGTAGGCTTTTGACTCTCAGGATCAATAACCTGTACTTTAGATGCAGGAAGAGGCTTAGATATTGTTAAAATCTCCGGAGCCCGATCGCTTCCGTTCCCTTTGCTATGCTTTTTGAACAGGTTTACCCCCTCTACAATAACGACTTTTTTACTCCTAATCACTCGAAGAACCTTACCTACTTTACCAGCATCTTTTCCATACAAAACTTTAACTTTGTCGTCTTTTTTTATCTTCATAATACTTCTACCGCCATCGATACTATTTTATCGTATTTTGCATCCTTTAATTCTCTAGCTACAGGACCAAATACTCTTGTGCCAAGAGGCAGTTTTTTTGTGTCTATTAGCACACAAGCATTATCGTCAAAGCGTATATATGAGCCATCTACACGCCTTTTCTCTTTTTTTGTTCTAATTATGACAGCCTTATGGACTTGATGTGCCTTGATAGCAGAGTTTGGTATAGCTTCTTGAATTGAGACAGTAATGAGTTCACCAACTCTAGCCCATCTTCTTCTAGAAAACCCGGGAATTCCAACTAATTTAGCAACTTTTCCCCCTGAATTGTCTGCAACCTTTAGTTTTGATCCAAGCTGTAACATATATTTCTATTTTTCTTTATTAAATACTTGGGTAACCTTCCATCTTACATTCTTTGAGTAAGGTTTAGATTCTTCTATAAGCACTTCTGCATCTAAATCAATTTCATTATCGATATGGGCAAAATATACTTTTCTCCTCTCGACAATCTTTTTATATCTTGGGTGTGCGACTTGATTAACAACAAGAACTTTAACAGTCTTATTCATACTGTTGCCGATAACTACACCCTTAATAGATCTTCTTTTGCTTTTTTCAGGCAATTTATTTGCCATACCTACCGATATTAAATTACGCTGACGGATTTTATCAATAATCCGAGTAAGATTCAACAACTATGGCTTGAAATTAGCCATATCTAGCTCCTACAACCAGAATCTAAAGCTCAGATCTTTTAACAAACTTGGTTCGGACAGAAAGCTTATGCGCCGCCAATCTAAATGCCTCTTGTGCAGTTTCTTCCGTAACACCACTGATTTCAAAAATCATGTTCCCTGGTTTAACAACTGCTACGAAACCCTCCGGTTCTCCCTTTCCAGCTTCCATCTTGGCATTCACAGGCTTTGAAGTATAAGACTTGTGAGGAAAAATTTTTATCCACACTTTACCCTTTCTCTTTATATGCCCTACGATTGCTCTACGTCCAGCTTCAATTTCGCGAGAATTAACCCAACCTCTTGTAGTGGCTTTCAAGCCATATTGACCAAAATCGACCTTATTATTAGCCCCTGCAACACCTGCCATTTTGCCTCTAAATTCTTTTCGATGTTTTGTACGTTTCGGTTGTAACATTATTTCTATTTCTGATCTGAATTAGTTTCGTTGCCAGGTTTATAAACCCAAACTTTTACCCCAAGAATACCAAGGTCTTTTGTAGTAGCTTTCTCAAATGCGTAATCGATATTCGCCTTCAGAGTGTGTAAAGGGACTGCTCCGTCATTATGTTTTATAGTTCTCGCTTGTGCAACTCCGTTGATTCGTCCAGAGACCCATATCTTGACCCCTTTTGCGCCAGCACTTCTTGCCTTTGCAATGGCATTCTGAACAAGTAGCTTTGGTCTCATCCTTCTCTCGATCCCGCTAGCAATCTCAAGAGCGATAGCTCTAGCCGAAAGCTCAGGTCTTTTTACTTCGGTAATTTTTACATCAACTTCTATTTTGGTGCCAACAATTTTCTTAATCTTTTTAATAAGCTCTTCGATTCCAGAACCGCTACGGCCGATTGCGACACCTGGCTTGGCGACAAATGCACTGACTGTGAGCTTACCTGCGGATCGGGAGATATCAACAAGATCTAAACCAGCTGACCTTAAAGCTTTTTTAACAAGCTCTCTAATCTTGATATCTTGATGCAGGTTCTCTACATATGAATCAGACTCTCCAAACCATCTAGACTTCCAGTCTCTATTGATGCCGAGTCTCATTGAATTGGAATTTATCTTATGTCCCATTTTATGCTTTCCTGCTTAGCTCTAAACTTAAATTTGCTCTTCTTTTCAATATTCGCGACGATCTACCCCTTGAGGCAAATCTACCTCTTTTGTATGTAGTTGCGACATCAACTTTAATTTCAGAAATAACAAGATCACCATTAGTCCAAGACTTGTTGTTCACAGCATTTGAAATTCCCGATTTAATTGCTTTTGAGACAAATCTGGCCCCTTTTTTATTTACGAGCGCAAGCATTTCAATGCTAGATTGAGCATCTTTACCTCTAACTAGATCTGCAACCAGCCTCAATTTTTGAGGAGATTGAGGGATATTATTTAATTTTACAATTATTTTATCTTCCATAGTTCTTTATAGTTATTCAGCATAACGGCCAGTACTTCCATAAACCTTTGCAAGCTTACCTTTTTTAGCATGACCCCTAAATTTCCTCGTCATTGCAAACTCGCCCAAACGATGGCCGACCATCGACTCTTCAATAAGCACCGGTTCGTGGGTTTTACCATTATGGACCGCAATCGTCAAACCAACCATTTCAGGCGTAATTACAGATGCCCTGCTCCAGGTTTTAATTGGTGTTCTATCTCCGGAGGCAATAGCTTTCTGAACTTTTTTTAGCAATTTTTCACTTGTAAACGGTCCTTTTTTTATCGATCTAGACATCTGTACACACTTCTAAATTATTTTTTAGCAAACTTTCTTTGTTTAGAACGTCTTCGCTTAATAATATACTTTTCAGTTCTCTTATTACTCCTTGTTCGAGTACCGACTCGGTTACCCCATTTATCTTTTGCAGGCCCTCCAATCACACCCTTACCTTCACCACCGCCATGAGGATGCTGCGCAGGATGCATTACCATTCCTCTCACTTCAGGTCTCAAACCTAAATTCCTCGCTCGACCTGCTTTACCGAGTTTAACATTCATCTTATCTTCATTTCCGACTTGTCCTATTGTCGCCATACAGTCTGCATGAATAAGTCTTATTTCACCTGAAGACATTTTCACTTGTGCGTACTTACCAGTAGAATCCAAGCCTTGTACAATCATAATCTGTCCGGCAGATCTTGCTAAGGCGGCTCCTTTGCCAGGGTTGATTTCTACGCAGTGAACCTCTGTACCAGAAGGGATATTCTTTAATTTCATAGAATTCCCGATGACAACATCTGTTTTTTCAGCAGAAACTACCTCTGACCCGATTTCAAGGCCTTTTGGCGCGATTATATACCTTTTCTCACCATCTGCATATTGTAAAAGTGCTAGATGTGCAGATCTATTCGGATCAAAATGAAAGCTAAGTACTTTTGCAGGTACTTCAAATTTATCTCTCTTGAAGTCGATAAGCCTAGTTCTTCGCTTTTTACCACCGCCTCTATGACGAACGGTAATCTTTCCCTGGTTGTTTCTACCATTAATTTTCTTTTTAGACTGAGTCAACGTCTTTGGGCCTCTGCTTTTGGACAGCATGCTCCTATCCTCTAGCTTTGTTGCCCTCATTGTAGAAGTTGTAGGTCTAAATTTTCTTACTGCCATACCTATAGATTAAAAAAATCATCAATTTTATCCCCTTGCTTCAATGTGACAATAGCCTTCCTACTATCTCCCGCACGAAAAGCTTTACCAATCTTCCAGTTAAACTTCATTTTTCCAGGTTGAGTAATAACATTTACATTTAGTACGGTTACTTTGTATTCCTTCTCAACCGCTTTCTTTATTTCAATTTTCGAAGCTTTCAGATCAACACTAAAGGTATATTGATTTTGCTCATTTGCGAGGTTGTAGCTTTTTTCGGAAATTACTGGTTTTAAAAGGTTATTTTTCATTTATCAGCCTACTTTCCAAATTACTTACAATACCAGAATCAATACAGATATCAGTATACGAAACTACGTTTAATGTGTTTAAACTTTTGGAATCAATCAAGTTCAAGCCATTAACATTACGCAATTTTGCGTAGACATCTTTATTATCTGTAACCCAAAGAACTCTCTTCTTGCTATCCCAGACCTTTCTGTCAAGATCTTTATCAGGGGCATCTACAAATTTAATCTTTCCTTCTCTTAATCGCTGAGAAAGAGCCATAGAGAGTGCTTTATTCTTCATCTTTTTATTGAGTCTCTTTTTCCAGTTTTTCCCACTTGGTGGAAATGCGACACCACCACCAACCCAGAGAGGAGATCTGATTGACCCGTGTCTGGCTCGCCCAGTACCTTTTTGCCTCCAAGGTTTTCGTCCTCCACCTCGAACCATTGCTCGGGTTTTCGCATTTGAAGAGCCTGCTCTGAGATTGCTCCTATATACAAAGATTGCTTGAGCAACAAGGTCTGCATCATATGGAACAGACCAAACAACATCATTCAGATTAATTGATTTAGTACTTTCTTTCCCTGTTTTTGTTGTAAGCTTAATTTCCATTTACTTTTTCTTTCACTTTAACAAGTACAACATCGCCTCTTGCTCCAGGAACACTCCCCGAAATAAGAAGATATCCATCTCTAATTTCAACAACCTTTTTATTTGCAACTGTTAAGTTCTGTCCACCCATCCTACCTGCCATCTTCTTTCCTTTCCATACTCTTCCGGGTGTAGTACCTGAGCCGATAGATCCTGGTGACCTATGTTTATCGGATTGACCGTGTGTCTTAGGACCACCCTTAAATCCCCATCTTTTTACTACTCCTGCAAATCCTTTACCCTTACTTCTACCTTCTATATCAACTATTGTGCCTTCTTCCCAGTCAGATATGTCTATTTTGTCATTTACATCTAAATCACCCATTCCGGAGACCCAGACTCTTACACGTGGAACATAGCCCAACTTAGAGTATTTACCGGAAAGAGCTTTGTTGGGAGAAGATTTAGGAGTGCGAATGCCAAGTTCGACCCCTTTCGCATCTTTTCCCGAAACAACGCAATCCTGCACATCTAAGATCGTCACAGGGACAGCCTTTTCATCTCTAAAAACTCGTGTCATTCCTTTTTTGATTCCAAGTACAGCTTTCATCTAAGCTAAAAGCATTTTATATACATACACGTAGAAACTACGCACTGGATACGAAATACCCAATACGAGATCTCTACTTGATCTCAAAACCTACTCCAGCGGGCATCTGGAGATGTTGTAAAGCTTCTATTGTCTTTGGAGTAGGGTCGATAATATCAATAAGGCGCAAATGGGTTTCAACTTTAAAGTGCTCCATAGAACTTTTGTATACATGCGGAGACCTGTTTACAGCAAAAACCTTTTTTCTTTTTCTTAGCGGGATTGGGCCAGAAACTCTAGCACCAGTACTTATTGCAGCTTCAATTATGCTTTTCGCCGACTTATCAACTACAACAGCATCATATCCTCGAAGCTTTACTCTGATTTTTGCGCTATCCTTTGACATTATAAAGAGCAATATAACTTTAAATTATATGTTGGGGCGATTTCTCGCCCCAACATATATCGCTTACGCAACAATTTCGGTAACAACTCCATGACCAACTGTGCTACCACCTTCTCTAATCGCAAATTTCATTCCTTTTTCAATTACAACTGGTGCAATTAGGGCAATATTGAGTTCGACGTTATCTCCTGGCATAACCATTTCAACACCGTCTGGGAGTTTAACCTCACCAGTAACATCAGCCGTTCTTATATAGAACTGTGGTTTATAACCAGATACAAAAGCAGTCTTACGTCCTCCTTCATCTGCACTTAATACGTAGACTTCAGCCTTAAATTCTGTATGAGTAGTAACTGACCCTGGCTCAGCTAAGATTTGCCCCCTTTCTACATCAGTTCTCTTCAAACCTCTCAATAGAATTCCAGCGTTATCACCAGCTTCACCTTGATCCATAGATTTATTGAACATTTCAACACCAGTTACTGCAGTCTTCTGAACTTTTCGACCCATGCCGAGAATCTCAACATCTGAACCAACTTTAATGGTACCTCTCTCAATTCGGCCTGTTACAACAGTACCACGACCTTCAATTGAGAACACATCTTCGATTGGCATCAAGAATGGCTGATCGATAGGTCTATCTGGAACTGGGATTGTCTCATCAACAACATCCATAAGCTTCTTAGCTTCTGCCAAACCAGATTCTTCGCCATTCTCTCCTGCTAAAGCATCAACTTCGACAATTGGCGCATTCTTATCATATCCATATTTTTCGAGAAGATCTTGAATATCGGCTTTAATGAGTTCTAAGATTTCTGCGTCAACCTGCCCAAACTTATTAATACATACAACAATGTGCTGCACACCAACTTGTTTTGCAAGAAGCAAATGCTCTTTTGTTTGAGGCATAGCACCATCTTTAGAAGAAACAACTAAGATTGCACCGTCCATTTGAGCTGCACCAGTAATCATGTTCTTGATGTAATCTTTATGACCTGGACAGTCAACAATTGCATAGTGTCTCTTTGCTGTACTGATCTCAACATGAGCAACAGAAATTGTAATACTCTTTGCTCTTGAGATTGGATCTTTATCAAGCTTATCAATCATTGCATCAACCGCAGCCTTATCTACTGCAAATGCACGAAGAATTGCTCTTAGAAGAGTTGTTTTACCGTGGTCAACATGACCAAGTGTCCCGATGTTGACGTGAGGCAACGCTCTCACATATTTTTTGCTATCGTCTGCCATTTCTTAAGAGGTATAAATTTATCTATTTTTGTTATGTGTTTATACCAGATTTGGCGAAATCAAGCCAGGATAAACACATAACAAGGTAATGACGTGATGGATATTATCAGAAAAGCCTTCCGGTGGCAAGCGTTTTTAGCTTTGAATTTAGCCTTTTAAAGGCAGAAACAGGAAGGCAATATGTGTACTCAAATCGATTCTGGTTTTTGAACCTATTTTTGATCTATTCGCTTCCAGCTATTTGCTCGGCAATATTCTTAGGGACTTCTGCATAATGTGACATTTCCATAGTCGAGACACCTCGTCCACTGGTTATTGATCTGAGCTCTGTTGTATAGCCGAAAAGCTCTGCAAGAGGAACGTTCGCAGAGATAATGTGTAGGTTATTTTTAGTCTCTGTGCCTATAATCATGCCTCGCTTGCTATTTAAAGATCCGGTTATATCTCCAACATACTGCTCAGGGACAGATACTTCGACACTCATCACTGGTTCTAAAAGCACAGGTTTAGCATTTCTCATACCCTCTTTAAATGCCATAGATCCAGCGACTTTGAAAGCTGCTTCTGAAGAGTCAACTTCATGGTATGAGCCATCGTAAACAGAAACTTTTACATCGACTACTGGATATCCAGCTACAACACCTGCTTTCATAGCCTCTTCAACCCCTTTCTGAATTGCAGGGATAAATTCTCTAGGGATTGAACCTCCTTTAATTTCATTTACAAACTCAAATCCGCTTCCAGACTCACCAGGCTCTAACCTTAACCAGCAATGACCATATTGACCTTTACCACCTGATTGTTTGATATATTTTCCTTCTTGTTCTCTCAATTCTTTAATTGTTTCTCGATAAGCAACTTGAGGCCTACCGACATTAACCTCAACACTAAACTCTCTTTTCATCCGGTCAACGATAACCTCAAGGTGAAGTTCACCCATTCCGGAGATGATTGTCTGGCCGGTTTCATGGTTAGAAGAAATTGTAAGAGTAGGATCCTCCTTTGAGAGCTTATTAAGAGCGATTGACATTTTTTCTTCATCAGACTTTGTTTTAGGCTCAATTGCTTGAGAAACAACTGGCTCAGCGAACTGAATTTGCTCAAGAATAACTTGATTAGACTCATCGCAAAGTGTATCACCAGTTCGGGGATCTTTTAGGCCTATTATTGCGCCGATATCACCTGCAGTAAGGGCTTTTACCTCTTCTCTTTCCTCTGCGTGCATTAAAACCAGTCGTCCAATTCTCTCTTTTTCACCTTTTGTAGAGTTATAAACATAAGAACCTGCGTCAACCCGACCTGAATAAATTCTGAAATATGCGAGATTCCCGACATGAGGATCGTTAACAATCTTAAAGACTAAACCTGAAAATGGATCGCTTTCATCTGGTTTTCGTTCGACTTCTCCTTCAGTCTTTGGGTTAATTCCTAAAACCGGAGGCAAATCAATAGGCGAAGCCAGGTATGCGATAATCGCATCTAATAATAATCGAGATGTAGATGTTCTTGAATCACCACCCATTACTGGGAAGATCGCTCTCGAGATAGTGCCTTTTCGGAGAGCTCCAATAAGCTCATCAACAGAAATATCCTCACCTGACAGATACTTCTCCATTAGAGTATCGTCTTGCTCAACAAGCTTCTCAACAAGAATACGTCTGTATTCGTCTGCTTTTTCTTTAAGATCTGCGGGTATCTCCTCAACATCAGAGACATCTTGGTCAACACTTTTATAAGTATAAGCTTTCATATCAAGAAGATTTATGATTCCTCTCAAAGCCTGTTCACGTCCAATCGGCAAAGTGATTGCTACTGCATTGGGAGTTAACCGTTCTTTTATTGAATTCATGGACATTTCGAAATCACCACCGAGAAGGTTTAACTTATTGACAAAGCACATACGTGGAACACCATATTTATCTGCCTGCCTCCAAACAGTCTCACTCTGTGGCTCGACACCCATTTTACCGTCAAAAATAACAACAGCACTGTCCAAAACACGGAGAGATCTCTCTACCTCAGCTGTAAAATCGACATGGCCCGGTGTATCGATTATATTGATCCGGTAATCTTCATCTTTATATTTCCAAAAACATGTTACAGCCGCAGATACAATAGTAATTCCTCTTTCCTTTTCTTGTTCCATATAGTCAGTAACAGTCTCTCCATCATGCACTTCACCAACTTTATGAATCTGGCCTGAATGATAAAGGAGCCTTTCTGTGGTAGTAGTCTTACCTGCATCTATGTGAGCAATAATACCTATATTACGGATTTTATGGAGTGGAAACTTAACATCATAAGAAATTCGAGCCATGTTTTGTGAATCTAATTTAAAGTCGGATGGATTTTATACTCCCTGCAGAAAGATTGCAAGTAAAAGGATTCTTTTATTATTCAGCGATCAAATCAAGCTGCCTCTTTGCTTCTGATGATACAGAACCATTTATATCGTACTCAATGCTCGATTCAAGTGCAGCTTTTGCTGCTTCATAATCCCCATTCTCAAGTAAAGACTCTCCTTTTAAAAGATATCCGTACGGCGAGAATTCATCTCGCTCAAAAAGTTTCGTTTCGTAGATATGAGCTTTTCCTAAATTACTTTTGGATAGGTAGAAATCGCCTGCTTGATATAAAAATTTGTCATAATAGTCCCAGCCATCGGTAAGGGATTTTTCAATTTTATTCAGGTATTTTAGAGTATTTTCTTCCGAGCCATTTCCAAGATATAGCAAGAAATACTGATAGTCTGAATCTATTGAATCTGTGGCAAAAACGCTCATTATATCTAGCCCTGTGTTATAGCGCGACTCAGATGACAGTGTTTCTATATATTCATATAAAATCTGAGCCCTGTCAGATGAATTAGAAAAAGACAATGCCCGACCATAATAGTCATCACTGTTAGTTGTTTCTCCTTTTTCATTATAGATACGAGCTAAATAAAGGTATACGCCAGAATCAATTGCATTCAAGCTATCGGCTTTCTCAAGATATTTAAGTGCGTTTTCAGTATCGTCAATCTCCCAATATGCTCGACCGAGATAATAGTTCCCTTCCCAATAATTATTCATCTCTTTTTCTCTCGCAGACAAGAGTGCGACCACTAGATTAGGATAGCCATCATTAAGAAGGCTCTGAGATTCTTTTGCCACATCGAAAAGTTTCGTTTTAGTTGTGATTCTAGAATATGAAGCCCATACTTTTGATGGATCACTCTCTGAGTCTGGATACCTATCAAAAACTTCTTTGGCTTTGTCCAAATCTCCAGTGTGCATGTATATATCTGCCAGGACGATCTCGTCATCTTCTGTCATTGCCGAATCAGATATCCCTTCGTAATTTTCAAGTGCTTTATCCCACTCTCGATTTGCGTAGTAGTATTGGCCTATTTGTTTATAAAGAGAGTTTAAATCTTCTTCTGATAGATGATACTGAGCAACAGTGATGTAATCTCCGAGTTTATCTGGGAGGTTTTTATCCAGCAGAATAGTGATAATTCCCTGGTATGGCTTGATCTCTGAGGGCTTAATTTTTGCAGCTTCGTAGTAGTTTTCAAGAGCATCTGCGTATTCCTTTTTTGCCAAGTAGTCATCAGCAAGTGAAACCGATTTTTCATATACATTTGTGTCGGTTTCGCGCTTATGGATCACTGCCCATAAGGTAACTCCACCTATTATAAATACAACTATTCCGAGAATAAGTAATCTGGGTGTTTTTTTACTCAAGGCTGGCTTTTTTGCTCCAACTCCTTTTCCTATCGAATCATCCATAGAAAGATTAATATATAAGCATATTTACTACATAATAGACTCAGACATGACGTACTGTCAAATATATGCTATCATGCTGGCGTTATACTTAATACTGCCTATATATAGAGGAAAAGGTATCATAGTGAAGTGTAGCTACAGGTTTCAAGTCGACTCTTAGGAACCTGTACAGAGGCAAGTATCTTTATATTGGTTCTTAAGACAAAGCCTCCAAAATAAATTTTATACTCAATTTAATGAGTAGACTGCTCTCTAGAAGCCTATTTACGAGAGCGACAAAAGTTTTCGTAATAGCAGCAGTTTTTTCCTTCTTGTTTAGCGTATTATTCAGAGCATTAAATAGCTCTTATGCTGTGTATGCATCTAATACAACTATAAAAAGTAACCTTATACTTTCAAATTTTATTAATCCCTACGAGTATAGGCGAACATCAATAGATACAAGCCAAGAACTACCAGCAGCTCAGTTAGTATCTGTTATTACAAAAAACTCTTCTCAAACAGTATTTACACAGTACGGCAATGTGGCGGAAGTTCTCAATAGTCTCAAAATTAAATATTCAGATGAAGACATTGTAATACCCGCTCTTGACGAAGAAATTGCTCATACGGGGAAAATAAGAGTTGTGTATGTTGATCGAAAGATGGATGAGGAAAGCAGCATGATCTCTTTTGACACAAAGGTTGTCGAAGACCCAAACCTCGAGTTAGGAAAAGAAAAGGTAGTTCAGCAAGGTGTACTTGGTGCATTCACTTCTCGTTATGAACTGACTTATAAAGATGGCGAGCTTGTCGATAGAAAGCTTGTTGATAGTTTTGTAAGCGAACAGCCACAGTCGAAGATAATTGCAAAAGGGACAAAGATTATTAGAAAGAGGGTAACACTTCCTGATGGGAGTCAATTTACCTATTGTGAAACAAAAAGTGTGAAGGTCACGGCATATGACCCGAGTTGCACTGGATGCAGTAATAGAACCGCACTTGGCTACGAGCTCAAGAGAGGTGTCATAGCTGTAGACCCAAATGTTATACCTTTCCATACCGAAATGTATGTCCCTGGATACGGTGTAGGGGTAGCCTTAGATACTGGAGGTGTTATAAAAGGTGACTTTATTGATGTCGGGTACGCTTCTGCTCAAGAAAGAGGTCAAAACTGGGCAGGGACAAGACTTAATCACACAATCTATCTTGCCTGCCCATCGTAAAAAGCTTTGCTAAATATTCCAGCTGTAATAATCGCAGATTTCTTGTGGGATTTCACCTAGAAAACGTGATGGTATTTGATCAGAATAGCCCCCGATAGAACTCCGACTCTCAGTAAATGTAAGCCAGATTCTTTCTTTAGCTCTCGTGATTCCGACATAACAAAGTCGTCGTTCTTCTTCTAGTTCGGCGGGTTCGGTAAAAGATCTAGAGTGCGGCATTATTCCTTCTTCCATCCCGATCATAAAAACGCCTGGAAACTCGAGGCCTTTTGAAGAGTGAAGGGTCATAAGTGTTACGGCACCTTCATTGATGTCTTTTTTATTCCTCTCTTGCTCAGACTCAATTAGAGCTATATCCTGAAGGAAATTGTTAAGAGACTTTTCTGAATCTTTTTCAGCATATGATGCGGCAACATTACGGAGCTCTTGTACATTTTCTTTTTTCATTTCTGCGGCATCAGACCCATCGTCAATGAATTCGATATATTTAATCTTTTGTAACAGAACATCAATCAGTTCCAAAACATTAAGTGCTTGAGACTGAACATATAGAGAACCAAAAAGTTCTACAAGGGCTCTAAATCGATTTATTTTTTCTAAATTATGTTCTACCTTTGTGACTTTCTCGGAATCGAAAACAAAATCTTCGATTGAAAGAGATTCATCAAGTAGAATATGTGAAATAACAAGTACTTCTGCAACCGTACAACCGCATTCTTTAGAAAGCTTTACTAGTTCCGCAACCGATTTGGGCCCCATTTTGCGATTAGGCACGTTAATAATTCTATATAGACTAACATCGTCTCTGAGATTATTTAAAATTCTTAAATAGCTAAGCAAGTCTTTTACCTCTTTTCGGTCATAGAATCTAAAACCGCCTACAAGTTTATACGGAATACCCCGTTTCAACAGGGCTTCTTCAATTACACGTGACTGATAATTTGTACGATATAAAACTGCAAAATCGCTCAGACTCCAACCATCATTCCTAAGCGAGAGCATTTCATCAACAACATACTGAGCCTCATCTTTTTCGTCTCTTGCTTGATAAATTAAAACCGGTTCACCTTGCTCTCTGGAAGTCCAAAGAATTTTGTCGACCCGCTCGTTATTTCTCTTTATAACTGCGGTTGCAGCACTTATGACATTCTTGACTGAACGGTAATTCTGCTCCAATTTTACAGTAGTTACATCATCGAAGTCTTTTTCGAAAGAAATAATATTTCGAATATCCGCACCTCTCCATTTATAAATGCTTTGATCATCATCACCAACTACGCATATATTTTGGTGCTTTTGGGCAAGCATTTTTATCAGATTGTACTGAACTTTATTTGTATCCTGGTACTCATCAACCAAGATATGCTTAAACCTATCCTGATACTTAGACAAAGCAGTATTACTTTCATCGAAGATTTTTACGACTTTGTATAATAGGTCTGAAAAATCTACCGCATTCAACTCTCCTAGCTGTGACTGATACTCAGGGTATATTCGTGCGACAATGTCTTCAACATAGCCCGTGTTGTAAAGACTGTAGTCTTTAGGGCTTATCATATCGTTTTTTGCGCTGCCGATCAGAGAGTAAATCATCTTAGGCTGAAACTGCTTTATATCAATATCTGCAGCGAGCATAAGTTCTTTAACCAGACTCACAGAGTCATCAGTATCATATATACTGAAATTAGGATCGAGACCTGTCAACCGACCTTCTGATCTTAGAATAAGAGCGCAGATTGAATGGAATGTCCCGATTAAAGGCCGGGTAGAAAATTGCAATTTTAGTTCGTTAAATACTGCTTCAATCCGTTGCTGCATTTCTTCTGAAGCCTTTTTAGTAAATGTAACCGCTAAAATATCTGTAGGATCGACATTGTGCTTTGCGATGAGGTTTGCGATTCGATATGTAATCACACGGGTTTTCCCAGATCCTGCCCCAGCAAAGACAAGCAAAGGACCCAATGTGTGTTCTACAGCTTTCTTCTGTTCTGGATTAAGATTATCAAATAGGCTAGGCATTTTTATATACTAAATGGAATCAAACGAGTCTAACCTATCGACCACTATGCTTCAAGCGATTTAACAAAAATCACAACTCTTTAACATATTTTCCAAAGATCCAACCCTCTTTTGTATCGCTATATTTAATTTTATACCAACCATCTTTCTGTGCGGTTGTAATATAAATTTCACCAGAGGCAACTTCAGAAACCTGTTTCGTATTGTACCCTGGCTCACTACGAACATTTAAAGCACCAGTCTCAGTATCCAGGATTTTAACTAATTTCAAGTCTCCTTGCTCTATCTCAAACCCAACCGAGAATTGTGTATTAGAAAGCTCTTTTTTGCCTAAACGAGAGAAAATAAATGATTGAGTGTATTTCCCAGGGAGAAGAAGCGCTTGTAAATCAAATGTAATTGGAGTGCTTTCACCGGGAAGTATAGTCTTGCCTTCAATATGCAAAGGTGTATCAAAGCTATCCCATACCCCATTGACTGCAAATGAGCTATCCTTGCCGTTTTTTGTTTTCAGATAAATAAAATCATTAAAGGTGAACCAAGGGGTATCGCCCTCATTCTTTATATTTAACTTTACATTTATTTTGTCGCCTACTTTTGCAGTTTTGTCATATTCGATCGAGTCTACCGAAGCCTTATAATCTAAGTGGTCTGTATCTGAATACGAAATTGCACTAAGCAATGGGGTCATCTGAGTCTGTAGAACAGAGCCAGCTTTGCTATAAACCAGTTTTGAAGGTGCAGAATCTCCAGCGGAGGAGATTTCAAGGTCTACTACTTCTATAGAATCCCTGTTAATACCATACTTATACGACAGTGTCTGAACGAGCCCCAGCAAGCTTTGTTTCGATGGCAGAGGAAGGTCAGAGCCATTTGACAGATAACCAACCAAAACAACCCCTTCTGTTTCTGCTAACTCGGGGACTACGCCTTCCCAACCATCACGGCCCTGATAAATATTTCCTTCTCGATCAATTACATAATTATAAGGAATATCATGAAACCCCAAACGAGTTATTGAGTAGTAGTAGAGCAGATCCATCCAGCTTGATGGATCTGAATCAATATCGGTTGCATCAGAACGAATTTGCGTAATCAAAATCTTTTCAGGAAAAGCATAAAGCTGTTGAGATTGGTCTGAAAGAGTTTGATCTAAGTTCTGTGCATCTCTAGAAAGTACAGTATATGCATAAGCAGGCAAAAACGACACTAAAACCAATATTGCAGTTGTTAGGAAGGTAAGAAATTTTTTCAATCTATCAAATCTGTTCTAATAATATTAATCAAGTCTACCATTGTTTCGTATAGTTTCAAGCTGCTTTATTGTGCGGGTACATATACAACATCAGGATCTATCGCATTTGCATATATTACAATTGGGACTTTAAACTGAGAACCACCAAAAGTAATCTCGCCAGTACAATCGATTCTGTAAACTGGAGTGAGTTTTTTAAACCCGAGGCGATTAAATAAATAAACTACATTTACTGCATCGGCTGTACATGAAGTTGCTTCGGGAATTTCAAAATCCGGCGGCGGATCACCGTTGAAATCACCATTTTCATCATACGGATTATAACCGAAATTAGTAATATCCAACCCGATAGGAAATCCTTGATTAAAATCTTTTGGATAATCTTTACGCAAAAGGTAGGAGCCTAAATCTGCAACAGGAACAAGAGCTGTTTCTATTGCACTTGAGCTATCAATTGTAAAAAGAGTAACGCTACCTTCTACTATGTCTCCGTCTTCCTGGACAATAATATAATCAGAATATTTAGAAGATCCTGGCCTTTCAAGTGGAATATCATTAACTACCCTATTTGCTTCGACTCGGTATCCTTCAGAAACTGTGGTGATATTGAAATTGGTGAATTTAAAATCATTCTTGAAATACTCGTTTATAAACTCAGTAAAAAAATTAGGAAGAGTATCTCTTGTAACAAAAGAAGTCCCCAGTTTGCTTGGTGTCGCAGGATTCTCAAACCGGAAGAATACATCGTCAAAGATTCGGTTATATTCAACCAGATAGTAGTCTTCTGTAGGTGAATCTTTCCAATAAACTAGGTCTGTTCCAAGAGCTTCTTTTTGCAATAACCCTTTCCCGATTGAAGAAAGAAATTGTGCAATAACATCTGTTCGATCAATCTCTTCGATATCGTATACGGATAGTTTGTCTACAAGATCTTGAGGTTGATTATCAACAGGGATGTCTACAGATACCTGAATATCAGTGCCTAATGGCTGATCTACACTGCCCGGCTCAAGTTTTGGCTTCGGTTTAAGAAGAATATAAGCGATAATTCCAAGAACCGCAGTGACAATTATAACTGCGGCGATAATGAGGTTTTTTCTATTTTGAAAATTTTCAGGCAGATTCATATTTTTACCTCGGACAATGGATATTACAATTCAAGTCATTATACCAACTCTCGGAATTTGTCCATCCTCCTCCCGATTTTGTATCTAAATGAAGATGAGCACCGCTCCAACACTTACTCGGTGGAAGTCCGCCCTGCATAGTTGCGACAACACTTCCTTGAGTAACTGGACCCACAGAAGCAACTGGGCGAACATGGAACAATCTATAAGTATTTCCACTGGAATCTTGGAAGAGAACTTCCCCACCTCTTGATTTTCCAGGATCCCACTCACAAGTTACGTCTACGGCTGCATGCAAAACTCTACCGTCAGTAGGTGCAACCCATGTCCCCGAAGATACATCTACCGCAAATGTACCCATTTTTGCGTGTGAAAATCTTCCAAATGGACCCTGCATACATCTTGCTCCAACTGTAATCGGACAAATTGCATCCTGAGGTGCACTTGCAATAATTGGCGAAGAAGAGCCATCTTCCAGATATCCGCCTCCACCCACAACAGGTGGTTGTCCTCTATGCGGATTTACACTATTAATTAATGAGAATCCCCATCCACCACACATAGTCAAGATAAAGAAAAGTAGCATTATACCTCCAAGCAAAGCATTTCCGCCGAGGACATAAAATGGCTTTGCAACTTTCCATAGAACTTTTACAACAACATCTGTAACTATCCAGACGAGGACAGTTCCTAATGGGCCTGCGACTGCAATTCCAAGGCCTTCAAGCGCAAGCCGCACACCAACTTCTATTAATTCAAGTAAACCAATACTTTTAGCCATAAACTGATTAACCTTTGCTCGCCAAACAGGATTTTTAGACAAGGCGCTAAGGCCAGACTCAATCATTTTGCGGAAACCAGCTGCAACACGATTGTCAGCAAGAAGCTTTTTCATAAGATTCGAATACACAGTTTGAGGAGCAGAAAAAACTTGATGGATTTTTGCAAAGCGATCAACTGTTCCTTGTCTTCTCAGCATCTTTTTAGCGACATCGTCAAAAGGAGTTCCTTGCAGAGCATCAAATATTTCAATGTAATTTTCTGCAAACTTTGTATAATCATCAGGGGTTTTGAATCCTTTTAGTCCCTTGATCGGGTTGGCTTGTAAATATGTATCGAGAGCATTTCTATCAACAGTTTTAAAGAAACTTCGAAGCATAGCACGACGCCTCATCTCTGCCATATAAAGAAATGCTTCGCCATTCCACGCAAAGGTTTTTAACAAACTTCCTGGTGTTACATAGTAAACATTAGCAAGAGCCATCCAAGCAGGGTTTAATGGGCCGAGTCCCCGCATAAGACGATCATCACGGGGCATTACAAGAAAGCCGGCCGCAGATTTAATCTCAGGGTTACCACTTTTATCTTTTGAACGATACTTTACAGCAACGCCGCCTGGTGCTGCAGGAGAGATAGGGCTTCCACCGAAATAAAGTGCACCAGTAAACAGACCGGACATAAAACTGCTTACTGTCATATCCCCTCTAGATCTGTAGAGCAACGTCATATTCGCTGCAAGTAATCGCATGTTTGTGCCGGGAACCTGATGAAGGCCTCTGTTTTTAAGATGGTAAAGGTGCTCTAGGCGGAAGGTGTTTACTCTGGAAAAAGCCGAACCTTGATCTTGTCTTAATCTCTCTAATCTTCTAATTTCTGAATCAAGTTCAAGATTAGCAGCTTTTTGAATCATCTTTCGATCATCGGAGCGCGGCAAACCAGCACTAAAAGTAGGCCTCCAATAAATTTCATCACCCATCTTATTGAGATTCGCTCTGTACTCAGTATTTTTAGCTTCAACTTTTTCAAGCTCAGATTTGATTGTTTTTAAATCATTGACATAAGCAGTTCCCCAGCCCTTGGCATTCGCTTCTGCAATTTTTGCATCTATTCGACTATAAGCACTTTTATAATCTATTGCCCCAAACGCCTGTGGGTTTCTGATCCGATTGAAAATATCTATAACATTAGCAGCTTTTGCATACTTTTTAGCGGCAGCCATATCTCCTCTTTGTTCTGCGAGTTGAGCCTTTAAGAACAGCTGCTCTTGATGAATAGACCTAAACCCAAAGCTGTTTAACATACCATCAACTGTATAGCTCCCTTTTCTGGATGCTGTAATTGTGTCTTCGAAGCTTTGCGCAATTTGCTGAGATTCGGTTGCAGTAAATCCCTTTGATTGAAGCTCACTAATAATTTCACCTCTTTTTGCATTCACGTTCGGATAAGCAGTCATCTTCTGGTTAAAACGGGCTTGAAGGGCAGGTAGGATTGCTGTTTCTTCTGGTTTTAGTGGCTTTCCTTGAGCAGCTCTCTTTAATATGTCTGCTTCACCAGCTTCAAACTGATTCAGGATGAGATCTCTGTAGGAGCCTTGGCTAGAAAAAAAACCTGCGACATCAAACTTGCCGCCTTTTCCAATTGCCTTAGATATTGCACGACTCGCTTTTCTAATTGCTTTGGGGTCATTTGCAATCGCACCGTTTAACGATGCTGATAATGCTGCGTTACTTGCCACCATTTCAACAGCTTGGCTCTGATTCGAAGCAGAGATATCTTCCTTAGAAGACGTCATAACCTTTATAACTTCACTCATCGGCAAACCAGAACGTTTAGCCCACGCTCCAGCAATTGCATTGTCAAGAATTCCGCCACCTCCACCGATGCGCGCCCATTTCCTCTCTTCTTCAGCCCCCTTAAAAACTTTCTCTACATAAGCATTAGGGTCTTGCATAAATTTAGTAAGCTCTTTACCTCTCACCCTAAAACGTCCTGCAGAATTATCAGATGCAGGATTCAAACGAGTATCGATGATGTCAGGGAAAATCTTGATAAGAGCTTCATCTCCAAGCGTAGCGTTTAAAGAATCTAGAAGAGGGCCCGTAAGATAATTAGACGGCGCTGCCGCAAGAGCTGCCATAGCAGCTGCAACATCGTCCGTTGGACTCAATCCAGTAGGCCTTACAGGCCTAAGAGGACGGGAATCACTTTTTGCCTTCTCGAAAAGAAAGTCAAATATCGACGATAGGGCATCTTCATATTCTTTCTGTCTACCTGCCATCTTGATTTATGAACTTTATTAAGCGAATGCCGAACCGAATATCGGTAGCTTACCAAATGCACCTTTCGCCGCACCTTTGAACGCCTCGGCAGAGCCTTTACCACCTGCAAGAGGTATAAAGTCGTCCAACATTTTAGGAACTTCTGCTGCAACGTAAAACATATAAACAGTAATTGCTGCTTTTGCTATTCCTGCAACAATCCCCGATGCGGTAGCTGGTGCAGTTGCAAGATTCCCCCCGGCAAGACCTGTCGGAAAACCAAAAGTTACCGGACTATTAAAAATATACAGCCCCAGATTTACAAAAAAGAATGCAAGGGGAAAGGTCAAAACGTTTCTTACAATCCTCTTAAACCAGTCACCACTCATTTTTGACTGACCAGGAATTACTCCAATTGCAATAATCAGCGGCGCAAGGCCCGTATCGATAATTATCCCAATATAAGCTTTAAGAAGAGTAAACCAAACTTTAATTGATGCTGTTGCAACGATACCCACAACCAAAAGCGCAATCAAAAGCCCAAGAACGCCGACAATAGCGACACCTGCTGCTCCTGCGATCCCGGCACTAAGCATTAAACCACCAACAATACTCATAATCAAACCTGCTACGCCGGAAATACCAACTCCCTTAAACCAGTCTAGTCCAAGAATAGCTGCTTTAAAGATTGAAAACGGCCCATCAACGAGGATTCCACTTGCAGGGTTTGAAAGGCCGAGGATAGATGCTGCGACATTTACAAGCATCGCGCCAAGATTCATTACCAAACCTACTATTGCAAAGCTCATTGTGACAAGAATGAGGCCAAATACTACACTTGGGATTGTATTAAGCACAGTGACAGCCATTTGTCCGCCAATCTTGTGGCGGAACATTATCATGAAGCCGGCTACAATTAAGGCCACGACGAAAAGGATATACGCTATTACACTAGTCGACTGCCACAATGTATCTATGCCTACAGAGGTAAGATACGCATATCCATCCTGAGCGTACACTGAAGTGTCTGAAGTTTTATTAGCACCCGGAACCCACTGTGCGTACATATGCTCATACACATTTTCTGTTGGTGGGTTATACAGCAAGGCTGTCATATTGGAATCTATAAGAGTAACAAGCCCAGTTTTTACTTGCGGGTTAATATCAGGATCATTCTGAAGTGCTTCGTAGTTACTATATGCCTCCGGCAAAACGGCTTGTAAAACTGCGTCCAAGCCACCGACTATTTGAGTAGTTGAAATATTTCCAGCATCAAGACCTGGGTCTCCGGTGAGCTTATCGCTTTTTTGGTTCTCTGCTTGAAAAGTCGCAGTGGGATCAAGTGTCGCCGGAGGCAAAGTGTCTTCTTGTGCGTAAACGCTAAGCGAGTTAAAAGTAATAAACAAGACAAAAACATACAAGAAAAATCTCCTTAAATTTTTCTTGTTCTTTATTATCTCCGAAACAGATTTCACTCCTTCATATGTAGTCAGTATCATTTCTTCCGAATAGTTAAATTAATTTATAAACAACCACCTGCATTCTGACAGTTTGCCTGATACACAACATTATTAAACCACTCGTCAAATGAGACTAATTGGTTCGGTCCGTTTTCTGCAGCATTTCTTTCATACTCAGCTTTATACACGGACATATCCCATAGGCAAGGTATATCTATAACTTTTGTATAGTTAACTCTTATCTGACAAGATGTTTTTACATAGAAAGGTGTCGCTCGAGGCTCAGAAGAGCTGTCTGGCAAACCACTAATCTTATGCTCATCATCTCCAGGTACATCATTAATATTCCTAATTGTATCAGAAAGCTTTATCCCACACTGGCCATCTTTGCAATCATATGAAGATCCATTCAGGGCATCAATCTTTACACCAAAAATAGTCGTAGCCTGGCAATTAGGAGATGAGGGGTTTGTAGTACATTCGGCTGCATTTTGTGCAGAGACTGTAATTGCTTTGGCAAAATCAGAAACACTTCTCTTGCTTAAGCAGCCAACATAGTGACTTGCTTGAATTTCCGGAACAGTTGTAAGATTTACCGAAGTCGCAGAACAGATATCTCCGCTATAATTTCTTGTATACGACACTGAGTTTGGTGAGTAAGTTGCACCTAAGTACCCACCAGACCCTGCAGGAGTGTTACTCGCAGAGGTATTACAATTTTCATCTCGCTGCGGATCGCAGTCTATTTGGAAACTCACGGTATTCTTATCATTACAGCCCTCACCACCATCAACACATGCGTTGGGACGGTAGCTTGATTTAACATCTGAAGAGAATAGATTTTCAGCATCTTGTGCATCACCTGGCCCATAATAACCCAACGGCGAAAGCCAGCTCTGACTATAATCAGGATTATCTTGAGCCTGAAGCTTTGACCCGAAAAGGTCTCCGATCGCTGGGTAAAAGTAGTACTCTACGCTTGTATGTTTTGTAGAAGCAATTTCACGTCTGTCTTTAAAGTATTTTTCTGCTTCATTAAGGGTCCTTCCACCTAATGCAATTTTTTCACTCATGCCATTTATAAGCCCCCCCGGATAAGTAACTTTCCACAACTCAAGAACAACATTATTTCGTATGGTAACGGATCCGTCCGCATTTTTACTCGCAGCAGAATTAACACCAATACTATATTCAGCTGATCCGGTTACACACACTGGTTGAAGTTCATACCTACGTCCATCATTACACCCCGTAGGGCTGAAGTCTATCTGAGGAGAAGTCGGACTAACATTTGCTTGTAACACCTCTCCGCTTGAACTAGCTAACTCAGATACAGGTCGTGGATCCAATGCAATAAGATCTGAGGATGACGAGCGTATAGAACTATTTGCAGATAGATCATTTGGCTGAGCAATAACAGTGGAGTCTTGTTTCAGATACCAAACACCGGCAACTAGCAGGCAGGCCAAAAAGAGAAAGGCCGTCGCTGCTACTTTATTTTTTATTTCGGGGCTGGTTTTGTAGAATCTAGAAGGTACTAACATAAGAACGGCTTATCTAAAGATAACCGATTTTACAATTAAATAGGTTCGGTGTATAGGGAGAAAACCTGCTCTAATGGCAATCTGCAGTTATATTGATGAAGCCATTCCTTTCTTCTCTCGATACTCGTTTTTCCGAACTAATCGTATGCCGATAAAAATTGCAATAATCCCTGCGCCAGTACCAATGAATAGACTCGATGAGTCCGCAGTTTTTGGTGTCGTAGAACCTGAAGGCAAGTATGTGTCTCCTACTGTGGGGCCACCTCCGCCGACTCCAACAGTCGCAATCTGTGAGCTAGAGATATTATAGTCGCTAAGCAAATTGACTCTTTGGTAATCACTTACATCTTCAGGAGGGGTGATTTCAATAGCAAGACTAAGGTTATCGAAATCAGTTGTTTTTTTAGTATCTGTAGTCGAATCTGCATAGGTGACTGTTGACGCAGTCACTTCATCGTTATCACTGTATGAATAATATTCAGAACCGTCTCCTGGTCTTAGATCGCCGACACTTGCAATCCAAGCACCACTGGCATCAGGTACGACAGCGGCGTAACCAGATTTACCTTGCGAGCCGGAATTATCTTTATCTGCAAGCTGCAACATGACAACAGCATCTGTGTAATCGTCCAATCCAGTTATATTCCCTGCAACCGTGACAAAAGGAGGAGGAGAATCAAGAGTCGCAAATGTCGTAAGAGTAAAAGGAGATCCAGAATTTTTGTAAATTTCAGACCCAGAGTAGACTTCATAGAAGTATGTCGTTTCTGGTGTCAGGTCATCAACTTCAATAATGTGACTATAGTACTTCCCTTTCTCAACAAGGCTATCGCGAATATCAATAGCTTCATCGTTTAAAGTTGTTTGGACTGTCCCGTATTTAACATATCCTTCAACAGGTGAATCAGAGAGCCAGACAACCGAAAACCCCGTATCAGTATGGTTTGCAAGAGTCAATGAATCGGCTCCAGTAGTGACATCGGGTGTTGTTTTAGTTGTCTGAGCGCCTAAAACAAGGTTTTTCCAATTTATATCCAACGTAATAAGGAATTCTCTTGATGCTGGATCGAATGTTGGAACCGCAGGCTCAGGAGTCTGGCTTGTCGTTCCGCTGGTCGTAGAACCGGTTGTGCCTGTGGTGGTACCTGATGTCCCACTAGTAGTACCAGATCCCGTTGTTGTACTGCCTGAAGTACCAGAACCAGTTGTCCCACTTGTCGTCCCAGATCCGGTCGTTCCGCTTCCAGTTGACCCGCTTCCGGAGGTACTGCCGGTTGTACCCATTGTCCCGCTTGTTCCTGATGTCCCGCCTGTTGTAGTACCAGGTGAACTGGCAATTACTTCAGTAATCTTCGATTGAGATGGAAGCTCAACAAAAGCCTGAATTCCTGTATCCACAGTTAAGTCAACCGACTCTTTTAACTCTCCGCTATCATCAAAGACATCAGAGTAAGTGCCTGTTTCTACGGCTCCTTTATCATCGGCGCCTTGCACAATCACGGTAACTTCAGTATCCGATGAAACAGAGACAGAGCTGCTTCCATCGGTTGATTTAAGAGATGAAAGATCTACAATCCAGTTTCCTGTAGCACTAGGTACCGCGGAGACTGGGAGTGATTCTTCGGGTGAACTCACAAAAACAAATATAATTGCATCATCTGCACTTAAGCCTTTTGCCTTGCCGTAAACAGGTTTGGGAACCGGAGTTTCGTCTGTAAGCGGTGCAGTATGAAACTTAAAGTTTTTATTGCCTTCTGAAGTAAATTCTTCACCATCAGAAACGATCTTAAAAGTGTAGTCAGTATCGGGCTCAAGAGAGACCAACTCGACAAAATGAGTTTTACGAGTATCTGCTCCTCTAGTGTCTATAACTGGGCTGCTGTCTTTTTTATCTTTGACCACGATTATACTGCCGTTTGTTTTTTTCCCAGTAACCCAGGTTACGGTAAGAGAGTTTGTTGTAAGGTTGCTGATTGCGACTTCTTGCGGTGTTTTATCTTGCCCAGCACTGCTAAGCCACTGGGTTGCAAAATATATTGCAACGACAGTCACGGGGATCGCTATTACCAAAAGTATTGAGGTAACTAAGTACCTTCTTTTTTGTCTTGGGGTTATATACATCCTTCGATTAGTGAATCATCTGTCAATTATACGGCTTTTCTATAATACAACAGGTTGATGGATGTGTATACTTGGGGGGAAAGCTAAACAGAATCAGACCCCGCTCTTTACGAGCAGGGTCCGAAAGACAAAATACACTTTCTTTCCCATAGACTACTATATTTGAAGACCAAGTACCTCTAAACTAGTCTAGATCCTCAGATAAATATGATCCCAAAGGAGAATACGTTCTACGCATGACGAACCCATAACCCTCCTCTATCACAAAACGATGTCTCGCTAATTGTTCAAGAGTACCCTCATCAGCATTCGAGATAACAAGTCTCTGAACTACAGATTGACCTGTACTTTCTGCAAGAGCATGAAGAACTTCACCCATAACACGCAAGGTTAAATCTCCTCTAAGAGATAAACAGTCACCTTCTTCTGATGTAAAATCATCAATAGTATATGGAGTCTGGCCGGAATCCTCGCCATATTTTAAGACAAACCCTGCGGGTCCTGCAAGTAATACCCTCTTACTAGGATCACTCTGTTCCCAAGTAAACGAGACCGTAAAGGGTGAAAGAAACTGCTGTCTAACTGGCCATACATTAATTTTATCACCATATTCACGGACAGCGACGTCGATATCTGCAAAATTTTTAGGAGCCTCCTCAAACGGCTTACCCATGTTTGGTCTAAATTGCTGACAAGATGTTCCATTTCTTTTCGCAGACTCAATTGCATGTAGAAGAGAACCCCAACCACGCTGCTTTGCTTCGAGTACACGAACCTGATTCGGAGTGGCTGTGTCAAGACTACTGATTTGTAATTTCATATCGATACTATTAAAATTAATGTACGATTACACTACTATAGGATGTCCCCATCAATCCTCTTGCCATTTAGGCTCACAGAATAGATAATGTACCGAGTAGCTGAATTTCATTAAATATTTCAAGTGCGCAAAAAGAAGCATAAAGAAACAATTCAAGAAGTCGAGATACGTCTCCCGAGTCTGTTGAGTGCATACCTTACCCCTGTTGCGATAATTATAACCACGATTATTGTTTGTTTCGCGATCTTGCTCGCAACACGAGGAAGTAGCCTACTAATCGCCAGCGCTGATTCAAATGATTCAGTTGCAGGTGCACTAAGTTATGCCGGCAGAGGTAAAGCTCTCGGAGATTTCGAAACATTTACAGAGTATGACAACGAGCTATGTACCGAAGATGGCAAGCCGGTAGTATTTATGTTTTCGGCGACATGGTGTCCCCACTGTCAATGGGTAGGAGATACTTTTAATTCATGGGCAAAAGAGCAGAAAGATGTAGTCGTTTACAGATACGAAGTAGACACAAATGAAAACGTTCTGACTGGTGAAAAAGGAATTCCTGAAGAGCATAAGAAAATTTACGACGAATTCAATCCCAATCAGACTATTCCGACTTTTGTATTTGGATGCAAATACGCCAGAGTTGGTAATGGATATGAGAATGAAAACGATCTGCAAAAAGAGGTAGACACCTTTAATGACGTTGTAAGCAAGATTCTATAGTCAGCTTCAAAAGGAGACGTAGCTACTCTTCGTCTATACTGTTACTGTTTGTAAACCGGTCAACTATGCTTCCAAGCCGAAGTATTGGCTTTCGGACTATATTATTCACGTGATCTACAGTTGTAGCTACACCCTTGATCGTATTTTTTACATCTGCAACTGCCCCGGCGATTTCATCAAGCAGAGAGTTTGCTGTTGCTACTGTTTTACGAGTCTCAGCTACTGTAGCTGTAGCTTCTTTTAAAAGCATTGCGAAGTAATAGAGAATCAAACATAGCATCAGTGTCAATGCACTGACAATCACCATCCAGAATTCAGCCGGTATTGAGTTTGTGTCCATTCTAACCTTTTACTTTAAATTACTCATTTGTAATGGAACCTGATTATAAACCAGGCTCCCACTTACCTTGTCCCGAAATAACTCTAACAAAGTAAGCCGTTTTCTGAGTATTATCAAGCGGAAAATCAAACCCATAAACATCACTCGTGCCATCGTCATTAATTGTTTTTTGGAGACCTTCATATCGAGCCTTCTCAGTTGGCCACCGTGTTACATTATCTGCAGTTAAATCTATTTCTGTATATGAATTAATCGCATCGATGAAGCTTTCCGCAGTATACTCCTTCGCATTTGAACCATAGATGCCTACAAGATTCCATCCGGAATTAAAGTATATTGGAGCAAAATCGCCAACAGAGTCAAACTTGATCTCTTGCCCTCTGATTTCCACAGTCGTATTGGCGGATGCCTTGACTATATACCCAGTACCCGGAACGATCTGAAAATCGTTTGCATCATAATTATCTCCGTTAGAGCCAACGATCTGCCATCGCGAGTCATACTTTGCTATTGAGAGTACGTTGCCATCTGATTGTGAATTTAATTCTAAAAGAAACTGTGATGCAGTATTAAACTTAGGCATAACTAGCGGAACGGCGATGAAATTATATCCTTTCTTTAGATCGTATTTTAATAATGACTCTGACCGAACAAGATTTAGCTCAGTTGGATCTTGAGTTAGAATAATATCCCCCTCATCATATACAAGACTGCCATTTACATCAATAAAGAGCTTCACAGGGGTGGATATATCATCTACTATTGCTTCGTATTCTTTACCTTTGAATGTCACCGTATAAACTCCTTCGTTTGGGATATAGTAAACACCTGCCGATGGGTCAAAAATCACCGTATTGCTCTTGAGTGGTGTCGCTTCATCAGCAGATACTTCTGTGATTAAATTCACTGTAGATTCCCCCATCACATCACTTCCGTCCCGAACACATCGGTAAGTTTGATATACATAACTTAAGGCTCCATTTTCATCGCACCCATATGAACCCGGGGTATCACACGCAGTTCCAATTTCAGCATTGGATAAAGAATTCGGGTCACATCCAGCCTCTCCGACAAAACAGGTCATCTCTCCAGTAGCATTACAGCTACCAAAATCGCCACATGCAGTTTCACAATCTCCTGAAGTCTTATACGTTAACTCAAAAATTCTTAGATCATTTTTAGGAACACACACGTAATAATAAAATGCCGTTTGAAAGGTATTTTGATTAGAGTAACTTAAAAGGTTACAAGAACCACATGCAGGATCGCTACTTGTCCTTCCACCACATGTAGAATCATTTCCATACCCTTTCTGGCTCCACAAAGCGCCATCAGGTAGTAACTCTTCATCAGAAAAACCCTCACTGTCAGAGCTTGTATCAACAGGTAATAAAGCAGGGCTAAGAGCAATAGCCCTGGTTCCGTCAATTTCAGGTTGAAGCGGATTGTCTTCTATTGCCGACTCGATTACCTGAGATTCCGGAGAAGGATAATTAGTACATGACCCCGTAGTACTACAGTACTGAGTAGATGGGTTGCAAACATTAGTGCAAAGATTCCCGCAGGCATCGAAGCCACATTCTAGTAATCCGCCATCATCTTTACATCTCATTGAATCAGGTACGGTATTACAGTTCCCGATTGCAATAGCTCCCGTGTCATCAACAGGTGTACCTATACTGCCACACATTTTAGGACTGGTGGAAGGAGGTATATCTGGGTCGGCAGTACAATCACACCCCCATCCCCCATCGTTAGGATTTGGGCCGGTTATACATTTACCTAATCCACAATCTTTTCCTGTGCAGTCATTCTCAATCCCAGTATTTTCTTGTGAAGCAGAAACTGACATATCTGATCCAGGCGCAGGTTCACTTGGTAAGAAAGAGCTCTTTTCGTCTACACCACCGCAAGTGTCCACCTTACAAGGATTTGTGCTTGTAATATTACAGTAATTTGTAATACAAAAGCCTGGCTGTAGCTGACCATTAACCATTTGATTTGTACAACTCCAGTAACTGCAGTCAGGGAGGTTATCCGCAGCATAAGCCTCAGATACTAAATTATTTCCACGAAGTGATGACCATAGAGTGTAAACAGAGGTGCTGATATCTTCAGAAAGCACTAAATCCCTCATTGGTGCATCTTGGGATGTTGAGTTCTCGAAAACTCCAACTGCACCACCGGCACCGGCTTCCACATACACATCTTGTACCATACCGTCGTGAACTCTATCTAAAGCAACTCCGTCTATATTGTAGATATTGGACTGATCAAGATACCAAGTCCCATTACTTGAGGTAACAGCGGAGTAAAACTGAGAGATTAAGCCATCCCCGTAATCAAGCTGAATGTAAACAACCGCATCACCGGAGCCTTTACTATGGTCATTACTATCAAAGATCCTACCGTATGTAGGATTTGGAACGTCAATAGAGTCCGGTTCTTCGAACGTTGTAAAACTATCAGAACCAAATTGAGCAGATTTTATTTTTTTAAAGAAAAATCCATCTCCAACCATAAAGTAGTAGCTCTTTTTAGACTCCAAACCGAGAAGAGTCACATGATGTACATAATATTTTTCCTTCCCAATAACTTTTACCTCGGTATTTATATCTGTAAAAGAAATCTCCCCTTGGTCATTCTCATAAACCTTTCTCCTATTCTCCTCTGCGAGAGAAAGTTCTGCAGTCTTTACATCACGATCATCATAAGCAATATTTGAACCTGTGGTTGAGATCATAACCGGTAAGGAAAACTTTTTTTCTCTGTATATAGCAACACCAGGAGATTTATCTTTAGTAACCCATGAAACTGTTGCAGAGTTACTTGTAATATTTGTTATCATAAGCTTCTCGGGTTTTACGGTAAACCAGCTGTATGTAAATGCCACAAGAACGCCCAATACTAAAAAAAATAATGCCAAAAGGAGGAACTTTTTAAGGTTTATACTTCCGAGATTTAGCTTAAACCTTTTAGGAGAAGTAGATTTAACAGAGGGTGACTCTGACCGTGAAGACGATGAGTCTTGGGATTTTTTTTTAACAATCTGTGAACCATCCATTTAAGATTAAAACAAATTTATTTCTATAGCCTATATATCAATATAGTCAAATTCCCTAAATATTGTCAAATTCTTTCTCTTATTTTGCGGGTGTCCATAAACCACTACCATCGTCAACTTTCAAAAAGTATCCGCTAGTAACATTTATCGGAAAATCAAACCCATAAACATCTGCGACACCATTATCTGAGGTTTCTTTTTGCAGTCCCTCATATTTTGCTTTGCTCGAATCCCATTCAGTCACATTAACAGCAGTAAATCCTTCTTGACCATTTACAGAGTCAATCAAACTCTCAGCAGTATAAGCTTTTGATGTACCATGAACGGCCACTAGATTCCACCCTTGCATGAGCGATACCGGAACTGGTTCAATAATCCCTTTCCCAGAAAGAGTCACAACCAAATCTTGTTTAGATTTGAGAACATAACCACGTCCAGGAATTATCTGGAAGTCTTGGCTACCGTAAGTGTCTCCGTTACGATTCCCGATTACTTCCCATTTACCTGAGTCAAATCGTGCGATTGAATAAAAGGCATCACTGTAATCGGCATTAAGCGAAGTGAGGAGATCACTTGCCATATTAGGCTCTGACGGATCTACAAAATCAAATGAGACCAAGTTAAATCCAGCAGATATTTCATAAGTTCTTGTTGTAGACTCTTTTGAAAGCTCAAGATCAACTACATCTGCGACATTAACATCGGTGCCCTCATCATATTCTCCGTTTCCATTCTCATCTATATAAAGTAGTGTTTCAGCATTTTTCTGTAAAACTTCAAAACAGTATTTTTCTCCATTATAAATCGTGCAATAAATACCTGAGTCTTCAAAAATCACTGTTTCACCAGATGGAGAAAATGAAAACTTACTTGTTGAAGCACCTAAAACAGCTCGGCCAGAGTTTAGCGATGTCGTAGTAGGGCAACTCGTCCTTTGATTACCACGACATGTAAGACCAGTCGCACCACTTGTTTCTTCACACGTATGCCCTTCTTTATCACAAACTGTCCCTATGTCCTGGCTTTCGAGATCCCAGCATCCACCTTCACTAATCTGTTTACACCACTCGCCATCGTTAAAAATTTCTTCTGTTCCGTAGGCGTCACACCAACATCCTGCACTGTTACCGCAACACTGCTGTCCTCTTGATATAGTGATCCGGCCTGGGGCTTCAAAAAGGCCTTGCTTGCAGACTTGACCAATCCTTTTGTCAACATAACTCCCATCACACTGACATTTAAGACCGGTCCCATCATCTTGGCAAATTTCACCTTGTGGCACTAGCTGTATCCAATGATAATCTCCCAGCCCATTTGCAAAAACTCTATCTGTACACAAGTAGTCTCTACCGTCATATTGAGCGACAACCCCACGGCAATCATTGCAAACTTTCGCAGGATCTGCAGCACATGCACTTCCTCCCCATCCTTCAGTTGCTTCACTTGTTCCTTCAGGAAGAGTATTTTTCTTGGTACCATCAGGATTGACCTCATAGTGGTAGAAATTGTATCTGGAGTCCAGCTGACCGCTCCCAGGCGAGACACAAAGATACTTGCTGTCAACGACATCGTGAGCACAAACAAGTTCCGAATAGCCTGGACAGGCTTGTCCTAAATTATCCGAAGTGCAAATCCCTTCTGCGTAATATGCAAGTAGCCTACCACTTAGACCGGTGACCCGAATCGTTCCGTCTGCTAATACCTGGGTGTCACCATTGCCAGATAATGGACCGCTTGTCCCAGATGTAGCGGCACCCGTTGTTCCACTGCTACCGTTGATCCCGGGATTAACAGTTACACCGGTGCCGGATCCGGAGGAAGTAGTCCCTCCAGTACTAGTTACGATCCCACAAGCACTCGAGGAGTCTTCCCCGCATCTATAATTCCCATCACTACATCCAAAGCAGCCTAAGCTTCCACCGCCATCACATCCGCCCCGATTAGGCCATCTACTACTTGCCGCTGATAACGGACAGTAAGAGCCGGCATCGCATAAATCTCCAGTCGATTTTACTAAATTCTGCGAAATAATATTCCCACAGTCGGGGTCTTCATAAGATGAGCTAGAAGCAGGTGCCGATACCTCTTGAACCGACCCTCCCCCACCGACACCGCCGGACGAAGGACAGAGTGATGGATTGTCAGGCTCGTTACAATTATTTGTACTCACAGCAACTTTACAAGCTTCACTTGCCCAATGTGACTGTGCACCACTCCCCCAAACTTGAACAAAACCCTCTTGGATATTTCCTCTGTTTTCACAGTGAGTTGCCCCGTTTGAACATGTTACACTCCACCTCCCATAACAAGGACTTGCATAGGCAACTGGGACTAATGATGAAGTTGAAGAAGAGCCTGACTCGCTGACAACAATATCTTCAGCAGGAGAATCGACATTTCGAGAGACTTCCTTGTCTGCTGAGCCGTAGCTGGTAATAACTTCAATCGAGTCAATCATGCTCTCACTTGGTTCTGTATATTTGCTTAAAAATAACTCAGTCCCACCGATCACTCTTGCAGAACTTAGATCGATGTACCAAGAGCCATTGTCCCGGACGACTGCAGAAAGAGTTGTTGATTCGGCACTGATGCTATCATCTTTAAGAGAGACATAAACTAATGCATCGTTTTCATAAGTATCACTGCCTCCATTTACTATCTTCCCATATGCAGGATCGATCTGGGGAAGAGTTGCTGCATCGGAGAGGGCATATGTCTCGAATGTACTCGCACCAGAGACTCCATTTTTAGATGCCCAAAGCAGAGAACCGCTGCCGACATAAAATGAGTACTCTTTTGAAGGGTCTAGGTTTTTGACAGTAATGTGGTGTGTATAGTATTTACCTGTTTTTTCGACTTTTACATCTTCAGATAATATTTCTGAGGTGACTGTTCCGTTCGCTGAGGCTTCAGCCTGTACTTTCTCGGCAGCTTGCAATTCAGCAGCAGCAACATCTCTGTCGTCATAACTTACATTGTCATTTTTAATCACGAAAGGAAGTATTAAATTCTTTCCCTCTTTCACATAAACAACCCCGTCTGTCTTAGACTTAGTAACCCATGATAAAGACGCTGAATTTGAAGTGATGTTTGTAACCCGAACTTCTTTGGGAGACAAGCGCATATAAACAAGGATCGCAATAACAGAGAGAAAGAGAACAATAAAAAAGAGAAGGCTGTATCTCAGCAGCTTCTGCTTTGAAAGAAGTATAGACATATCAATGTATGATTAAGTAACAATAATATAATCTACTATACAATAGATTTACACGCAAGGAAGCCCAAGGAACAGAACCTAAGCAAAAAACAACACTGTATCCATCAACTCAACAAACCAATAAGGCTCTTCATCAAAGCAAACCTTAGGAACTCTCTTGTATCAACTTGTTTAATGTCGACATCCAATCAGCAATAGAACCGACTATAGGAGATACCGTACCCCCAATTGACGCTGCGGCATCTGGTGAATTAACGAATAATGGAGACTGAGCTAACTTGTCGGGGTGGGCAGCAGCCCAAAGAACCTTCAAACTCCTGGCCGTAGCCGCAAGCCAAGCTCTACCTTCTGTAGTAACGAGCCATTGGTAATTCAAATTCTCATCAGGGAATCGAACACCCGAAGCAGAAGCTTCTCTAAAAACGGATGCCGCAGTTCTTAATCCATTGTCTACATAGCTAGAAAAGAGTCCCGGAATTCGAGTTGTTTTCGTAAGAAAATCAGTATTCAAATATGTTTGTAAATCGGCTCCCAAAGTAGAATCTTCTTGGTCTAACTGTTTTTGAATCTCTCGAAAAACAGTCAACAGGTCAGAATCTCCTTCTTCTGTGACTACAAGAGCCAAGCCCTCAACACCACTAGTCATCGAATCACGAGCCATCGCAGAAGTTTCTGGGCTAAGATCTGCTAAACTGAGAATTGAAACAGCTCTGGCCGGATCAGCGACAAGACCAGTCGCTTCTTGAGCAACGACAAGAGCGGTTGACATAACTTCAGATGTATATGTTCTCGGAACAATCCCACGATTTCCTCCCTTAGATCCATCGTCAATAAATTCATCCCACACATTGACTGCGTCCAAGAGTGTTTTAAGCCTTCGGCGTCTAGTCACACCAGCTACGGTAGCAGCCTCAGATGAAGAATCAACCATCGCCTTGGAAAGAGCTGTGTCTAACTTCTCGCGAAGGCTGACAGGTTTTCCTTCTCTCGTTGGAATTTGAATATTACCAATTTTTAAAAAGGCAGGGTCTACTGAACGATGCGTCATTACCATATTTAGCTTATCCTGTATAAGTGGCCACACTAATGTACCCATTTGTTCTTGCAGTGTATCTCTGCGCTGATGGTATACCCCTTCATCTAAAACGGAGCCACCAGGATTATAATCAACCATATGGCCATCAGTGGCAGCAACAGCTGCAGCAGCTGTGATAAGGCCAAACCACATCCCTCCATTGAGAATAGGCTCCTTCTCACAACCCAACTGAAAATACCCAACTGATTTAGTACGTCCGATCTTCCTTGTAAGGAGATCTGCAACCCGATCTGCAAAGTCTTGCCGCAAATAAATCATACCTGTACTCCCACTCAATATATCTCCGGGATTCACACCAGAAGCAGAAAGAGTCGTTCCAAGAGAATCCAATTCATCCAAAAAACTAAGCTCCCGCAATGCCGTATGATCCTTAAAACCAGGGTTTCCGGGCCTATTGAAACTTTCGTATCCAGCAACTACAGGGTCTCCCCAACAACCTAATTCTCTCAGACGGTAATCTAACGCCACTGGCATATGTAAGAATGGATCAGTATTCATAAACCCCGTGACTAAATAGGGTATATTTTCGTCGGGCATTTTTGTCTCACGAATAATTTGCTCGATATATGGACTTCGAGCCAAGGCTGCTTCAATTCTGGCCTCTCCTACGACTCTTCGAGCATCTTCATAGGTAGGCGCACTGCTCCATTCCCCGAGAAAGTCAGAAACTATTGGGACTGTGCTTGAAGGTACCATATCCGCATCTATATAGATCATATATGCATTTTTAAACTCAGGAGCTCTCCCGTATCGTTCTTCATAGTAAGTTGTAAATCGAGCAATAGGAATTCGCAAGGCCTCCGGTATCGAGCCGGAATCAAAGAGGTGTATACCCCCCACAGAGCTTTCCACGATCATAGGTGGGGAATCAGTTGGGTCTGTTCTTGACGGCATTGTCATCTCAACGTCATTAATAAACTTAACTACACTCTGTCCAAAGTATCACATCAAAAAGCTAAGGGCAAGCTCCCTTCTCCCTACTCACACCCGTAATCAGAATATATGCTTTCAAGGTTCGCAAACGGGTCTTGAGTATCAATACCCGCCGAAAACCTGTACCTACTCAAGGATAGATCTTTTCCGAGTGGCAGATACGAAGACGAGACGATCTTCCACTCTCCATTTTCAATCCTTACTCTTACCGAATCGGAAGTGCACTTAGTGTCAAGGTGTCCCGGAGTAAATCTGAATTCAATAGGGACATAAACTCCGTCCCAATATCCACTATTTTCAAAAAGGCTCTTAGTGTCTGAAAGAATACTGTCGGCATCAACAGTATAAGAATCCGAAACTGAGTACGAGGTGATTGTATATTTGTCGAGCCCAGTAAAGTCGACTGCGGTTGTACTATCCGACCAGAATGTGTCGTAAGCTTTTTGATAGTCACCATCTAGTAAAGCATCTTCGTAATTCTCTAGAAAACTTACGAGAGAATCTTGCACTTTACTCTCAGAAGTACTCGCGCTGTCTGAGAGTTTCTCGACATTCCTCTTCAAGTAAGCATCCCATATATTCAATTTAAACCATGCCTCGTCTTTTGTTACTTCGACTGCACGACTGTGAATTTTTGAACGGACAGCGTCTTTCAGAAGATCTGAAGTTGTGGGATCACTTTCGACTTTAAACCACACAGGTGAAGCTTCAGTCGAAAGATTTAACAGATAGACGACGTCTATTTTCCCGTTACCTTTGTATCTCCGATAATTTAGATTCGCAACAAAATTGTCTACAGGTAGTAACAGTCCTAATGCAAAGAATACAATAAACAGATATGAAATTGATTTGCTGATAAATCTCTGGCTGTTTTCTGCGATTAATGCGACAAGGAGTAGAGCGAGGAGAATCGCTATTACTGCAGTAAAAGCATGTCCCCATATCCGAACAACAGTAAATCCATACACAGATTCGACCAAGAATAACCTCATCTGTGAAGATATAGAAATTACTAGCGTAGAGAGTATTAAGGCAATAAAGTTTGTCCTGAACAGAAGCTTCTGAGATTGCGTAGTAGCTTTTACTTTAAGATCAAGGATTATGCCTATGAGATAAACAAGTCCCGACACGATAACAAGTTCAAGAAATCCTCTCCTTGCATACTCTGAATAAGTAAACTCTGCATTTGCACCGATGACATTATTATCCCCTGAAAAAAGATATGTTGACTGGACAACCACAAAAGTCAGAAACACGAGATTAAGGAAGAATAGAAAAGATGATGCGGTTACTACATTCCAACTTTTTTTAATAATGACTTCTTTCTTTTCAGATGATTTCCGCAACCATTTAGACAAAACAGATTTAGGATTCCAAAGAGAAAAATTATATATAGAGAAGTAGATACCTACAGCCAGGGCTACGAAGAATTTTCCGACAAAGACGACAAAAGACTCAAAATCTGCAAACCATCTTCCGAAAGTTTTATTGATTAGGTCTCTCACGAGCTGTTGGAAAACGGCATCTGCAGAAGAAAGCAATAGTACGAAGGTAAGTATAAATGGAGATGCAACGAACAGACCAAGTAATACTCTCGCACCGTAATATCCGAATCTAGAATTTTTGATATAACTCGGTTTCAGATGACGGATATATGCAGCGAGATCGCCAAACCAAGACAGAAACAAAATAAATGGCCAAGTAACAAGCCGCCGGACTGAAAGTTCTAAAGACTTTTTTCCGGCATGTACAACAGATAGCGTTATTGAGTACGCAGTCGGCAAAGCAAAAACGGCAATTAGCAGCGCAAAAGAGTTCCGAACCCAGAGAGATGATAAAGAAACAACACTCATCACTCCAAGAAGCATTCCCAGAAACCTTTTATTCTTAGCAAGTGCATCACGATTCCATAAGAAAACCGGTATAAGAGAATTTACAAAGACAGCTAGATAGAACAAAAAGTGAGATATTGCTGGGGAATCCCAGACAAAGAAGTATACAAATAACAAGCCTAAAACCATCGAAGAGGTGAGTGAATAGAAAGCGTATCTCACAAGTCCCGGGTCAAACTTACTTTCTTTATTCTTCGTATCTTTCTTTACTTGACGAGATTTAGTAGCCATTTAAATGATAAAAAAGTTATCCATATCTATAAACGGAGCAGTTCATAAAAAGAAACTCCCACTTAGATCATGATATTGTGATTTAAAGATTATTTCAAGAATGCAAATGCCTTTCTGCTTACATTTCACGCCAATTTAGGATATTATCTCATCATGAAAAGAAACCGGTATAGCAGTAAAAAATCTAATGCTAAAAAGTTTTACACGAAAGAAAACATCTTTATATCTAGACTGGCAAGTATTCTTAATGTTTCAAAAAAAGA
The DNA here is from genome assembly GCA_020632375.1 of Candidatus Nomurabacteria bacterium. Lineage (GTDB taxonomy): Bacteria > Patescibacteriota > Dojkabacteria > SC72 > JAHDCA01 > JACKFR01. The sequence goes on from JACKFR010000003.1 coordinate 52,510, forward strand.
TGTTAATAGAATGTTTAACGAGAGAGTTGTTTCAGCAATTAGACTCAACCCACTTGCTGGTCCAGTTGAAAATATAAAATCGAGGGTTGAATCAAAAGGCTTTACTCTCGAACCTGTTTCTTGGAGTAAAGATACATATATCATCCGAGATAACGACAAATCAGAGCTTTCTAAAATTACAGAGTACAAATCAGGCCTCTTCTACATTCAGAGTCTTTCAAGCATGTTACCGGTTATTGCTTTAGATCCAAAGCCTGGAGAAAGAATTTTAGATATGTGTGCGGCACCAGGAAGCAAGACTTCGATGATTGCCGCTTTGACGGGTGATAAAGCGGATCTAGTTGCCAATGACCAAGATTTCCGAAGAATTGGGAAGCTAAGGAATATAATCTATCAGTTCCATATCAAGAATATTAAGGTCACTCAGACACCAGGTGAATCAATCGGAAGCAGGTTTTCTTCTCATTTTGACAAAGTTCTGCTTGATGCCCCCTGTAGTGGAGAAGGGCTGATATATTTGAGAAGCCCTAGACCTTTGAGATTTTGGAGTATCAAGAAGGTCAAAGCAATGAGTAAGCTTCAAAAAAAACTAATCGAATCAGCATACTTATGTCTTAAGCCAGGAGGAACTCTTGTTTATTCAACCTGTACTCTTGAACCTGATGAAAACGAGGCTGTACTGACCCACCTTATTGAGCGGCACACAGAAGCAAAAATCGAAGAGATCAGTGTAGTGAAAGGCGATTCATTTGAAGAGTACAAACAACTTGTCACGCCGGGAATCAAACATTGGAGTGGAAACGACTACTCAGAACAAGTAACAAAAGCAGTCCGAGTGATTCCAAGCAGCCTAATGCCAGCTTTCTTTATTGCAAAAATAAGGAAACCAGAGTAAGGAGTAAAACTTGACACTTAAATATACAGCGCCTAATTGTTCGAAAAGCGAATGAATACAAAACTGCCTACCAAACATAAAAAATCTTCAAGAGGACTGGTTATCAATCCAGGTGCAGATAGAGACATCATGCTTTCAGTCATTATGTTCGGATTTTCTGTAGCTTTTACAAGAGAGCTGCTGCTTATCACTAACTATCCGCAGCTAAGCAATCAGATTCTTCACATAGCTCATTCGGTATGGGGAGGTCTACTTTTGCTAATATCAACTTATCTTCTACTCATTTTTGCAAATAAGTGGATTAAGATTCTGAGTGCAATGATTAGCGGTGTTGGTGCCGGGCTTTTTATTGATGAAATTGGGAAATTCATTACACATACAAACGACTACTTCTTCCCTCCTGCTGCACCGATTATCTATTCAATTTTTCTCTTAATTATAATTCTGTTCTTACTACTTAAAAAATCAAGGCAAAAAAGTCCGCGGGCTAGTTTATACAGAGTTCTTATCAATATTCGTGAGCTTTTAGATGATGATCTAGATCCGCTTGAAAGAATAGGCTTGCTGGCGGAACTTGAAAATGCCTCAAAGTCAAAAGAGCAACATATAAGCCTGCTTGCGAAACAGCTTTCTAAATATCTTAGATGTGAACAGCTCCAACTTGCCCCCCACAAAGCAAGTCTGCAGACAAAAATAAACCGCTGGCTACTATCAGTAGGTAGAACTATAGGGAGAAAACGACATCTTAAGATTATTATTTGGGCGATTACTCCGATTTCAACTTTTACTGTTTTGCTTGGCGTAATCCTTGTCTGGGCTTGGCTATCACCTGCAAACGCAAATGAAATCTTGTCTCATATCCTCCTTACAAGCGTCGATCTTACAAATTTTAGCCCTGTATGGCTCAATCTAAGGCTAACTCTGCAGCTGACAATAGGAACACTATACCTCATATCTCTAATATTTTTCCTAACTGGATATGAAAAAATGGGAACCAAGACAGCTATTACTGCTACACTTTTGTCTCTAACAGTGCTAGATCTTTTATACTTTTACTTGAATCAATTCGGCGCTATGGCTGGAGTAGCTGCAAATTTAGTAGCTCTACTGCTGCTTTTTACTTACCAAAAATGGTATTTAAGGCCAATAAAACTTACCTATAACCCTAAGTCTATTCTTTAGCTTGTTCTGTAGCATCTTTTTTCACGGCCTTCATGCTGAGTTTCAGTTTCCCCTCATCATCGATACTGAGAAGTTTAACCATCACGGTATCGCCTTCTTTAACAAAGTTTCTAACGTCTTTGACATACTCATCTGACATCTCTGAAACGTGGACGAGACCGCTTACGTTTTTAGCTATATCCACAAACGCCCCAAAATCCATTATTTTGACAACTTTACCTTCATAGACTTTTCCTACTTCAGGAATAAACACTGCGTCATCAACCATCTTTAAAGCTTTTTGGAGAACTTCTTCGTCTTGAGCAAAGATGTGGACTGTTCCGTCTTGTTCAACATTCAATTCAGCTCCACCAGAATCTTCAGTAATGCCTTTAATAACCTTTCCACCAGGACCAATGAGGTCTGCGATTTTATCCACTGGAATATGGATAACTTTGACCTTAGGAGCCTTGTCTGAAACTGCTGGACGAGGTTGAGCAATAACTTTCTTCATCTCTTGAAGTAACGTCATTCGAGCTGCTTTTGCTTTCTCTAGAGCACCTTTTACAATCTCCATCGGTAAACCAGGCGTTTTGGTATCCATTTGAATTGCTGTTATCCCTTCTTCAGTTCCGGCAACTTTGAAATCCATAAATCCGTAAAAATCTTCGCCTTCACCCATGTCTGTAAGCAGTTTATATTCTGAGTGGTCTTCGTTATAAATCAAGCCTATCGCTATACCTGCTACGTGTTTCTTTAAAGGCACTCCTGCGGCCATCATAGACATAGTTGGCGCGGTCGAAGAAGCCATCGAGCTAGACCCGTGTTCTTCCATTATCTCCGAAGTACAGATTATCGTGTATGGAAATTCTTCTTCAGATGGAAGCACTGGATAAAATGCTTTTTCAGCTAAAGCGCTGTGACCGATAGCTCTTCTACTTGGCATATAATGAACCCTGCCAATTGGATTACTGTAAACGTAAGGCGAATCTACATAGTGATGCATAAACCGCCTTTCTTCACTGCCGGTCATATCATCAATCATCTGCTGGTGCCTTAACGACCCTAAAGTGGTTACTGATAAAACTTGAGTCATTCCTCTTGTAAACAGTGAAGATCCATGTGTCATGGGTAAGACATCAAGCTCGTAATCTCTTTCTCGAATTTCGTCTAGGCTACGTTTGCCAATACGTTTATCTTCCTCCATAACCTGCTTTCTCACATACTTTTTAACAACATTCCACCAGGCTTCACCAATAACTCTTTTGGAGTATCGTCCTTCAAAAGCTGTAGCGAGTTCGTCATTAACAAAATTGTCTTTTTCAAAGTTTGATAGATCCAAATACTCTTGAACTCTCTCACCGAATTTGTGAGTAAGTTCTTCAACAAGAGTTTCCGGCATAGCGAAGGAAGTATAATCGTAAGATTTTGTGCCGACTTTTTCAGCAAATGTCTTAATCGCCTCCAGCCAGTCTTTCATAGCATCGAGACCGAATTGCATACTCTCATAAACTACTTCTTCAGAAAAATCTGCTATTGCACCGTCTATATTAACAACGGTTTCACCATCTCCGCCTAAAACTAGATTCATCTTAACTAGTCCATCCATAGAATCATCTCTACTTACAGCTTTATTGAGAACAACGGACTTACCATTTTCGTCAAGCCCAACTCTCACAAGAGAGGTCGGTTCATTTGCCGGAGCACCCGATATCATTAACGCTGCAGAGACGGCATTGGTAGCCACAATCAGAGGGTCTTGATCTTCATTGTAAGACAACACTTTAACTATAACTTGCACCTCGTTTCTATAGTCTTCGGGAAACCGTGGTCGGAATGTGCGGTCAATAATTCGTGCGTTTAAAATAGCATCAGGACTGGGAAACCCATCTCGCTTTCTGAATCTAGATCCTGAGATCCTTCCTGCAGCGTACATACTTTCAAGATACTCTACTGTGAGCGGGAAGAACTCAGCTTCAGATTGAGCTTGTCCAACGTTTACAGTTGCAAGAACTACGGTATCACCCATTTGAGCAAGGACTGCAGATTGGGATTTCCGTGCAACTTTTCCAGAAGAAAAAGAGCATTTAACTCCGTTTATTTCAAATTGGTGCTTTACTTCTTTAAACATAAATATATAAATGATTTTAAATAACCTCTTCGAGGCTTAAATACTTACAATTAAGTATTTGGTGAAGTTATTTGGGGAGGCTAAAGTCCCAGACTTTTCGCAAGTTTATTATATCTTTCTTCGTCTACTCTCTTCAAGTAATCGATTAATCTTCTTCTTTTACCTACCATTTTAAGCAGACCTACCCGAGAATGATTATCTTTTTTATGAGATTTAAGATGTTCGGTGAGTTTCTGGATGCCTGCCGTTAACAAAGCAATCTGAACTTCAGGCGAGCCAGTGTCACCTTCTGATTGCGCATATTTGTCTATAATTTTCTTTTTTTCTTCTTGCGTAAGAGACATAGGTGTATAAACATAACATAAAGATATTAATACAACAACAAAACCATAGTTTCTGCTAACTAAACATGTCTTGTCTTATGCACTTTAGACCTGCCCTTTTTACTATAATCAAGGGATTTTGTCAAGCTATGCATCACTAGATTTGAAATTTGTCGACTTCCCGGTTATCTCGAGACCGTACATATCCTGAAGCACAAGGAAGAATCTTTCCTCAAAATCTTTAAACGGCATGTCTTCAATTCTGAATTCTGCGCGGTGCTTATTTCCATCACCATTAAAAACTTTTGCAATCTCACCTGCGTCAAATTTTGCAGGATTATTAGATTCAACAATTACCTTCATAACATCTTTTCCAACTTCATAAGCAGCAAAACAGAGGTCAAAATCTTTAGAAATATTAAAAGTTATTCGCCCAGAAGTATCAACATTCCCCTCTTTTATTCTACTGAATTGTATCTCTTGATTGCTTACAGCGGCCCAACTTACCCTTGATTTCTTATCAACTTTAACTTTATGCATTAATTTAATCTGTAAATCGAAGTTTGCATAATCTTTACTAAAAAATCTCTGATTAATTACATCTTGAATATCGACACCTGATAATGCAAGGCTAAGCAATCCGTTAAGAGCGGCTTCATCCCAAACTCCTTCTTTTAAGTCGATTTGAGAAAGGGCGAGATTGGAATAAATCTGATTCACAGCTTTAATAGAATCTGCACCAAAAATGCGATATGTACCTGCCAGCAAATTCTCATTCTTTTCAAGCATTATAAAAACGTCTCCGAGTTGTTTATGACCGATAGCTAGTGTCCTTTTCTTAAAGGTTTCGAGATTCTTGTCGTATAATGACTTCAAGTCTTTAAGACTTCTTAAACCAAGAAGAACAATCAGGTCATAATTATTTCCTTGTACAGAGTATTCAATATTGTCGAAATCAAACTTTCCTGAAGAAGGTGTTATGAAAAACTTGAGCTTACCTGTATTTTCATCAGAATCATAAGCGATTCTGTCGATTCCAGCCTTGCCATAATCAATTGCAACAACATAGCTTGATGGCTTGATCTCTGAAGAGTATTTGACCCCATGGGTCTTGAAAAGCTCTTTTAGATGCTTGTCTAAAGAAGAGTCTTCAAGGATAATATCTGCATCTTTTTTGAGTGCTTTCAAGATTTTTGCGACAAGAATAACACCACTTACGTCGTCAACGGTTGATGGGCTAGCGCATACTAGTATTTTTGAGCTTTTTTGAAGCTCAGTGTTTAATGATTTCTTCATGGCTAATAGATATCCTATATAGTTTTATTATACACTATACGTATAGGTCACTACAATTGGGCTTGGATTCTTATAAAAAGATGGTACTTTTAGCGATGACCCAGGCCGATTGAATCGCATAGTTGCGGGTCTTTACGATTCTTCTCATGATGGTCGTTATGCGCATCCAAATACCACTTCTTGTAATAACGTAACCAAAGCGGCTGTGAAATCTCTCCCTGAAGGTGCCCTTAGGACTGTGGAAACTGATGCAGGACTTTTTTTAAGCAGCATAGCCTCACTTTATGGCAGTTATCCCGTCAGCTACGTATTCACTCCAGCGGGGGTCTTTGAAATCGCATTCCCATCTAATAAAAGCCCATCAGACATTGACCAGATCGGAATTAATTGGCAGGGTTTCGTAAGTGCTCTGTCCACGAGTCTTAGCGGATGGTCTGGGGATAGAGCGGCACCTCATATGGATATTCCCTTCGATGACGGCACTGTCTCTAAAGACTGCCTTGTGACGGTCCTACCTATCAATCGAGAAACAATGAGAATAATCGATGGACAATGTAAAAAAGCACTTGAAAGAAGGGCTCCTGCTATTAATGAAGAAGCAGCTATGGAGCTCTTTAAATTTGATTAATCTATCAAGCCCTAAAGCTTCGTTACCTTAAAGCAGTGAAGAAAATCGCCTTCTTGTACTATATCCGGAGTAGGTTCAACGATTGCGCCGAATTCGGTACCTTTAAGAGCTTCATTAATCTGGCGTTTATTTTCACGTAGAGAAGTTATTCTGCCCTCAGCAATAATATCGTCGTCTCTGACTATATAGCATTTCTCACCTCTTTTAATTTTTCCATCTGCGACACGCCCGCCTAAAACTTTCGATCCGTCACTTAGAACAAAAATTTGCATCAGCTTTGCTGAACCGAGATCTTCTTCTGCTTCTTCAGGTGCAGCAAGAGCAGTAAGAGCATCATTAACTTCATCGATTAGCTTGTAAATTATGTCATAAGTCCTTACAAGAACACGTTTGCGGTCCATATCTGATTTCGCAGTTGGGTCGACTTCAACTTCAAAGCCGAGGATTATTGCCTTAGTCACAGCTGCAGACTCTATGTCTTTATGAGTAATATTGCCTACTTCGGTAGAAATGAAGTTGACTTTAAAGCCATCGACTTCTAATTTTTCAAGTGAGGATTTTATCGCCTCAAGTGCACCTTCAGAAGAGGCTTTTAAGATAACGTTCAAATTGCCACCTTCCAAATCTTCTTTTGAACCAGACCCGAAGATTGCTGACAATAGAGCTGCATTTTGATCTTCTTCAGAATCTTCAGCTGTTTCTTTTTCGACTGCATCTTCTACTGGAATTTCTTTTTTCGCAGCATTCTCTGGAAGCAATATCTCTTCTACTAGTTTAAGATTTTTACTCTCAAGAGATATTATTTCAGTGCCTAAAGGAGCCATCCCTGAGATCCCAAGAACTTCACCACCAGTACCACTTACGAACGGCTCATTAATATTCATAGAATCAGAAATAAGCCCTTTGATCCTATCTAATACTACTTTGTTGCCGCTAACATAGGCAACCCAATCACCAATCGACATCTCGCCCTGAGTCATAACAATACTTGTCAGAAAGCCTTTTGAGTTATCTTTAACTGATTCAAGTACATATGCACGTCCTTTAACTCCGTTAGCCAACTTTCCGTGATCGACCAGGCCTTCAACTTCTGCGGTAGCTGAAATCGTTTCAAGAAGAGTATCAATTCCTTTGCCAGTTTTTGCAGAGACTTCTACTACTGGAATCTTTCCACCCATTCCTTCAACAGAAATCCCTGCAGCTGCAAGGTCTCTTTTAACTTTTGGAATGTCGATATTTGGCAAATCTATCTTATTTATAACAACAATTGGCTTTGCCTCAGCTGCGTTAATAATCTCAATAGATTCTTTTGTTTGAGGTTTAATTCCATCATCAGCAGCGACAACCAGTAGGACTATGTCTGCGATGCTACCACCTCTTGATCTCATTAAGTCAAATGACTCATGCCCAGGAGTATCTACAAAAGTGATTTCAGGGATAAGATCTTTTTTATCGGCAAGCTGAACTGAAAATACTGAAACTCCCTGTGTTATACCTCCTGCTTCTTTAGACTGGACATTTGTATTTCTGATCCTGTCTAAAATGCTAGTTTTACCATGATCTACATGGCCGAGAATTGTTACTATTGGTGTCCTATCTTCTTTTTTAGAAGGCATACCTAATTATTCAAATTTAACTTTATTACCTTTTACCCTGATTGTTATATTCTTCTGCTCGCCCCTCAGAGCTCTTTTCTCTAAATATTTTTCAAATTCTTCAATCAGAAGGCTTTTTGTATTATTGTCTATTTTGACTTTTAAAGAGTTTTCCAATATCCCTTTATCAAGAGCATCAACCAAAACAGTTCTATCAAGACTCAAATTTGCACCTCTTCCACGGATCTTTCCTGTTTGATCGATAACTACTCTTCCAACATCTGGGTCAAAAACAAGCCTGGCAAGCTCATTCTTTGACTTCTTTTCTCTTGTTACGATACATGTCCTCATCGGCACATGTCTGGTTACTTTTCTAGATGTGGCCATATTTATACTAAATTTTAGACTAGATTTTAAGGTCTAGCTATTTGAGCTCAAAGCTTCTCTTATTTTCTCGGCAGTTACTTTCCCAATACCATCTAGTTCTATGAGCTGCTCCAGTGTCATGTTGGAGGCATCTTCTTCAGAGATCCCAGCTTTTTTGAGCTTATTAGCAAGTGTTGTCGAAAGTTTAGCGTCTGTCGCGGCTACCTCATTTTCTTGCTCATCACTCGAACTATCAGAGTCGTCTTCTGGTTGTGCCTGTGCTTGAGGACCATTCGGCCCCTGGATATCTATACGCAAACTGGTCAGCTTTGCAGCAAGCCTTGCATTTTGCCCTTCGCGACCGATAGCAAGAGAAAGTTGATCCTCTTCGACTTTAACAACTGCGATGTCTCCTTCGATATCGACCGATATAACCTGGGCTGGACTTAAAGCCTTTTCTACGAACTCTTCAAGATCTTCCCTCCATTCAATGATATCAATTTTTTCTTCACCTAGTTCAGACATAACATTTGCGATTCTCGCACCTCGCTGTCCAACACATGCGCCTATTGGGTCAACACCTTCTTGATGCGACACAACAGCCATTTTACTTCTCAAACCTGCTTCGCGTGCACATGCTTTTACCTCAACGACACCTGATTCGATTTCTGGAACTTCCATTCTAAAAAGTGCTTCTAGAAACTCTGGACAACTTCGCGAGACAATGAGAGTCTTTCCTCTCGGAGTATCTTCAATACCTTTCAGGTAAACCTTGTACCTATCACCAATTCTGTAGAACTCATTATGTACCTGCTCGATTTGCGGCATTACAGCCATTGCTTTCCCAATTTCAAAAATTGCACTTCCACCCTGCATTCGATGCATCATAGCGGTAAAGACTTCGCCGATTTTATCACTGAACTCTTCTAAAATAGCCTCTTTCTCTGCTTCACGAATCTTTTGCATAATAACTTGCTTTGCTGTCTGCGAAGCGATTCGCCCGAAATCCTCGATTTGTTGTTCTATCTCGATAGTATCACCAACTTCTAAGCCTTCCTGGATGTTTTGGGCTTCTTTTAAAGAAATCTGAATATCTTCGTCAGTAACTTTATCGACTACAACTTTTTTAACAATAATCCTGAACGCACCGTTCTCTGCGTCGAGCTCGACATCAATATCTGCATTATCTGCATACTCTTTACGATACGCTGCGGCGACAGCTGCTTCTAACGCTTCAAGAATTTTTTCTTGGTCGAGTCCTCTTTCCGCTGCAAGTTGATTTATCGCTGCAAGCATCTCTGATACCATTGCCATTTAGGTGTTATTACAAAATTTATAAACTCAGGAATTTATAAAAAAAAAGGTGAGTTTACTAACCCACCTTCCCCTTATAACTTCGAGGTAATTCTATCACACTACTTTGACGGAGTCCAATACCCAATACCTTTTTCGATATATACAAATATACCACTATCAGAGGAGATATCCACATTGGATCCAAAACTTTGCCCTTTATTGTTTGTCGCATAAGTAGTAAATTTGCCTTTTTCAGGATCCCATACCGCAACTGAGGTTGCGCTTAAGCCCGAAACTTCATTAATAGCTTTAAGAAGTTCTTGGGTCGTATAAGATTTATCTGATCCTTTGATAGCAATGAGATTCCAGCCCTGTTTCAAGTACGCCTGTACTGGAGCTTTATAAGGATCTCCGCGCATCTGAAGCTTAACTGCTTTATTGGCGACAATATATAATGCATCACCAGGTGCAATATTAAAGCTGTCTGAATAAGCCTGATTTCCACGAATGTTATATGTATTCCATCCTGGCTGAGAACCGACATTCTTATAGGTGGCAATTGCGGTTGCCGAGCCGCCTTGAGCAAAAATCTCATCTGCAAGTTCGACCGCACGATCGAAATCTTCTGTATAAAGCGGCATTGATAAAATATTTAGACCTGGTTTAAGTTCAAGTTCCATAACATCTCCAACTTTTGTAACTTTGATATCAGCAGAACTAGGAGTATATATGTCACCACTGTCATATTCCCCATTCCCATTGATATCTTGATAAACAGGAATATATGCAGGAGAGTCGGAGAAATTAGATACAGTGCTCTCGTTGAATAGAAAGTCCTCAGAGCTAATTCTATATTCTCCCCTTTCCGGGAGAAGAAGTGTATTCTCAGACGAGCCGGTAATTTGGGACCCAAGAACGTCTTTGCTAATTGCATGTCCAAACCTTTGTCCAGAACAATTACCAACGGAATCACCATATTCATTTGTGTGACAAGGGATATTATTGAAATCTCCATCCCAAGTAGGGTCACAGAAAAATGCCATACAGTAAGCACCGAGATCTCCATCCATTGCAGGAATCTGAGCACACTTAACAGCTTTATCACTACATAAACCCGATGTATCTCCGTTATTTGTGAGTACACACAAACCTTCAAAATATGCCGTAGGAGATCCACACAACAGTTCCGCTATATTCTCATTTGAGGGGAAACTATACCAACATGCATTGCTTGCGGCTAGATTCCCTTTTATATCAATCTCACGACATTGCGGTTCGCTATCATTTCCTCCATTAAACTCTCCAGTTTCTTTCTCCCCACTGTCTTCTGTCGCAGACCTTGCCGCATCTCCAATTGCAAGTACTCCATTTAAATACAACCTGGCATCATCCCAATATACATCAGAATTCCTATAAGGATACTGATTGTTTGTTGCAATAAACACTGTTACGAGTTGAGAGTCAGTTTTAAGTTCAACTGAAAAATCAATAAATGATGCTCCATCACCTGGCCCGACGTTTGGAAGAAGCTTCCAGTCAGTCCATTTGACAGTTGGAGCATTGTATAAACGCCCTCCTTCAGGATCTATTCCAATGCGCCCCTTAAAAGTATTAATTATCGGAGGATCATTCTCTTCTCGTGGACCGTCTGACCACGAAGAGCCTTTAACCTCAAATTTTATTTTATTTGAACCTCCCTGACCAAGGTCTATCTGCTGGTATAGACCTGCATGCTGTGTACCAAATGAAGTAAACCATTGGGCAGAAGCACTCCCTTGTGTTATACGATTACCAAATCCGCTTGACTGTTTATACTCGGGGCGGCGGCAATACTCCGCCGTGTTGCTACAAGCGTATTCTCCACAGCTTCCAGAGCCACAACCATTCTGATACCAGACATGCCAGAATTTAGGCACATGTAGTTCTGAAGCTCCGTCAGCTACAAATTCTCCCTCGAAATTACCTCCAAGCAAACCGCCCTTGGCAACTTCGTATGTCTGGTATCCAGTGCCTGTGCAGATGTTTCCAAGACAGGGATCTGTCCCTGTAAGCCCAGTCGCCCCGCCCGAACTACCGCCACTAGAAGCATTCACCCCATTTATTCCAATCGGTCCTGAATACGGCTTGCCGGCAGCCGTAGGTTTGTAACCACTCAATTCAACCTGCACATCAACTGCGCCTTCTTGAGGAATTGTGAAACTACCAACTCCACAACCCGATAACAGACTCATAATCAGATTATGATCGTTCCATAAAGCTTGATGGTAGGCAAATGCGCCATCTTTATTTGCTCCAAGACTGTCAAACAAAAGTACGCCGACAATACTCTGATTCGAGTCTAATTGGGAGATTGTATTGGCTAAAACAGACCAATCATGAGAAGGACCACTGGGTCCATAATTTCCAAGCTCTGTCACAAAAACCCGCCGGCCAAGATTTCTAGAAGATAGGAATTCGGCAAAAGAATTCACGTCTTCTACAACATTGTTATCGCCTCTTTCATATAGATAATCATTTACGGCCCATGCCCAGATGCCTTCAGCGGCAGAAGAGAAACCTGAATCTTGAAGCATCAGGTCAATATAACTTTGTGCTGAGTATATAGGATGGGGATTAGGATCGTCACAATCGCTGCATCCTGGCCATTGTCCATCTGCATTGCGATAAAGATCTAAATTAGGACCTAATAGCTTTATTCCTATATCATCTGGATTTTGAGAAAGAAGGCCAGCTTCGGAAACCTTTTTGACTACTTGGGCGATAAAATTTGCTTCTTGGGTAGGATCGCGATACTCGGCATTGTTTGGCTCATTGTGACCAGCGTGAATAAAAAGGCCATGCTGAGGAAGCTGCCCAGAGTTTTTTAGTTCGTTGTAAACGCTTATGACTGCATCAGCGTAAGAGTTTCCATCTTCAATTCCGCAATTATTCTTATAGCAAATCCTTAGAATAAGATCCAGACCGAGATTTCGAGCGTTTACAACGCTTTTCTTATATTCTGAAATTTGATTAGCATCTACTGCTAATGCCTCTCCCCATCTCATCTTCAGGCCAACAGCTTCTTGCATCTTATCTGTCGGGATTTGGTAGTTAATTGCGAAATTTTCACCGATTTTTGTACAGAGATTTGCAGTCGAAGTCATTGCGGGAATATTTACAACTCCCGTCTTACCTTCAGTATAATTGGGATCACTTGTTCCAGAACCGGTATCTTTTCCTTCAGGATTAGAAATTATGACAGTTGGGAAATAGTCAGTTGTGTTTTTACACTGATCATTATCTTTATTGTAAGCCTCTACCGTATACTTGCTACCATCTTTAAGTTCTAACTTGGCGAAGTCTACATATTTGCCGTTTTTCACTACAAGAGCTTTGCCAGTTTCGGGATCTTTTAGATATTTATTTGTACTCTGATCCTTAAGTTTGAAGGTAATACCATTCAAATCGTGAAACTGCGTATATGTAGTGTTTTTTATCATTCCTAAGCGGAATTTCTCAGTCCCTTTCGGACAATCGGCAAGATCTAAAACTTCTACCCATCTTGTCTTGTCATTGCACTGAATTCTGATTCCACCTGAGTCAGTATCTTTTATACAGGAATTTGCAGCATAAGCTGACTGTGTAAGCGAAATTGGAGAAGATGGCTTGGTTTCAGTTATGGAATCAACCGAAATCTTCTCGACTGGCTTATTGTAAAATGAAGCGGTTTGATAAGAAGCCTCACTTCCATTCGGAGTCAGGATTTTGAATTCTTGGAGATAGTTTGTTTTTTCACTTCGAGTATAACTAATAGAATACTCACCACTTTCACCGGTAACAGCACTTAATCGTCCTGGCCCAGTGCCGTCTAAATCATCAACAGTTATAAGTGCCGAGTCGACACCGTTGTCATATTGGTCAACAATTTGCCCATAGATTCTCTCAATCTGAGGAGTATCTGTACTGAAAAGCTCGGTTGTGAATGAAGCAGATAGATCTTCTTTATAGATATACTGTGAAACAAGAGTATCTTGCCAACGCACGTCATACGAAGAGCCTTCTGATAAATTATTTATCTTAAAATGGGCGTATGAATCGGTTTGAGTGTATTCAGAATAGCAGATTTCCCCAACAGGAGAGTTTTCACACTCTTTTATTAAACTAGAGCTCAGAGAAATTCTTGCTGGCAGAGCAAGCCTTGAAGAGGCTTTATCTATAATTACAGAAATAGTAACTGAGTCCGCCGAAAGATCAGAAACTATTATTTCTTTAGCAGAAGTCCGCTGCAAAGATATTGTGACAAGAATTGCCGCTATAGCAGAAAACAAAATGACTGAGACCAGAGTCTTGGTATTGAAGAAACGATTTCTCATGGTTACATCCTACCTTCTCAGGCGGTGTCACGCAACTGTTCCCAAAGCTTCTTTTGCTGTCTAGATAACTTTTTAGGAATTGAGATCGAAAGCTTAACGTAATGATCACCATAGCTATTTCGGCCAAGAATAGAAGCACCCTTTGATTTAACTCTCAGGACTGTCCCTGACTGGGTTCCGGAAGGTACTTTCAGTTTGACTTTACCATGGACTGTCGGAACTTCAATAATATCCCCCAAAGCTGCAAGCCAAGGATCAATCGTGACAGTAGAATATATATCATTGCCTCTTCGCTCAAATTCCTCGTGTGGATCTACGCTTATTTCTACAAAAAGGTCTCCGGCGGAATTACTATTTGCTTCATGACCGCTACCTCTGAACCTCAAAACCATACCGTCATATGCACCTGCAGGGACTTTGATCTTAATTTTTTCTTTCTTTTCTTTAAAGCCTGACCCATTACATTGAGCACAAGCTTTTTCATAAGTCTTCCCCTTTCCGTTACATTTAGGACACCTGCTGACAAACGACATTCTACCAAGAACGCTGTTCTGCATTTGCTGAACCTGACCGGAGCCACCACAGGTATCGCATGGTTTTAGTTTACCATTGTCACTTCCGGTACCTTTGCAATGATTGCATACTACTTCTTTCTGGACCTCAATCTCAAATTCGTTTTCTTTCATTGAATCCATAAAATCAAGTCTTATACGATATCTGAGATCTCTTGGTCGATCTTGGCGGGAAGCATTCATTCCATTACCGAATCCAGCGAAATTCATACCTCCTCCGAAAAAGCTACCAAATATATCTCCAAGATCGCCCATATCGAAAGGAATGTCTTGAGGATTAAAGCCTGAATCACCGTATCCACCAAACCCTTGAGTACCTGCATGACCGAATTGGTCATAGGCTTTTCTTTTAGATTCGTCAGAGAGAATTTCGTAAGCTTCGCTCACTTCTTTAAATTGCTGTTCAGCATCAGAAGACTTGTTGTGATCGGGGTGTAGCTCTTTTGCAAGCTTCCGATATGCCTTCTTGATCTCTTGTTGAGAGGCTTCCTTTGTTACCCCTAGTAATTCGTAATAGTCTTTTTTATCCATGGCGTAATATTTTAGCAAAGTGACTGAGAGGATGCTAGGTTTATATTGAGATTTTTGTAAATCTCTTTAGTTATTGGTAATATATTGGCGTTAGTTAATTTTACATACTCTGAACTTTTGAGCGATAATCAGTGGAATATTAAAAATAGTCGGGAGAGTCATCAAAGAGTCCTTAAAGTAGTAAGAGTAACTCTTTCAAGCATTCTAGCTATCGGGGGAATTACAATTCTTATATCTCAGCTTTTTCCGCTTGGCGAATCGTATTTAAAAGGCTGGGTGACAAAAGCGAATGAAGCGAATCTTGCGAGTCCACTACCTGGAGCTTACAAGAGAGATATTGAAGACGAATTCGCATATTGGGATCCAGGACAGTCTTACTTTAACAACCTTATAAGTCAGGCAGAAGTGCTGACTTCTCAGACAGCACAATATTATGATCCGATTGATAAAGTGTATAAAGATGTTGTGATCGATGAGTCATATTCCAAACTAATGAGTCTATCTATAACTTCTCTCAAGATAAACAAAGTCACAGTAACTCCAAACGTTGAGAGTTATAACCAAGATATTTACAATAGTGTTCTCAAAAATGGTCTTGCCCATTTTAAAGGTACAGCGTTACCAGGGTCAGGCGGGAATGTTTTTATATACGGCCATAGTGCAGTGGACAGTTATTTTAGTTCACACCAGACAAATCCAGAAACCATTTTTACAAAGCTAGAAAACATTGAAATCGGAGACAAGGTCGAGATAGACAAAGATGGAAAAAGATACGAATATGTTGTAAGAAAGAAAAAGATTGTGGAGCCGGATGACTTCTCAATACTAAGTCATAATTCAAGAAAAGAAACGCTAACTCTAATGACCTGTTTTCCTCAGGGTGTCGGAACAGACAGACTCATTGTAACCGCAGATCTGGGGAACTAAATCTATGGATAAAAATAAAAAAGTATTATTAATAGCTGGTGTTGGAATGGTCTTGGTGTTGGGACTCTTACTACTTATTTCACTGACCAGAAAAAACTCTAATACAGATAATTCAACGACAGGCGGCACGGCTGGCCAAACAACGAATTCAGGACAGAGTGTTACTCTAGAATACTGGGGATTATGGGAGCCTGAAGGAGTGATGCAACCTCTAATAGACCAGTATGAGCAGCAGAACCCCAGCGTCAAAATTGTTTATGTACAGAAATCTTTCACCCAATATGAAGAGAATGTTTATACTCGACTGAAACAGGGAACGACTTCTGATTCTCCTTCACCCGATATTCTACGAATAAATAATACGTGGCTTTCAAAATTTCAACCGTATCTATACCCTCTACCTCAAGACATAATGAGTGCATCTGATTATCAAAGTACTTTTTATCCTACGGCTGTTTCTGATCTTACGGGAACTGATTTTGGAATCTATGCGATTCCTCTTGAAGTAGACGGGCTTGCACTCTTTTATAACAAGGAGCTTCTAGATCAACAAGGTATCCAAACCCCGCCTTCTGACTGGGATTCAATAATAGATCTATCTAAAAAACTTACAAAAAAAGACTCCTCAGGCAACATAACCCAAGCTGGAATAGCTATGGGTGCATCAGAAAATATCACTCATTCAGCAGATATTTTTTCGATGTTACTATTACAAAACGGGGCGACTATAATAAATGACACAAATACAGTCGTTGATATTACTTCTTCGAGAGCTATTACTGCTCTTGATTTCTATACAGATTTTGTAAAAGTTCATGAAGTTTGGTCTCCTGATCTAGCAAATGATTTGGAAATGTTTTATTCAGGAAAGCTTGCAATGATGCTTGCACCAAGCTGGAGATCTTTTGACATTATAAATGCAAACTCTTCGATCGAGTTTGGCGTGGCACCAGCGCCTATAATTTCAGACCAGAAGATGTACTATTCAATGTACTGGGCGGAAGCTGTTTCTAAAGATAGCGAAAATCCGACCGAGGCATGGAAGTTTGTGAAATTTTTAAGCGAGCAATCGCAACTGAAGGCATTCCACGGAAACTCGGTTCAGATTGCCGGCCGAGCATTTGGAGAACCGTATTCTCGGCAAGACATGTCTGGGCTTTTGCAAAGCAATCCTTATGCTGGGGCTATAATCCAAATGGCTCCTGATATGAAAGCTTGGAAAATGGGTGAACAGGCTTTTGTCGAGCAGTCTTTTAGAGATGCTATCACAAATGCAGTAGTGAATGGCCAAACTTCTGCTGACGCCTTATCTACAGCGCAAAAAGACATTAATGACAAGCTGGCTTCTTCAGTCCAATAATCTACAAAGATGTAAAAATAGTCTATATGTTGTCAATATTTTCGCAAGTATAGTATATTGTTGTGTAAGTGTATGAAGGGACTCAGACGCAAAACATCTAAAAATATCAGGCTTTCACTGATCGCAACTTTTTTCGTTGTTTTAACGATACCTTTTGTGTTATACGGAGTTTTGGAGACTGAAAACCTTGATACATCAAGTGGTGCTTCTGAAGGAGAACCAGAAGTAACCGCATGTACTATAGATTTTCTATATGTAAATCCAGAGACAATCGAAGTTGGTACAACTGTGCAGCTTGAAACCAGAGCAAAGACGTTGACCAAAGACGAGTTTATAAAGTCTCTCAAAATAGTCAGCAGCGATGGTGAACTTCTTGTCAGAGAATATCCAAAAGATACAGAGTCTCTAACAGAGACATTTAACTTTACAGCTCAGCTGGAAGGTAATAACCAGCTGCTCGGCACGTTGACTACAAATCTGGATGTGTATCCTTGTATCGTCCAGGATGTCGATAGTAATGAAGTCTTAGCGAAAGCTATCAATAATCCGCCGAGATTTACTACTTCCCCGGGAATATCTGCAAAGCCCTCAAACTTTATTAATATTGAAGATTCATATACCTATAATTTACGTGCAGAAGATATTGACAAAGATAGTATTGAATACTCATATTCTCTTTCTCCAAAAGCAAAGTGGCTTTCGGTGAAATCTATTAAAGACGGCTCGAACGGAGAACTTGAACTTGAATTTAAGGGGAATGCAGACCAGACAGGAAGTTATCTTGCTAATGTGTTTATTCACGATGGATATAACAGACATATAAGCTCTCAAAGTTGGGTTATTAGTGTTGAGCCTGCTGAAAACGATATACCCTCAGTTCGAGTAAACCAACCAAAAGGCTCTATAGCTGTAACTCAAGGTGAAAAAGTTACAGTTGCATGGGCAGCTGAAGATCAGAACCAGATAGTGAAATATCGCTTGTATTACGCCCAGAATCCTGGGAATAGCAACAGTTGGAAGCTAATAAATGACAAGATATCGTATAAAGATAATCAGTACTCAGTAGACACATCAAAAATCAAAGCTGGAACTTATAAATTTATAGTCGAAGCAGAAGATAATCAGGATCCTGCAGCCGTAGGGAAAGGAGTCTCAGGGGAGGTTATTATAAAGGCAAAAGGTTCTAATACAACTAAAACCGAACCAACTCCCCCTACAGAAGAGCCTGATGACGGACCAATACTCCAGGACCCCCAGGTTGTAAATATAAATCCCAGCGACGGAAGCGATATTTCAAACAACAGAAAGACTTTAAGTGCAACCCTTATCGCAGGAACAGATGCAGAGATAATAAAGGAGAGTATCCAGATGTCGCTAGATGATAATGATGTCACAAGTGATTTAGAAATTAGCGAGATATCTAAATCGGAGATGACAATTATTTTTAAGCCAACCGAAGACCTCCAAGCTGGAGAACATAAAATCGAGGTTTCATTTAATGATACCAAAGAGGGTACGGCGAAAAGAGCATGGACTTTCACAATATCTGGGGGGACAAGTTCTGAAAATCCTGATTCAATTTCAATCTTCGGGTATATGGTCCCCAAAAGAATAGCAATAATTGTAGGGATCGGTTTAGGTGTACTTGTTTTAGCACTCATAATTCCGTGGCTGCTTTATCTTGCATGGAGAAACACTGGGGATGATGATCAGATGGAGAAAATGATGCCAAAGCCCCCAAACTCCGGACCCAATAACGCAGGATTTAGCAGGCCGTCGAGCTCAAATACTTACTACCAATCAAATCCCAATCTTCTTAATCAAACTCTTGCGACAGAGGCAAAGAAGAAGAGTAACCCTGACCCGCAGCCGGAAACCCAGGCTGCTCCAAATCAACCTAAAGGAGAAAACAAAGAGGCTCAAGCAACTCCTCCATCAGGACAACAGATTCAAAATACAGAGCCGAGCATCGCAAGACCAATAAAACCAGAAATTCCTTCGCAGAAAGAACAAATTACAGATACTCACTTTATTCCAGCAGAAGAGATTTCTCAGCCTCAAAAACCTGTTCTTGACCGTCTAATGCCAATGGAAATCGAGTCGGAGCCCTCACAACCAAGCGAACAGATAGTCGAAGGAAAGGCTGCATCAGCACAAGATATAGCTTTGCCGGATACAATGACTCAAACAGTTCAACCTAAATCGCCTGTTTCTCAGGTATCATCGATATCAGAACCGCAAATATCTGTAACGCAACCGGCAGCAGCAACATCGGCGCCACCTTTGACAACTACAGCAACAACAGCTGCACCACAGAACCCAACCACTTTTTCACAAACAGAAATAGTTGCAGATCAAAGTCTTTTAAACAAGCAACAAACCGATAGCGATGCGATTGTTCCAAATGAATCTCGACAAAGTTTTGAAAATGTCAGTAGTTCAATGAACCAGCCGATACAGCAAATTAGTCATGCGAGACCGCAACCTACTCCCGACCAGCAGACAGATTTGCCTGCTTCTACGCAAGTTTCCCCAGACATTGAATCCGTAAGTCCCGGTACTCCAATGCAGACAGTACAACAAAATATCGACTCTATTAAAAGCGTCAAACCACCTCTTGTAGAAAACGTTTCAACAGAGACAAGTCAAAATAGCACGCCTCTGCCAGCGCCGGAACAAAGTAACTTTACACCTATACCTGACCAACAAATGCAACAACCTCAAATCCCGGAAGGAGTTAATAATCAACCCCACCAAAATTACACAATAACATCAGATGCCGCTCAACATAATTCACAACAAGCTGCAGAGACAGAAGAAATTCAGGCGCTTGCAAAAGAGCTCGAAGAGCTTAAAAAACAGAATGGGGAATCAAGATTTCCTGCATATCTTCAAAACGGAAACCAGAGCCCAGAAGCTGACATCAATGCCGATCAGCCGCAAGAAGATGTGAGTAGCCGATCGGGGGTCACTTTTGCTGCCCCGCCCCCACAACAAGAATAGCTGTTGCACAATAAAAGAAAACAATATACAATTTCTGAAGTGTTAACGGCGTTGATCAGAAAAAGGACTATGTCCGGCCAACTGTGAGCCAGAGAGGAACCTGCTTGCTAACTCTACTATCTTCTGCATAGGCACAAAGCAGAATAGACTTAATCAAAGTCTACAAGCGATCTTGTGTGAATAAGATCGGAAACAAGGTGGTAACACGGGGAGAAACCTCGTCCTTGATAGCGAAACCGCTGTCAGAGACGGGGTTTTTGTTTTTATTAAATAAATTTACACATTTCAGAAAGTGAAAAACCTTACATACAAAGAGATCCGAACCGAGTATTTAAAACACCTAGTCGAGCATGGACATCAAGAGATCCCATCTACAAGTCTGGTACCTGAAAATGATCCGACTGTACTTTATGTCCCAGCTGGGATGTTCCCGCTTGTTCCGTTTCTCTTGGGAGAAGAGCATCCAAAGGGTAAAAGACTGGCAGACTCACAAAGATGTATTAGGACTATAGATATTGACGAAGTTGGAGATCCTCATCACTGTACAAGCTTCGAAATGCTTGGGAATTGGTCATTAAATGATTATTTCAAAGAAGAAGCAATCAATATTACTGTGAGCTTTTTAGTTGAAAAGCTCGGATTCAATCCAAATGAACTATACGCTTCAGTATTTGCAGGAGATAAAGATGCCCCAAAAGACGAAGAGTCAATAAGAGTATGGAAAGAGGTGTTTAATAAGCATGGAATTATTTCTGATGTTGGTGGATCTGGAAAAAGAATTCAAGAGTTTGGGAAAAAAGAGTGTTGGTGGGAATTGCCTGAAGGAGGGCCGTGCGGACCATGTTCAGAGATTTTTTACGATACTGGGAAAGAGCCTTGCTCAAAACAATGTAATGTAAATTGTAATTGTGGCAAGTATTTAGAAATCGGAAATAATGTGTTTATGGAATATCTGAAAAAAGATGGAAATTACTCCCCTCTTGGTAGACACAATGTAGACTTCGGCGGTGGCTTAGACAGGCTTGCAATGATATCTCAAGGGGTTGAAAGCTTCTATAAAACAGATATTTATAAGCCAATTTTAGACAAGGTAAGAGAGCTGGCTCTAGAAGAACTCACAATGTCAGAAAGAGTTGTTGTAGATCATATTAAGGCTGCGACATGGATTATTATGGATGGGGTTCTACCTGGGAAATCAGAGCGAGAGTATATCTTGAGAAGAATTATCCGCAGAGCAGTGAGACATGCCAAGAAGCTTGGAATCGAAGAAATGTTTACAAGAAAGGTCGCGGAGGTAGCAATTGAACAATTTGCAGTAATCTGGAAAAACTTGGGTGAAAAAAAAGAGGAAATTTTGTCAGTTTTAGAAGAAGAGGAGACAAAATTTAACAGCACTCTTGCTCAAGGCTTAAAAGAGGTAGAAAAAATGGTCCTTCAGATCTCTTCAGGAGTCTTTAATAACTCTAACGGAGAATCATTTAAGCTTTACGAAACGCACGGGTTTCCACCGGAAATGTTGATTGAAGAGCTCCAAAACAATGGTGTAAAAGTTAACGAAGATCTTTTCTGGAAAAACCATAACAAAGCATTTGAAGAGCACCAAGATAAGTCTAGAACTGCCGCAAAGGGTCTCTTCAAAGGCGGTCTGGCAGATACATCTGAAAAGAGTAAAAGGCTTCACACTGCAACTCACTTACTGTTGGCGGCGTTATACAAGGTTTTAGGAGACCATGTGTATCAGAAAGGGAGCAACATTACGCCTGAAAGACTCCGGTTAGATTTCCCTAACGATGCAAAACTTACAGATGAACAGATAAAGCAGGTTGAAGATTTGGTAAACGAGCAGATTGAAAAAGGTCTTCCAATTTCATGGGAAGAAATGTCAAAAGAAGAAGCATTGAAGAAAGTCCCTTATGCTGCATTTGAAGATAGATATCAAGATGTCTTGAAAGTTTACACCATAGGTGGCGAAAAGCCTTTCTCTGTTGAAATCTGCATGGGACCCCATGTTGAAAATACCAAAGAGCTCGGGAGATTCCGGATTATCAAACAAGAGAATGTAGGTGCTGGGATAAAAAGAATCAAGGCTGTGTTAGAATAAATCATGAAAAGCTTTCCTGTTTTAGCGATTGATTATGGAAGTGCCAGGTTGGGCATTGCGATTTCTGATGCTAACGGCACCGTCGCAAGTCCGTTAAAGACAATTGATATAAATAAATCTGGAGGGCTTAACGAGGCCATCCAAATTATTAGAAGAACTGTTAAAGAATATAACGCTGCGAGGATCCTTATTGGCATGCCGCAAGCTTTTACTGAAAAACAGCAAAAAACTCAAGAAAAAGTCCGAAAATTTGCAGATCAAGTGAAAACCAATATTGGCTTGGAAATTGTTTTTTATGATGAGAGTTTTTCTACAACGAAGGCAGAAAATGTGCTAGTATCTCTGGGGCACAACACAACCTCAGGCAGGAAGGTTATCGATAAACTCTCTGCAGCGATTTTTCTACAAAATTTTCTGAACAATGAAAGCAATAAAGCCAACAGTCTCTCCCAAAAGGAAAATCCCTAAAGCAAATCCTATAAAGAAGATTGGTTTTGCTGCGATTTCTGTAGTTTTGATGCTTATCTTTGGAATCTCTGTATACTATTCAAATGCAATTAAAAATCCGAATTCAACTTCTTCAGAAGAAATACAATTTACGATTGAAGAAGGAGAAACTGTCCAAGAGGTCGCAGAGAAGCTTGTTAACTTAGGACTACTTAAAGACAGCAGAAAAAGTGCTTTTCTCATATACACTAAACAAACCGATCAGGCATCAAAAATACAGGCCGGTGTCTTCAGGCTTCCTAAGAACCTCAATATAGAAGAGCTCGCAATAGAGCTACAGAAAGCTGGTGTACCAGATTTGTGGGTGACAATTCCAGAAGGATTGCGCATTGATGAAGTAGGTAGGATTCTACAAACCGAATTTAATAAATATGATGAGAGCGTCTTTGATAAAGCAAGATTTCTAGGACTCACAACAGATAAAAACTTTATTCAATCTCTTGGGATTACTGATACCGACACTCTTGAAGGATATTTATTTCCCAATAGATACCTGCTCCCAATCCAGTCGACAGAAGAGCTAGTAATTAATCAAATGGTAACCGCGTTTAGCGATTCAGTAGATGAAATTAGCTATCATGACCTGATTATTGCCAGCATGGTTGAAAGAGAAGGACGGAATGATGAAGAGCGTAGAATGATTGCAGATATAATTTCAAGGCGAGAAAAAGAAGGTTGGTTTCTAAATATAGATGCTACTCTACTCTATTTCTACAAAGACTGGTCAAAAGAACTGACTGAAAGGGATATAAATCAAGATCAGCCGTACAACACATATACAAGAACTGGCCTACCTCCGACTCCAATTTGCAACCCAGGGCTTTCTTCGATAAATGCTGTACTTGACCCAGTTCCGAATTCATACTATTACTACATTCACGATGCATCTGGTAATATTCATTATGCAACAACAGAGCAGGAACACTACCAAAATGTCCAAAATTATTTGTTAAGATAGAGCAATGACTTTATCGGTTAACCTAGAAGAAAATAAACAGAGACCTCTTACGAACACACCTCTTAAACAGAGCACAAAACCATCTAATCTTAAGGAGAGAATTCGAAAAAATAAAAAAGTTTTAATAATAGTCGGAGTCCTCATATTTCTTGGACTCGCAGGGACTGTAGCTGCATATTTCGGGATAAATGATATCGCGAAGAGCGTCGGGCTGGATATAAAACCAGCAGATGTATTTTTACCATTTAAAAAAGATTACTCATTAAAAAAGGATACTTCAGGACATAGAACAAATGCGCTTATAGTCGGAATTGATACTAGGGGAAGCAGACCTGGCCTACAAAATACAGACACGATTATGGTCATTTCATATGATCACATAACAAAGGACACTGTAATATATTCAATTCCTCGAGATCTCTATGCAGAAATCCCCGGCGAGAACTGGGATATAAAGATTAACGGAATTTACAGTCGCTTTGAATCGCAAGAAGAAGGCACCGGATTAGCGAAGTTGAAAGAGGCAGTCGAAGAAATCACCGGTCTGAAACTGCAATACTACGCTATGGTCGATGTTGATGGATTCCAAGATGTAATTGATATACTTGGCGGAATCGATGTATATGTAGAAAACAGCTTCACAGACTATGCCTTCCCAGCCGAAAATGGCAAAGATGTTTATGAAGTAGTTAGCTTCAAAAAAGGTGTTCAAACAATGGACGGCGAAGCAGCAATGAAGTATGTAAGGTCTAGAAAGTCTCTAGACAACGGTGAAGGCTCAGACTTTGCTAGAGCAAGGCGTCAACAGCAGGTTATAAAAGGGATACAAAACAAAATCTTATCTACAGAGACGCTACTGAATCCAACAAAGATTCTTGACATAATCAACAGCATGAAAGATAAGATTGAGATTTCCGAATACTCTACTGAAGAAGTCCGTGCTGTAGCAGATGTTTTACAAGAGAGTTCACAAGGAAAAGTCTACTCCTTCGTTATGGATCCTGCCGTAGGCAATAGCAAGATTCTCGTAAGAGGGAATGACCCTGAAGCTTATTATATTCAACCTGCGTTAGGTCTTGGAGTCTATGACGATATTCATAAATTTATTGATCAGTCGCTGGAAAACCCAGATTTATACGATGAGAACCCGGTGATATATGTCTATGACATCGGACACGGTTATACTGAAGCAGCAGAAGCAGCTACTGAATTGTCAGACAGGTTACCATTTATCCAAGTTCTATTTGGCGGGACTTTAATGAGCGGTCAAGAAGGAAGCTATTTGTTCGGGAATAAAGCTACCGATGAAAATGCAAATTCTCTCAAGATCGTAGAGCAGCTCTTAGGAGCAGGCTCAGTAAGCAAGCCTGACTTTATCACCAGCAATTTGACAGGAGACATTGTAATCTTACTAGGTCAATAGAGATTTAAATAAAATCGGGATCTCGCTATGCTATTTCACGGCAAAAACAGTTATTTGTCTCTCCAAGAAGCAAAAAAATATATAGATAAGCTGCTTCAAAACGATCCAAGTTTTACACTCCAAATTGTAAATGCCGAAAAAGCTGAACCAGACAGCGTTGTTCAGTCTTATCAGAATCAAGGCTTATTCTCACCCCAGGGCTCAATTGTTTTTATCAAGCGGCTCTACAAAAATCCTTTAAGAGACAATATTTTGGCAGACTTATCGAATTTTTTACAGTCTGAAGAATCCAATACAGAAATCATCTTATGGGAAGATCAAAAGATACCTTCAAATACGCGCTATCTCAAATTTTTTAAGGCAAGGAAAGAACTCCAGGAATCGGTTCAATTGAATAAGAGATCTTTTGTAACATGGGGAGCAGAAGAAGCTAAACAGCGAGGTCTTATACTTTCAAAAGAGCTCCTGTACCAGATTGCAACAGCAAGCAACTTTGATCCTGAGAGATTTATAAACGATCTCACTAAAATTAGACTCTACAAAAAAAAAGATCTTAATGCCGAAGATGTCTCTCAAATATTGACTAATACTTTTGAACATGAAATATGGGATCTAATCGACAGCATAAATAGTAGTAATTTAAGCAGAGTCGCAAGTGTTTTGGGAAAGCTAATAAAGCAAGGTGTAGATCCAAACTATATGCTTGCACTGGTAATAAGAAATATTCGCCAACTTATCATGTGCAAAGATCTACTCAATGAAAATGCTGAGTATAGATCGATCGCTTCTACCCTCAGAATACCTCCATTTACAGTTAGCTCAATTGCACGAAAAGCGAGAGAAACAGATCAGTCTAAGCTAGAAAATATTTATAAAAAGATTTACAGCCTCGACTATGAAATCAAAACAGGAAATATTGATCCTGCACTCGGAATTACTCTACTTGCGACTATTATCTGAGAGATCTTATTTCAGAGTAAGTGGAGGTGGCTTCAATCTATCTTCTCCTGTACCAGGCTCGACAGCTAGCTGAGCACGTTTATTAATCTCTTCAGTTACGACATTCACATCTCGTCCGTATTTCAATCGAGAAATTTTCTTTACAAGCTGGCCAACATCTTTATTTACTGGCAGATCAAACCCAGAGTTAGGGAATTTAGGTCCGTAGGTAGGGTCAAGTGAAAACGGCGTCGGATATTTTCCATCAACAAGTAGCTTTGCATAGTAATGGATATTCGGTTGGTTTAGAAGATCCCCAGACATTAATGTCGGTTCAAATTGTTTCTCCAGAAAATCGGCATCTTCAGGCCCGACACGACCAACAAAAAGTGAGCCGACATTACCAAAGACTGCATTTCGAACTTTTTCTGGCATCTGAGCAATATACTGGTTTGCCATTGTGAGATTAAGGCGGTATTTCCTTGCTTCAGAGAGTATTCCAGCAAACTCATCAGTAGCGAAATTCTGGAACTCATCAACATAAAAGAAAAAGTCTTGTCTCTGTTCTTCATCTGCGATATCTTCTCTACTCAATGCCGCTGCGATAATTTTAGGAATCATTATGATCCCTAGGAACTGAGCATTTTCTTCTCCAAGCAGTCCTTTTGAAAGATTTACAATCAAAATTTTCTTTTGATCCATAATTTCTCTCATATTGAAAGAAGATTGAGACTGCCCGATAATATTTCTGATTGCAATATTTGTTACAAAGCGGTCAAATTTTGAAACTATATATCCAAGAGTCTCAGATTTATGATGTTCGGTTGTCTTAGCAATCTGGTCAGTCCAATACCTTTTAACAAGATCGTCTTTGATAATCGGGATCCATTTTTCTTTTACCCAATTCTCATCGGTCAAGATTCGGACAACTTCAACAAGACTAGAGCCTTGCTCAGACATCGCTGTTAGCA
Organism: Candidatus Nomurabacteria bacterium; assembly: GCA_020632375.1. Lineage (GTDB taxonomy): Bacteria > Patescibacteriota > Dojkabacteria > SC72 > JAHDCA01 > JACKFR01. The sequence goes on from JACKFR010000003.1 coordinate 79,845, forward strand.
TTGCATTTCGAACAGCTCGTTCAAGTATTGGGCCTACTATACCTTGCTCATTAGGGTCGAACAGCTTCTTTAGAAGCCCAATAAAACCGTTAACAATTCGATGCTTGTCCTGTTCATTTTGGAACTCCATCATATTAAATCCAAATGGTCTGTCATAATCGGACGCATTAAAATAGATAACATCTTCCGCTCGATCGTGAGGGATTCTATCTAGGACCATTTCAGCCAAAGAACCGTGAGGATCCATCACACAGACTCCATCACCGTTGTAGATATCCTGCATAATCATTCGAAGAAGCATCCAAGATTTACCTGAACCGGTCTGACCGATTACATATGCGTGTCTTCTTCGGTCATCGCGGAGATAACAGATTGGCTTAACTTTACCGCGATAGCTGTTATTTCCCATCCAGATTGAGTCTTTTGAAGCGATATCCGAGCTTACCCAGTTTGCAGCAGGTGCTTCTTTTGCCAATAACCAATTAATATTGGGCGTTGTAATCTCTTTGCTTGGAAAGTGATAGATTCCTGCAAGTTCTTCAATATTTAAAACAGTTTTTGTATCAATTGGCGGTCTACGGTACAAAACATTGTACATAAATTCTTCTTGACCTGAGGTCTTGATATCTGTTTTCTTTAAGTCGTTTATCCCTGGGTTTGAGAATTGCTCAAAAGCACCAATAATGTTGCTAACATGCATCTTAGCAATTTCTTCAGACGGTGCACTAGCGACAACACGGATGCCAGTATTAAAACCGATTTTGCTAGTCTTTTTAGAAATGGCTTGAAGTTGTTCTTGGCTTACGCTGATTCTCTTCTTCTCGGGATCTGAGTTATTACTTTCAACTTTACTTACAAATTTTCGTCCAGACTTTTGCCAGCTGCTACCAGCAGGAGAAACAATAATCTGTATCAACGCCCCCTCATAGTCACCCATCTTGCTTATTGTAGACAAGATGTTCGCCATAGGGTCTCCAGTAAAATCTTCTGCAACCTTAATCGGATAGTATCTCTCGTCTGTGAGCTCCAATGATGCAAATGCTACACGTCCCGATTCGTGGAAGATATTATATTCTTTAACGATAGACACATCTGAATCCTGATAAGAGCCCAAAACTTGTTTTTCGACAAGATCGGCAAGCTTCTTTGGAGCGTAAATGAAAAATCGAATTTCACCTGGGAGTCCAACTATTTCAAAGCTAATTGCGTTGTTTACAGTAATATGACTCTTGAAACCCTTTGCTTGACCGCCGATTCCATAGAGATTCGCAAACATCTGCTCGGCAACACCGACTTCAGTCTCATTGCCTCTTGGAACTCTGACTTCAAAAAGGATACCGTCTCGAGTTTTTTCTTCGCGATCTTTCTTTTTAAGAATCCGCATATATTTGTAGATAACAAACCCTGCCCCTACCCCGAGAAGAACTAAAAAGAGTATTGTGCTTATTATTCCTATAACATTTACCCCATTTGTCTGTGGCTCTTGAGAGCTAGAGGGAAAAGTAGTTTGTGTCTGGTTCGGTACTGGCTGATCTGTAGATGGAGGATTCGGCCCAATTCCTTGTGCTATTAGTGGGTGCTCAGAAGATGATATTACCATTGAGTCTGAATAGATCTGGACAGTCTGCATTTGTGAAAAACGGCTTATTAAATCATTATATTTACTCGTAAAGAATATCACATGGTTGTTTCAATTGCGAGAAAAAAAAAGCACTTATACCCCTTGACGAAGCATATCTCCGATCTTTGTGAGAATTGCTGCGACCCAACTGACTGACTGTGTTGTGTCTGGCTTATTAAGAAAAGCCTTGGGATCTTCTACAAGCGCTTCGGATGAAGGTGTATAGCCGATACCTATCTGTCCAAGAACATCTGAACTGAACTGATCTGCGGGGCTGTATTCTCTTTGATTTGCTTGTGGTTGATTATCTACTGATTTAATTACCTGAGAATGTTCATCTTCAATTGATTGAATATCTTTAACAGCTTCGCCCATTTCTGCGGCATCGATTTCACCCTGATCG
>JACKFR010000004.1 GCA_020632375.1 Candidatus Nomurabacteria bacterium
CGGGATGTTGTAAACGAAGTTAGAACTGGAATGATAAGAGTAAAGCCATTAATTTAGCTCTCATCTCTGTCTAAAATTTCGGATACAAGTTTCTGTGCTAAAGCTAATTTTGATGAGGGATCCTCGTTTTTGAATTTTTCCATCTCAGTTTCAGTAATCCATGTGTAAGGCATATGCTTTGGAGGAGCTGTATGCTCTAAAACTCCTACAGAAACCAATTCCTTGCCCATTCGAATGGGGTTTAAGTATACATTAAAATATAACCCTTCAGTCTTTACATTAACAAGTACACCTCCTATTCCTTGCCTGTATGGTGAAGTTGAAACTTGATATTGAACACCATCTAGCTCAATCGAAACATCGCCACTTCCTTCTCTTTGTTCTTCTCCATATTCAAAAAGCCGAGGAAGAGATCTTCTGTTGTTTTCATACTCATCAAATGATTCATACCGGACACCACTGTCTACAACCTCACCTCTTTTCACTGGAGACGGTCTATTTGAATATCGTTCGAGTAAAGGAATATTTTCGAAAAATTCTCTCAAATCTTGACTTCCATCCCACCCTAGAAGGATAGCTTGCTCTCTTCTTAATACAGTTGCAAAATTTTGTTCTTTGAGGGTTGCTAGGTACCCATTCATAAATTCTCCCATTTTCGGGTCAATTGGTTCAGATCCATTTAACTTTGCGTACATATGACCAGCTAACGGATTTTCATCTTCTAAATCTTTATAAATAATATCTCCTTCTGCTTTCAATTTTTCATATTCTGCCAATCTTTCCGTTTGTCTTTCAAAGAATGTATTTCTTTCCTCTTCTTCCCTTTGCCATCCTTGCTGAGTCGCTAAATCATCGAGTCTGTTTGAAAGCTGTTGAGCCCCTTCATTAAAACTTGGAATATTATTTTGTGCATTCATAAAATTTCACACATAATTTATTTTTAACTTACTAATAATCTCATAAATATAACTTTTTGAAAAGTTGATTGCTCATTGATACTGATTGCCTACTGGTTGTACTTGATCAACCAGAAGAAACCAGTTCATAAAAATCCGTTATCGTTTGCTTGTAGTGCAAATTCACCACTTTCGCAGGTGATTGGGTGGACTTCTTCGAACTCCACCCAATCACTCCCTCGACTACGGTCACTGTGTGTATGTGACCTTCTCGAGCTGCTTAGTGTGTGAATTTGTGTCATTTGTAACGATAACTTTTGTTAAGTGTTTAATTATTTACCTTCCCACCAGTCTGTGAATGATTTTTTAGTTGATTTTTGCATATTGTGCTTTTTATACCAGTTTTTCATTTGTTGTATTGCTTCTTTTATAGCTTCTTGTTTATTTGCGTTTTTACCAAGAGAAAATGCGAGCATGTCTTTTGGGGCTTGAGTAACTATTGATTCAGCTAGTTTGTATTCTCTTTTCTCGACTTTACCGTCAAAGAAGTATGAAACAGGCTTACCCAGTATTTGAGCAATTCTTTCAATTCTTTTGTATGGAATAGAATTGAGTCCTACTTCATAGCGACTAATCATCATAGGGGACATATTCATTCGTTTAGCTAAATCAACTTGTGTGAGTCCTACTTCTTTCCGAGCTTTCTTTAAATTGATTCCGACTTTTTTGTTTAATTCATCATTTTTCATAATAAAAAGAGTTTAACATAATTTGACAAAACTATAAAGACTGTTTATAGTTAATTATCGTCAGAAAAAATCTGAAGGGGCGATATATTTAATTAACGGTTTAGTCGTATGTCGACCCATTCAGTAACTCAAAAAACTTTTCAATCAAATATCCCATTCATCGATTCATTTAACCACAAAGATCTAATTCACGATCTCTTTTTTGCATTCAAAATATATCGTGGACGAGATCTCGTAAACGATATATTTCACTTTTTCTCAATCATTCAATCAGCCTTATTTATCAGCATGAATGAAATACTTCATTCAATCATTGAGCTGACTAAAATTTGTTTGAAATTTCTACCTGTACGAAAATGTAGTAGAAAAATGACTGAATTTTATAGCTTGGAGACTATAGCGAGGACACTATATTTTAACTTTTATCTAAACTCTGAAAATGACTGTAAATACGATATAAAGGAGAGATTCTAAAAGCTTACCAATCGTCAAAAAATTAGCATGAAATTAGAACTCAGGCGATAATAAAGATAGAAAAAAAGAATCACCTGCAAACAGTGGACGGGCATCCAAACAGTAGGAGGTGATTCAATATAGATTATAACAAATAAAGCTTCCTACTGGGCTTGATTAAATATTGCTTATGCAGTCAGTAGGAGAAATATTACAAACAGAACAATTCAAAGGAAATTTAAAAGACCTTTCGAAGCCAAATTTCAAAGAAGTTTCTAAACTTCCATTTCTCAAACTCCCACTCCTCATTGAAAATCTCATCTTCTTTGACACTCAGATAACTAAACGACAGATAAAAATTCTCCTGTTCATAATGCGATTCTCATTCGGTTGTAAGAAGGCTACAGCGTATCTAAAACTAACTGATTTCTACAAGATAGGATTTTACTCGGGTGACATAACAAAAGAGCTTACAAAGCTAATTGAGAAACAATATATCGGTTGGAATAAGGCCAATGAAGAAATGTGGATAAACCGGAGATTGCTTAGTAAGTTACTAGCAAAAGATGAAGAATTTGCTAGTGAAATACTTCGTAGAAATCTAGTAAGTCACTTCCAAAAGAAGAAGTATTCTACTAGCACCGATGATCAACTAGCTACCGATACAAAAGGCAAATCAGACCCCTATAGATATAAACAGATAAATATAGATAGTAGTAATAGATATCAAAGTGACTTTGTGGATAAGTTGAAAAATGAGGTCAAGCCATGAACCAGCCTATTCAACTATCCGAAATCGAAATACAGGAATTCATTAAAACTCATAAAAAGGTAACTGGTGAGACTTTAGACTATGAGAAAGCAAAAAGACAGGCTACTAAGCTAATGAAACTTATGATTTTAGCGGTGTCAAAAGTACCAAAATCTGATAAAAAGAAAGTGGACACAACTAATAAATCGCAATTACGAGCCTTTCCATTTAAGGATTAGATGGATAAAAGGGGGATTCGTACAATTTCGTTTTTGCGAAGTTGTGTCCAACGAGTTCCCCTTTTTGTTTATCTAAATTCATAATAAAACAACATGGAAAAACTAAACATCTCATACAATCGTAAGTCAACAGAAGATAAAGGCAGGCAAGCCCAATCAATAGAAGACCAGAGAAAATCAACAAACAAACTGCTAAACAACTTGGCTTTAAGATAGATCATGAATTCATAGACGAAAAAACAGCACTTGAACCGTATGTCAGAGATGGTTTTCTCGAAATGACTAAACTAATCAATGAAGGCAAAGTAGATAATCTATTTTGTTGGAAACTGGATAGACTAGCTAGAAACCCAATAGAAGCAGGAATTGTTACCCATTTACTCCAAACTCGAAAAATATCTTCAATCGTTACACCAAACAAAACCTTCTATCCAGAAGACAATGCAATACTTACAGCAGTAGAATTTGGAATGGCGAATCAATACAGCCGAGATTTGAGGGGAAATGTACTCAGAGGGCTTAAAAGCAAACGAGAAAAAGGCTGGATGCCTAACTATGCCCCTAATGGCTATCTAAACGAACGATATAACGAAAAAGGACTCAATAGAATACTTGAAGATCCTAAACGTTTTAAACCTATTCAGAAGCTTTGGAAATTAGCTTTAACAGGTAACTACAGCATTGCTGATCTAGCAGATATCATAAACAACGAATACAAGGTTAAAACAAAAGGAGGAAAAGAGTTTTCAAAATCTACACTTCATCGAATGTTTAATAATCCGTTCTATTACGGCTATTTCAAAAACAAGGATACTTATGTCAAAGGAAAGCATAAGCCAATGGTTACAAAGAAAGAATTTGATGAACTCCAATCAATATTTAATGCTCACAACGGCAGACCGCAGGATTCAAAAGCAGAAAACAAATACAATGGACTTATTAAATGTGGTGAATGTGGCTATACAGTTATTCCAGAACCACTCAAATACAAGAAAATTAAATCTACAGGAGAAACAAAATCATACAAATATTGGCACTGTTCGCATAAGTCAAAAGCCATTGATTGTAAGCAGAAATCTATCAATGAATCCGAACTCGAAAATCAGATGAACGAGTTTCTATCTAGTCTTGAAATTGACGAAGCTTACATTGAATGGGGGATGAAATTTGTAGAGCATCATCTTGATGAAGATATAAAGGAACGAAAGAACTTACAACGCAAATACAAAAAACTACTTACTGAAACAACTGATGAGCTTGATTCACTTGTAAAGCTAATGATTAGCAAAGGCAACAAAGATCATTCACTACTCACTGAACAGGAATTCGAAAAACAAAAACTAGATCTATCCTACAAAAGAGATGAAATAACCCAGCAACTTAAAGATTTAAACAAAAGACAAGACCACATAATCAACGAAGTTAGAACCAACCTTGAGTTCTGTACAAACTTAATAAATAGGTTTAATGATGGGTCAATTGATGACAAAAGAGAGATACTTCTCAATTTGGGTCGAACCGTAGATCTAAGAGATAAAATACTTAGTATAAAGCCTGAAATCCCGTTTAAGTCTATGCAAAAAGTCAAAAAGTTTACAACCACCTATCCGAAGTGGGTCGAACTAAATCCGAGCCTAGATAACAATGAAAATGAAGCGTTAGCGACTGTCAGTCGATTCTGGCGGAGAGACAGGGATTCCCCGCCGCCCGTTGTGCAGCGGGACAAGCTCACTTATCTCTTGCTTCGCAAGAAGGGTTCTCATTAGACACAGGTATACTAAAAACCCCGACATAAAGTCGGGATTTTTAGTATACGGAGAGACAGGGATTCGAACCCTGGGTCCCGTTTCCGGGACGCACGCACTCCAAGCGTGTCCGTTCGACCACTCCGGCATCTCTCCATGGCAGATATTTTAGCAGAAAAAGCTTAGCCGATTAAATTGAAACATGGCTTGAAGGAGAGAATTACTCAAATAACGACAGTACAAACTCAAGTTTACTCAAGTTGATATGTCCTATAGGGGTTATTATACGCCTAATAAGTTGATATCAGGTTTTTAATGATGAGTCCTATAGTACCCCTATGTGAGAACCGCGTGGCCTTAATGAAAAATTGTGTACTCACTCCTTGGCTCAATGTAATACGAGTTGCTTTGCAGAATGATCTTTATTCTGCGATAACAGTAATTAATGTAGATGGGCCGCCTGGTGAAGTATTGTCTGCACTAACTTTTTGTTCCACTTTGCTCGGGAGCGATCCTCTACCTGAATCTTCACCTGGTGTAAATTTAGATATCGCAATGAGAGTTTCTTTTTCTCCAGAAATTATCCAACAGCATCTTGCTGCGTTTGCCGAGGTCGATCAGGAAGCAGCAGATGTTTTATTGCCTAGTCTTCCTGATATCGTGGATACTTTAGGAAAGATTCGAGACGGAGTAAACAGATCTTCATTAATCAATCCAGATCTGTTTGATTTGGCTATGCTTGAAGAAACAATTTTGTATATGGCTATAAAGCCCGAAGATATATTAGAAAGACTGGTCCTATGCAGTAACTTTGAGGATGCTTCTGATCTAATCAATGATGCGGTCGAAAAATATATTTCAAGTTTTGAAGGTCAAGTCAAATGAAAACACCTTTAAATGCTGAATATAATAATCAGTTGGCTCAACTGCACCCTGGTGAGAATATACAATTCTCTAATGGGAGTAGTATATTTACAATATCTGATTTGGGGAGTGATGCCTTTCCTCCCGAGTTAGTTAAAGCGGCTAAAGAAAACGAGCTTAGCCCACTTACTATAGAGGTTGCTGCTTGGGATCCGTCATTGAGAGGAAGATTGGAACGGTTGGGTAACATCTACTCGGAGGGGGATTCTACCTATGTTGTCATTGAGTCTGGGGTTTTAGGGGTCGTTTGGGCAGGATATCTTGAAGAAGGTAGTATAAAGCTATTACCTCGGTCGTACATGCCAGATTTGCCGGGTATTTCGGTTCCATTTGTCACGGAAGTAGAGAAAGAAGACCTAATTTTAAATTTGATGTTACTTCTTAAAAAGCTTGGTGATGGCTCTGAACTATCTAGAATTCCGGATTCATCGATTGAACTGGGTGACCCGATCTATCAAAGGCTTTTTTCTGGGGGCTCTGCATCTGGATTGGTCGGAGCACCGATATATGTAGATTTTATGACTGGCATACCTGACAGGTTGCTTTTGCAATCAGCTGATAAAAGTAGTTTAGAATATTTTGAGAAAGCATCGGAGGATTTCATTCGGGCACTTGTTTGCAATATCAGATATATCTTCAAAGTTAACCCTAATACAGCTGGTCTTTTACGTCAAGCTGTGCAGGTCTCTCGCGAATGGGATGAAGCAACTATTTCGGGGCCTCCTGCATTAATGAATATGTTTAGTAAGGAATTAACGTCTCTCAGTAATTGCATTGCTTTTGGAAGAGCAAGCTTTCGAGAGATTAATAAAGTATTACAAGTTGTCCAGACTGAGATGGCAAAGTTAGCAATTAATATATATGATTCTGAAGATCCTGAGGGAAAGCGGTCTCAAATACGAATTCTTCGAAAAAAGTGTGCGGATCTACTATTTGATGAGTTTTTACGTATAGCTAGGCGAAAAGGAATTAATGAAAATGTAGATGGAAAAGAGATCTACTCGATCAAAAATAAGGGGATTTTCACTACTAGGCTGATTAAGTATATAGAGACAGATCCGAAACTTGTAGAGCTTGCAATTCTCTGGACGTTTGCATCGGGAGATAGCGATTTATTAACTGACCTTAATGCGACATTACGATATTAGCCGCCCTCCAGGACGTTTCAAGCCGAAATCTAGTTCGTTGGCTCAACTACTTGTGGTTCAACCTCTTTCACTGTTATCAAGATTCTCCCTTGTCTATTTGGGAAGTACCTGAGACTTTTCGGGAAATAGTCAGGTAAGAACTCTACTTCGGTATTTTGCGCAACAAAAGATAGGTCTCCGAGGTACTTGATTCCGTCATCCCAGTTTTTTCCACTCAAATCTTTTGCGATAAGCTCTTTGTCAACAGTAGGTTTTACTGCACCGGAAGCAGTAATGGTTACTTTTACAGTAGATCCTTTTACGCTTTTTACTTTTACTGAAGTCACAATATCTTTATCAAGCTTGAGATCAAGATCTTTACTGCTTTCAAATAGATTCTCATCTTGAGCTGCTTTCAGAAGCAATTCATCAGCGTTATCTAAAAGGTCTTTTTTATTGTAATAAAGTGCTGTTGAGCTTGTCTTTGCGGTTACGTTGACAATGTCTACTTCTGCACCTGAAGGAAAGTCTGAGCTGATTGTGGGGTTGTCGCCAGCCTTGATTGTTGATTCAATTATTTCCCACTCGTCATTGCTCAACTCTTTTAGCTTGTTTTCTGCATCTTTTGCTGCAGCTTCTTTAATCTTTTCTGCGAGGTTGTTTATATCTGACTGAGTTATTACTGTAAAAGTCTCTTTTGAGCCTCCGGAGAAAGAAGCAGAGTCGTTTACTGCGTTGATTTCATCGATAGTATAGCCAGCAACACTGAATGCGGTGCCTGATGCGAGATTGTATTCTTCACCAACATCTGCGGCTTCGACTGTTGCTTCAGTTGTTGTAGGGCATTCTAGGCTTACATCTGACACTATTGTATAGGAGAGATTGTCTTCGCTCGCGATCGCTGTACCAGCAGCTATCTGAGTTGCGCCATCTAAAAAACACTTTACCGTTACAATCCCACCCGCCTTTGTTCCACGTGAACCTACTCCAGTCGCAGCAGCGCTATCAGATGTTTCATCTGAAATTGTTTCCTTCTTTACGCGGAGTTTAGAGCCTTCAAGACTAAACTCTGTTGTACTTGGATCACCTGTAAAGACTTCTTTTGCTGCAACAGGTCTGCTTTCGATAAATATATTTACCTTAACTAACGGTGCATATGTATATACTGCCCAGAGAGAAGCAGCTGTTATAACTAAAAGTGGAAGCACAAACAGTAATAAGATTTTTTTACCGTTCATCTTTTTGAATATATTCAGACTCATTTTGATCTTCGGTTTATCTGGAGATTTTCTATCAGTTGGAATAGGGCTGAAGTGCTTGGTTTTCATTGCATTCTGTTCGGTTGTGTGAGGGTTGGAAGTAAAGACTTCTCTTGGGGCTTCTGGCTTGAAGTTTTTACCGACCAAGCTTTCGTTTGAAGAGGAGTCGTGAGTCGAAGTCTTAGCCATCATACCTTTATCTTCTGTCTGGTTTGGGGGCACTTCTGAATCTTCTTCAATATCGTGGTCAAGAGCTATGAGCATACCGTCTTGTTCGATAGTTTTTGATTTTATGTGTTGTAGTTCACTTTTAGATTTTGCTAATACGTCTTCAATTTTCTTTTGGAATGCTGAGATAGGTTTATCCGGTTCTTTGTTTTCGTTTTTATCATTAGGTTGATTACCTTCTTCAGAGGGTGATTCTGTTGCTGGAGTTTGCGGGATAATAACCGAACCAGCTTTCTGATTTACACCTTTCAAGACTCTTTCACGGTCACGACGTCGGGCATCTAATGAACTCTCTATATCCTGCCACATTTGTTCGGTAATATTTCCAAGAGATTCTAGTATTGTAACAGAGGCTTTTTCAGCATTTCGAATACCTGCAGGATTTTGGATAATTTGAAAAACCAGGGCTTTATTTTCTTCATCGGCAGTTTCTTGCAAGACCTTGAAGTTAACAGGACTGATTAGAAGATCGCTTTCTTCTGCAAATACAACAATTAGTCTATTTTCTTTAGAATTTTTGATCTCACGAACAATATCGATGAGTTCTTGGTTTTGTTGAACGACTATTTTTTTGTAGCTGTTATTCTTTCCGTCAGGCATTGTTTCTAGCTTCCTTTATAGTAGTTTTCCGGGTTTGTAAATTTATCATACGCAAACCTAGCAATTGCTACCGGAGTTACATCATAAGGATGCGCAAGGTCTCCTGTATGATCCGTTACTCCACTTAATCTGTCTGGCAGGAATATGTTTACTTTAGGGATCTTTGCAAATGGTAACAACTTTGTCCACGGATATTCCAGCATAACATTTTTAATATCTGGAAGCATAGCACCACCTCCGCATAGATAGATTTGAGGGGGAAAAACGTCAACATCTTCAATTTCACCTAGTGCTGCAGCAAAAGTTTTCATCCACAGCTCGGTAGTAGGGTATACGATCTGCTTTACTTCACTGTGTACTTTCGATTCAAGGTCGTTGTTGCTGTACTTTCTTTTGCGTGATTCAGCGTGCCTGTAGTCCAAATTCATCCCTTTTGCGATTTCTTTAGTAAAAGCCCGTCCTCCAAATGCAAACATCTGTGTGTCTAAAACATTTCCATGGTCTACAACCGCAATATCAGTCGTTCCACCTCCTATGTCTACAAAAATCGCTGAGAAATCAGACCTTCTGGCATCACCATAGGCTCTTGCGACTGCAAACGGCTGTGCCACCACACCAATCATTTGCAACTTTAGTGCATCGGCGATCTTCTTGAGAGATTCAACATAAGTCTTAGGTGCAAAAGAAGCGTAAAAGTACAGTTTGACACTTTTACCTCTAAAGCCGACAAGTGTGTTTACATTCATCCCTCCAATCTCCATTCCAGTTACTGTGATGTGTAAGATCTCTATGTCTTCGTGGACAAGCCCGGTTCTTGCGGCCAAGTCATTTTTTCCTTCGTTAATGATCTGTTCATGGACTTTGCTAATAATCTTTTCTTCTTCTTCTTTTGTAACTTCGTTGTCAAACTTCGCTTCTCGTTCATAGTTCACGATAATTGAGACGCCTTGGATATATTCTCCTGCAATTCCCATAACGACATGAGTTGGCATTTCATTTGGTTCTAATCCCGAAGTAATTTCTGAAATCGCCAAGTCACAGTTTTCTAAAACCGTGTTGAGATTTTGTATTTGGCCTTTGCTCATAGCGCTTTGTTGCTGTTGAATTCTCGCTACTTTGTGGATATTAATACCATGGGGATTTGCGTTGAAAAGAACAACTTTAAGAATCTCTGTCCCGATGTCTATCGACAGCATATTGCTGTTAGGGGGGGGCTGAACGTCACTACTTGTGCTCTTTGAAAAAGGCAGTTTAAACATGAAAATAGTATACCACAAGGAAGCCCTCTGCTAGAACAGAATCAACTTCGCCCTCCTCCTTTTTCAGTTGCGTAGTACTCACCACGGAATTTGTTAAGAAGCATCTCTGTCTGAGCTTGGATTTTAGGTATAAATCCAAAAGTAAGCATGTTTACTGTGATGAGTTGAATTTCGACAATATCTAAAAGTTTTCTTAAAAAATTCCAGTTTTTGGGCATCTTTATTAATTTCGTCTTAACAATATAAACAGGAATATTTAGAGTCATAAGTGCACCAAGCACATAACTCATTGCTTTTGTGAGATTGTAGGACGCTGAGCTATATTGGAATCCGTTGCTAATCAAGTGCATTATGGGGACAGAAAACGTGATTGTATAGACTGCTGTTGTAAAAGCGATTTGGTTGTGGACGAGCCTTCTGACTAGATCAGCTTTTTTAAACGGTTTAATCTTTTTATTTTTGTAAAATCCTGCAAATGTCATCGGAAAAACAATTACACCCCAGCCCCAGCGAAGTTGCTGTTTATATAGAGCTTGGTGGCTTTTCCAGTAGCTTTCATTTTCAACTGCGTCGTTATAAGTTGGAATATAGACCTCTTCTCCAACAAAATCTCCATCAAATTTTAAGACAGCTTCCCAATAAAAAGTAGTATCGTCTATTCCGACATCTGGATGCCAGAATCCAACATCCTTTACCGTCTTCAAGCTGACGACATAGGCCGACCATGTATCGCGCATGTTCCGTTCAACAACCCATGAATGCATTATTGCCAATGTCAACGAATTTGCAAAAACGCGATTTAGAACCGGGACAGCCCAGATATTATTTTTAAATGTATGGACTGCTGAAGCAAAAAATTTCTTATAATTATCTTCTGTTGTTAGATACTTATAAGTAATTGATGAGAGATACTTTGGATGCGGTCTTAAATCACAGTCATTAGTTATTAAAAGGTAATCGTCAGGTTTTTCACCTCTCTCTTCAATTTTTTTGACAAATCTGCGGGTAGCCCAATTTATGTTTGCACCTTTTACGCCTTTTATTTCACCGGGGATACCAGCTGGATGCACATCGTAATACATTTCTCTAAATTTGTTTTTATATTTCTTTATAAGTTTTTCACATGTGGGGATACTCATGTCTGTAAATCTTTCTTCGAGTGCGAAAACAATTGAAATTTTATCTGCTCCTATATCTTGCTCGGAAAAAAGCTTAATTGCAGGATCTAGTGTCTCTAGTCCCTCTTTCACCATCGGGCAAATGTAGACATATTTCATCTCTTTTGCATCTAACATTTTGACTTTCTTGACCCAGTCTATAGACAAGTCTCGCTTCATTCGCTTGTAACCCACGACTATTCCGTATGCAAATTTAAAACCTCTATAGCTCCAATAAGCTGTTATCAAAGCGACATAAACAACGAGAAGCTCAAACTGGTTTGTTAGCGATAGGATTACGGGAAGAAGAATCAAAACCCAGGTGATAGCACCAGGAACTTTTTCAAATATTTTTGTATACCATTCTGGAACCCAAACAGGATAGCCTCTTTTTTTATCTGGATGACGGTAGTCGTTATAGTTGAAGTCTCTATCTACCTTGTATTTTTGGGGCATTTTCTAAACAAAAACAGGTAAAATCATTGGCTCTCGCTCAGTTTTTTTGTAAATATACTTTGAAAGCCTTGTTTCGAGAAGTTTTCGGAGTTCCTTTCGGTCTGGATTTGCTTTTCTGGATGACAGCCATTCTCGGTGAGTGTCTTTGACAATGTTATCGAGCTCTTTGAAAAGCTTTTGAGAGTTTTTCACATACACAAAACCTCTTGATAAGAAATTGAGATTTCCAATAATCTGATTTGTCTTGTTGTTTAAATTCATTATAACTGCAACCATACCGTATTCTGCAAGTTGTGTTCGATCTTTTAGGACAATGTCTCCAATATCTCCTACACCTAGTCCATCAATCATTACTGGCTTGGACTCAATCTGCTTACCTCTTTTCCAGTCTCTTCCTTCGTAGATCCACATTTGGCCATCATCTGTGAGCAAGACTTTATCTTCAGGAGTGCCCCAGCTGACATAGTTCTTTTTATTGTAATAACGCATTGTCAGGCTGCCGTGAATTGGCATTACATATCTCGGTTCTGTCAGTTTATACATTATTCTCATGTCTTCTTTTAGACCGTGGCCGCTTTCATGAACCTGCATGAATGAGTTTTGAACCAGCTCTGCGCCTCTTTTAATTAGCCGGTCTGTCATTTCTCCGATTTTTGTTACATTCCCAGGAATTTCTGACGCAGATAAGATAACCAGGTCACCTTGTTTTACTTTGAAATGGGCGTGTTCGCCTAGTGAAACACGATTTAATGCAGAATATCTTTCTGCCTGGCTGCCGGTGCAGATAAACATAATCTGATTATCTTGAAATTTGGACATATTCTTTTCGGGCTGGATGAGATCTCTTGGAACTGAGATATAATGTTGTTCTTGAGCTATTGCTATTGAATTTCTAAGACTTCTTCCCGAAATAAAGACTTTTCGGTTTAATTTCTCTGCAATTTTTATAACTGAATAGAGACGAGAAATAATACTTGAAAACGCAGCGACAACTATTCTTCCATCATGCTTCGCTATAATATCTTCAAGATTATGTGCAATTTCAGCACCTGATTTTGCTTTCCCTTCACTTTTTGAATTGGTGCTTTCCATGAGAGCAAGGTCTACTTTGCCCCTGAGCTGTTTTAGAGCCTCATAATCTGTTTCTGCTTCATTCGCAGGATCAGTATCAATCTTGTAATCACCGGAGAAAAAAACATTTCCGCTTGGTGATTGGACAAAGATAGAGAATGCGTTTGGAATCGAGTGGGTGACACCAATAAATGAAACTTTAAACCGACCAATACTCATTTGTGTGTTGCGATCAATGTCATGTAGCTTAACTTTGTTAAGCATTCCAGCTTCTTTAAGCTTGCTTGCTATTAATGCATTTGCGAATTTTCCTCCATAGATTGGTGGGTAGTCTAGTTCTGGCAATATATATTCAAGTCCTCCTGTATGGTCGAGATGACCGTGGGTTATTAAGATCGCTTTGACGCGTTTTTTGTTTCTTTTCAGATAGGCGATATTAGGGATTAGATAGTCAATTCCTAAAAGTTCCTGGCCTGGAAACGAAAATCCGCAATCGATTATTAAAATATCTTTACCGAATTCGATGAAATTGCAGTTACGGCCGACTTCTTCAGTTCCTGAAAGAGTACATACCTTAAGCTGCTGTTTTGTATTTCGGGAAAAACGGTTCGGGCGAGATTTCCTGCTGCGAAAGCGACTGTCAGGTTGCTTAGTGCCTTTATTTTCTTCTGTCATAGGTCTGATTATATCATGAGATGCAGGAGGTGCCTCGTCTACTGTTCAGTGTTTTCTTCACAAATATACAACCTGCTATATGCTTGCCGCTCGGAACTTGAAGTAGGGGTGTATCCGGATTCTGTTAAGATATGTATTGCATCCGAAAAAGCGTCGGCATTTAGATCTACGTTTCCAAGATGGATTGTATGAAAGAGAACATTGATGTGGCGTTTTTTTACGATGGCTTGTAGGATATTGGTTACCAAAGTAACCCTTCTTTCCAATTCTTTTCCTGGATGATCACCAAGATTGTCAGTTAAAGCGTGTTCTTCATGCTCTTCTTTCTGCCATTTTATAGAACAATACTGATCCGGGCTTTCTCCATGGATGCGGATAGTAACAGCTTCTGCCGCCTGAAGTCCTTCTGAACCAGGGGTTGATGCAACGAATGCAGGTAAACCCTTTTGTTCAGTCTCTTGTATTACGAATCTCGTAGAGTCTTCTCTGTGTTCAGGACTATTAACTTCTAAGCTAAAAACAGAATAGATATTACCCATTTCTCGTGTAAGTGTGAAATTTTAATATTCCTGTATTATACGTTACTTACTATGGGTTGACAAAGCACTCTGAAGGATTTGCTTTCTGTGAAAAACAAATTCATGATATAATCGCTCAAATTAAAACAGAACCATTTGAGAAGGCTTGTCACCTTCAAGGTCCAGAAAGAAATTCAAATCTACTTGCGATAGGCGATTTGAAGATTAGAGTCTGGCAGAACCCGACTGTATAAATAGGGAGCGCATGTCAGTTTCAGAGTGCGCACAAGCCGGATACAGTGATGTATTTGGGAAGTAAGGTGGTACCACGGTAAACCCGTCCTTATGTGATGCTAGTTCATTGGCATTATATTAGGGCGGTTTTTTTATGCTCGACCAATTATTGTATAGTTTAATTATTAATTAATGAAAATGTCAGAAAAACAAGATAAAACAAAACAGATGGAGAGTGCTTTTGATGCCTCGACAGAAGAGTCTTTATATAAGCTTTGGGAAGAGTCGGGCTTTTTTACCCCCGAAAATGTTGAAAAATATTTGAAAGAAAATGGAAATGAAATTAAAAAGCCTTTTACGATAACCCTACCGCCTCCAAATGCAAACGGGCAGCTTCATTTGGGGCATACTTGTGGGTATTCATTTCAGGACGCAATGGGTCGATTTAACCGAATGATGGGTCATCCTACACTTCTACTTCCTGGAAAAGACCATGCGAGCATCCAAACTGAAGCTGTTTTTTCAAGAATCCTTGAAGAACAGGGTGAAAACAAATGGGATCTCGGCAGAGATGAGTTTTATAAGCGTTGTTACGAATTTTGTATGAGTGCTGCGAAAAATGCTCAAGAGCAAGAGAAACGTATTGGGCTTTCAGCTGACTGGAGCCGTGATTTTTTCACACTTGACCCAAGGCTTAATGAAATTATTAATGAAACTTTTTTTGAAATGTTTAAAGATGGGCTAATATACCGTGGTAAATATATAATTAACCAGTGCCCTCACTGTAGAACTGCTCTTGCAGATATCGATACTGAGCGAAAGGAAATGCCAGGGATTTTTGCGTATATAGTTTATCCATTTACTGATGAAAAAGATAATGATCTTGCCGAAAAGAAGCTTGGTCAAAGAGGGATTATGATCGCAACAACCCGCCCTGAGACAATGCTTGCAGACACTGCTGTTGCCGTTAATCCAGATGACGATAGATACAAAGAATTTGTTGGGAAAAAAGTAATGCTCCCTGTTGCTAATCGCGAAATCCCAATAATCGCAGATGAAGCGGTTGACATTGAAAATGGTACTGGAGCTTTGAAAGTTACACCAGCTCACTCACCAATTGACTTTGATATCGGACTTACTCACAATCTAGATGTCATCAATGTTATTGATGAAAACGGTCATATGACAGGTGAAATCCCTGAACGATTTAAAGGAATGGAAACAATTGAATGCTCAAAAGCTTTGGTCAAAGAATTGGAAGAAATGGGGCTTCTCAATAAGATTGAAAGAATAAAGCATGAAGTTACCGTTTGTGAAAGATGCCAGACACCGATTGAGCCAATTGTTTCATATCAGTGGTTTGTTGATGTAAAACCGCTTGCAGAAAAAGCACTTGAAGCTATCCGAACTGGGAAAACAATTGTTATCCCTGACGGTCAGCAGTCAGCGTTAATTCATTTCTTCGAGAATATTAAGCCTTGGTGTATTTCGAGACAGCTGTGGTGGGGACAAAGGATTCCTGTCTGGTACAGTGGAGGAAAGAAATTGTACGATTGGCTACAAGATAACCCAGAGTCAACAATTGAAGATTGGGAAGAAGAAACAGGTGATAAAGCTAAAGGATCGGGTAAAATTATTGCCTCGCTTGATAAACCAGAAAATGACCCTGAATGGAAAGGAAGTTCTATGGATCTTTGGCTAGAAGAAGAATCTGATATCTTTGATACTTGGTTCAGCTCCGGTCAGTGGCCATTTTCTACGCTTGGTGGGCGGGAAGGTGAAGACTTTAAGAAGTATTATCCAACTCAAGTCATGGAAACAGCCCGAGACATCCTCTTTTGGTGGGTTGCTAGAATGATGATGCTCGGAATTTATAAGACAGGTGAGACACCCTTTGCAAGAGTCTTTCTGCATGGTCTTATTCTTGCCGCAGATGGTTCCAAGATGTCAAAGTCTAGAAATAACGGTGTAGCACCAGCTGAAGTTTTTAAAAAGTATGGCGCAGATGCACTGAGACTTTGGTATTTTACAGATTCTTTGCCAGGATCGAATACTCTTCTTCAAGAAGAAAAGATCAAAGGTAATAGATTTTTCATTAACAAAATCTGGAATGCGAGCCGGTTTATACTTTTGAATCTTGAGGAGAGTGAAATTCCTGCCCTCAGAAGCAGGTTAGAAGCAATTGATAATGGTTGGAAAAATGGTGATCTTAGTGCGAGTGAAATTTTAATGAAAACTAAAGAGCACACAGAGAAGATTATTGAGTATATGGATCAGCTCAGGTTTCATTTGGCAGCAGAGTCAATAAGAGAATTTTTCTGGAAATATTTCTGTGATATCTGCATCGAGGACACAAAAAACGAAATAAAGGGTAAAGAAATTGGTAGCGATGAGAGAATTGAGTCTCTTGCAATTCTTCTTTACGTACTCAAGCAAAACTTAAAGATCATGCATCCTTTGATTCCGTATATCACAGAAGCAGTCTGGCAAGAATTAACTAAAGCTGGCCTTGCAGAAGGATTCATAATGGTTCAGCAAATCGGTTAGCTTTTGAGCTGTAAGAAAGTTAAACAATTCCTGTACTGTCTTGCTCTTCGAGCTCTTTTGTATACTCGAATTTCTTGAACAAAAGCTTTGGTTCACTAATTTTGCTCCCTGGGCGGACTTCATTAAAGAACCATGAATCTTTAATGGTCTCAACACGCCCCTTTTCATCAAGTTCGGCATTTGGATCGGGCTCTAGGCAGTTTAAAATTCTAGCTAATTCAGCTGCAGCAAATGGAGTAAATGGCTTTAGAAGTGACTGGAGTGCGCTAACGAGCTGGATCGCATTGTAGATTATCTGCTCTGCTTCATGGGGTGAACTTTTAATTTTTACCCAAGGCTCGCTATCATTAAAGTATTTATTTGCGAAATGGCCTAATTTCAAAATTGTTTCTATAGCTTTTATGAACTGTGCTTTTTCCAGATACTTAGAAGTTTTCTCAAATGCAGAATAAATCTCTTTTTCAACTTCTTCATCAAGAATACCGTTTGGAACTTTTTTGCCAAAGTGGCTCCTTGAGAAAGTAAGTGCTCTGTTAATGAAATTTCCGATATTCCCGACAAGTTCATTATTATTTGCTTCTATAAAATCTTTCATTGTAAATTCACGATCCTGTTTTTCCGGAGCATATTTAACAAAAAAGTATCTTAATGGATCAGGCCCATACTCTTCTAATAGATGAGAAACTGTAAGACTATTGCCATCGCCCTTTGACATCTTTTTCCCTTTATACATGAGCATGTTGTTTGCAGGAATATCGTAAGGAAGGTTCAGCGGCTTTCTTAAAGATTCTCCAGGAAGAGGTCTTTCAAGTGGCACTTTCTGATACTTCTGGTTGTAAGCGATAATTTCTCCTGGCCATATGATTGTATGGAATGGGACATTACCACCTGCGATGAAATAGTAATGCTTACATTCTGAATCTTTCCAGAAATCTTCCCATGAAGAAGGATTGCCATTTTTCTGTGCCCATTCAATTGCAGCAGATAGATAGCCAACCACGGCTTCAATCCAAACATAAAGAACCTTGTTCTCCCAACCTTTAACTGGCACTGGAACTCCGAAGTCCATGTCTCTTGTAACTGGTCTCGGCTCCAAGCCTTGTTTAATCCACCCAAGTGAAAATTCTCTAACCCATTTTCTCCACGGTTTACTCTTTTTTGAAATCCACTCACCAAGGTCTTTCTGAAGAGCTGATAGATCCATGTAAAAATGCTCAGTTTCTTTCATTATTGGAACGCTTTCTGATAGAGTGCTGTAAGGATCTATTAAATCTTCAGGTTCTAGAAAAGCTCCACACTCAGGACACTCATCGCCACGTGCATTTGTAGCACCACACTTTGGGCAAGTCCCTCTTACATATCTGTCTGGAAGAAATCTTTTGACCGTCTCATCAAAATACTGTTTAGACTTCTTTATATCTAGGTAACCGTATTCTTTGAGTGTAAGAAAAATATTTTGTGATACTTCTGCATGTAGTTCTGTTGTAGTTGATGTGTAATTCTCATACAACAACCCGAGCGCTTTATATGAAGCGACAATTGACTCGTGTGATTTCTTTGCCATTTCTTCTGGTGTGATGCCAAGCTCTTCTGCTTTAAAAACAACTGGTGCGCCATGAGAATCGCTGCCTGAGACCATCAAAACATTATTTCCTTTTAGACGGTGGTATCTTGCAAAAACATCTGCTACAACGTTTTGACCAGCAAGATGACCAATATGAATATCTCCATTTGCATATGGCCAGGAGACACCGATAAATATTTTTTGTGGGGTTATTTCTTTATTAAAGAAGAGGCGAATCACATTTTATTCGGGTAATTCTAACAAATTTCATTAAAATATGAAACGTTGACGGCTTTTTTAGCAAATAGGAGTCTGATTTAAAAATCGAAGGCGGCATTATTACATAGAAATTCCCTTCGTGCTATTATAATGACATAAATAACTGCCAAAAGTATGCCGTCTAAGATTCCGAAATCAATAAATCTGCTTAATCCTGTTGCTGCTCCCGAAGATATGTGGGAGAAGCTGTATGACTGGCTTTTCAATTTCGGTAAATATATCTTAATCTCTGTTGAAGCTGTTGTTCTGGTTGTTTTTATAGCGCGGTTCTCTTTAGACAGACAAAATAATGATTTAACCGATCAGATAAATGCTCAGGTTGTCACTCTCGAGCAGCCTAAATACCGCCTGGATGAAGTTAAGTTTAAAAATTTTCATGAGCTTTTAAAAGCGATTAAAAAAGTCTCAGATACTCAACAGATTAATTCAACTGTAATAACGTCTATTTTAGACAGCGTTCCCGCGTATTTGGATCTCCAAAATATCAGCTACTCTTCGGGTACTGTAAATATGGTCTTTACCGCAAACGATTTTGAAGATGTTCAAAATTACGAGTCTATACTTAGAACAAATCCTTTATATGAAAACATTCAGCTTAACCTTTCAAAAAGTGGCGATCAAAATTCAAAAGTAGATTTTTCAGTAACCTTTGATATTAAGAGTAGTTAGATAATCTAAAACATTATTTGATGGCAGTTGATGAAGTCGAGATAATCCAAACAAAGAAAAAACAGGTCTTTACTGTTGGGCTTCTTACAGCTTTTGTGTTGCTTGTTCTTATTGTTGGGGCAATACGTCCTTCAATTGCGACAATTGTAAAACTCAGAGAAGATATCGATAAGAAAGGGGTATTGTTAGAAGATCTCACAGACAAAATAAACACAATTGCTGGTTTAAATATTCAGTATAAAGATGTTGAAACCCGGGCTAAAGAAATAAGTCTGGTTTATCCTGATTCGGGCGATTTCAGTCTTGTGATGGCGAATATTGAAGAGGTGGCAAATAGAAGCGGATTTGAATTAAGTTCAATAAACTTTAATGGTGGATCATCTGAATACGAGATAAAAAGTGAGCTTTTCCAGGCCGAAGCCGTATCACTTAATGTAGTAGGGAGTAAATCAGATCTTCCAAATTTAATGAAGAATCTTGAAGCCATGCCGATGTTCCCTGTCATTGACCGGATCGGGTTTGCAAATGATCCAGACGAAAATGGCAACATAGACTTTAATATTTCACTTATTTTATTCCAGATTCATGATCGTGAAGACTTTTACCAATAAATTAATGAATACAAGATCTTGAGGTCATATATAATATTGATATTGGTTATTCTTTTTGTTGCAGCAGCTGCGTGGGTGGGTATTTCTGTCTACGATTCCGCAAATGGAGATGATGTTAATCCTAGTGCCCAGCAGTATCTTACTCCTGTAGAGCCAACTTTTGATAAAGAAACAATAGATGCAGTAGGGGAAAGAATAGACTCTCTTCAGGTTAAACCGAAGATATTCATTGACCTTGAAAATACTACAGCTTCTTCACAAACAGATACAACGAATTCGTCTAACTAAACCTTACAGGCTTTAGTCAGTTTCGATATAATCTTCGAGACGCTTTTGCATTGATTTTTCTTTGAGCTTTTTCAAAGCTTTTGCTTCTATTTGCCGTATTCTTTCGCGAGTGACACCAAATTCTCTGCCAACTTCTTCCAATGTTCTGCTCACTCCGTCTTCTAATCCAAATCTAAGTATCAAGACGCGCTTTTCTCTTTCTTGGAGCGTGCCAAGGATTAACTTCATTTGGTTTCTTAAATATTCGGTTGTTGCGATCTGTTCGGGTGATCTAGAAGCTTCATCAGGAAGGACATCTCTTAAATCGCTGTCTCCATCTTCTCCAATCGGTGTCGACAATGAAGAAGGATTTTGTGAAATCTTGAGAATCTCAAGGACTTTAGAGACTTCGATCCCCATCTCTTTGGCAATTTCTTCATTTGTGGGCTTTCGACCAAGCTTACTTGTTAGTGTCGCCTGGATCTTGTTAAATTTGTTTATTGTTTCAATCATGTGTACAGGAATGCGGATTGTTCTTGCCTGATCTGCGATAGCTCTTGTTATTGCCTGTCTTATCCACCATGTCGCATAGGTAGAAAATTTGTATCCTCTTTTGTAATCGAATTTTTCGACTGCTCTCATAAGACCCATATTTCCTTCTTGAATCAAATCGAGTAGCTCTAAGCCTCTTTTGGCGTATTTCTTTGCAATGCTTACAACAAGTCGGAGATTTGCTGTTGTAAGAAGCTGTGTCGCTTCGTCATCACCAGCTTCTATTCGCTTTGCTAGAATGACTTCTTCTGCTTTTGTGAGAAGAGGAATTTTACCTATTTCATGAAGATAGGAGCGAATTGCATCATTTGAGATCGTTGATTGGATAGTTTTGAGAATGCGAATTTTTTTCTCAAGAGTTAGTGTCTCTGCACCTTTCTCTTCATGTTCTTCTTCCGGTTCTAAAACAGCGACACCTGAGTCTTGCAATTGAGCAAAAACCTTGTCTAAAAAAACTATATCTTCTTCGGCCTGTGGGATCTCCGAGATTATATCTTCTTGAGTAAGAAAGCCTTGATCTGTACCTTTCTTAACGAGACTAGAGAGAATATCTTCTTTGGTCTTTTTAGCCATAGAAAAGTTTTATGCTATAATATTAGGTACTATGCAAAACCTAAACAAAACCGGTCCTAACGGTGACAATAGTAACACACAATCACCTTCTAGTAAATCTGATTCTGTAAACAGGAAGAGATTTTTCATAGATAATGTCGCTAGATTTTGTGATAAATGCGGACTCGAATATCGGGAAGAAGATGTTCATATTGTCCAAGAATCAAGGTTTTCTAGCATTGTGCATTTTTCTTGTCCAGGCTGTAAATCCAATCATATAGCAACTTTCATTAAGCCAATGGGCATGAGCAATCGAGTGCCGATTAATACGGATCTAAATGTTGATGAGATATCATCATTTGCCAGTAAGCCAGCAATCTCTTCTGATGATGTCCTAGAAATCTATGCGATTTTAGAAGAAATTGAGGTTCTGAAATCTTTTTAATCCGGGAAACTTTATTTGTATTGCCACGATAGATTAAGCTTTTTATCCTTTTTCATTTCAAGCTGGCCTGTAAGTGAGCTTATTGCATGGTTCAGTTCTGAAGAGTCAGTAACAGCCCAGTTGTCAGGGTAGATTATATCTACAGTGTATTTATATGGATCGGTACCTGGCTGTTTGTAAAGGTCCAAATCCATATAGATGTTATCGCCTTCAATTGTGATTGGGAAGGCTCCGCTGGAAGTCTTCGTAGACGTATAGCTGACATTTAAGGAGTTCGCTGAACGGATTGGAACATTGAACCATCCAGAAACTACTTTGAAGCCGTCTTCTAAATATGTGTCATACTGGTTATCAAGCATCCCTATTATTGATGAAATCTGTGCTTGTTCTGGTAGGTAAACTCTTGCTCGATTGATATAGTCACCTTCTGGATAGATGTCTGTTTCTGCATTGTTCTTTATATCAAGAGAGTAGGTGTACCTTATTTCATCTTCGCTGAGTATTTCAACTCGAAGATTTACATTTCTTTCTAAAAATAGATTCGATTTATTCGCACCCCAATTCCATTCGACAGCAAATGGAGCCGATTCAAACTCTTCTCCAACCTGACCAGTCCATTTATTATCATTGAAGTATTTGTTTGCATTTTTATTGTCGAGAGATATGAGCACATGCTTTTCTTCTAGGCCTTTATAGAGTGATTTCAAAATAGTAGAATACTCTTTTTTGTCAGATAGAGCTTTTTTAATAACTTCATTTGCCAGATTCGCTATAAAAGTGGTCTTCTGAGTCGATCCCGGAGTAAATTCTCTATGGATTTCAAAGATTTTGTTATATAGATTATCTCGTGTAACGAGTTCGTTTTCTCCAGGCACGCTAATACCTCCCCATCTATCAAGAAGATCTTGTATAACACTTACATCAAGTGCAATTGCACCATCGATACTTGATGCTTTCCCTGCTTCTTTTACAAAAAATTCAGCGTCTTTTGAAGCTTTATCAAAATTGGGACTCCAGTTAGACAATGACATAGACCAATTAGAGATTCCAAGAGCACTTTGCATACTAATCGGTGCTGCAAAGGTTTTTTCTTCAACCGAAAGCTGCCCGTCGATATTGTAAATATCGTCTACATCGAGCTGTCTTATTTGCCCCCCCTCGATACCAATAACTGCATAACTTGATAGCCATCCTCCAGTACTTCTCAGTTCAGACGGGTTTTGCAAAAGAATTAAGTATCTCTGTCTCTCATCAACTCCTAATAGTTCTGGCAAGAAAGTTACCGTGCCTTTTATTGGGTCGAGTAACTCTTGCACAGAGAGATTTTCTTTCTTAATGTCATTTACGAAAGGCTTTATTTTTTTAGGGAATGAATTTGTGTCTATTTCCTCAACAATGTTGCTTGCCAGAGAAAGGTTGTAACTAGCCTTATCTAGCTGGCTGCGGTTAGATCTGAGCTGTTCAAGATACTCTCGGTATTCTCTTGTTGTTGTCGGGGTTTTGCTGTCAAAAGATATCGCTGGCTCGAATTGGTCTATATATTGAGCAAGCGGTATAAGTGCAACTGACATGTCATTTGCTCCTTTTGCTGCATATTTTCCCGCAAAGACCATTTTTGAAAGATTTTGGTAGAGTTCTTCTTTCTGAGTA
Source organism: Candidatus Nomurabacteria bacterium (assembly GCA_020632375.1). Taxonomy (GTDB): domain Bacteria; phylum Patescibacteriota; class Dojkabacteria; order SC72; family JAHDCA01; genus JACKFR01. Next base: position 23,478 of record JACKFR010000004.1, read on the forward strand.
ATGTCAAAAACCCATTGTAATCTTTGAAGAGAATTTTCAATATTTCCGACTCTGGTTTCAATTTCACTGAGCTGGCTGTGTGCTTTATCTAAATTGAATTTGCGAGTATTGGAATAGGCTTCTTTGGAAAGGCTGTAAATTTTATACCCGTTATATCCTAGTGAAGCTGCTGGAGTGAACAGAAAGTATGAAGCAACGCTTAGCACACTGAGAAGGATTAGAAAAACTCCAAAATTTCTCCAACTTATATTGAACTTTTCTTTTCCTGTTGAGATTTTCAAGTAGCTTCCAATCTTTTTAAATGGAGAGAAAATCTTGTCTATAGCTTTTCCGAAATCTGTTTTCACAACTTGTGTGCTCTCTTTTTTCTTTTTTAATTCGGCTTCGCGAGCCTCCGGTTGTATTGGTTTGATGTTTTCTGACGGTTTTTTAGACCACTTTTTCTTCGAGACTCGGTAAATACTTTCAATCACTTCAATAAGTGCTTTTTCAAGAGTTACTTTTTGGACCCAACCATATTTTTCAGCATTTGGCGCAGGGGTATATTGAGATTGCATTAGGAACTTGTCTTTTTCATCTTCTTTAAAAACAATATTTGTCGCATTTGTATTTAGCTCAAGTAGCTTGTAGGCAATTGAGAGTGTTGTTAGGGGTTTCGGGTTTGCAAGTGAGATTACTTCTCCGAGTGTGTCTTGTGAAAAGGTTAACTTCAGTATGCCGTAAACTAAATCATCAGCGTGTATGACATAGTGAAGATCAAGACCTTCACCAAGTATTGTTATTCTGTCTTTTTTGACGCTATCATTTAAGATTTCACTTAATGAAGTGTCATCATTTATTTCAAAGGATTTTCCAAGGATAGAACCAACCCTGATAATTCTTGCATTCAATTTTGACCTATCGTGATACTCTGCTACCAATGTTTCTGAGTATCTTTGGACTTCTATTGCTGAATAAGGAGAGAGTTTGGCACCGTTCTGGTTCATTTGCTCTTCGGCAAGGCGTTTATTTAGACTTAATGAAGTGATTAACGCTGTTTTTGCGTCAAATTTCAGTGCAGATTTGAGTGCGGTGTCGAGATAGTTCGACTCTTCCAAAAAATCTTTGCTCCGGAAATCGTTTTTCAGGGTTAAGAGGTTGTTCTGCAGATAGAAGAGATAATCAAAACGCTTAATATTTTTGAAAAGCTCTTCAATCCCTTCAAAAGCAATAAAGTCTGTATCTGCAATCTTTTTGATTTTCGAAATATACTCTTTTTTTTCTGAACTGAATTTATCGACAACAATGATTCGGCTTCCTTGTTCATGAAGTCGTGTTGCAAGCTGAAGACCAAGCTCATTTGCTCCATGTACTAAAACTGAGACAAGCTTGGAGGACTTTACTTTTTTGAGATTACTCTGAGACATCTGGAGCAGTTTGTTTCGATAAATTAGTCGGTATGGCTAATAGTTGGGCGTTTATATTTAGATTAAATCCTTGTCGGATAATAATTGGAATCTCAACTGTTTCGTACCCTTTCTTACTTAATTTTATCTTATATTCTCCTTCAGTAACTTTTGCTAGGTCTAGTGGTGTTCTACCCATTGTCTCATCGTCAATCAATATCGTGGCATCTATTTGGTTTGATGTTATTGTCATAAAGCCTTCATTTGCGGAGGTATTTGGCGAAGGGGTGTAATAGATGATATATCCCGCAAGTGAGTCATCTGGTCCGATTTCAATATTAATTACAGATTCAGTGTTTTGGTATAGATCAACCGCAAAAGAATGCTCCTTATAAAAGGTCTCTTTTTCGCTTGTAGTCGTACGCTTTAAAGTAACTTCATATTGGCCCTCTTTTAGTTCTTGGAGTGTTAATGGTGTCTCACCATACGAGGTCCCATTTATTGATATCTCTGCAATTCCGTTGATGCTCGTTATTGTAAGTGATGTGTTTTGATAAAGATCTTTAAATATTGGGAATTTAGACAGAATTTCTTCTGTAGATTGTGAAAATACAAAAATTGAGAGTAGCACAACTATTACAAAAGAGATAATTATTAGTACAAGATTCTTCTTCATGATGGTTCATTATAGTGTAGGCATTTGTCTATGTCTATCTGGAGTTATTGCCTAAGTATTGTTTTAGTAGGAGTATTTGGATTCGGGGGTTTCCTTATCAGACTTAAACTTTTTTTTGGCTTCTTTTTTTGTCGAAACCATATGGATTGAAAGTATTCCAAGCCCGATTATAAAGACTCCAAATATCACATAGAAAAATTTGTAAGCTTCAGTTGTCAATATCGCAAGAGAGCCGACAAACATTGTCACTGTGACTTCAATTAAGACAATTTGCCTGACATTAAAGTCTAATTTAAGAAGCTGGTGATGAATATGATTTGAATCTGAAGTTCTCATAATATTAACAGGCAAAAGAAGAAAATCTTTAAAGGTCTTTGGTTTTTGAAGAGCTAGTCTTTTGAGAATTACAAAGCAAAAATCAGCGAAAGGTAAGAGTAGAATGAGTATTGTTGTTGCAACTTTTGCTTCATTGACGATTGACATTACAGCTACGATAAAGCCGTAGGTCGCTCTCGTTCCAGCAGATCCAATCTTTGCAGGGGGAAGATTGAAGATTGTAAAACCACTAATGCTGCCTGCCATAATGATGCTTACTACTGCAACTAATAAAATCTCAAACCTAATCGCAAGTATAAATAGCAACAGGAAGGTAACAATAAGATTGCTTTCCATCAGTGCATCGACTCCAGATATCCATTTGACTGCATTGATTGTTGCGACAATCCAAAGAATCATCAAAAGGTCACCCGGAAATACAAATTCTAGCGGGATCTTGAGAAACTCTGCTTTCCAGATAAAAGAATCAAGTGTTAATATGCCATAAATCGGCAGATTTATAAGTGTTATATTAACTACTGATATTGCAACGATAAGTGCCGCTAAGAACTGGATAATAAAAGCAGTCGTTGCCGGAAGATTATAAATATCGTCTACTATGCCTCCGGCAGTAAGAATCAGTATACCGATGATAAAGGGGATAGTGACTGCTCCAGGGTGAATAAATAATGCTAACAATACTAAGAGCGGGATTATGACTCCGAGACCACCCAATAAAGCGTATTGGTTGGGATTTATTCTTCTGTTTTGATTTTCAAATCTATTTAACTTATTTCTGCTCCTTTTTTGAGTATCGTTTACAACATCATACTTTCTCGCAAGATATCCGACAATTGGGGTTAAGAGAAAACTCGCTGCAAATGCAATCAAGAAGATCGGTATAAACTTAGTATATCTGTGGTACGCATCGGGTAACCAGCTCAGACCTGTGCTGTTGTAGTAAAGGGTTGTTAATACTTTTGTTGCTCCATCAAACATTGTAACTTGCAATCAATTTGGCCAAAGAAAGAGTTAATATAAGTGCGCAAGAAAACATAACGATAAGTGCGAAATTAATAGTGTGAGGCCGCCGATTGAAAACCTTGTATCCTGCAAGTGAATTTATCACTATAGAGACAATTGTTATTGTTGGGAAGAGGTAAAGGAATTCTTTTTCTGCGAGTCGTAAGCTTAGGTCGCTATAGCCTTTAAAAACAGGTAGCACCCCCGGAAGTTTTGGAAGGTACCTATTGAGATAGTAAAACTGAACGATAACTAAGAATACTGTAAATCCAATAAGGATCCATGTCGGAGAGTTTCTTATAAAAAGCTTGCTTTCAAAAATTCTCAATCTCTTGAAAAAAAAGTTTTTAACAGCATATAGGTTATTAGAAAAAGGCTCTTTAAGCTGTAAATCGAATTGGGGATCTTGTTCTGAAATTTTCTTTGTCTCTTTATTCATCGATTAATTATATCAAATGATTTCGATACTCCAGAAGAATTCTCTTGAATAGTAGCCGTCTGGTTACGAGATTCTAAAATCCCAAACCCCAGCTTTTTGTACAAATTTCTTTTTACATGATTTGCAACTTGCCGTATTCCCGTCTATTGAAATCTCACTTTTGCACTCAGGGCAGGCTAAGATATCTTCAAAATTGCTATCAATAAACTGCTCATTCCCGGGATTTACAGCTTGTGCTTTATAAATAATACTTGGGGAAATATTTAGGCTATTTATTGGGGAAGCTTGCAATAATTTTTCAAAGGTCAATAAAATCCCCAATGAAAGGTTCTTTTTAAGCCAGGAGACTCGTAGAAAAGATACACATTGAGACTTTGATATCTTAAAAAGATTCTCCAGAAGTTTAAAGCGGATATATCTGGGAGCGAAGTTTAAGAAAACTGTCTCTTCCTTGCTGCCTGAAGCAGTATCCTTGTGTTTTTGCTGGTATGGAGTTAGGTCAAAATTTCTAAAATCAAGTTGAAGAAGCCATTTTATGACGGCCTTAATATGAAATTTGTTGGCAAATTCGAGAATAAATATTGATTTATCGATAAAGATTTGGCTTAGCTCATTAAAAAGAGTCTCAATGTCTTCGATATGGTGAATTGTCCTGAACATTATACCTCCATCAAAAGACCCCGCTTTGAAAGGCAATTTGTAAGCATTTGCGGCGACAAGGGTTACATTGGGGAATCTTTCAGTAATTTCCTTCTGATATTTTTTAAGAGTGTCATATGAGTAATCTACAATGACAACTGAATCAAAATGGGAGTAGTAAATATCTAGCAAGCGACCATATGATCCACCTAGATCAATCATTCTTTTACCCTGGACATCACTAAAAAGCTTTTTTAACGCATAGACCTCTGCTTCGTGCTCATACTCCCTGCCGCTCCAGTATGTCTTGTAGTCATACTTATATTTGTCGTAGTTAGCTAATTTTGTCATTTTTTAAATTCTTTATTTTGTTACTAAGCTTTTTAATTTTTTCTACTAATTCTTCTGCACTTTTAGTGTCTTCTTGGTTTTCGGCAATTACAAGTTTTGTTCTTAAATTTGAGAGACGTTTATCCATATATCCTCTATAAATTAACAAATATATATGGTTAAGCTCTTTATTTGTATCTACGTTTCCTGACATTATAATATCAGATTGTAATAAAAGGGTTTTTACTAAGTTTACTGCATCTTCGGAAAGATCTTCAGTCTCGGCTAGCTGCTTTAGTGCGATATCTGGCTTTTGTTTAAGATAATTAAGAACCTCTTTAACAAGAGGGTCTTGAAAGATCGAGGTCTTAAGTTTACTCAGCTTTTTTGTAAAATCTGCCTTCAATATGATAGCCAGAAAATACTGTTCTCTATTATCTGGGTGGTTTTTAATATCCTTTTTTGTCTCAAAATTTCGTGAAACCGATTTTGCTGGATCTAGAGTTTCTTGGTTGTTGATTCCGGTAATTTTTTCAGCTTTCTTTGAGTAGAAACTGTATAGCTGTTTTTCTTTAATTGGAGATAAGAGAATATTAATGAACTTTCTTGTCTGGTTATAATCTTCAAGATCTGAAAGATCTTTGTTTTCTATTTCTTTTGTCAGCAGATAGGTGAATGCATCAGTTTTCTTTTTAAGCAATTCAATATAAGACTCTGGTGCTTTCTGAATCATTTCATCAATATCTTTGTATGGAGATGGAGAGGCCGCATACACATCCATTCCTTGTGCAGCTGCTAACGTAAAAGCTCTCTTTACAGCTGAAATTCCTGCTGTATCTGAGTCGAACATCAAGACAATATCATTAGTATAATTTTTAAGTAATGAAATTTGTTTCTCAGTTAGCCCTGTACCAAGCGGCGCCACAATATTCTTTACTCCTGCTGCATGTGAAGAAATGACATCGGTTTGCCCTTCGCACATTATGCAATATCCACTTTTTCTAATTTCATTTTTGCTTTCATAGATACCGAAAAGCGTTTCTCCCTTATGAAAAACTGCTGTTTCCGGTGTATTCATATATTTAGGTCCATAGTCGTTTCCTGGAAGCACTCTTCCTGAGAAACCTATGACAGCTCCGCCTACTGAGCGGATCGGAAACATGATTCTATTGAAAAATTTATCTCTTATGCCGGAGCCTTTATCTACAAAAAGTCCAGAAGAAAGAAGCTCAGCGTTCCTATACTTGTTGCGATTCTTTGTCGTAATAAATTTGTACAGACTGTTATATCCTGGTGCAAAGCCTATTCCAAATTTTGAGATGGATTCTTTTCTAATCTTTCTACCTTCAAGATATCCACGTGCATGTGCGCCTGTCTTTGAATTCAGCTCTTCTTGGAAAAAGTCTAGTGCTATTTGATTGATCTCTTCAAGTATCGATATTGCTTTCGGCTTGACGCCTTTCTCAATCTTTATTCCTAGCTCATCAGCAAGTTTATCTCGAGCTTCTACAAAATCGATTCCTTCTATTTCCTGGAGAAAAGAAAAAACATCTCCTCCTTTTCCGCATCCAAAACACTTGTAAATTTGTATATCAGGGCTGACGATAAATGAAGGGGTCTTTTCTTGATGAAATGGACAGATGCCCTGGTAATTTTTGCCTGACTTCCTTAATTTTACATATCTCTCAACAATTGAAACAATATCAGCTCTTGATTTGATTTCTTGAGTTATATTTTGAAGACTACTTTCTCCTGTCGCCATTTCTGTTTCTATTCACAGGTTAAAGCTTCCTGGTTAACTTTGCATGTTACGGTTGCTACGCCGGTAGATGGGCTTGCAATCAGCTGCTCAGGGCTTCCGTTTACAGTAACTTTTGTATTTGAAGCTCGCCCAGTTGTCAGCAAAAAATCACTTTTAATCTCGTACTCCTGAGAAAACCCCTCCGGTAAGATTTCAGCAGCTTCCTGATCTCCATCTACAATAATTTCGACCCAAGCCTCTGCACCAACAATCTCTACCTTCATCTTATTGACTTTCGGTTTCTCTGGAACCTTAGCTTCTTCTTTTTTCTTTACCTCTTCTTTTGGTTTTGTATAGTTAATAGTCAAAATCTTAACTGTCTCTCGGCTCTCGTTATTAATTTTTCTTGCCCTGATAGTTACTGTATTTGAGCCTTCAGACAGTGTTATCTCTTTTTCAAACTCAAGGCTTTGGCTAACTTTTATTGGCTCATCATTTATTTCAATTATAGTTTCTGCTTCAGTTGAACCATTGATTAGTATAGTCTCCTCAGTTACGGTTGAATTGTTTGAAGGAGAAGAGATTTGGAGTTTTGGTGGTCTTTGGAAATTGTAAAACTGCACAAATAAATAAGCTAGTATTCCTAAGATAATAAGTACAATTAGTGACAATGTAAGTGCCTGAGGTGTGATAGGAATTTTGTTTTTGAAGAACTTGCTGTTTAGAGAGCTTTTCTTTTTATGGTTCGGTTTACTCTCTTTTGATGATTCATACATTTTATATGTTCTACGGTAGAGTGCTAAGACTCTGCTTACATTAAGTCCTAAATAGTCTGCGTAGATCTTAATAAAGCCGGTCATGAAAATCTCGGGATTTCCTGTATCATATTTGTCTTCTTCGATCTGCTCAAGATACTTTTTTTGAATTTTGGTATCAGCGGAAACAAGGTCAATCGTTTTGCCTAATGCTATTCTCTTGTCTTTGAGGATTTTCCCCGCTGTTAACATAAGTAACTTGATTTAAATTGATAAGAATCTGGCTATTCCTGTGGGGCATTTTCATTATTAAGAATTTGATCTGCACTACTCGCTAAGACCTTTCTGCTGCTGCTTCCTTCTTGTGGTCCAATTGCTCCTGCGGCCTCAAGTTCATCGATTAATCTTGCTGCTCTATTATATCCTATTCGAAACTTTCTCTGTAACATTGAAGAAGATGCTTTTTGTGCGTTAATGACCGCTTCAAGAGCATCTTTAAAAAGCTCATCTTCAGAAAGCTCACCATTTGCTGCGGTCGTAGCATCTGCTTTTGGCTTTGTGACTTCTTCTGCGTATTCTACATCTTGGGCTTGATCTTTTATGAAAGAAACTAGCTTTTCTGTGTCTACAGTATCTGTCCATGCACCTTGTAGTCTAATCGGCCTGCCAGTTTCTGGAGATTTGAAAAGCATGTCACCTTTGCCAATAAGCGTTTCGGCGCCGCTTTGGTCAATTATTACTCTAGAGTCGATTGCTGTCGACACACTGAAAGCCATTCTCCCAGGGACATTCGCTTTAATAAGGCCTGTAATTACATCTACAGAAGGACGCTGTGTAGCAAGAATAAGATGTATTCCCACTGCACGAGCCATTTGAGTTAGTCTAACTATTTTAGATTCAACATCTACTCCGGTCGAGAGCATCAAGTCAGCCATTTCATCAATTATTAGAATGATATATGGCATAGTCGTTGCATTTGTCTTCTTATTGTACTCTCTTATATTACGTACGCCTGTTTGCTTTAAAATCCTATATCTTCTAAGCATCTCTTCAACTGCCCACTGAAGCGAGTTTGCTACAAGCTCCATATCTGTAATTACCGGTGTGAGTAGATGGGCAATTCCATTATATGGCGCAAGCTCGACCATCTTGGGATCTACAAGAATAAAGCGGAGCTGATCTGGGGTCTTGGTCATCAGCAACCCTGTGAGAATAGAGTTTATTCCTACAGATTTACCAGTCCCTGTTGCGCCTGCTACTAAAAGGTGTGGCAGAGTAGCAAGGTCTTTAATTAGTGTCTTCCCACCTACGTTTTTACCAAGAATAAGAGGTAGTTCGTAGTTATCAATCTCTTTCTTTAGCGTAAGCATCATTTCTTTTATATAGACAAAGTTTGGGGTAGGGTTAGGAACTTCAATACCAATCAATGACGTGCCGGGGATAGGGGCCTCTATTCTAATCTGAGACTCAGGTGTCGCTAATGCCAAAGCTATGTCGTTTGACAGATTTCTCACTCTGGCGACTTTTGTACCTACAGTTATGCTCAAAGCATATTGGACTATGGTCGGACCGATAGTGATTTTGCTTATTCGTGACTCAATTCCGAAGCTTCTGAGAGTTTTTTCTATTATGATGCCATTTCGGGTATAGGCTTCTTCGTTAATTTTTTTAGCAACCGGCTGTTGTAACAGTTCGATAGGTGGAAATTTCCAGCTCAAGTATTTCGGCGGAGCAACTAGACCTTGTGAGTCGTCATCACCATTGTCGCTTTCATCTGAACTTGTATTTGCTTCTACAAATTGAAGCTGTTCCTGCTCTATTTGTTTAGGGGTTTTCTTATCTTCTTCAAAGCTTTCTTTTCCTAGCGGTTCAATGACTGTTTGAGTCTCGATAAATTCTTTGCTTGAAGCATTGTCTTGGCTTGCTGATATATTGGAGTTGTTGTCTACTATCTGTACAAGTTCTTTCTCTGTTTCAAGTTTGTTCATGCCTTCTTTCACATTTTGTATTGTTTTAGGTACGATTCCAAATATGCCAGCTACAGAATTCACTATTATACCGACCGTTTTGCTGAGACTTGTATTAGAAAGAAGAGTAAAGCCAATAAGAGCTAATACTATTAATAGTATAAACTCTATAAAATCTCCTACTGAAGCCTGCAGAATATTGTGAAGATGTATTCCAACAAGCCCACCATTCTGTGAGAAATCGGCTCCTTCAACGATTCTCGTATCTTCGACCCAAAAACTAAAAAAAATATTTGCAGCAACTGCAAGGAGGATGCTGCCTAAAAAAGTTTTATTTGAGTGAACATATTCTGACTCGGTTATTAAGCGAAGAGAGAGGATTAGCAATACAACTCCCCACACCGTAGAGCTTAAACCTAGATAAAAAGTTATTTTTGTAAATACCGATCCATCAAGAAATGGTGCAAGGGCGACAGTTAAACCTGCTATAAAAAAAAGGATTCCGAGGAAAACACGAGTTTCTTTGCTATGGATCGTTATTTCTGTTTTTTTCTTGGAGCTTCTGACTGCCATTCTTGTTCGATTTTACAAAGTATTTTATGCTATTGCTAGCTCTTGTCGAGATGCAATGACTATTTTGTAGCATTTTCTGCTTACTTAGAATAGCATATTAGGCTTGATATTTTGGTTTGTTTAATAAAATAGCTTTGATAATTTTGATATTGGGTTTGAATAGTCTTTGATAGAAGGGTTTTCTGCGGTACCCCAGGTTTATTTGGAAAGAATGCTGAATTCAAACAAGCATTAATTTTTGCTGTAGGCTAGAGATCTGTTGACTTGCTTGAAGTGATGTGTTACGATCCCTTCGATTCCAATTCTAGATTTCGTGTAATTACACTGACAGTTTGCAAAAAAAATCAATCAACACAGTAATTTAGTGACAGAAATTTTAGGCGGTCATTTGACCGTTAGGTCTTTCTTAATATCAAAATATACCAAAATATGGCAGCAAGAAAACCTCTAGTAAGTAAAGCTTCCCGTGTGAATCTAGGAACAAGCGATTTGTCTAAAATCGAGTATCCAAATTTAATAGAAGCACAAGTTAAGTCATTTAATGAATTTCTCAAGAATGGGTTTGAGACTCTTTTTGGCGAAATTGTACCTGTAAAAGATTCTATGGAACGAATGTGGACGCTTGATTTTAAAGATTTTCGATTCGGAGATCCAAATCGGACAATCATGGAAGCTTCTGATAAAGGACTTACATATGATGCTCCTGTCTATGTAACTGCACAACTACTAAATAACAAGACAGGGGAAATAAAACAGCAAGAGATCTTCCTTGCAGATATGCCACTTATGACCGATCATGGCTATTTTGTTATCAATGGAGTAAGTAGAGTCGTGACCCATCAGATAGTTAGATCAGAAGGGGTGTTATTTGATGTCGCTGAAAAACTCCCAACAAGAACTCTCTATAAAGCTAAGCTTGTTCCTGCAAGAGGGCAATGGTATGAATTTGAAGTAAATAAACATAATGTTATTTCAATTAGACTTGTTCAGAAAAGGCCTAAAGTTCTTCTTACAGAGCTTTTAAGAGTCTTCGGGTTTGAGACTGATGATGATATTAGAGATCTTTTTAAAGATGTCGATATACACGAAGAATTCAAGTATGTCGAATCAACGTTAGCGCGTGACTTTACTCGAAATAAAGAAGAAGCGGTTATCAACCTATATAATAAGATTCGTCCTGATGAAACAGTTACAGTCGAGAGTGCAGAAAAATATATAAAGAGCTTGTTCTTCAACGATAGACGCTTTGATTTAGGGAAAGTCGGGAGATACCAAGTCAATAGAAAATTGGGAACAGAGTATCCTCTTGAAGGTGACGGATGTAAACTTTATGTAGACGATATAGTACTTCTGATTAAAAGGCTAATTCAAGTTAATAATGGTACTGCTCCACCTGATGATATAGATAGTCTTTCAAATAGACGAATCCGAAGTGTTGGCGAGGTTTTGATTGACCAACTTAGAGTTGGTGTCCGCCGGGTTGAGAAAAATATTAAAGACAAAATGAGCATGTATGGAGAAGATGCGAAACTAACACCCTCAATGCTTATCAGTACAAAGCCTGTATCGGCAGCTGTTCTGACTTTTTTCGGGTCAAACCAGCTTTCAATGTTCATGGATCAGTCAAACATTTTGTCTGAGCTTGAAAATAAAAGGAAAATTACAGCATCCGGACCAGGTGGTCTCGGAAAAGAAAGGGCTCCATTCTCAGTTCGTGAAGTTCATCACTCTCATTACTCAAGACTTTGCCCCGTTACAAGTCCTGAGAGTCAGTCAATTGGAGTCGTTAACCAACTCGCTACATTTGCACATATTAATGAATATGGATTTATTGAAGCACCATACAGACAAATTCTGCATACTGTTAAAAATGACGGGAAGTCTGCTGTCGGCAGATTGGCTGTTGAGGATATCAAGTCCGGATCAAAAATAATAGTCAAATCAGGTAAAGAAATAACTGCCACTGCTGCGAAAGAGCTTGCAAAAAATAAAGATTTAAAAGAAATTGAAGTAAGATCATATGCTACTGACAAGGTGGTTTATATCGATGCCGCAGAAGAAAGAGAAAAGGCCATTACTATGGCAGATATCGTTCTTGACGACAATTTAAATATTGTCGATACTCTGCTTCCTGTAAGGCATAAAGGAGATTTCTTGCTCCAAGATGTTCAATCAATTGATTATATGGATATCGTGCCTTCTCAGCAAGCTGGAGTAGGAATGGCACTGATTCCTTTTGTTGCACATGATGATTCTAAACGAGCTTTAACGGGTTCGAACCAACAAAGACAGGCAGTCCCGCTTGTTAAACAACAGTCTCCACTTGTAGGTACTGGACAGGAAGAACTTGTTGCAAAGCAATCTGGGTGGGGTGTATATGCTGAGGAAGCTGGGGAAGTTGTCGAAGTTGATGCTTCTCATCTTATTGTTAAGTATGCGAAAGCAGGTCTGAAAGAATATCCGCTTATTAAATTCTTCAGATCAAATCACGATACGACATTTTCACAGAGACCGCTTGTTAATATTGGTGATAGGGTTAAAGCAGGAGATATTTTGGTTGATGGCCCCACTATGGATAATGGTGAGTTGGCTCTTGGTACAAATCTCCGAGCGGCTTTGATGTTCTATGAAGGCTATAACTATGAAGATTCAGTTGTAATTTCTGAAAGAGTTATTAAGAAAGACTTGCTGACATCAATTCATATCCGCCAGCATACAATTGATTTAAGAGATACCGATCTTGGGCCAGAAACATTGACTGCTGACATTGCACATGTGAGCGATAGAATTCTTCAAAAATTAGATGCAATAGGGATGGTTCGAATCGGAGCCAGAGTCGGAGGTGGAGATATTTTAGCAGGGGTTGTCGCCCCAAGAGGAGAACAAGAACTTACTGCTGAAGAAAGACTATTAAGGGCAATATTTGGTAAAGCAGCAAGCGAAGTAAGAGATGTTTCTCTGCGGGTTCCACACGGTAGTAAGGGTATTGTTATAAAAACACAGCTTCTTTCATTAGAACAAAATGATAAACTCCCTCCTGGAGTTCTTAAACAAGTAAAGGTCTGGGTTGCTGAGACTAAGTCTGTTAATTACGGTGATAAATTCTCAGGTAGGCACGGTGATAAGATGACTTGTGCTGCGATCCGTCCAGTTGAAGATATGCCTTTCACAGAAGATGGCGAGCCAATCGACATTATCCTTACACCTACGTTTGTCAAGCGAATGAACATGGGACAGGCAGTTGAGGTGCATTATGGTAGGTATGCACAATTGTTGGGAAAGAAGTTCGCATTCCCAGTTTTTGAAGATGTGAATGACGAATGGATTAAAGAAGAATTAGAAAAAAGTGGATATGAAATGACCCAAAAAGTTGATCTTTATGACGGGCGTACAGGTAAAAAGTTCCCAAGACAGGTAACAGTGGGAATGAAGTATGTTCTCAAGCTGCATCATATAGCAGATGAAAAAGTTCATGCTAGATCGACAGGGCCTTACACACTGGTAACTCAACAGCCTTTAGGGGGCAAAGCTCAAATGGGTGGTCAGAGATTTGGAGAAATGGAAGTGTGGGCAATGGAAGCTCATGGAGCACCATATGCACTTCAGGAAATGCTTACGATAAAGTCTGATGATGTACAAGGCCGAGCTCAGGCCTATAAAGCGATTATTCATGGAGAAAAAATAGAGAGTAATGAAGTTCCGGCCTCATTCAGGGTTCTGATGAAAGAGCTGAACTCTCTCTGTATAAATGTAGACTTAATTTCATTCAAGAATGAAGATGGCGAAGACGAAACAAAGGAAGAATTATAGGCAGGATTTTTCAGACTTTGATGCATTAAAGATAACGCTTGCTTCTCCTGAGCAGGTTCTCCAATGGTCGTACGGTGAAGTTACTAAAGCAGAGACGATAAATTATCGTACTTTTAGAACTGAGCCAGATGGTTTGTTCTGTGAGAAAATATTCGGACCAACAAAAAATTACGAGTGCTTTTGCGGTAAATATAAGAAAATCAGATACAAAGGCATTGTTTGTGACAAGTGCGGAGTTGAAGTTACAAGAAAAGATGTGCGAAGAGAACGAATGGGGCACATTAACCTTGCTGTTCCAGTGACCCATGTTTGGTTTGCTTTTGGTGTACCTAGCAAGATGGCGATTGTTTTAGATATCGCTCATAAGAAATTGCTCTCAGTTATCTATTACACAAGATATCTGGTTACAACAGTTACTGAAGATGAGAGAGAAGCAATGGCAAAAAAACTTGAAAGCCATTTAAAGGAAGAAAAAGAGATGCTCCAAACAAGCCTAGAAGAAGATATTAAAGAAGCAGAACAGGCTCAGAAAGACGAAATCACGAAGCTTAAAAAAGGAAAGAAGGATAAGTCTAAAACAGAATTCCAAATAAGCCAGATGGATCACGAGCTAAAGCAAAAGATTGCTAGAATAAGAAAAGATTATGCCGAGAAAGAAGAAGATCTTGACGCTTATTTTGCAAAGCTTTCAAAACTGATCGCAGAAATTCAGGTGGGTTCAATTATGACTGAAGATGAGTATGTCGACCTAGTTGATAGAGAGCTTCTATTTTTTGAAGCAAAAATGGGTGCAGAGGCAGTGCAAGAGCTTTTAGAAAGCCTAGATTTAGATCATGAAATAAAGACTCTTAAATCAAGGCTAAAGAGTGAAAAAGGTAAAGCGAAGAAAGTAGCTATGATCCGTAGGCTTCAATATCTAGAAGGGTTTTACCAGAATAAGTTAGACCCCTCATGGATGATAATGACAGTTTTACCTGTTATCCCTCCAGAGTTGAGACCGATTATTCCTCTCTCAGGTGGTAAATTTGCTACTTCTGATCTTAATGACTTGTACAGAAGGATTATAAATAGAAATAACCGGTTGAAGAGGCTTATTGAAATCGGGGCGCCTGATGTTATTTTGCGAAACGAAAAAAGAATGCTTCAAGAATCAGTTGACGCACTTTTCGACAACAGTCATAGACCAGCAAGACCAATGGTGAACAATAAAAGGCTTCCGTATAGATCTCTTACTGATGAGCTTCGAGGTAAAAAAGGTATCTTTAGAAGAAACCTTCTTGGAAAAAGGGTTGATTATTCTGGTAGAGCGGTAATTATCGGAGATACAAGACTCAAACTCTCTCAGTGTGGCCTGCCTAAAGAAGTCGCTCTAGAGATGTTTAAGCCCTTTGTCATCCATGAGTTGATGGAAACAGAGCTTGCGCCTAATATCAAGGTCGCAAAAGAAATGATTGATGAGTCTGCAGACCAGGTTTGGGATATTTTGGAACGAATAATTAAAGACAAGCCGGTTCTTCTTAATCGCGCTCCGACACTTCATAAATACAGTATTCAGGCGTTCTACCCTGTTCTTGTTGGTGGTGATGCAATTCGTGTACATCCATTAGTGTGCAAGGCATTCAATGCTGATTTTGACGGAGATCAAATGGCTGTTCACGTTCTTCTTACCGAAGAAGCTTTGAAAGAGGGAATCGAAAAGATGCTTTCAACCAAAAATATTATAAGTATCGCTCATGGTTCTGTTCTTGCCGTGCCTTCTAAAGACATGCTTCTCGGCTTCTTTCTTCTTACAGATATGAATGAGGTTGATAAGCCAAAACTGTTTGGCTCTTTTGAAGAGGCTGTTCGTGCGTATCTGCGTGAACAGATTTCTATCAGTGAAATGATAATTGCCAAAGGCAAAGATGGTGTTCATAAAACTTCCGTTGGTAGAATTATTTTTAATAATCATCTCCCCGAAGATTATCCTTTTGTTAATGAGAGGATCGGTAAGGGCGATGTTGACGGATTAATTACAGATATTAAAGATAAGTATGATAATGATGTCGTAGTAAAGCTTCTTGATGACCTAAAAATGCTTGGCTTCAAGTATGCAACAAATCTCGCATTTTCATTTGGAATGGAAGATTGCAAGGTTGACATAGATTTGAAGACTAAGATACATGAAATGGAGAAAAAAGAAGAACAGCTCCAGGAGAACTTTTTACAAGGTCTTTCAACTGAGAAAGAAAAACGAAATCTTGCTACAAAGATGTGGAATGACTTCACTGACCAGCTCAGTGAAGAAGCGTGGGATAGTTTACAAAAAAACAATCCTGTTTATGAGATGGTTAAGTCCGGCGCAAACGGTGGTATGATTCAAGCCCGCCAGATTATGTCCATCAAAGGTTTGGTTAGGAATTCTGCTGGTGAATGGATCCCAATGGCTATTAAGGGTAATTACCGTGATGGACTATCAGCTTTTGAGTATTTTGTTGCCACTGGTGGTGGTAGAAAAGGTGTCGCTGATATGGCTTTAAGAACTGCTTCTTCCGGATATCTGACGCGAAAACTATCAGATGTCGCACATGATGTAATTGTTCGAATGGATGATTGCGGCTATAAAGGAGCGGGCCATACAATTAAACGAGCAGACGATCGTAGAATTAGCTTTGAAGAAACTGTTACTGGCAGGGTTCTAGCGGTTGATTTAAAAGATAAAGATGGGAAAGTTCTTCTTAAAGCTAATGAAACAGTATCTCCTACTTTTGCCAAAGAGCTTGAAAAACACGGGATTAATGAGGTCTCTGTTCGGTCACCGATCACATGTCAGGCTCCCATAGGAATGTGCAAGATGTGCTATGGAAACGATATTGAGCAAGGGAAGCACGTTGAGATGGGTAAAGCAGTAGGTATTATTGCAGCTCAGTCAATCGGTGAGCCAGGTACACAGATGACTCTGAGATCGTTCCACTTCGGTGGCGCAATGAAAGTCGACATTACACAAGGTCTACCGAGAGTTGAAGAGCTCTTAGAAGCTAGAACGCCAAAAGCGGAAGCTGAGATTTCATCAATCGATGGGAAAGTATCATTGCTAAAGGCTGAAGACGAGTCTGCAACTATAGTCATTGTCGGGTCAAAGGATGTCACAAAGAATTATGTAATTTCCGATGCTAAAAAGGTAAGTCTAAAGGACGGTGACAAAGTAAAGGCGGGAACTGTAATGTACATAGATGCAAATGAAGCTGAAAAACAGGCTCCATTTGACGGAAATATTGAAATCGATCATGGGATTCTTACAGTCAGCGGAACAATTAAAGCAGAAGAGACCGTAAATGTATTACCTGGATTCGAGATTTTTGTAAATGATGGGCAAGAGATTGAAGCGGGAACCCAGTTAACCGAAGGTTCTGTCGATCCGAAGAGACTTGCTGAAGTTGCGGGGATACAAAAAGCACAAGAGTATATCATCCGAGGCGTGCAGGCTGTTTTCGCAGAGCAGGGAGTACCTATTGATGATGTACATGTCGAGGTAATTGTCAGACAGACTGCAAGAATGGCGCTTGTGATGGAATCAGGTGATAGTAATTATTTAGTCGGATCTTTAGTAAACAGATTTCTCGCAAATGTTAAGAATCAGATCCTCCGAGAGGAAAATAGAAATATTGCCTTAGTAACTCCGAAGCTTCTAGGTATAAAAATGGCAGCTCTGAAAACAGAGAGTTTCTTGTCTGCAATGTCCTTCCAGGAGCAAGTAAGAGTACTTACAGAATCATCAATTATGGGTAAAGTTGACTACCTGAGAGGGATGAAAGAGAACGTCCTTATTGGTAGAAGAATTCCTGCTGATGATGCAGCCGAGATTGAAGATATAGAAGATTTGAGAGAGGTAAGTTCAATGGAAGATTCGCTCTAGGAAGCTGAATAACTTTGAACATAAAGATATTTATAGTATAATCCGTTGCTATGCCAACAATAAACCAATTAGTAAGAAAACCAAGAAAACAACCAAGTAAGAAGCTACGACACAAAGCTTTGGGTACAAACTTTAACCCTTTGAAAAATAGGTATAAGAGAGCGAAGAATCCTTTTAAAAGAGGGGTTTGCCTCCAAGTAATGACTATGACACCTAGAAAGCCTAATTCTGCATTACGAAAAGTTGCAAGAGTGCGTCTTTCTAACGGAATGGAGGTGACAGCTTATATTCCAGGTGAGGGACATAACTTGCAAGAGCATTCGGTTGTATTGCTTAAAGCTGGTAAAAAACGAGATTTAGCTGGTGTCAGGTATATTGTTGTTAGAGGAAAGTTTGATACTGCTGGTGTTGAGAATAGAAGAAAAGCTCGATCTAAATATGGCCGTAAGAAAGTCGAATAACTTAAAATTGTGTTTATTAGATGAGAGGCAAGCGTGCTAAAAAGAAAAATGTATTGAAAGACCATAAATATGAAAGCGAGCTGGTAACGAGATTTATCAGCAAGGTAATGCTTCACGGCCAGAAAAAGAAAGCCGAAGGAATCTTTTATACTGTTCTTGAAACTGCATCAAAAGAAGTCGGATTAGAAGCTATGGATTTCCTTAATCAAGTAGTCGATAATCTTCGTCCTTCACTTGAAGTCAAAGCGAGACGAGTCGGTGGTGCAAACTATCATATACCTCTTCCGGTTACCCCGCACAGGCAAGAAACTCTTGCTATCAGATGGCTGATTGATTCTGCGAGAAAGAAATCAGGCTCTTCATTCACAGATATTCTTAAGAAAGAAATGCTGGAAACATACAACGGTTCTGGTGATGCGATGAAGAAAAAAGAAGAGACTGAGAGGATGGCAGAAGCGAACAAGGCATTCGCACATTTCAGATGGTAATTATTTTGTAGTCACTATGCGTTCCCAGGTTTTTTTCTGGGGGTCTTTACTCTTTCGCTGCGGAATAAGAACATATAACCATGTTAGAAGTCTAAGAGGGTAGAGCAGTATTGACCAAATGTATTCTTTTGGCATTTCGGCATATTTAATTGGAGCCAAAAAGTATTCTAGCTCACTTAAAAAAGATCTGTGGTCTTTCTGACCTTCAGCTATAGCCGAGTGTTGGATCTCTCTGTGACCTCTTAAATTTCGCTTGCGTTGAATTAAATAATCTTTAAGTGTTCTCGGAAACTTAACGATTGCCCTAGCCTCAGGTACATATGCAAGCTTATAACCCTTTTTAGCAATTGCAAGAGTCATAAAAGCATCATCAATAAAGTTTTCTGCATACTCTACGTCTAAGTTTCTATTTGCTCTTATGTAGCCGCTTAGCAGGAATTGGTCTGATTCTCCTTTGAAGTATCCATTTTCTTTTTTTGAAAATACAGCCCGCCTTTTAAGGTCGGCAACATAGGTAAAAAAATTCGCAGAATATCCCATAAATGTGCTTTTGGAATTATTTGGTATTGGTTGTCCAGTGACTGCACCAATCTCAGGGTCGGAAAAAGGCTTGATTAAAAGTCCTGCTGCATTTTTATCGAAATAAACATCACCATCAGTTAAAATAATGATTTCTCCTCTTACTTGTTTCAATGCAAGGTTAAGCGCAGTAGACTTACCTTCTCGTGCATCTTTGATCTGAATAAAACGTTTCCCAAGTCTAAGTCTCTGTGCTTCTCTTTTACCTGCGGTGAGTGTTTTTTGATCGGGACTTACTTGAATAATTTCTGGGGCTGATGGAAGACCTGAATATCTTAAATCAGCAATTGATCTGATAGTACGGCCAATGGTTTTGGGTTCCTTGTATGAAGTGATTACTACAGAAACCATTAATAATGTATGAGGTAAATATTTTTACTTCTCTTCAGCTGCCACTTCAGTAGATGCGTTGTTATCTTCTCCGCCTTCTGCGCTTTCTGTTGCTTCACCGTCTTCTCCACCTTCGCCCTCAGTCTCTTCGTCTGAGGTTGTCTGTTCTTCTTCTTCAACGAGTTTTTGCAGCTGGCCGACAGTGGCCAAAGCAACATCAAGCTGGTCTTTGTGAAGCAACTCAATCCCTTCTGGCAGTGCAATCGACTCTAGAGTGATACTCTGGCCTGGTTGGGTAAGCTTTTCTACATTAATTTCGATATCCTCTACAAGACTGCTTACTTTTGCCCTGACAGTGATAGATTTTGTTGGCTGAATAAGTACTCCAAGGTTATTTTTAACTGCTGGAGACTCGCCTACAATCCTTACTGGAAGTTCAAATGTCATCAACTCGTTTGGATCAATTTCAAAAAATGCGATATGTCTAATTTGACCTGTAATCGGGTGATAGTCGACATCTTTAACAAGAACCTGCTTCTCATCTCCTTCAATACTAGCTTTTACAATAGAGGAGGTTTTAACATGATGGAGTAACCTCTCAATAGCACCTCGTTCGACTTTGAAATTTGCTGAGTGTGTCTTATTATCATAAATCACAGCTGGTACATAGCCTTCATTGAGAACCCTTTTAGCTTTGTTTCCAGTCTTTTCTCTTGCTTTTAATTCTATAGTTATCATAACGGTGAGATTCTATCAGATGGAGTAGCTTTTTTCAATGTTTTTCCTTATTAAAAGGAGATTTTCACTCTTTTCTTTTTGAGGAGGTGTGTTTCTTGACACCAATATAAGCATGCTTTATCATTAGCAGATAAATAGTTGAAGTGCTAGAATGGAACTGACTGAAAGACAGAAAAACATACTGCTCGCTATTATTGAGGAGTATATGGAAAGCGCAAAGGAAGTTGGCTCTGTACAGCTTCTCGATAGCAAAGACTTTAACGTGAGCTCAGCGACTATCCGAAATGAGATGGTTCATCTTATGGATATGGGTTATCTTGATAAGAGTCACGTCTCTTCTGGCCGAATGCCTACTGATATGGCGTTTCGGTTCTATGTAAATGAAGAAGCAGTAAAAGCGAGACCTGATTCGGTCAGGTTGGTAAAGATTAAGCAAGGAATTTTTCGTGAAAGGTTTTCGCCAGAGGGATTAATTCAGTCAATACTTCACATATTAGTAGAAAATTCTAATGCAGCAGCTTTTGTACTAATGGATGATATGTCCCGTCACTATGGTGTCTCTTCACTTATGAATTATGAAGAGCTTCACAATCTTAAATCGCTTCAGAGAATTCTAGATCTCTTAGAAGATGAAGACCTGCTTAAAAGTGTTTTTTCTAAATTTGATAGAGATGAAGTGACTGTTTTAATTGGTTCTGAGTTGGGAATTCGAGATTTAGATGATTGCACTATGCTTTTTACAAAGCTGCGAATGCTTGACGGTAGAGCAGGTCATATGGGGATTGTTGGGTCACGAAGAATTAATTACCGGGTTGCGATCCCAGTTCTTTCGGCAGTAAGAGACTCTGTTCAAGATGCTCTCAAAGCTTGGAATTAAACTTTTTTGAATGAATGATGAATAGTTCCGCTAAGCACGGTCATAAAAAAAATAGCTCTGAAGAAAATAGAAATGTCGAAGAGCTTTTAAAAAAGATTCAAGAGCTTACAAACATGGTTGATTCAATTGAAGAGGCAAAGATTGGCCTGCAAAATCAGTTACAGAAAGCTTTAGCAGATTATCGAAATCTTGAAAAAAATATGGAAGATCGTGTGGGCTTGAGCGTTATGCGTGAGAAGCGATCTTTATTAAGCGGCTTTATAGAGTTAATGGATGATATTAAATTTGCGTTAAAAGCTGGGGAAAAACTGGGTCTTAAAGGCGAGGGTAAAGCTTGGCTTGATGGTGTTGTAGACACGCTTTCAAAGATGGAACATGTCTTATCTTCGGTTGGAGTTCAGATTATTGAAGTAAAAGCTGGAGACCAGTTTGACTCAAAAATTCATGAAGCAATTGCTGTAATTTCTGTAAAGACAGCTGACAATACTATTGTCGAAGTCTCTCAGCCAGGTTATATGATGGACAATGTTGTTATTAGGCCTGCAAGGGTCGTGATTAATAAGTCAAATAAATAAATTATTAACTACTATTTATATGTCTAAAGTAATCGGTATTGATCTGGGTACTACCAACTCGGTCGCTGCATACCTTTCCGGAGGTAAGCCTACAGTTATTTCGAATTCTCAAGGTGAAAGACTGACTCCTTCTGTTGTTGCAATTGACGATAAGGGGCAAGAGCTTTGCGGTCGCCCCGCAAAGAATCAGGCAGTTATTAACCCTACTGGAACAATCTACTCTGTAAAAAGGTTGATCGGTCGGAATTGGGACGACAAATCAGTGCAGCAGGACAAAGAGCTTCTTCCTTTTGATATGAGAAAGTCTAAATCAGGAGGAGTTGAAGTTCAAATGGGGGATTCTTGGTTTTCTCCTCAAGAGATCTCGGCAAAAGTTCTCGCAAAAATTAAAAAAGATGCTGAAGATTTCTTGGGTGAAGAAGTAAAAGAGGCTGTCATAACTGTGCCAGCATATTTTGATGACTCGCAAAGAAAAGCGACAAAGGACGCTGGTAAGATTGCTGGTCTTGAAGTAAAAAGAGTTGTTAATGAGCCTACTGCGGCAGCACTTGCATATGGTTTGGATAGTAAGAAAGAAGAAACAATCGCTGTCTACGACCTTGGTGGTGGTACTTTTGATATCTCTATTCTTGAAATAGGTGATGGAGTTTTTGAAGTTCTTTCTACTAATGGTGATACCCATCTCGGAGGCGACAGCTTTGACCAAGTGATAATTAATCACTTAGCCGATGGGTTTAAATCTGAGTATGGTATAGATCTGAAAGAAGATAAAACTGCTCTGCAAAGATTGAAAGAAGCTGCTGAAAAAGCAAAGATTGAGCTCTCAACTTCTGAGAAAACTGAAATTAACATTCCATACATAACTGCAGACGCTAAAGGACCTAAGCATCTTAAGATTGAAATGACCAGAGCCGAATTAGAGAAACTAGTTTCTGACTTAATAGACGCTACTATTCCGCCGTGTGAAAAGGCTCTGAAAGACGCGAAGCTGTCTAAATCGGATATAAATGAGATTCTTCTTGTCGGTGGGATGACAAGAATGCCTGCCGTTCAGAAAAAAGTTCAAGAGTTTTTTGGTAAGGAGCCTAATAAGGGTGTAAACCCAGACGAGGTTGTTGCTATTGGTGCCGCTATTCAGGGTGGTGTAATCGCTGGAGATGTCCACGACATAACACTTCTCGATGTTACTCCGCTTTCGCTTGGGCTTGAAACTCTTGGCGGTGTAATGACGAAAATCATTGAAAGAAATACAACAATTCCTGCTGAAAAGAAGCAGATCTTTTCTACTGCTGCTGATAACCAGAGCACTGTTGAGATCCATATCCTTCAAGGTGAGAGAGAAATGGCATCTGACAACAAAACGCTTGGTAAGTTTATTCTGGATGGAATCCCTCCTGCACCTAGAGGGGTGCCACAGATCGAAGTGACTTTTTCTATTGACGCAAATGGAATCTTGAATGTAAAAGCAGTAGATAGGGCAACAAACAAAGAACAGAAGATCACGATAACAGCTTCTACTGGTTTGAGTGACGATGAAATAGAGAAAATGGTTGAAGATGCTGCAAAGCACGCTAAAGAAGACAAAGAGAAGCGAGAAGAGATTGAGGTTAAGAATGAAGCCGAGTCGCTTATCTTTAGTACTGAAAAGCTTCTTGAGGATGCGGGGGATAAAATCAGCAAGAAAGAGAAAGAAGAGGCAGAAGAAAAAATTGCAGCTCTTAAGAAAATTCTTGAAACAGAGAACCCCAAAAAGGAAGATATCAAAAAGGGAATCGAAGAGCTAACAGAGTCTGTACAAGAAGTGAGTAAAAAGATGTATGAAGCTGCTGCAAAAGAGGTTGAGAAAGAAGAAAAAGATAAAGCAGAATCAGCTGATGCTGATAAAAAGAAGTCTTCTGATGATTCTGACAATAAAGGCAACAATGACGAAAAAGATGATAATGGCGATGTGAAAGAAGGTGACGTTGTTGAATAGGCGGTTAAGGGTCGGTCAAGCTGTATCTTGGCCGGCCTCTAAATAAGCAGATTGCTTCTCGCTCTATGTTTCCAATGCGAGATTTAATAAGGTATGAGATTTCATCTAATGTTGAACCCGTTGTTATAACATCATCGACTATAATAACTTTTCTGTATTTTTTAAGTTCATAAGCTGAGCCTTTACTTAGTTTGAAGGCATTTCTCATGTTATGCACTCTTTGTTCTTTATTTAAGGAGTGCTGTTTCTGAGTGTGTTTAGATCGTATAAGTAAATTATCAGAAAAGTTGCATTCAGTTAGAGTTGAGATTGCTCGACCAATAAGAGCTGCTTGGTTAAATCCTCTTTCGTTGTATCGTGTTTTATGTACAGGGACGGGTATGACGATAGCTTTACTGATCGTGGGGTTATTGTAGAGATTTCTTTCTGCCAAAAGCTCTGATATCTCTTGTGCAACTTTATATCCGCTTTTGTATTTAAGTGCAGCAAGAATCTTCTTAGCAATATGGTCATACCTCCATCCGATAAGAACCCGGTTTAATGATCCGCTCATGAGGCATTTCTGATGTGTGCAGAAGTTTTTACTTAATCTCCTGCATTGGTAACATTCAGGTAAATGAGGTTGTAGTCGGTTTCTACACCCAGTGCATAAAAATTGACCCTTTGATTTACAATTTAAACAAAATCTAGGGAATAATAATTTCTCTAGATGATTAAGCATAAGAAAATCATATACGTACTTTTTGAACTTTTTGTTAAATATATTTGATGTTTGGTTAAGAATTAGTTGTTGCTTATTTAATCTTGTTCGTTTATTATGATGACCAATATTGAGACTCTTACATATGTCTTTTCTAAAGCGAGTTTTTATAATTCGAGATTCGGTTTCAGTTGTTGCACTACTCCTCTTTCTTACTAAGATTTTGGGGTTTATAAAGTTTAGGATGATTGCTTCACTTTTTGGTGCATCTGGAGAACTGGATATCTTTTGGGCGGCATTTATTGTCCCGGATACTTTATTTAATATCCTTGTTGCAGGAAGTTTAAATGCTTCTATTATCCCTGTATTCAGCGATATTCTTACAAAAGACGGCGAAAAGAAATTACTGAAACTGTTTATTGGGACATCTTTTATCACTGTTCTGATATCCGCAGCACTGATTCTAGTTTTGTTTATTACTGCTGACGATGTGAGCCGATTCTTGGTTTCTTCGGGTTATATCGGCACATTTCTTTCGCTCAAAGAGATATCTAATTCTGATATTGAACTTCTATCTTCTTTAATGAAGATTATGCTTCTATCCCCGCTGTTATTAGGGATTAGTTCTGTGATTACAGGCTTTTTACAAGTTCATAGGAAGTTTTTTATTACTACTGTTTCGCCTCTTGTCTACAATGTTGGAATTATCTTTGGAGCAAAGATTCTAGTGGAAAATTTTGGACTCGGTGTAAAAGGTCTTGCTTGGGCTGTTATAATTGGCTCTGTCTTACATTTTCTTATTCAGCTTCCACTTGTTTTAAGATTTATTACTGAGAGCCTTGATATCCACTCTTTGAAAAGAATCGGTGGTAGCATTAAGTACTACACTCGGGCAATCTTTAGAATTTTTACATTAGCAGTCCCAAGAGCAGTCTCGTATCTTGGAGAGCAGTTTAATGTTGGTGTTAACACGATTATTAGTCTTAGTCTTACTGAAGGGGCTCTAAGTGCGTATAAGTTCGCCATTAGCTTGCATCTTTTCCCTGTCCATGTTTTCGGGGGTGCGGTTGCACAAGTTTCATTGCCAGATTTTTCTGAGTTGTATTCAAAGGGTAAGCTTGTAGAACTCAGAGCTTCATTTAATAAAGCTCTGAGAAGGACTCTTTTTATAATTTTTCCTTCGGTTGCGATCATTGTTGTTTTAAGATTGCCTCTCGTTAGGCTTGCTTACGGGGTGGGACAATTTGATTGGTGGGATACAGTTGTAACTTCGTGGGCACTTGCGCTTTTAGGACCTGCGATAATTGGACAGGCCGTGGTTGCTCTTGCTTTAAGGGTCTTGTATTCGGCTGAAGAGACAAAATGGCCTCTGATTGCTACCTTTGTTACTGCGGTTGTAAATATCATGGGGAGCTACTACTTTACAAACTTTTTCAGTCATTATTTAGACTGGCGTCCAATTATTTCTCAGATAGGCCTCCAGCTGGGTCATGCTTTTTCCGGAGGGGAAGCTGCGACGGTCATTGCTACAAGCAAAAGCCTTTCTGCAGATTTGGGGAAGTGGTTCACAACGAGAAATGTTTATGATGCAGCGGTCGGAGGGTTGTCATTGAGTCTAAGTCTTGCCTTTATGGTTGAAATGGTGATTAATATGTGGTTTGTTCATTTGAAAGTAAGGGCGGTCTCATGGAAGGAAACTGTTAAGCCAAATCTAGTTATGGCAATTGCTGCCACCATAATGGGTATTGTGATGTACTTCCTTTTTAGGTTAACAGATTTCTCTCTTGATACAACAAGAACGATTCAAGTCGCTATACTCTTTGTTGTGACTTCTTTCGCCGGAATCGTAACTTATCTGCTGCTTTGTTATGCGTTCGGAGTGAAAGAGATTGAGATTCTTTATTCAAGGGGTCGAGCTCTCGTATATTCAGTGCTCAGGCGGTCTTAGTAGTGTACAATTATAAATATGAGACGCCTGATTCATTACTTTTTTTGCATTCTGGTAAGTTCAGCTGTATTTGCTGTGTGTGTAAATTCGCATGTTTATGCAAAAAGCTCCGCTGAGCTTTATTTGGGAAAAGTTGTCTCAATGGCTGATTCTACAGTTGAAATTATCACAAATATATCTACCGATAAGCAACTTAACGGTTATGACGTTGAAGTCTCGTTTGACCATGAGTTAATACTTGACAGCTACCAGGCAGAAAACTCTTGCGATGGTCAAATACAAGTTGCTCAAACCAGAAAAGATACTGTCACAATTCTTTGTTTACTTACGCCCGGTCGGGTCTTCACTGGTAATGATAGTGTAAATCTCACTTTTGTGGCTCCGGAAAACTCTGAAACTGTTCTTTTCTCCGTGGTTAAAGCTGATATGACTGATGACGATGGAGTCTCTACAAGAGACCTTACTGTTGATTTTAAGCCAAGCAATGTTCAGTTTGAAGCTCCATTGTCTGTTAATCATGATTTTTCCACGCCGATTTTAGTAATTGCTGGAATAATTGTTTTGCTTGCTGGGGGGAGTTACATATACCGTTTTACTAAACAGAGAGCTCCAACTCAGATGAGAATGTTCGATTTTATCGGAGTTCTCTCTTTGACATTTGCTATTGCAGCGACAGTTCTTGTTGTCGGTAGCGATAATTTCGATTTGAGAGAAAAAGCTGCAACCCCGGAAGTAGGAATTACCGCTGAAAATGGAAATCTAAAGCTGCAAGATCGGCCTCTTAAAGAAGAATGGATCCAATGTAAAAAGGATTCAGACTGTATAAACGTTTCTACTGGATGTTGTTTATGCGCCTCGTCCAAGTTGGCAATTAATCGAAAATATCTTGAAGAATTTAATATCCAATACGATTGCAATGATAATATTCGCTGCACTCAGGCTTATTGTGAACCAAGTGTATCTTACTGTTACAATAATTTCTGTACACTTGCCGAAGCTGGTACTAAAAAATGTTCCAACAGTAATCTAGATCCTGACCTTAACTCGGATGGTAAAGTCTCAATTAGTGA
This sequence comes from Candidatus Nomurabacteria bacterium, assembly GCA_020632375.1. GTDB lineage: Bacteria > Patescibacteriota > Dojkabacteria > SC72 > JAHDCA01 > JACKFR01. The sequence goes on from JACKFR010000004.1 coordinate 50,767, forward strand.
TTATAATATTTTTTTGGTTAGATATCTTGACTATCGATTCAGTGGAAAGTTCGATGCAATTGCAGATCTGAATTGTGACGGAATCCTTTCTTTGAAAGATTATAATACTTTTGTTTTAAATTATCTTAAATTACGTAAAAGATAATTTTGACAAGGAATGATCTCTCTAAAAGAAAAAAACTCGGCTGTCAAAGAGCGTTTATACTTGTCTTGAGTCCATTTATTGTTCTCTTTGTAGCGTTTGTTACTGCTTTTTTACTCGCTCGCAGTTCATATCTATCCTGGGAGAGAGATTTTGAATCAGAGATAGACCGTACTAACGAGGTAATTCCGCCTCAAGATGATAAAGATACGTTACAGTCAATTGAAGAGAAAGTGAGGCAGTATTCTTTAAGCCAAGAAAAGATCGATTTTGTAATATTTACCCCAAAAGAGTTTTTGTACATGATAAGTACTGGTATTGAAGAGGCACTGCCAAATGGGGTTTTGCTTAAAAAGTCTTATATTATTTGCCAAGAAGCTAGGGCAAACGTCTATTTCAAAATGTCTTTCAATGGAATAGACCTTCCGTGGTTTGGGTTTACGATTAGAAAAGATAGTATTGAGACTGCAGAAATATTTATCGAAAAGGCTTATATTGGCAATTGGGATCTAGATGCAATCGGTCTCGGAAGATTTTCAGACGAGGTTAACGATGGGTACAGAGACGCATTGATCTTTGTTAATGAGAACCAAATCACTGTGAGAAATTTTCAGAATATAGAAATCGAAAAACAGGCGGTAATCTTCAAAGGAGAACTGGTCGGGAAATAACCCTTGACATAAAAAACTCATTTGAATTAAAATCATTAGCAGCCGCAACTCAGGATTGCTAAGAGATGATGCGGCGCAACCGCTAAATAATTTAATTCTATTAATTCTATGGCTAAAAGTGATATCAAAATTCAGCCACTAGGTAAAAGGGTTGTAATAAAGGCAGAAGAAGCCGAAGGGACTACAAAAGGTGGTCTAATAATTCCTCCAACTGCTCAAGAAGACCAGAAGCCTGAAGTTGGTCTTGTAGTAAGACTTGGAACAGGAGAAAAAGACTTTACTTTTTCAGTTAAAGTAGGAGATCGTATATTTTTTAGAAAGTATTCTCCAGATAAAATGGAGATAGACGGAGAGCCTTACTTTATTATTTCGGAAGAAGATATTCTTGCAATTATTAGCTAGTAAATAAATTTATTCAAATCATATAAAATGGCTAAACAGGTAATTTTTAGCGAAGAGGCTAGAAGAAAACTAAAAGATGGTGTTGATCTTCTAGCAACTGCAGTACAAACAACATTAGGGCCTAAAGGGAGAAATGTTGCATTGGCGAAAAAGTTCGGTTCTCAAGTAGTTACTAAAGACGGGGTCACAGTAGCACGAGAAATTGAATCAGAAGATCCATTTATGAATCTTGGAGTACAGATTCTTAGAGACGCAGCAACAAAAACTGCAGATAATGCCGGTGACGGTACGACAACGGCTACAGTTATTGCACAAGGTGTTGTTAGAGAAGGTTTAAGAAATGTCACTGCAGGTGCAAACCCAACATCACTCAAAAGAGGTATTGATAAAGGAGTTGAAGAAGTTGTTGCTTATCTAAAGAAGAATGCTAAGCAGATATCATCTAAAGAAGAGATTCAGCAAGTTGCGACAATCTCAGCGAACAATGACCCAGCTTTGGGTGAGTTGATTTCAAATGTTTTTGACAAGGTTGGTAAAGACGGCGTTGTTACAGTCGAAGAGGCAAGTGGCTTTTATGACGAGATTGAGTATACAAAGGGTATGCAGTTTGATAGAGGCTATGTAAGTGCTTATTTTGTAACAAATACAGATACTTTAGAAGCTGAACTTGAAAACCCATATATACTGGTAACAGATAAAAAGCTATCTTCTCTTCAAGATATTCAGTCAATTGCAGAAAAAGTCTTGCAGTCAGCTGATAGGCCTCTTCTTATAATCGCTGAAGAGATTGAAAATCAGGCGCTTGCGACTTTAGTTGTAAATAAACTTCGAGGTTCGCTTAATGTTGTTGCTGTAAAAGCACCTGGTTTCGGAGACAGGAGAAAAGAAATGCTTCAAGATATAGCTATTTTGACTGGAGCGACCTATATTTCTGAAGAAGTAGGTAGAACACTTGATTCAATTGATCTAACAGATCTTGGCTCTTCCAAAAAAGTCATAGTCAGCAAAGACCATACAGTTATCGTTGATGGCGCAGGTGAAAAAGATTCAATTAAGGCTCGTGTCTCTGAAATTAAGTCACAAGTTGAAAAATCAGGAACATCTGATTACGATAAAGAAAAACTTCAAGAAAGGCTTGCTAAATTGTCTGGTGGAGTAGCTGTAATTAAGGTTGGAGCAGCATCAGAAGTAGAGCTAAAGGAAAAGAAAGATAGAATCGACGATGCCTTACACGCAGTCAGAGCAGCATTGGAGGAAGGTGTTGTTGTCGGTGGTGGTCTTGCTTTGCATAATGCAAGAGAAGTCCTGGATAGTGTAAAGGTTGATGATGCTGATGAAAAAATCGGTGTTGATATCTTGAGAACAGTTTTAAGCGATCCTCTTAAACAAATAGCTGAAAATGCTGGTAGAGATGGTGCTGTTGTAGCAGATAAATCGAAGGATAATTTCGGGTATAATGCAAAAGCAGATAAATTTGAAGATTTGATTAAAGCAGGAATTACCGACCCAGTAAAAGTTACAAGGCTTGCTTTACACCACGGTGCTTCTGTGGCGAATATGATAATTATGACTGAAGCCGTTGTAACAGATCTTCCTGAAAAGGACGAACCTATATCGGCAGATCCAGGTGGAATGGGGATGATGTAATCCCTTTTATTTGGGAGGCATTGAAAGGGGGAGCGTGGCTCTCCCTTTTTATTTGAATCGAAGTTCCTGAGCCAGGACAACCCCGGCTATTTTTGCTTCCTGAGGGATTCTTGGGAGTATATCTATACATGCTTTGCCCGAATCTAGATAGAGAACCATGTCTTCTGTACTAGGTTCTGAAGATGGTGAAATATAAATTGGGCCAAAGTCCTTGAGCTGGATTGTGTTTATCTGTATTGCGGAAGCTTCGATTAAGAATACATCTGGATCTATCTGAGTTACCCAGTCTGGAGCAGAGTAGTAGTAATGTTTAGGTGCCTTCATAAAGTCATTTCCTTCTGGCACCGAAGAAAAGATAGGTATTTTGCTTGCACCAGTATCTTTTAGAAAGTTTGTTTTGTAAGGCTTTTGTAACAATTCAAGTGGGTCAACGTTTAACGCTTTAGATATGGGATCAATTCTACCCAGAGGTGAGCTCACTCCTCTTTCGTATCTAGAAATCATCTCCCAAGACACTCCAACGAGTCTCCCAAGCTCTTGTTGGGTAAGCGACATTTTTCGCCTGTATATTCGGATATTTTCTCCTATTAACTTTGAGTTCATATATCTGAAATCGTAATTGGATACTTATCTATCGAATATAGAGTCAGGGTTTGTATCTATGCAATAAGACTTCCTATTATTTATTCTGTTTGAGTGACCCCGAGGTATTAAAATCGATAGCAAAATAAATTAATCGAATAACTATATGAATCGGAACTTCTTGCCAGACCCTAAGAGTAACTCTTATGAGATAGGTGTTCTCCTTGGAGATATTGTAGAATATTTACATAATTTTTACCAAAAGCTTACGACTGACCTCTTTGTAAATGAGAATGAGTTGGGAGAGATGGTTAAGAGCCTGGACACATGTGTCGAGAAGATCATCCAGATTAAGGAAATGCTCGTGAAGTAGCTGCTAAATACTATTAACAAGGCAATAGTCTATTGAATAGTGTTGATATTCGTACTGAATCATATGCTCCTATGATATTATTTCTCTATGGCTTCTGAAAATTTTTTAAAAACAAAGCAAACAGTACAGACTTTAGTGCGCTCTTTGAAGTATGTTTATGAACTAGATAAAGGGGCTTTCGTTGTCAGAAACATTGTGTTAACAATTATTACATTTTCAGAAATCTTTTTAATTGATGTTGTTGGTAAGTTTATTGATTCAACTGCAGAAATTCTGACCAGTTGGAGTACGTTTACATTTAGAGGCTATTTTGTTTCAGAGTCTTTTAGATGGTTGGCAGTTAGTCTTGTTGTTTGGATTGTTATAAAGGGTGCAACAAATATTGGAGACTTTATGTCTCGGAGAATCTCCTACGCTATCGATATTGATTCGTTTTCGTCTGTGATTAAAAAAATAGGCAGCGAAAACATGCAAGAAGTTGAGCAGAGGAGATTTCAGGATTTACTAACATTTGTTCCTACATACTCTATAACCAGGATATATCAGGCATATGACACTTTTGTGCAGGTTGTAAGGCAGCTTGTAAAGTTTGTTATGTCGATGGTGATTCTTTATCAAGCAGCAGGAATTTCAGTTCTATTTATCTTCTTGATAAGTATAGCAGAACCTGTGGCACAATATCTCGGCGAGAAGAAGATACTGAAATATAGGAAAAACAATGTTGAAAAACTTAAATATGTAGACTACCAGTTTGCGACAGCAATAACGGTTTCTAATTTCGCAGAACTGAGGGTTGATGGGATTTTTGGACATCTAAGAGATAATTATGTGAAAAGATACGCACAATTTATTAAATCCTTAATAAATATGCTGAAACACTACTATATAGATGGAGCATTCTTTGCAGTGATCGGCCAAGTGCTGCTTAATCTGTACAATGTGTTTCTTCTATATAAATCTTTTATTGAGAAAATCACAATTGGTGAGTTTACGGCTTTGTATAATTACGCTTCCGTTGCCTACGATAGCTCGTATAATATGATCAGCAGCTCTTTCAAGCTTTTAGATCATATATCTTATGTAGACGAATTTTTCAGCCTTTTGGATTATGAAGGTTTTGGAGATGTAGATAGCGGAATTAAGAGGCTGAAAAAAGGGGCACCTCGACTTGAGCTTTTAAAACTAGATTTTGCTTTCCAAGACGATCCTGACACAAAAGTTTTAGAAGATGTAACTCTTTCAATTAAGCCAGGAGAGAAAATCGCACTTGTCGGAGGCGATGGCTCCGGAAAATCTACCTTAGCTAAAATTTTATGTGGTTTATACCAGATTCAATCTGGTGACTATATTATTGACAATTATTCAATTAGAGAAATTGAAAGGGGGCAGTTAAAGCAGAAGCTATCTGTAGTGCTTCAGGATTTTGTTAGATATAATTTCTCGATTCAAGAAAATATTTCACTCTCCGCCGAAAAAAAGGCTCTTAATAAAGACCTGTACAATGAGGTAAAAAAGATTACAGGTGTAGATAAGTTTATGAAGAAAGAAAACCTGACAGATAGTCAGAAGCTTGGAAAACATTTTTCAGACGGAATTGGGATATCACCTGGTTACTGGCAAAGAATTGCGATTGCAAGAATGCTTTATCGTAACAGGCAAGTTTTTATAATGGACGAACCTTTTACATATATTGATGGACCATCTAGAGCTGATATCTTGGACAGAGTAATCGATTTTATTGGTGAAGAGAGGACTCTTATCTATATTAGCCAAAACACTGATCATTTAAAGAAATTCGACAGAGTATATTATCTGCATAATGGAAAAGTTGTTGAAGAAGGCACATACCGTGAATTAATAAAAAAACATGGTGAATTTTATAAAGAAACGAAAGCGAATCAGTGAGAATACTACTCTCGGTTTTGATAATGGCAGTAGGCTATTCTATCGCGATCTATACAATTGCGCGAGTTTTTATAACAGCATTTTCTTTTAGATCAAGGGTTCCATTTGTTCCCTCGTCACGTGCAAGTGTGATTGAAATTGCAAAGCTTCTTTCTATAAAGGCAGGAGACAATGTTATAGATATCGGTTCCGGAAGCGGAACTTTGGTTTGTGCTCTTGCAAGAGCTTTTCCAAAGGGAGGATTTACTGGAATAGAAATAAACCGGATGCTCATTTTAATCGCTACAATCAGGAAATCAATTTTACGTCTTGGTAATGTTGAATTTGTTGCGGAGAATGCTTTCAATTATGACTTTAGCAGATTTAACAAGGTGTGCATGTATATGACATCGGATTTTAATGACAAGATAATGACTTTTTTAGAAAAACAGCTGCCAATTGATGCGATAGTGGTTTCGAGCGTCTTCGACTTTGGTAAAAATTTCATGGAAATACACGAATCTGAAATTTCGGTTTATAATATTGTCAGTTCAAAAAACAGTAAAAAACTTTACCTTTGGATTAAAAAACAGTGAAAATTCTAGATGGAAAAACCCTTTCGGAAAAGATCTTGAAGCAGATCTCTGAAACTGTACAGTCAATCAGTGCAAGACCGCCCCGTCTTGATATGATAATTGTCGGAAACGATTTCGCAAGTGAAAAATATGTCATGATGAAAGAAAAGAAAGCAAAAGAAGTTGGCTTTGACGGAGCTATTCACCGACTAGCTCGAGACTGTGCAGAAAGTGAAATTCTCCAGAAGATTTCGGAGCTTAACAGTTATGACCTCGTTGACGGATTTATGGTTCAGCTTCCTATACCTGGGAATCACGATAGTAGAAAGCTTATCGATACTATTTCTGTAGAGAAAGATGTCGATGGACTGACAAGTACAAGCTTAGGACGTGTTTTCAAAGGCCAAGAAGGTTTTGCTCCAGCTACAGCCGTCGGAGTTATGAAATTATTTGCGGAATATGAAATCGGTATTAAAGGAGCAAGAGTCGTTATCATAGGTGCTAGCGATATTATCGGGCTACCACTTCTCGGATTAATGCAGTTACAAGGAGCGACTGTCACTATTGCAAATGAGTTTACGAAGGATCTTTCAGAGATCACAAGTCAAGCTGATATCGTTGTATCAGCCGTGGGACAACCAAAATTAATTAAATCTAAATATATTAAACTAGGTGCCGTGGTAATTGATGTCGGTATCTCGAAAGACCCTTTGACAGGAAAACTTTCTGGAGATGTTGATTTTGAGGATGTGTCTAATGTGGCTGCTTATATAACACCTGTCCCCGGTGGAGTAGGGCCAATGACTGTAGCTTGCTTACTAGAAAACACTCTTTCCGCATGGAAATTAAAAACACAAGTGTCTTAGTACTCACATAAAAGCTGTTTTAGTAGTATAATCGCAAACAAATTTATATTCAGGAGTATGAACCAAATTCAAGAGATAATTAAAAAAGAGGAGCAGAGGATTCGTGAGCAGCTTCTTATGATCCCTTCAGAAAATTATGTAAGTAAAGCTGTTTTACAGGCACTTGGTTCTGTTGTAATAAACAAGTATTCAGAAGGGCAAGTTGGCAAGCGCTATTATCAGGGTAATAAAAATATTGATGAAATTGAGCAGCTGGCAAAAGACCGTGCGTTAGAGTTATTTGGGCTGGATCCAAACGAATGGGGTGTAAATGTACAAGCTGTAACGGGTAGTATTGCTAATCTTGCAGTTTACTCTGCAATGCTTGAAATCGGCGATCCTATACTTTCAATGTTTTTATATGATGGGGGACATCTTTCACACGGATGGCAGCTTCCTGACGGGAAAAAGATAAGTTTTACATCAAAAATCTTCAAGCCGAACTATTATTATGTTGATCTGGAGACTGAGGTTTTTGATTACGATAAAGTCGAGCAACGCGCTCATGAAGTAAAACCAAAGATTATAATTTCGGGTGGTACGGCTTATCCGAGAGACCTCGACCATAGTCGCTTAAAAGAGATCGCACAATCAGTTGGTGCTTACTATATGGCAGATATTGCACATGAAGCTGGTCTGGTTGCTTCAGGACTGCTGAATAGCCCATTTGAATCAGCAGATGTTGTTACTATGACTACAAGAAAAACGCTGCGAGGACCAATCGGGACAATAATTCTCTCAAGAAAGCAGTTCTCAGAAGAAATTGACCGTGCAGTTATGCCTGGATTACAAGGTGGACCCATGAATAATAATATTGCCGCTATTGCAGTTGCTCTCAGAGAGGCTATGACAGATGATTTTAAAGAGTATTCTCGCAACACCATTCTGAATGCAAAGACTCTTGCAGAAGAGCTTGTGAAACTCGACATCAGAGTTGTTTCTGGAGGTACTGATAAACACCTTCTGTTAATTGACTTAAAAGAAAACCGATTTAGCGGTAAAGAAGTTGCAATTGCCTTAGAGAAAGCCAATATTATAACAAATAAAAATACTATACCTGGAGAGACTTCTACCCCTTGGAATCCATCTGGGATAAGGCTTGGCACTCCAGCAATTACAAGCAGGGGGATAAAAGTAGAGAATATGCCTCAAATTGCATCTTGGATTTCTCAAATAATTAAAAGTGTCGAGGATGAATCACAGCTTATGCAGATTGCCGATGAAGTCAGATCATTCGCAACAGATTTCCCAGTCCCGGGAGTTGATGACTAAGTTATAATAACCGGAAAATGGGCTTAGAAGAGATCAGAAAACAGTTCCCTATACTAACCCGTCAAGTAAATGGCAAGCAGCTAGTTTATCTGGATAATGCTGCAACCACACAAAAACCGGAAGCTGTGATTAATGCTATCTCAGAGTTTTACTTGCAGTCAAACTCGAATGTTCATAGAGGGTTTCATACTCTTTCAGAAGAAGCTACGCAGCAGTATACAGCAGCACATGAAAAAGTCGCTAAATTTACAAACGCAACAGGGATAGAAGAGATTGTCTTCACTCGCAATGCGACTGAAGCGATAAATCTTGTGGCTCAGACAGTTGGTCGGCAGCTTCTTGTTTCCGGAGATGTCGTTGTTCTGACAGAAATGGAACATCATAGCAATATTGTCCCATGGCAACTTCTTGCAAAAGAAAAAGGTATTACCATTGAGTGGATCGGAGTTAAAGATGATTTCCAATTGGACGAAGAAAACTTGAGATTTATTCTTGGGCGATATGGAGACCGAGTAAAACTTCTCTCTGTGGTTGACGTGTCGAATGTTCTAGGTGTTCGGAATAATGTGAAACAGCTTATATCAATTGCTAAACAAGCAGGTGCTGCTACACTGGTTGACTGTGCTCAGAGTGTTTCACGATTTAAGATTGACGTGAAAGAGTGGGGGTGTGATTTTCTTGTTTTCTCTGGGCATAAGCTTTTTGGTCCTACTGGAACAGGCGTTTTGTATGCACGAAAACAATGGCTAGAGAAATTAGAACCTTGGATGGGCGGAGGAGAAATGGTTGTTTCTGTCAATAAAGCCTCTGCGATATGGGCAGACTCTCCTTGGAAATTTGAGGCTGGTACTCCGAATATTGCTGGGGGTATCGGTCTTGGAGCTGCTATCGATTGGGTTGATAGAAATATCGACTTCTCTGAGCATGCTGTAAATGAAAAAGACCTCATAGATATAGCTTTGAAAGGTCTTAGTCAGATTTCGGGTATCTCTATTTTGGGGCCAACCGATAGCACAGAGAGATTTGGAGTCGTTGCTTTTTCTGTCGACAAGGTCCATCCTCATGATATTGCATCTTTTCTTGACGAAGATGGAATCGCTATAAGAGCGGGTTACCACTGTGCAGAGCCAGTTCACAAACGCTTTGGTTTCGGTTCAACCGCAAGAATCAGCTTCGCACTATATAATACTAAACAAGAGGTTGAGGCTTTTCTAGATAGTCTCTCGAGATGTATTAAAAAATTTAGATAAATGGACACTTTGTATAAGGCCAGAATCATTGATCATTATAAGTCTCCCAGAAACTACGGGGAACTGGATGATTTAGATCATAAATCTCTACAGAAGAATCTTTCTTGTGGCGATGAAATAGAGGTTTTTCTCAAGGTCAAGGATGATCTTATATCTGATATTAAGTTTACAGGCAGAGGTTGTGCGATAAGTATAGCTGCGATGTCGTTGTTGAGTGAGAAGCTTAAAGGATTGAGCTTATCCGAAGCAAGAGACATTTCTGAAAATGACATATTAGAATCCGTTGGCATAAAACATGGTAGCGCAAGAAGTAAATGCGCTCTATTAGGGTTTAAGGCTGTCAGTGAAGCTTTAAACTCCTAAATCGGGTATAATTAAAGATGCTTTTTCTAGATATTGAGACACAAAACGATTGGGTAAATGGAGATTCATTTAAAATCAAAGATTTAAAAATTTCATTTGTCGGTGTTATTAATGGAGATACCGGTGAAGAGCTTGGTTTTTGGGAGAAAGAGCTCGATTCTTTAGGCGAATTGCTCCGCAAAGGAGATACTGTTGTACACTATAACGGTTTTACATTTGACATGCCTGTTTTGGCGAATTACCTCGGAGATTCGATCACAGATATTCCTCAGATTGATCTTATGGTTGCAGCTTATAAAACAATTGGATTTCGCCCGAAGCTAGAGGATTTAGCAATGGCTACTCTTGGACATGGTAAGAACGGGAGCGGTGCTGATGCAGTCAAATATTGGGCGGCTGGAGATACGAATAGTCTTCAGAAGCTGAGAGACTATTGTATTCAAGACGTTAGGGTTACAAAAGAGTTATACGAATTTGGCGAGGAAGAAGGGTATATTAAGTATTACGATCGGAATGGATTCGTAACTGAGGTTCAAATTGATTGGTCAACGGGTGAGAAGATAACTGAGAAGACTAATGTAGATGTCATTAGTCTATTCTAGCTCGATGATCTTTGCATCTTTTAAGAAATTTTTTGGAAATCCTTCTAATGAAATTGTTGTAATGATGACTTGATTGCCTTTTAGAACGCTTTCATTTAGTATTTTTCCTGTATTCTCTTTATCAAGTTCAGAAGAGATATCGTCTAATAGCAGAGTTGGACGAAAGCCAACTTTGTCAGACAATAAATCTTGAAATATAAATATAAGCCGACCTATTGCCATTCTTTTTTCCCCTCGAGATCCCTGAATTCTTATATCTTTGTCAGTCTGTATTGACCAGTCATCTCTATGCGGTCCTATATGGGTGTAACCGGTCGCAATGTCTCTTTTCACTGAACTTAGAATTTTTTCATTCGCTAGTTTTATAAGATCTTCGTCTACAGCCATCTCTTCAAGTTCATTAAATGCCATTGATGGCTCATATTCGATTCGCATCTCCGATGTTGTAAGCTTTTGAATAAAGTCTTTTCTTGTTTTTGAAATCTTAATGCAACCTTCTGCAAATACTTTTGTCCAGTAAAGCAGTTGTTGGTCGTTGGCTCTTACTTCAGAGGTCTCATAGAATATCTTTGAAAGCTTTTTCAGATAAGAGTTTCTTTGTTTTAAAGCTCTTCTGAGACGCTTGAGATCTTCTGGAAAATCTAAATCGTATCTTGACAGCAAATGGTCTAAGAAATCTCTTCTTTGTTGAGGAGATATCATTAAAATCTCAATCTGTTCAGGGCTAAAAATGTTTGAAGCAAGATTCTCTGTAAATTTACGCTTGGTAGTTTTAGAGCCGTTTCGGCTAAAGCTACGCTTCCGATTATCTTGATAAATACCGTAGGTTTCCGTTTCTTTATCTTGTTGTACCCCAAGGTCAATTCTGAAATATGAATTTTCTTTTTCTTGTTCCTTGCGAAAGAGATGGTTATGATCTGATGTGAAAGGAGAATTTTGGTTTGTTACAAAGTGTATCGCCTCCAGAATTGTACTTTTGCCTTTAGTGTTCTTAGCTAAGATGATTGTTAGCATTGAGTCTAGATCTAGCTCCAGTTTTTCAAATTGTCTAAAGTTTTGTAGCTTTATAGACTTGATCATTTTTATGTCTTAAGAATTGCTAAAAAAGCTTCTTGAGGGATCGTGACTTTGCCTATTTCTTTAAGTCTTTTCTTTCCTTTTTTCTGTTTTTCTAGCAGCTTCTTCTTTCTTGAATAATCTCCGCCATAAAGCTTTGCAGTAACGTCTTTTCTAAAGCCCCGAATATCTTCTCTTGCAATAATTTTTGCTCCAATTGCAGCTTGAATCGGCACCTGGAACTGCTGTCGCGGTATTGCATCTTTCATAATTTTAAGTAGCTTTATCGCTCTTGAGCGTGCATCCGCATTTGTCTCTAGAAAACTTAGTGAGGGAATCTCTTCTTTATTTACCAAGACCGCAACTTTAACTAAATCAACAGGGAAGAAATCGATCATTGTGTATTCCATCGAGGCATATCCGCTAGACAAATTTTTCATTTGATCAAAAAAATTTGAGATTAGCGACGCAAGGGGCATATCGTATAATAGATTGATATACTGCATATTTTCATGAAGCGTTGTTGACTCGCTTAAATACTTTGTATCTACATACTGCCCTCGACGACTTTGAAAAAGTTCCATCATGCTACCTATGTACATCTTCGGGCAGAAGAGCTCAACTCTGACCCAGGGCTCTAAAACTTCTTCTATTTCTGACGGATCGGGCATTTCTTGAGGAGTCTGAATTGTTAACTTTTCTTTGTTTGTCTTTATGATTTTATACTCTACTGTCGGTGCTGTAATTATTAGCGAAACATCGTGCTCTCGTTCTAATCTTTCTTGGACTATTTCCATATGAAGCAGACCTAAAAATCCGCATCGGAAACCCGATCCGAGCAAATTCGATCTCTGCTCGGTAAAAACAAGTGCTGCATCGTTCATCGCAAGTTTGTTTAGCCCTATTTTCAAAGCTTCGTATCCGTCTGGCTCTGTAGGGAAGAAGGTCGCAAAAACATTTGGCTTGGGTGTTTTATAGCCAGGCAGGGGTGGTGTATCTTCTTTGTCGGATACAGTGTCTCCTACGGTAAAGTATCTGATATCTTTCATACCTGTTGCAATATAGCCAACTTCTCCTGCCGAAAGTATTGGGATAGGCTTAAGATCTGGCTCAAAAGTACCTATTTCAGTCGGAGTGAAGCTTTCTTGTTTTTGAATCATAAATAGCTGTTGTAAAGTATGTGAACTACCGTAGCTCTCACCTTCTCTACCGATTTTCCCATCTACTAGTCTCACAGCAACAATCACACCTCGATGTTCATCGTAGTAAGAATCAAAGATAAGTGCCTTTAATTGGGCTGAAGAGTCTCCGGATGGAGGGGGGCACCTATCGATGATTGTATTCAGAAGCTCTTCTATCCCAGCACCGGTCTTTCCAGAAACAAGGCAGATCTCTTTTTTATCAAACCCTAGAAGTTGATGAAGCTCTTCTTTTCTCTGCTCTAAGTTTATATTGGGAAGGTCGATTTTGTTTATTACTGGGATAATTTTTAATCCTAGGTCTAAGGCTTTCTTGGTGTTTGAGATTGTTTGAGCCTGGATTCCTTGCTGTGCGTCTACTAAAAGCAAAACACCTTCACAGGCTGCCAATGATCTCGAAACTTCGTATGAGAAGTCTACATGACCAGGAGTGTCGATTAGGTTTAACTCATGGCCTTTCCACTCCATTCTTGCTGCTTGAAGTTTTATAGTAATGCCTTTCTCTTGTTCCAGCTCTAAGCGGTCAAGGATCCGTTCTTTTTTACCTTTTTCCAGTTTAAAGTTATGGGTGATTTCAAGAATCCTGTCTGCGAGAGTTGATTTGCCATGATCAATGTGAGCAATGATCGAAAAGTTCCTGATTTTTTCTTGTGTGATTCGCTGAGTGCTCATTAAAATGTATAAAATAAAGATGATACAACGGTATTTTATCGTTTAATAAGAATAGAGTCTATAAAGACAAGGGGATATTCTGACTTATCTATAAAGCTTTATAGCAGATTTGATTCCTATCGAGATTGAATCGTCGAACAAGACATTTGCATTATTGCGCAGTGTTATAGATATTGGCATAGACTGCCCAGGAGATAGTTTTAGTGTATGGGAGTAGGTCTCACCGTCGGGTGCAGATAAGAAATAGTTTGTACGATTATACAAAACCCCTATGAGGGTGTCAGTGCTGTCACTCTTATTTAGAGTAAAGGTAATTTCTTGATCAAAAAGAGTGTTATTGGTGATTGTTAAAATAGGCTTGTCATAACTTCCTGTTGCTCTTTTTCTGATATATGTACTGTATTCATAGACATTTTCCGATGTTTGGATGAGTTTTTCGTTATACACAACAGGATGAGTTCCGCCAACTTTCTCTATTAAAACTTTGCTGTCGCTTGTGACACCCAAGACTTCTTGCTTTATAGAATCATTTTGCTTAAATCCAATAGATAGATTCAGGACACTTGCTATAGGCAAAATAAACAGCGCAATCATAGCCAATATTGCAAATGGCTCTAGGAATTTACCGTATCGGTTTGCAAATCTCTTTATCTCTCTTTTGTACATGTCTCTCTATAAATAGTTATTGTCGTCTTTCGGATAAATTCTAGCAGTTTCCAGTTCAAAAGTCCTGACTAGGCTCCACATGAAAATAATTGAAATAATAAATGCAGACACCCCGAGCCAAGTAGGGCTAAGCTGTTGTACAGTTTTAGCTACAACTACAGCACAAGTTGAAAAAAGAAAAACATTCCATGTAAAAACCTTGGGAAAAACTGTTTCTTTATCTGTTACCCATCTAAGAAGGTTAAACTTTGTAAGTTTTACTATTGTTCTCGGGTCACCTTTGCTATGTCTGTAGAGATTGTATTTGACTAAGATATAAAGATTTATTGCAACCATTGTCCCTAGAAGAACTCCATCTGATATTGAGTTAATGAGAAACTGATTGTGAGCATTCTCTGTATAAAATGTAACAGTGAAAATGCCTGTTGCAGATGTCTCGGTAAAAATGCTTGCTCCCAGATACCAAGCAGATAAATATATCCCTAATGACTTGGCTGCAACCATTGTTGCTGCAGGGAGAAATGAATATTTAAGAAGTTTTCTTAGAAGCTTTGACATCTGGGGCAGATAAACTATTAACTTTTCGACTCAGTCTTGATTTCTTTCTTGCAGCTGTCTGTATTTTTATTACTCCGGTCTTAGCTGCTTTATCGATTACCTTGTAAAGTCTTGGTAATGATTTTTCTGCTGCGGCCTGGTCTTCTTCACGAATATACTTTCGCATATCATGCTCGGCATTTCTAAGGCTGCTTCTGCGAGCTCGATTGTACTCTCTTCGCTTTTTGGACTGTCGTAAGTCTTTAATTGATGTTTTAAGATTTGGCATGGCTTGTCTTTAATTATGCCAGATTATATAGG
This sequence comes from Candidatus Nomurabacteria bacterium, assembly GCA_020632375.1. GTDB lineage: Bacteria > Patescibacteriota > Dojkabacteria > SC72 > JAHDCA01 > JACKFR01. Next base: position 65,886 of record JACKFR010000004.1, read on the forward strand.
TAATATCAGGGTTTGTAAACCAAATAGGCTCTCTATTCTGCTATAGGAGATGTGTGATGCGTTAATAGCATCGGTCGAATAAGGCTATTGTTGTTATTGTTTGATGTTGTTACACTATTCCTATGAAGATTAGACGTATCGATAAGATTTATTTGGGAGTCTTTTTAGTCCTGACAATTCCTACGATCATTTTCTCTCTTTACTTAAGAGGTCAGAACTTAGACCCTAGCAGTGACGCAGCATCTTTAGAGCCAACTATCTTTGACAGCACTTTTCCGCCCCGACTGTCGAATGTTCCACCCGGGACAGCGTATGTCGGAGAGGTTTACCGCTATGAAATCAGGTTTAATGATGCCGATTCTGATCTCAGCAAAATAAGGGTAGATATTTCTGATGGACCTGACTGGCTTAGTAAGGTTGACGACTATACAATATATGGTATACCTACAGAGAAGGATAAAGGGAGCGCAAGAGTTGTTTTGTCACTCAGCGATGAAAGCAGCACAAACTTAGAGACCTTTTATATTTTAGTTGCGACAAGAAGTTCAGGTGAATAAAAAATTATCATCACTATTGATACTCTGCTTATTAACTCTTATTCCATTCGGATTCTTTTTTTATAGAGATGTAGCATCAAAATGGGATAGTGCGCAAGGGGTGGATTCATGCACCCCTTATGACGTAAGCAATGAGTCGATAGGGAAAGACTATATTAAATTCACCTGGAAAACCAAAGAAGAGTGTATAAGCTATTTAAGACTGAGTAAGACTCCTAGCGAAGTAGGAGAGCTTGTTGTTGGTGATACAGGTCTAAGTCCGAGTAGACAACATTCTTCAGAGGTGAAGAACTTAAGACCAAACAGTACTTACTATGTTCTTTTTTATGCAGGTGAAAATGAATATGGGTTAGAGGGGCAACCTCTGTCTGTCACAACTAGGAATTTTTAGATCGTTTTTTCCTCTCAGATTCTTCAAAGCGTGTTTCAAAGTATTCTCTTGGATTCGTTACCTTCAGATTCAGCAACTTCAGTCCTCGATAGAAGAACTTACCTGTTTTAGTAATGAGAACTTTTTCAGTAACTCTGTCACTGACTGTTGTAAAGTAGAACAGTGCTGCCATGAAAAGCGTAAATGCTCCTGCAATAATCTTCGTCTGAGTCTTGTCAAAGAGACCTGTCTTCGGAACTTCACAAGTTTGTGCAACTTTGAATGTAAATGTAGCTTTTAATGCAGAAGCATCTGTCGGTATATTCAGGGGTGTTATAACGACTTCATTTATCACATCACCAGTCAATGCGTTTGTTCCGGCTAGAGCTGAAAATTCGATTGTCATCTTTTCCCCGGCCTTCACATTCCAACTGCTGTTTTGGGTCCAGATGACCTCTTCGCTTTCACCCGAGGATGTTACAGCGGTATTCTGGTCGTTGCTGTCTGATATCCCGTTTATTTTGGTACTTCCTTTGACATAGGTAAATCCTAGCGGTAATTTATCGACAATCTTCAAAATTCCCTCTGTAGAATCCGCATTGTTTTTAACTGTAATTGTGAAGTCAGCCTTGTCCGAACCAGAGACTCTTTCTACACATTCTGTGCCGTCTTTGGTAATAGAAAAGTCAGAGTTATCGACTGTTGTCTTTGTAGTAGTTTCTGCTTTCTTTGTAGCGGTCTCTTCTTTTCCTGTGTTGGTTGTTGTATCGGTTGGGGTTGAATCCGTTGTTGTAGTCTCTTCTGTTGCTTTAGGTACAGGGCAATCGTCAGGGCTATTGCAGTGATTTTCTCCTATTCCGCATTTAGTATCGACCTTAATACAGATAAAACAGTCTGCATCAGTCTCTAAAGTGCATTGGTTGGAATTATCAGGCACTGTACAATTAGCCTTTTCCAGTCCTTCACAGCAAATATCTCCGTCTGTAGCCTTTGATCCAGTTGCACCAGCATCCAGGCAGCTTTCGGTTTTTGTAATTGCCTTCTCCTGTTTTACATCATAAATTTTTGCACATCCTTCTACAGCTTTGTTACCATCCGAATCTAAAGCGTTCACTACTATTCGCAGAGTATCTTCTGTTCCAAAATCTTTAAAGGTCGTTTCAGGGAAATAGTGGAAGAACTCATCAGATTGTTTAGGTTCAACTGTAGTAGATTCGACTGTATACTTCTTCTCATTGATCGTAAACTCGAAAGTAGTGTAGGTAGCTGCAGATCCGGTTTCGGGGTTAGGGGTTTGGAAATCTGCACCGATAACTATTTCTACTGCCGGATCTAAAACTATTGGTCCATCATAGAGAGGGTCGTTTTCGTCCTCGATCAGAGCTGTTCCATCTTTTGTCTTTAAATAGATATCATTACACTTATTAGACGCAAGATCTGCTTCAGACTGCTGAGGGGTAATATCGGATGTAGAAGAAAAGTAATATGAGATCCCGATAGCAGATGCTCCGAGTATTGCTGCAATTACTAAGATTACGATTAAAATCTTTTTAGACTTCTTTATCTTCATATCAAAGGTGTTTTTTATTACAGCCTCAGTGTACAGATTTGCTATTTGAGAGTCAATTAAGGAATGATCGCTCTAACCGTGTTAAACTACCTTAATCCAAGATAAAGTTGTATAATCTTGCCGTGTCAAGGGCGTGTAGCTCAGTGGTAGAGCGCTGTTCTTATAAAGCAGTGGCCGATGGTTCGATCCCATCCACGCCCATTTTGTGAAGAACTTCCACAGCATTAAATATGTGTTAAATCTACAGAGTAGAATGACTTGATTATAGCTCTTTAAGATTCTTTTCGGACTCTTCTTTGCTATTTCTTATGAGGTTGAGGTACTTTTCGGTAGTCGAAAGTCGCTTGTGTCCGACAAGCTTTGATACAGTGACGAGGCTTACGCCATTTGCGAGGTGGTGGGCAATAAATGTATTTCTGAGATCATTAACTTTTGCATTCTTTACGCCGGCTTTTTCAAACGCTTTGTCGATCGCAGTGCGTATATTTCTTACAAGAAGAGGACGACCATTCTTAGTTACAAAAAGAGTATCATCTTCTGTTTCTGGCCGAATTTGAAGATATTCAGAAAGAGCTTTATGTGCGGCTTGATTTAAAGGTACTGGCCTTGAGCCATGGCTGCCCTGTGCCTGTATGTAAATGTATTTAATTCCTTTGTCGTTTTCTTGTATATCTTCAAGCTTTAGGCCGGCAAGTTCACTTATCCTGATCCCTGACTGCAGCAATATCTCTACTATTGCGTAAAGCCTTGTATCTACTCTGCTAACATCTCTAAGAGATCGGTATTCCATCTCTGTTAAAACTCTAGGGGGTTTAACCTCAAACTTCGGATGTGCTAGCTTTTCAGCAGGATCGTCCGTAATGACAGACTTTTCAATCAAATGCTTAAAGAAAGTTCTTGTACTATTGATTTTTCTAGATACACTTTTGGGAGTGTAATTATTCTGCTCAAGGTCTTTTTTAAATGCCTCTAGGTCTTCAATTGCTGCTTTACTAATATCGGCAACCCCTCTCGAAGAGAGAAAATTTAATAGCTGTTCTATATCTTTAGCGTAAGCGATAATGGTTGATTCCGAGCGATTCTTACTTTTAAGCTCTTCGACGAAAGAATCGTGAAGCGCTGCAAATGATCTGTTATTTATCTGAGTATTTGCCATATTTGAAATGTGTTAAAAGACGCCCTCTTGTCAAGACTATAGGGGATTATATCATAGCGTAACTTATAGGGCAATCGACATTAGTTTTGCAAGCTTAATGAAATATTAAGAATTTGTTCTAAATTCGTGCTGAATATATAATTGGGGACTATATTTATGATGTAATTTGAAAAAAAGATCTATTAAATACAAAAGAAATTTTTTTCGAGCTTCTGTTATAAAGATTTTCTCCCTATTGTTAATGGTTTCTTTGACTGCTTTTCTATTCTATCAAGCGGGTAAATCAATCTATTTGACTAGTTTAAAGCTAATTATTCTTGATAATGCAAAAACAGAAGTAGGAGAGCTTCGCCTGAATAATTTAAAGCTAATTTTACAAAATAATCGAGTCTTAACTGAAGACTATATACAAACTGAGTCTAGAGATCGCCTGAATTATTCTAAAGAAGGAGATGTCTTATTTGTAATTCCTGACGATATTATCGATAGTCAAGAACTTGAAACTTATATAGAGTCATTTATGCCCGGTTATAGTGATTCGCCTCAAGAATCTTCCAAAACCTTTGCTGTCTGGAAAGACTTTCTAATTAAAGGAATCTAACCTCAAAATATTTGATTATATCGGCATCATGCTATATAATCGCTTGCAGTTTACGCGGGGTAGAGCAGTGGCAGCTCGTCAGGCTCATAACCTGAAGGTCGTCGGTTCGAATCCGACCCCCGCAACCATTCCAAAATATTACTCTTATTTTTATGTCTCTTACTGATCAATTTAAAAAAGACATGTTTCTTGAGATTGAAGGGAAAATATACACAGTTGTTGAACGCCAATATAAGACACAGGGGCGTCAAGGGGGCCTTATTATCCTAACCCTTAAAGATGTAGAAACCAGTCAGCCGATTGTGAAAACCTTGAAAGCAGGAGTGAAGTTAGAACAAATATCTCCTGAATACAAAGAAATGCAATATCTTTATTCTGATGATACAGGCTATTTTTTTATGGACAGCAACTCTTTTGAGACTATATCAATAAATGCTCATCTGATAGGTGACTACAGTCGATTCCTTAAAGAAGGAGATAAATATGTATTTATGTTTTATGACTCGAAAGCCATTTCATTAAGGAGAAATTCGACAGTTGAACTCCGCATTACAAATGCCCCGCCTGCTGTTAAAGGAAATACTGCAAATGGCGCTTCTAAAATCGCAACAACCGAAACTGGATATAAGCTAAATGTCCCACTTTTTGTAGAAGAAGGAGATATAGTAGTGGTTAATACAGAATCGGGTGAATATAGTGGTAGAGCTTGATATACCCCATGGGGTATATACTTTGACCAGATAAAATTACTTTCTGATATAATTGTCTCAAGCAAGGTGGCGTAGCTCAGTTGGTCAGAGCATGGGATTCATAAACCCAAGGTCACTGGTTCGATCCCAGTCGCCACCATATTAACAATAATGATACAATCATCATTGTTATAATTCTTTGACTAAGGGTCTCTTCCCAAACAGTCTGAAAATTACTTTAGAAATATAGCCTTGTGAAAGAAAAAAAATCTTCTCCGCAAATAGAAAATAGCAAAAAACAAGCTCCTTCAGGTAAAAGAAGCTTTAAACCTAATTTAATATCTCCTGATATTCGGAAGTATTCGCCTAATGGTAAATCCCCGTGGATCGGAATCGCTACTGCAGGGGCAATCTTAATTGTTACTTTTATTGTGTGGAATTTAATTAGTACTGCAGCTTCTAGAGGAGATGAAGTCGCTTTGAGCACTATTGTTAAAGATATTAGTGATAAAAAGTATGACAAGATTATTCTTCGAGACGATATCGTAATTATTGAAAACAATGAAAAAAAAGTTATTGATGGGAAAGATGTCGAAATTCCAGTACGAGAACATGCGCTATTAAGCTCATCTACTGATTTTTACGAAAGACTAGATGATGCTGGTATAGATATTAAAACAATCCAAAATGACTTTTATGAACCTGCGGTAGGGATCGGTTTTGGCGACATAATCTCTATCGTTCTTTTGGGTGCAGGAGTGATTTTAGTCTTTATGATGGTAAGAAGCATGCAAGCTTCAGGTGGTCGTCTTATGGATTTTGGTCAGAGTAAAGCAAGGCTTATTTTTGGTAAGAAAACTGGAGTCACTTTTAATGATGTTGCAGGTATTGATGAAGTAAAAGAAGAACTCGTAGAAATAGTAGATTTTTTAAAGAAACCAAAAAAATATATTGCAGCAGGAGCGAGGATACCAAAAGGTGTCTTGTTGGTTGGTGCGCCAGGGACAGGAAAAACTTTGCTGGCAAGATCTGTTGCGGGCGAAGCTGGCGTGCCATTTTTTCACACTTCTGGTTCTGAGTTTGAAGAGATGCTTGTAGGAGCTGGAGCTTCTAGAGTTAGAGATCTTTTTACTAAGGCTAAAAGAGCTGCTCCATGTATCTTGTTTATAGATGAAATTGATGCTGTCGCTAAAAAACGTGGTACAGTTTTACATTCTGCTGGTGGCGAGCAGACTCTAAACCAGATTCTTGTTGAGATGGACGGCCTTGAAACTAGAGAAAATGTAATTGTTCTTGCTGCTACAAATAGGCCAGATGTGCTTGATCCTGCAATTTTGCGACCAGGAAGATTTGACCGCACTGTTACTGTGCAGATGCCCGATTATGAAGGCCGATTGGCTATCCTTCGAGTGCATGCCAAAAATAAGAAGTTCGATAAAAATGCTGATCTTGAAACTGTAGCAAGAAAAACAGTTGGGTATTCGGGAGCAGATCTTGAAAATCTTCTAAATGAAGCGGCAATCATGGCTGCCAAAGATGAGCGTTCTGTGATATCTCAATCAGACTTAATTGAATCTCATCTTAAGGTAAAGCTTGGGAGACAGAAGAGAAATAAACGAACAGAAGACGATATTAAAAGAGTTGCATATCATGAAGCAGGTCATGCCGTTGTAGCAAAGCTTACACCAGGTGCACATCCTGTAGAAAAGATCTCAATTATTTCTAGAGGAGATAGTGGCGGTGTGACGGTAACAATACCGGAAGAAGAAGAGACTATGACGAAAAAGAGTCAGCTTTACGCTAAGATTACAACTTTGGTATCAGGAAAGGTAGCAGAAGAGCTATTTATGGAAGAGATGACGACTGGCGCATCTAGCGATATTAAATACGCAACAGAGTTGGCTCGTTTAATGGTTCAAAAATTTGGTATGAATGAACGGCTCGGTTTTGTAAGTTATGGGAATATAGAAGACTCGAGCTACCTTGGTTTCCAATACAACAGCAGCAAAGAGTATAGTGAAAAAACTGCAGAGATGATTGATGAAGAGGTCCGAAAGATAATGGAAAAGGCGCAGAAAAGTTCAAAAAGAATCCTGACTGACAATAAAGCACTTGTTGAGAAACTTGTCTCGTTACTGATTGAAAATGAAGAAGTCGATCGAAAAGAGTTTGACTCACTTTTTGAATAAAGCAAATCTCAGGGGTTTTCTGTCTATTGGAAATAAATTTGGCTTGAGCGAAGATAGATAAAGAAAGGTTTATTGCAATTGATGCAAATGCGATTGTACATAGAGCTTTTCATGCCTATCCGGACACCCTTTCGACATCTGATGGCTTACAAGTAAATGCAGTATTTGGATTTACTTCGATGCTTCTAAAAGTTCTGGACGAATTTTCTCCCAAGTATATATTTTGTGCTTTTGATACTAAGAAGCCTACCTTTAGGCATACGCAATTTGCAGAATATAAAGCTCACCGTAAGCCTACCGATAAATCGCTTATAGCCCAGATTCCTCTTGTTGAGAAAGTTCTGAATGCTTTCAATATACCTGTTATTAAAAAAGAAGGCTTTGAAGCAGATGATATCCTTGGGACTGCTGCCGCTAGAGTGAGTAATGGAATGTGGTCTGATTATCCTCTTGAGCTCTTAATCGTTACTGGTGACCGAGATCTACTTCAGCTTATTGGGGATGACGTCTCTGTTGTTTTACCCGAGGGGAGCTTTAGGAATTTAGCTATCTTTGATAGAAGTGCTGTTTACAAGAAATATTCTTACTACCCTGAACAGGTAATTGATTTCAAGGCTATTGTTGGCGACGCATCAGACAATATTCCAGGGGTTAAAGGTGTGGGGCAGAAAACTGCTATTGAGCTGCTATCAAAGTACAAGACTCTTGATACTGTCTATGAGCATTTGCAGGAAATAAACCCTAGGTGGCAAAAGCTTCTTGGAGAGGGTGTCGAGCAGGCTCAAATGAGCAAAGAGCTTGCAACTATAGATACTAATGTCGATATATCACTGTCGCTTGAGTCTTGCTTGATGAAAGATTTTAATCGCTCTGACGTGATAAGTATCTTTGAGAGGTTCCAGTTCAGATCGCTAATCAATAAAATTCCAGAGTCTGCAGAAAACTCTCACTCTAAAAAGAGCAACGATCAGTTGTCTATATTTGCTGGAAATGCTAATCAGCAGAAAGATGCGAAAGTTAATTTCAAGCCAGCTAAGGTTATTGCAAAAAGCGGCGAAGAAGCCTTTGTAGAATTATTAGAAACCCCATCGAATAGGGGGTTTGTTGCTTATATTGGCAAAAACGAATCTGATGGCGAACCGTTTTATATCTTCTCTGTTGTGGATAACATGGGAGAAGCTATTGCCGCACGCCTCGATCGTGAAACTGCATGTCGACTGATACCCGGTTTCACAGGGGGTGGGGGTCGTGAAACAATTTTCTATAATTGGGAGGAGGCTGTTTCATCTGGGCTGTCTATCGATCCTGTAAAAGTCTCCGTAGATTTAGCTCTTGCTGGATATCTCCTTTCGTCCGGAGAAAAGGGATATAAATTAGAAGACTTAATATACCGATATGAAGGGGTGTCTTTATTAGAAAAACCTTCGAAAAGTACTACGGGATTATATGCTGCGGGTATGATTACAGCCTATAATAAGATCTCATCTAGGATAGCGGAATTCGTACCTTCTGAATACACAAACAAGACATATGATCGACTTAAAGGTAAAAAGGATATTGAGATCAGAAATGGTTTGATTGACGTGCTTAAATATTTAGAAATGCCGATTTCTGTAATACTGGCAAGAATGGAAAACAGAGGTGTTGCATTGGATAGCAAAGGGCTCGAAGAATCTACTAACAAACTCCGAAAAGAAGCTGATTCACTAAAATCTGAAGTATATAATAGTATTGGTCACGAGTTTAACCTGAATTCTCCGAAACAGCTTGCAGAAGTTTTATATGACGAGCTGATGCTTATTCCATCAAAAAGAAAATCTTCACGGACAACCAGGGAAGAGGTTTTAAGGACACTTGTTGGGACTCATCCGTGCATTGAGCTTATTTTGAAATATAGAGAAGTTTCAAAAATAGTTAACACTTATCTTGAGCCGTTCTTGAAGCTTTCACAAGAAGCACTGTCCCAAGATAATGAACCGAGAATAAACACTAATTTTGAGCAGATGGGGGCTTCATCTGGCAGGTTTTCGTCAAGAGATCCTAATTTGCAAAACCTCCCTATCAGAGGAAACCTTGCGAATGAGGTTCGCAAAAATATTGTTGCAAGAAAGGGCTTCAAATTTATAGGAATCGATTACTCTCAGATTGAGCTTAGAGTGATGGCAGATATTTCTCAAGATCAAGCACTTATTCAGGACTTTGAGAATGGATTGGATATTCATGCCGGAACTGCATCAAGACTTTTTGATACGAAACCAGAAAAGGTTACTTCAAAAGAGAGACGGATGGGGAAGATTGTGAATTTTGGTATTCTTTATGGGCAAACGAAATATGGGCTTTCTAGGCTTCTTGAAGTTTCTTCTGCTGAGGCAGAGGTGTATATAAATAAGTACTTTGATTCATATAAAGGTGTACGTGAGTATGTTGGTCACGCTACATTAGACGCACAAGAAAAGGGGTATGTAGAGTCTATGCTTGGCAGACGCAGATATATTTCAGGTCTTACTTCTCCGAATATGAGAGTTAGACAAGCTTCAATAAGAGAAGCGATAAATATGCCTGTACAGGGCAGTGCCGCAGAAATAATGAAGTTGGCGATGGTTATTATTGATCGGCTGATCAATAGTAAGTACAAAGATCTTGCTTATATGGTGCTTCAAATTCACGATGAGCTTATTTTTGAAGTGAAAGAAGAGTATGTTGAGAAGTTTACTTCTGAGGCAGTTGATTTAATGGAAAATGTTATCAAGCTAGACGTGCCATTAAAGGTAAATTGGGGTGTTGGCAATAATCTTGCAGAGCTGAAAGATTAGTTTATTAATGTATCATGTTATTCAGTGACTTTTCTTTATTATTAGAAAAAATTGAGCAGACATCATCTCGCAATGAGATTACAGAATTTTTAGTAGAGTTTATTTCGAAGTCGGAAATAAGAGATGTTCAGATTGCGATGTATCTTATACAAGGTCGTGTAGCTCCTTTATTTGTGGACTCAGAGTTTAACTTCTCAGAAAAAAGCTTACTTAAAGTTTTCAAAGATCTTGTTCGTCAAGAGAAAATCTCAATAAATACAGATCAGCTTAGGAATGAACTTGGGGATATTGGTTTGGTTGCATCTGAATTGTTTAATAAAGTAAGTAAGTCCCGAGGTAAAAAGTCACTCCACGATGTGTATGAAAATCTTTGGTCGCTTACAAACGCAGTAGGTACAGGATCGCAAGCAAAAAAAACACACCATGTACTTTCTATTCTTCACCACTTTTCTCCGTTAGAGGCTAAATACTATTCCCGGATAGTCGCTGGGAAGTTGAGGCTGGGTGCCAGTGATCGTACTGTCCTTGACAGCCTCTCATTTATATTTGGAGGCGATAAATCAAATAGGGATCTACTTGACGACTCCTATGGGGTTGATCCAGACCTTGGCTTAATAGCTTATAATACAGTATTAAAGAAAACCAGCTCTAAAAAGCCTATGCCAACTGTCGGAGTACCTGTTTTTCCTCGGCTTGTTGAAAGAGTTCAAAGTTTCGAAGAAGTTATTGATCGTTTAGGGGATGAGTTCTTTATCCAGCCGAAATTTGATGGGCTGAGATGCCAAGTTCATAAAGGAGTTGGTTATAAATTTCAGACACATAAGAGTCGAATTTGGATCGATTACCTAAAGGACGGCTCGGAATCAGGGATGAGTTTATTTGGTGGTTCAGAAGAAGAGTCCGGTGTTAAGATTTTTTCTCGAAAACTCGAAGATCTGACTCAAATGTTTCCAGATGTAGTAGATCAAATTAAAAAGATGCCTCAAAAGAGCTTTATTTTAGATTGTGAAGTTGTTGGGTGGGATGAAAAGGTCAGCAGATTTGCGACATTTCAGGAAACAATGACTCGAAAAAGAAAATACGCTGTGTCTGATGCGAAAGATGCAGTACCTGTGCAGTTGCATGCTTTTGATATCATTGAACTAAATGGAAAGAGCTTAATTCCAGCAGATCTTGAGGATCGAATTAAAAAGTTAAAGAATGTTTTTGCTCAAGCACCAAAGAATCACGTAGTAAAGTTGGTTCAGACTACTCGGATTAAATCTGTAAAAGCCCTTCATTCAGAGTTTGAAAAAGCCGTGTCCTTAGGTTTAGAAGGGATAATAGCTAAGTCGCTCAAGGGGGGATACCAGCCTGGGAAGAGAAATTTTGAATGGTTGAAACTTAAAAGATCCATGGATAAGAAACTTGTTGATACTGTCGACGTAGTGATTATGGGATACTATTATGGGTCGGGTAAGAAGGTCGATTTCGGTATGGGAGCACTTTTAGGGGGAGTCTATAACTCTGAGACTGAAACTATTGAGTCGGTTACTAAAATTGGTACCGGCATTACAGATGAACAGTGGAGGATTATTGCTGAAAGGGTTAAGTTATGTGAAGTCGAAGAAAAGCCGAAAAAATATTCTGTTTCAAAAGAGTTATATCCTGATGTCTGGCTTTCTCCAGAAATAGTCTGTGCTGTTGAAGCAGACGAGATTACTGTGAGCAAAATACATCGTGCAAGTAGAATTGATGGAGCAGGTCTCGCACTTAGATTTCCCAGACTGCTTGATTTTGATAGAGATAAGAGGCCTGAAAATGCAACCTGGTCTAGCGAGTTGAGATCAATGTATGAAATGAGATTTTCTCGGTAGTCGAAGAATAAGCTCTCTGAATTGAAACTTCTTTACCTATACTGTTGATTGTCACTATTTTCTGTGATAAAATACTCGCACAAAGGTACGGGATGGACAGGTTTCCTCTTGGGACATTTCCCAACGAATACCTCAAAGGGTGATTTGTATTGACTTAATAGGCTCTTATCAGTTATATTCTCGCGTTGCTTTCGATTAACAGATTAACGTCTTTTGATCCAGAGGTAATTGCTCATTGAAAACTGAAAAGTGGTAGGAAGTCTAATGTTATTTAGGCTTTCTATTTTAGTGTGTAAAACTAATTGTAGTTTTATACGTTTACGGTAGAAGCCAAATAAATCTTGAATATTCAACAGGTTCGCCTGTTGTTAATTCTTTTCAATGAGAGTTTGATCATAGCTCAGGATGAATGTTGGCGGCGTGCCTAAGGTATGCAAGTCGAACGGAACCGCCAACTTATAGTGCGATT
>JACKFR010000005.1 GCA_020632375.1 Candidatus Nomurabacteria bacterium
TCATACTAACAAAGTAAAAATTCTCAATGAAATACTTACACTTTCAGAAAATATTTATGAAAGCTATCTAAAAGCAAGCCCAACACAGAAGAAAAAGTACCTCAGAATGTTCTTTGAGGGAATTTATGTAGATGATAGAAAGATTGTACAAGTTGAGTACAATCCTGTAATTGCCGATTTAACAAGGATTAGAGAAGTCCGATTAAGCGATAACTGGCGGAGAGGGCGGGATTCGAACCCGCGGTAGGATTATAGTCCTACGCCTCGTTAGCAGTGAGGTGCTTTCGACCACTCAGCCACCTCTCCATGGATGTTGCCAATTATATCCCGCTAACTTATAACAAGCAATCTAAGCTCCAGAATAAACCACGTATTTATTCAATCCACCATCAGAACCAAATTGCTCCACCACTCTCACTGGTGTTTGAGAATTTATCTTCTCAATTTCTTCATCTGAGAAATCATGGCAATACCGCAATCCCCTTACGCCTCTGTTCCAGGTCAGTATGTGGTCGCCCTCTTCCAAATCTTCTTTAAGACTAGCCAAGGGAGTATCTTCTAACCTAACAATCTTTTTACTAAACCGTGAAGATTTCATAAATTGCCAATAAGAAACCACAATACAGCCTTCCGGAGAAAGATACTGTGAAAGTCGATTAAGCAGCTGAAGTCTATTCGCAAATCCGGGAATATGGTGCATCACACCGGAAAGAAGTATTAGATCGTACTTCTCTTCACCTACAATTCGATCCAGCCTGACTTTTGATCCGATCAAAGAGTACAAATCAAAAAAACGAAAATTCGCCTGGAAATCTGCCCGTACATTCTGAGCTATTTCGAGCAACTCTCGACTATTATCCAAGCCAAGATATCTACCCTGGAACCTTTTTCGTCTGAGAAAATCGACAAATCGGCCATTCCCACAGCCAATATCTAAAACAGCTTCAATCTGAAGCCCGTTTCTCCAACCAGCAACAGAGTTCCAAGCTAGATTCCAGCCTTCCCACTCATAGTTCCTAGAATCGCTGAAATCTTTAGCGACAGCCTTGTAGAAGGCTTTATTAAATTGCATTAGACGAATGACAGTCGATCTCTTCATAAGGGGATTATACCGCAGACCGTGAAAAAACAAGCCTACTGCTGTGCAACAATTGCAAAATCGATGCTATTTACAATGCCGTCATTGTTTACATCGGCCGAAACATCATCAGAGCCGTAGGCATCAATAATATCTTGCACTGTAAGTGTTGGAGTATCGCCAACAACATTTACACTAATATTATAAATCTCACCAAACTTATTGATTTTGTCTTTAGCCATCTGCAAGTCCAGTTGATAAGAGCCAGCAGTTGTCGGAACAGTTACAGTAAATGGAATATTAACTGTTTGGTTTGAAGCGACTCGATCGCTGTGCTTTAAAGGGACTTTGTCAAAAGCCCCGAAATCGTCGTTCTCATTATTGTACAGAACGATTCTTCCTTTTCCACTATCGGTATACAAACTTCCGTCCCAAGTCTTCGACCCAATATTCTTAACAGTAGCAGTAAAAGTTACCTCTTCTCCTGGGGTCACGGTAGCAGGGAAAGTATCAGAAATAAAGTCGGATCCGAATCCATCAATACTGTTGCTGATTCCGAGAGCCTTCAGCTGCCAGATATTTTTAAAGTCTGTGTCTATGAAGCCCATATTACCTTTAGGGCTAAAGTCGTCATTATAGACGGTGAAGCTATTTGCGGTGCTCGGCGCGGCATTTACAAAATTCCAACCAAATGTATTTCCTTTTTCGATTGTATGGTTAAGAAGATCAGTTATATCTTTGTTTACTAAATCTCCGTTTACAGTCATGTGCTCGGAGATTGCCCAATTCTTGTCAGCCGCATACTGCTCTACTCTGTCATAGACAAAATCACATCTATCAGGACATCCATACCCATAGTGCCAAACAACATCGATAATATCTGCTTCATCGAGCTTCTCAAGAAAACGAGCTGCATTACCGTGTCTTTCAGGGATTGTATCTGGTCCATCTTCAAGATAGTCAACACTGATTAATGCGTCGGGTACGACAGACTTAATAGCTTGCGCATCTCCATCTATCCAGTCTGCAAGCTCGGTTGCCCTAAAAAGATTCCATTGTGCGTCGTCACGCCCACCTGGGTCTCTACCATATTGAGCATTAAATTTGCTTATTGCGTTTGGATGGTAGTCAATGAAATGTACTGGCATATATTGAGGCTCTACTGCAGTCTCGAAATAAATAATATTTGATGTGTCTATTTTGTTTAAAAAGTCTTTAATGAAATTTCTAGATGCTGTTGTGTAGTCTGAAGAGAAGATAGAAGGAACTTTGGCACTCCCATCAAAGTAGACATCATCAACTACAGGATTTCTATCTTGGTCTAAAGCTTGAGAGTTGGGGTGAGAGTCAAAAAAGGCATCCGGGACACCTTTACCTCCTACATTGTATGTCTGAAAGTCGATTGCGGCATAGAGACCAGCATCTTTTATTGCTTGGAGGTAATTATTAAATCCAACCAGATCTTGGTTCCCCGTATCTACAACTCCATCGCCATCAGTATCAAACCGCCACCAATAAACCGCCATTTGGATTGTGTTGTACTGTTTAGACTTATAAGTTTGAACTGAAGAAGTGTTAACATTTTTAAAAGGTCCCAAATACCAGGCAACTTTAAGAAAGTGCCTTCTCCCATCGGGGTCATACAGTTTTTGGTTTTGAACTTTAAAACCAGCACTTGTCTTTGCTTCAACCGGTAAGCTAGCTGGAAAAAGCGATGTAAACAACAGTATCGCAATAAGTAAAACTTTCCAAACTTTTTTCAAAATATGTTTTTGCATATATCTCATGCTATCTCATAGACTTAGATTTGTAAAATAGATAGGTCGGGCGGCTCTTAAGCGGCTATTGAGGTATAATCAGCAGATGCAAGATAATAAATACAACTTCGATCCTAAAAAATACTCTAAAGATCTTAAAGTGATACTAAAAGAAATTGCCGAAAGAGACTCATTTGATTACAAAGCTCTCCGCAATATTTTGGCAAAGTATCCGAAAGAATCTAAAGGTTTCTTCAGTAAAGATGAGCTTATTGCAGCATACGAGCATTTTCTATCTCAAGGCTTCATTGAGCAAAACTCTGTTATGGAAAGGCGAATCAAAATGAAGCCCACAAGAACAATCTCTGGAGTGACTACTGTCACAGTCCTTACAAAACCTTTCCCATGCCCTGGAAAGTGCATCTTCTGTCCGAATGATGTGCGAATGCCCAAAAGCTATTTATCTGATGAACCTGGTGCCCAGCGAGCCGAAAGAAATAACTTTGACCCATACCTACAGACATACAATCGGCTTCTTGCGATTCAAAATATCGGTCATGGTACCGAAAAAGTTGAGCTTATTGTACTTGGAGGAACATGGTCTTTCTATCCAGAGGCATATCAGATCTGGTTTGTAAAAGAGTGTTTTAGAGCGATGAATGATTTCGGAGTGCAAGATCGAAGAAATGAGGTTAAGACTAAGAATATATTTGACGAAGCAGACAAAGCCCCAAGAATTACAAGAGAAGGTCGATCCAGAACGTATAACGAAATTATAGACACAGTACAGAAAGGCCAAGGTGAAGAATTGCTCTCTGAGAGCGAGTTTGCAACTTGGGAAGAGCTTTATGAACGGCAAAAACATAACGAAACAGCAAAAAGTAGATGTGTTGGGCTTGTGATCGAAACAAGGCCAGATTACATTGACGAAAAAGAAGTCATGAAGATAAGAAAACTTGGGGCGACAAAAGTTCAGATCGGAATTCAAAGCCTCGATGATCAGGTGATGACTCTAAATATGAGAGGCCATGGACGGCGCGAAACTGAGAATGCAATAAAGCTACTAAGGCTTGCAGGGTTTAAAATTCACGGACACTGGATGGCAAATCTCTACGGATCAACTCCAGAAAAAGACATCCAGGATTACTCACATCTTTGGGGTGAAAGTATAAGACCAGATGAGCTAAAGATTTACCCAACATCTATCATAGATAAGACAGAGCTTTACGAGCTTTACAAACGAGGCAAATATAAACCGTATTCTTATGAGCAGCTTCTGAAGGTCTTAACTGAGGTTATGCCTCTAACCCCTAGATACTGCAGGCTCACAAGAGTCATACGAGATATTCCCTCTACAGATATCGTAGCCGGAAACAAGTTAACAAATTTCCGCCAGATTGCAGAAGAAGAGCTTAATCAGATGGGGAAATCCTGTCAGTGCATAAGATGCAGGGAGATTCGGGGCGGTAACGTCAGTTTAGATCGAGTTGAAAAAGAAGAGATCGAGTACAAAACATCTACCGGCAGAGAATTCTTTATCTCGTACCGGACAAAAGATTCCGACAAAATTTGCGGATTTTTGAGGCTTTCAATCCCTGATAAAAAGATCTCTTCTGAAAACTTCATCAAAGAATTGCGGGATAAAGCGATTATTCGAGAAGTCCATGTTTATGGCGAAGTTGTAGGAATAGGAAAAGAAAGCAAAGGAAGGTCGCAACACTTGGGATTAGGGAAGCTTTTGATCAAGAGAAGCCTAGAGATCGCTAGAGAAAATGCTTACGATAAGATCTCGGTAATTTCAGCTATAGGTACAAAGGAGTATTACAAAAAACGAGGATTTAAAGAAGATGGCCTATACATGAGCCGAGCTACAAAATAACTCTCACCCGTATCTCTCTGTTTTAATATTGTGAAATGCAGCACCAAGATCGAGCAGAGATTGTGAAACAGCTTCAACAAAAGAATTCGAGCCACAAATATAGACTGCTGCAGTTTCAAGATTATATTTTTCAAGAGCTTTATTTAGGATTTCTCTGTTTATCCTACCAGAATGATATCTCTCAGAAACACGACTTTCTCTTGTAATTGTCGTATAAAGGTCGAGGTTTTGATTCTCTTGCGCTAAATTTTCAAGCTCGTCTTGCCAAGGGATATCACGAACTGTTCGGAAGCTGTTTATAAATGTGAGCTTGTCTTGAACTCTTGCAGCTGAGTATTCGCGAATCATGCTGAAAAGAGGTACCACACCACTCCCACCACCGATCAGGATAGTTTCTTTGGCATTTCCTGGATTCCATATAAAGTGCCGACCGATTGGACCACGTATTTCAAACTTATCATCCGGTTTGAGAGTTGCTAGATAGCCTGAGACTTCACCGTCGGGCAAGACATCGATGCCAAACTCAAGATACTCATTTTGTGAGGAGGCAGATGCCGCAGAATAGCTGCGCTGAGCTTGATATCCATTTTCAGATGTTAGTCTGATATCAAAATGCTGTCCTGGTTCAAAAGCCGGAAAAGGCGACTCTTCAAAAACAGCTTTTATTCCAAGCATTGTTTGAGAAACATAGCGGATTTCTTTTATCGTAGCATTTATCCAATTACTTTCAGCTTTAGTCTGTGTCATATCTTTGTTCTAACCAGGGGTCCCCATAGTTATGATAGCCTCTTTCTTCCCAAAATCCAGGCTGGTCTTCAGCAACAAACTCGAGACCATCTAGCCATTTCGCACTTTTCCAAAAATATAGATGAGGTACAACCAAGCGTACTGGACCGCCATGCCCGGCTTCAATATCTTCGCCATCATACTCATAAGCGATAAGGGCTTTTTTATCTGTAACATCATCAATTGGGATGTTTGTAGTATAACCATCTGCCGAATGTGCAATCAGGAAAGAAGCTGTATCATCGACATTTGCTAAGCGAATTATTTCATCCAACCAGACTCCTTTCCAGTTGGTGTCATATTTTGACCATTTTGTGACGCAATGAATGTCTTTTGTGATATTTGATGCCGGAAGCTTCATTAGATTTTCCCAACTAAGGCTCGTTTCTTCGCACAGTCCCCATACTCGAAGCTTCCATTTGTCTTTGCTTACTTCGGGTGTCGGACCAAGCGATAATACTGGGAAATCGTCGGTAAGATACTGACCGGGAGGGAGCCTGTCCCGATCAGTATCACTTTGTCTTCGTTTTGGTTTGAAACCTTTGTTTATTAACATTTAACAGATTTCTTTGGACAATTTTAATGGCTAGTCAACCAACCACTTACCATCTTTAAACATTACTTTCCCATCGATTTCGATTGTGCTACCAGGCTTTCGCATGTCTTTAACAAGATCCCAGTGGATTGCAGAGTCATTTCCACCTTCTGGTGCTCCTCCGCGCTTCTCCTTGTAAGACTTACCAAGTGTGACATGGACTGTTCCGCCAATCTTTTCGTCAAACAAGGTATTCCTCATTACCTGGGTAATTCCGTAATTAAGGCCTAATCCTAGTTCTCCAAGGTATCTAGCCCCTCCATCAGTATCAAGACCGTTGAGTAAAATATCTTCGCCTTGCTCTGCGGTAGCTTTCACAACTTTACCGTCTTTGAATTCTAAATAAGCCCCCATAATATCTGTGCCACCTTTAGCAAACGGTAGATCATAATAAATATGACCCTGGGTTTTCTGATGTACTGGAGCACAGAAGACTTCGCCATCTGGAACATTTCTATCCCCACAAGCGGCCTCCCCAAATCGTCCGGTAATATCGAGTGTAAGGTCTGTTTTTTCGCCTATGATCCGTACTGTCTTAGCCTCATCGATTACCTTCTCTACTTTTCGTCCCCTTTTATACATCTCTTTGTAGTCTACAAGACAAGCATCAAAGTAAAAATTTTCTAGTGCCATCATTGACATGCCAGCCTTTTCAGCCATCGATTGAGTCGGATAGTAAGTCAGAACCCAGTCCTTTTTGTCGATCATATTGTGAAACCAATCATTGTATGACTTCGCTCGCAGAGTCTGTTTCTTGGGATCAACTCCATTCAGGTGTGAATAATTGTCTAAAGAAGTTATTCGTATATATTTATCTCCCCATTCTGATATTGTTTTATAGATCTCGGAAGGATTATTAAACTGGTCTTCTGTACCGAAATCATAGAATGTCCTCACTAGGCCACCATAGCTTGATCGGTCTAAGAACCAGTTAAACCCCATCACATCAAGATAAACATAAGCTTCTCTTTGGATGCAAAGCTTAAATGTCTCTCTAATGATGTCGATAGGCTCTAGATCAGAAGTACAAATCACTACTTTGTCTCCTTTTTTTACTTTCATCGAGTGGTCTACAAATACTTTCGCAAGTTTTGTATTGCGTGGATCTGTCATATTAATTGACTGTTAAAATTACTTTTGAGCAGCTAGCCATTTTTCTGCATCGATAGCAGCCATGCTTCCCATCCCTGCTGCAGTTATAGCTTGTTGATAATGATGATCATGAACATCTCCTGATACGAATACCCCCTCTACGGAGGTATGTGTATGGTCAGTTACCATTATATAACCTCTTTCATCAGAATCTACCTGTCCTTCGAAGATCTGACTGTTTGGTATATGCCCAATTGCAAGAAAAAGGCCATCTACTTGTAATGAAGATATCGTATTTTTTCGGTTGTTAAATATTTTTAATTCGGTGACAGTGGAGCCACCGAGAATCTCTTTTACTTCAGTATTCCAAATAACCTTTATCTTCTCGTTTTCAAAAAGCCTGTCCTGCATGACTTTAGAAGCTCGAAACTCGTCACGCCTGTGAATTACGTACACTTTTTTCGCAAAACGAGTAAGAAAGATTGCTTCTTCCATTGCGCTGTCTCCGCCTCCGACTACAGCGACGGTCTTATCTTTGTAAAAAGCTCCATCACAAGTAGCACATGTTGATACGCCTTTACCCCAAAATTCTTTTTCGCCTGGAATATCAAGTGTACGTGGCGAAGATCCTGTTGCGATAACAACTGCCGAGGCAGTGTAATCAGCCTCTGCAGTAGAGACTAGTTTCTTCTCTTTATCAGAAAAGTCTACTTTAGTTGCGGTTTTATAAATAAGCTCCGCACCCTGGTTTTGTGCTTGTTTTATCATTGTTGTCATGAGTTCAGGACCGACAACACCTTTTACAAAGCCCGGATAGTTTTCGACTAAGGTGGTGGTCATAAGCTGCCCACCAAAGCTATCGCCTGCTAAAACAAGAGTCTTGAGATTAGCTCTTGCAGAGTAAATAGCAGCGGTAAGTCCGGCAGGACCAGATCCGATTATTATTATGTCGTAGTGCTTAATATTATCCATGGCTTATTAATGGGAATAATACTTCTATTAAAGAGTATCTGCAAGTAGTAAAGAATCGAAGTTCTTGCTATCCTTTACCGGCTAGATCGGAGATAAGCACTTCTATTTCTTCTTCGCTCAATCTTGAGCCTTCTAAAGCCTCAAGTCTACGCTTATTTTGGGCTTTCAGTGCATCTCCAATGTAGTCGTATAGATCTGCTTTTTCTTCTTTAGTCAGACCGGACGCAAATTTTAGTAGCTCACCAATAACGGCTTCAGGAAATGCGTTCTTATCTTTGTATATTGCCCATTCAATTGCAGTAAGCAGGACTTCCTGGAATGTAGAATATGCAAAAAGAGCTCTTGCTTCTTGTTTTGTTTTCACTCTAGGCCCCCTTTCCTGCTTTAGCTAAATTCCTTTTACGAGCACGATGCTCAGCTAACAAAAACTGCCTTCCAAACTCGACAAATGGCGCAAACGGTCCGGTCATAGGCTCAATATCTCCAGCGATTTTTGAGACTTTCTCAAGACCGTCCTGCATAGTTCCTTGTTTTGCAGCTTCCCACCGAAGTCTCGATGTAGGAAACACCACAGTTGCGACTGTAAGTGCAATAGGGCCTCCTTTTTCAACTTTAGGCCAAAACCATTCTCTAACTTCGTCTGAAGCTTTTACCACTTCACCTGCAACATCGACTCCTGTTCTTTGAGAAAGCTCCTCAGCTTTGACTGCAAAATCAGTAAAGGCAGCAAGAACAGGATCTTTCTCTTTAGATTCGGCAGACCCGAGCCTCTCTGCCACTTTTCCTTTTAACCATTTACCTACACGACCTCTGCTCTGCTGGCTCTCAACACCGGGGTTAGAATCATTATTTGGCATGCGATCTCTAGATCAATTTATTGAGATAATTTTACAGAATTTTGTAACTCAGGTAAAACTCTTACCGCAAAGAGCGATATGGCAAGAGTAAAAGCTCAAGCTGGGCGAGACGAGGTATCTGACTGTACATTAGCAAAAGATATTCTAGAGATAAATTTCGCCTATGTAGAGACACAGCTGGACGATAGTGAAAATTGTTGCCTACTCGCACAGCAGCAATCCCTACATCCGCAGGAATCTTGGAAACTCCACCTGTAAGGATATCTATAAAGTCGGTTTCCCCAACAGATGCAGCATAAATAGCTGTATCGAACTGACTAAGCTCTGTGGCACCTTGTTGAAATGCCCAGGCAACAGGATTGTAGACAAGTTGGATCTTAGATTTTGACTCAGTAACTTGGTCTAGCAATGTCTTATTCAGCAAATCGACCAGGCAAGAGTAAATAAGTATGTGCAGATCTCTAGATAATTGCTCTGATATCCCAAACTGACTAGAAAATCTTGGGACAGAAGTGTTCGGCGGTGTTGTCGTTTCGACATTAACTCCCAAATTCATCCACTGACCGTTATCAATAATTAGTCGGATATCTAGATCAGGATAATCCTCTAACGTAAAGTCAATCGAGGTAATACCCAATCTCAAAGCATAAAGCGATTCACTCAGATCAAAATGAACAGTATGGTATCGCTTCCACTGATCACGTATCTCACCTATTCGCACCATGAGATCAGTATGCAATGCTTCAAGAAATGTCCGTGCTGCGTCTGAATCGACAGTATGAAGTTCTTCTCTTGTAATAAGCTGTCTATCAAGCACTGAAGGTGAAATTCTAGTTATTAAACTTAAAATTTCATTTACAGAAGTTTGCCATAAACCTCTCTGTAATTGTGGGAATCTTTGTCCGATTCCAAAAACATCATTTCGAAAGATCTCTAAATCGGGAAATTCACCTCGAAGATTAGACGCAACTAATTTTCTTCTGATATGCATTTCGGCAAGGCGATAAAGGAGAACTTTATCCAAAGCTGCAACATGATCGGGTCTAAGAGCAACGCCATCTCTCGCATCTCCTTCGTTAAAGAACCATGCCTGAAGAGCAATGACATTTGTAACTAGGTTTGAAAGTGAGTCGGGTATATATGCAGGATCAGGAAATATTCTTCTGAAGTCTAATGTCATCAGAGAGAGCGGGATGATAGTAAAAAGCTGTGAGTAAAGGTAGTAGCCTTTGTCTGCAGCTCTGTCGGATTGCTCAATCGCTTTCTGAGGTCCACCTTTACTTTTCTTCTTTGACCGCATCCTAGCTCTTACGGGACGTCTTGCTGTCTCCGTCGACCTATAGACTGGTATCGAGGCTATAAAATTAACCATTTCTTCTACTTCAAGAGCTTTTGTAAAGAAGTCTGCAATACAGGTATTACCATCTGTAATATCCGCGATCTTTATAGCCTCAGGCTGAGGCAATAACTTACTCTCCAACCAAGCCTGTCTTTCAGAAATCGTAAAATCAGCGAAATCTTTTCTTTCATAGACCTCATAAAAAACAGCTCCTTGAGATAGGATCCATTCTACGAACCGTTCTAAATACATAACTGTATCATTGTCTTCTTGGAGCGAACGGGAATATACTCCATTGAGAAAACTGATTACACCATCAACAACCCCAGTATTCATTGCAATCAAACCCCTGAGATATTGATCATCATCTGGGAAAAGTTTTCTAATCTCACCAAGGCTTCCAATCGGACCGGCCTGTCGTAATGTCATGTCAAATTCAGTGCTCATGATACATAAGACAATATAAGAAACGCTAGGGGATTATAATGAGAACTTACTTAAGTTTCAATTAACTCCTAAGATTGGTGCAAAATAAAAGACCGGCTCAGTAAAAGCCGGTCTGAGTTTATGGCAAGGAGAGCGATTTAGTTCGCTTCTGTAAGATCTTTAAATACAGCATTCTCTAAGACGCTTTCACACATGCTTATGTTGTCAGAGTTTGCTCGGCAAACAATCCTTAAAGCTACATCTCCTGCATCAAGAACTTCTGTTCCACATGGAGCATCAAGCAGTTCGCCTAATGCCAAACATCTTTCATCCGGAGAATAGTCTACATTCATATAGGTATACATGGTTGTTTGAGAATCATGACTTACTACACGGTATACATCACCTGCTTGGGAGTGGTTGAATGCTAGTTCTACATCATCTGTAATACTCTGGGGATAAGCCTCACTTAAAAGCACCATATCCATCTCCCAATCGCCTGCATCGACAGTAACATTTGGAAAGATTGTATTTATTGCATCGTAGTTTGCGACTAATTCTTGATCTGAAGTTAGAATAACTTGATACTTCGTACCGTAGACATCACTTGTAAGCCTAATATCGTACTCATTTTCACTGTTGACTTTAATAGCATCAACTGAACCTACTGTAGTATCTTCTGTTTCCGCAACACTATTTGACTCTGTTTGGGTTGCAGTTTCACTATTTGATTCAGTGCTTTCACTTACTGAATTGTTAAGATACCCTGCTTGCCAAGCCATCCAAACGCTTATGGAAGTCGAAATAACTGCTAATGAAGCTAAAACGACAATCAGCCATGTTTTCTCATGTAGAGGTTTCTGGTTCTCCATATGTACAAAATCTCAAGTTATATATTCTACAGAAGACTACGGATTTCCTTTTAGACAGTAACAATTTCGTTGCTAAAATATGAGAAATACTGTATAATCGCCGTCATTATGGACAATTTTAGAAATCAGAAGACAATTTACCTCTGCTCTCCACAAGCCACATTCATGAATGGTGTGGTCAATATTGGAGGTTTTTTGATGTAAAGATTTCTAGATTCGTTTGAGTACATTAAGCCTCCAAATGCGGAGGCTTTTTCTTTCCCTTTTGCACAATAAGATTTAACCGTATTTGGAGTTTTAGCTGTCGTAATGAAACTAGCGAGACCTCTTCGCGCTGGCGTTATTACGGCTGTTCTTTCAAAACTTAATCTAAGCAAAAGGAGTAACAAAATGTTTAAGAAAAAATACCCACTGCCTATCTATGTTCTCATGCTTGCACAGCTAATCGGGGGCATTGATCTGATCGGAACCTTTATGGTTCGTTTTTTCAGAGACTGGGGAGGGATCACTCAAACAGAAACCCAGACATTACAGAGTCTTTTCTTGATCTTTATTTTTATCTTAGAAATCCCAACAGGGGTTTTTGGGGATAGAAAAGGATTGAAATTCTCAGTTCTATCTGGGTACGCGATCATTGGAATTGCAACAGTAATATATGGGCTCATCCCGGATTTCAGGCTTTTTGTGGTAAGTGAATTCTTATTCGCACTTGGGGTAAGCTTTATCTCTGGAGCCGAAGAAGCTTTAGTCTTCGAGACAGCAAAGAGGACTGGAGTTGAAAAAGACTTTGGTAAGATCCAGGTAGTCCGCAGTAACCTGGAAATGATCTCCATGATTGCAGGGACTGGAATCGCAGCCTTGCTTGCACAAAGCATGATTCCGTATAACAGGATCTTCCAGATGCAAGTGATTCCGTGTTTCATCGTATTCGTTTTACTTCTTCTTGTAGTCAAAGAGCCGAGAGAGCATAAATCTCAGGTTCCTGACTATAAGGAGATTATAGGAGCTGCTCTAAAGGAGATCAGAACAACAAAGGTTGTGAAACTTGTAACAATCCTGCTGGGGATAAACCTCGGCGGATACTTTGTGATCTGGCTTTACCAGGTAGCTCTGGAAGGCGTCAATGTGAGTGAGCTGAGTTTCGGATCTGTCAGAATCGTGCTTCTTGTTGCAGAAATGGTTTTTCAGACCTATGCAATAAAAGCTCTTAAACTAAATGATCCCAAAACAAAAGCTGTACTTGCAGCAATAGTGGCGGCTGGATTTATCCTTGTTGCTACAAGACTTTCAATTGAAACAATTTACCTTTTTGTAATTGTTTCTGGAGGGATTGGAGCGACCGCTCGGACTGTATTTTCACCTGAACTTAATGAAGAGGTAAGTTCTGAAAACAGAGCAACTGCATTGTCAGGAATCAGCATGCTGAATAGGATTAGCCTCGCAGTCTTCAACCCTTTTATAGGGTTTCTGGCAGATAAAAGTGTCTCGATGGCATTTTTAGCTGTTTCAGCTATTGTGATTGCAGCAATTGCGATTTTTCTATTGCTCAATAGATTGCTCACCGATTAGCCCAGGCAGGGGTGTACTCTAGATCAGAGATACACCCCGGTGGGAATTCCGAAATCAAAAGAAAATACTGCTATTTATTAGGCTAACTCTTTCTCCATTTGGAGGAACAATGATCGAGGCAGGTTTTGTCTGAGTGACTGAATAATCTCATTTCTTCGATTTCTGGTATTACCTAAGTGCTCATCTAACCCATCTCTTACAGCTGTCCATAATGTATATAACGCACCCTCATAGCGATTAAGGTCTGTGTTATTACCTTGCAAAGCTAGTTTTAAACTATTTGTTAATTCATTGATTCCTTTAGCTGCCTCTTGAAGTTCTTCGATAGAAGTCGCTGGAATGGATCGATCAGCACCGACAGTAGCTGAATCTGTAAGAGTATCTGCAAGAGCATGTAAGGGAGCCATAATTTCAGCAGCTAGAAACATCTCTTGCGCAAGATTAGGTGCGAAGCGGTGTGTATACATGTTTCCGGGAGTTAAATATAAAACCGGTACTTTTTTAAACAAAGCCGAAGAACCCGGACTTATAGGGCTAGGAGTCAGTGGGACATCAACATAACCTGTTTCCTTAGTACTCGTTTTTGCTGCAACATCGGGGAGATCAGGGATTTTTCCTATCAATTCGGTAATCCCTGTTAACTCTGCCGCTACAGCTTTAGCTGATTCTTGCGCAATAGAAATAAGCACATTTCTAAGTGTAGATCTATCGGATTCTTTCCTTAAATCAAGATCACTTATAATACCGTTTTGCTCTTGACTAAGCGTAAAGCCTGTAGCGCTTATCGCTGCAACAACAGTAGCCTTAACCTGGGCTGCTTCTTTGGCATCAACATTACGCCCACCGCCACCAAACAATCTCTTTAAAAATCCACCTCTTGCAGATTCTTCTGGTTTATCAAGGTCATCTAGCCTAGCAACCTCCGAATTACAGAGAGTTACATCGACGTGGAGTTGCCTTTGAAGATTCGCCAGCTGACTATTATCCCCAAAAGCACTCTCGATCTCTTCTATGGCTTGGTTCACTTCGCCTGCAGTAGACCCCCATTCGAACGACCTTGCGAAAGCTAAGACTTGGTTCCTGTCTTTCCCTCTTAATTGGTCTCGCAGTTGCGAAACAGTCTCGTCTTGATAGGGGATCATCTGTTGAATGTCGCTTAAGGAAACCTGAGAGAATCTTTGAGCAGCCAACAGATCGATATACTCAGTTGTTTGAGCAAACACTTGATTAGCCTCTGCTAGAACCCCCGTATGGAGATCCTTAAATCCCCTCACATCAATATTTGGTGCATAAGTTTTGACTGGACTCTTGTTTGCATCCCCTCTCCCTACGAAGTAATAGGGAGCTTTTGTATCATTATAATCATTTGAAATCCTAAAATCCGCCTCGAATATTTGAACATCTTTAAAAGGCCCTATTCTTTCAGGATTAGCATATGGTCTCACACCAAGTCTTTGAGTATCTTTCAACTCTGATAATCCTTCGATTGAACTTCTAAAAACCAAAGGTGGCGAAACCTCCGGTTGAGCTTGCATATGCGCCCTATTGACGCCGTCTACTGCAATCAAAGTCGCATTATGGACATTAAGGATGTCTTGAGCCGACAAATAGCCCTGTTCATAAAATCGATTGAGGGCGAGCACATCTGTATGAGCATTTCCGCCATCGAGATAGGTGAATAAATGTGCTGCTCTCAGCATCGCAACTAGCCTTTTCTGGTCTGGATTGAGAGTATCTCCTTTAAGGAGGTTGTCTATCCGGTACTCTCGAGATATTCCGCCATTGGAAGATATAGCCTCTATGACAGTGCTGGCATCTTGCCAAGTAATAGGGTTCCTTCCATCAGTAACGGGAAGCTTTTGTTCAAGGTTTACCAGTATATCGATTAAATGATAAGTGGCACTTCTTACGGCCATACCTCCTAAAAGTTTATCCCTATATTCTCGAGCATCAGAGATGTTCTCCATATCTCTGGACGCTAGAGCAAGCCGCTCAGGGCGGCCTGTAACAACAGCGTCAAGGTTGGAAAATATTTCATCTCTAACCCCTTCTTTTATAATTTGAGATTCAGCTTCTAACACTTCATTCATCGCATTATCGTAAGCTTGCTCATCATCTACCAAGCTTCTTCTTTCTAGTGAAAGTGCTAAAGCCAGTCTTTGATCATTAGACATCAAAGTTGATTGAGCCTCCAGTTGCTGTATAAGCCGGGATCTCAGAGTATCATCCTGTATAGACCGAATAGAAATTCGAAGTGAGGAAATTACATTTGGATCTGCAATGTCACCCCTATCCAGCAACCCCAGCGTGTAGCCGGCAATAAAAGAATCTCTATAGACACTGGTACAATCAAAATAGTTCCGAGTATACCTCCTTCTCGGGTCTGGAATTCCTAATGTATCATCTGATGCTTTAAGCAGCCTGTCCAGTTGTTGTGATGAAGCAATCAACACTTCTGTATTCCTAGCACCCTGCATTAGGCCGTCAACCTGAGCATTGAGTGTCAATTCAACCTTTCGGGTTCTATCGTAATCTGGAGACAAAGAATCATATTGATACCCTTGTTCAAGATCAGCGGCAGTTGCATCAATGAGTGCTTTTGACCCAATCGAAAAAGCCTCTTCTTGTCGCTTTCCCCCCGGGACTACTAATTCTTTTTCGATGTCAGCCCGAATATAGGAACTTTTTCCATTAACAAATTGATCTAGTTTATGCTGGGTGACTGCAGCACAAAGAGATACCCAATACCCATCTATTTCCTTATCTTGCACATCGTGTCGATTTACTGAAAGTCTACTTGCAATCTGTTGTGTAGGCTCATTGCCCAGCAATGTAGTGAACTGATTGACATATGTCTTTTCCGCCTGATTAACTAGATCAGGTTTTTCGCCAACTAAGTGAGGTGATTGACTCAGATTTGCAACTGTTCGCTCAATTGCAAGGGCAGCGAGAGCTGATCTGTCGGCCTCAGATTGTCGTAAAGTATCTACGACCGGCGTAACAGCTTCTTGCATAATTCGTCTGAAAATGGTTTCTACTGCTCCAAGCGAAGCATCAGAATAACCAAGATCTCTGTCGGCTCTAATCTGTTGGAATATTTCTTGCAATAAGGCTCTATTTCCGACATATTCCAGTACGATGCTGGAATCTGGCTTTAATACTGCTATCGCTGCTTGATCAAACTCTGCTGGAACTTCTCCCGGTTCACCATCGACTAAAGTATAGTATTCCTCTCGAGATAAGGCAGTCTCTTTTATACGTTTGAGAATTCTTTGCTCTTCAGAGTCCTGACAGCACCCTGTTCATCAAGATCTGTTTTAGCATTGTCGAACCAAGTATTTAGTTGATTTTCCTGTGAAGGCATATTTACCTAAAACTAAATCAACTTAAGTAACCTCAGTGCTTCTGTGAGATCTATCGCTCCGGAAGCAAGGGTTTGTCTTATCCTTTTAACTTCTTTGACTCGGTCAAGGTACTTTATTATTTGGCCTTTAGTTTCATTGATATCCATATACTCTGAATGACTGATATTTATACGATAATCAGCGTATCATATATAAAGGATCAGTTAAAGATTAACTGACGATAGTTTTTAAGGGAGCCCCACTTCAGTCTTGAAATAATTATGATACGATATAAAGACTATTGTTAATTAATTCATAAAAAATGAAACCATCTTGGGAACACGATGCGGCTGCAACACGGCAGCAGCTTGATATGTTAGATCTTAGAACTTCAGGCTTACATTATACCCATATTGATAGGCTTTTTCGTGAAAGTCCCCTGCCGGAGTATCCGACAACACGAGCTAAAACTGTATACAAACAGTTGAGTGAAAGAGACAACAGTAGATACTCTGAGCACATGCCTAAAGACATAGACAATACTGGAATGTATTTATTGTGGCTTCAGACATGGGCAACAGCAAGATATATACCAAAAGAGGAAGTTACAGCAGAAGACGATCCGGAGCCAAAACGAAGGATAGATCTTGTTTTAGATAAGACGGATCCTAAAGATAAAGAAACAAAAAACCGTGGCTTCTATCTTTTGCCCACGCGATGGATCGATGAGAAGAATCTTATGGAAGATCTTCGGGAAGTACACAAAAGAGGGAGCTTGCCTCATGATTATGTATCTATATTATCTCATCACCCATCGATAATAGTTGGCGAAGAAGTTCTGCTTCGTGATGATACAAGTTATGATGATGTTTTAAATATTTTATCTACTGCTTTTTCACTTCACGGGCAAGAAGCATACGCTAGTCTATTAGAGAGAATACGTACAGCAAAAAGTCAAGATCATGAATTTTTAAAGATGCTTGAAGGGGCTGACAACCAGTTAAGTATTGAAACGCAACTTCTGAATGAAGAAATCAATATTTTAGGACGAACAGTTCAAGGAGAGGGAAAAGGGCTTAAAATGAATCCAGCAGCATATATGGAGGTTCCAGATTTTGGAGACTTAAAAGATCGCATTGACACATATATTACTGGTGCAGGCCAGTTCAGACTTTTTTTAAACACGCTATTTAACATCAAGCCCTATAAGTTCTGGGATAAGCAGAGCAAAACAGATAGAGCCATAAGTGCCATGCTGGCAGCTGTGGTGATGATGGATCTAACGTTAGCTGTAGTTGACCCAATTGACATATATGAAAATCTAGCCGCAAAAGAATGGTGGAAGCTGCTATTCAGGCTTGCAGTACCAATAAGCCTTCATCTTGCGAATGTTTTTGTAACAGAAGGAATGGCAGCTTCTTCACCGGAAAATCAAAGAAAGCATCAGGAATTTGGAAGCTGGGATTTCGCTATCCGGTTAACATAGCGAAGATAAAAGTTTGGACTTGCAGCTACACTATGGATTAGTCGAGTAACTGAGCAAAATTTCATCCATAACTTTTATCATTTCCGGGTCAGCATCTTGAGGTACTGCATAACTAATAAACCCAGGTTGTGCCCATGTTACATAAGTATCTGAATTTGTTTCTTTTTCACATACTGTCTGCCTACCAAAGTTGGACTCAACTTTTAGCATATAAGTTCTTTCCGAGTCAGCAACTTTTCGATACTCTCCACTTTGTAAATCGCAGATGCCTGGATCTCCACCTGCTAAATGAAGTCTAAACTCGTATTCTCCGTTTGCAATAGTTACTAAAACGCTTGTGTCTGGGCCTGGATTTTTCGAAAGAGTCCAGTCGCCAGGGTACTCCAATTGAACATTCCAATCTGAATTTACGTATTTTTCCATAGTAGCTTTTACAGATTGTGTATCCTTCAAGGTATTAGCAAGATCTGTGGTTGAAGAACCGTTATCATTCCCGGCTGTGGTGCTTACAGATTCAGATTGCGCTTTATTCCGAGTTTCTAGACTACTGCTGAGATTAAGATAAAGAGACACACACGACAATAGAAAGGATAGTGCAGATAAAATTACGACTATCTTGACTGAAAGGCTAACACTTTTATCCATAATAAGTTCGGGTGAGGTTAACTACACATAGTGTACGATCAACTGACAAAAAGTAACAATGAGTAAACTTTAAGATCACTGACAGGTTTCGTTTTTATAGATATCTTGCAGATCTAAAAAATACTTTTTGAGACTCTGCCAATAGAATTTCCGCCAGATTTCTTCTGCTATAAGTTAGCGGCATGGACCTGACGGGAATCGAACCCATAACCTCTTCAATGCGAATGAAGTGCTCTAGCCAATTGAGCTACAGGCCCATGCGGTAAGTATAGCTTATTTTAACCTTAAATAAATGCTCACCACTTCATTAAAAATCTTTCACGAAGGCAAGTATCCTTGTATAATAGGCAATCTCAATCATTTTAGTTCTTAAAAGACACATGAGATATAACGATTACTATAAAACTCAACGAGAAACGAATAATGATCCGATAAGAATTTTTCTGCTTTGGCAGTACTCAAATGCAAAGTATCGTGTGTGTAGAGGATATGATCCAATTGGTTCTTCTCATATCGTGTAGTCGTTTCCACCTAAACCGCTTCTCTTAAATCTCCCGATTCAAATAATTCGGGAAATGCCTCTTGGAGATTAGGTCGTGCGACAAGATCGCAAGACCATAATGCTTACCAATATACATCCAAGACTTTTCTGAGCGTAAGACTTTTGTATGATTTAGACCAGTCGCCTTTGCAATGGTGTCCACAAATTCACTATTCCCTTCTTCATCATTGATAAGTGCTTCTGAAAGACAGAGAACCTTCTAAACAAAGACTGTACAATTACTCTTCAGCTTGGGAAGCGCTATATTCCTGGGATAATCGCAAACACATTTTCATCATAAGTACGGAGGGTCGTAGATCAGCTTGGTTTTCCTCTTCTGAATTAAATGTTGCAAGACAGATCTCGAAGCCTCTCTGAAACCCATAATATTGGGTTACAAGTTCTACGGAATTTACAAAAGTTTTGTAGTCAGAACTACTCAAATTGGATGCAAACACACCAATACTATCTATAAAACCCTGTTCAGCTAACTGCATCATATTAATAGGAAGGTCATCTGGTTGAGGAAGTTCAAAGTTCCCTGCTTGAAAAGTTCCTTTGAAGCCAAAAACATGGTTCAGATCTATCCCAAGAAGGTTCATTAAGAGTAGTGTTCGGGGTTGAAAGGAAGAGGCGCCTCTAGCTCCAGTATAGACCTCACTCCAGGCACTTCTAATGGCGTAATCTGCGAGGGAGGATAGAGGCAACCTATCAATCTCCGCAAGAGCATCAGATAGTTCAAGAGCATCAAGGCTATTTAATCCAAATTTGTCAGGGTTACTCATATAAATTTCATATAAATTTAAGAACGTGATGTATTATAGGATATACAGCCCCGATTGGCAATACATCCAGCTTGAAGAAATTTCGAATCCCGATAACGCTTTCGTGAACTGTATCTATCCACATATCAAAACTGGTAACTATTCAAAAATATCCGGATAAAAGGTTAGAAGCAATGAGATCTAAAATACATATAGAGCAGATTGAGCGATTGCTTTCGGAATTAGGTGTAAAGATCAGCACTGCAGGGTTGAGAGTCAAGAGATTATGACGAACCTGCGAGTTTTCTGATGCTATTAAGCAAGAAGATTCTTATTTGGTGGAGACGGTGGGAATCGAACCCACGTCCAGTAAGCTAAGCGCAGCACCTTACTACAAGTTTAGCTATCTTTGTTTACTAAACATTCCTTAAAAGCTAGCAAAAAAGAATGCTCGACCAGAATTCATAGTTTCAATTGGTCAGGAACTGGCGAACCCTCCCAACTATATCCTATCAATGACCGTCTTTTGAAACCCGGATAGGAACAAGTCCCAAAGACGCTAGTTAACGAAAACTAGACTTAAGCAACTAAATAGCTCATGTTGAAAGCAGGTGCAATAGATGCAACTACATTGTCAACCTTTGCTTGTAAAGCTGCGAAAGCGTTACTTACAAAGTTTACACTTATTTGGTGTAACTCTCAGTTTTTAAGAGCTGACCCTCTACTTGCGGTACTGAACGTATACTCCTGTCGAAGCCATACGTCCCCATATGGCTGTATTATAGCATTTCTGAAAGAGAAAGTCGAGGTGATAGAATTAAATTACTAGATGAAATCTAGATAAACTAATTCCCAAGATAGTCATACAAGCTTGTTTCCCATTCCTCAGGTTGCCAGGAGTTTTCCGACAACAGCGTTTGGAGAAACCATTCTGGAGGAGCAGAAACTTCATCGAATTCTCTACCACACAAAACCAGGTCCCAATAGAATTTTTCATAAGCATCACGCAAGCTTGCATTGCATTCGGGATCAACTGAATCTGCTAAACATCTAGCAGCATTACATATCTGTAAAATAGCATTTTGTTCGTACCTCTCTGTTAGATTATAGGTAATTGTCCCTGGCAGTAACGCAGCAATAGCAATAACCATCTCATTGAGGTCTAGATCACAGAAATTTTCTGGTAAACAAGACTTGTAGTCATGAGGAAGAAGATTATATTGAGCTTCAATTACTCCTCTTAGAAGACTCTTTTCAGTCTCAAAAGCCTTTTCTTGGGGTAAAATCCCTGTTTTTTGTTCGGCTTGTATATATATATCCGTCATATAAGACAGATTTTAACTTAAAGCCGAGGGAATGTCGACCTATAGTAGCTACTCTTCTGGATGAAAGAATGCATACCGAAGCATATTATTCTGACAAGACTGAAGATTTTGATAAAACGCTTCGTTACTTTTAGGGTCAGGAAATGCAACAACATTTAGATTGGAAAATAAGCAATACAATTGAAAAGCCGCTGTATCAGTGAGATTAAAGCACCAGAGTTCTATATTTTCCGGCCCGGCCATAATAGCAATGATCGACCTAATATCAGTTATGCGCATAAACCCTTGAGCTTTTTGATCTCTACATTGTTCGAGCTGAAACCTAAAAAACTTCGGGATAATTGCAATTGATGCTTCTGCAGCGATAAACCACTTGAAAGAAGCATCCTCATCATCAGGCTCTATACTATAAGGCGCCATTGCCGCATTAAAATCGAAGTGCGCTCTGTCTTCATATTTAGGTATCGGTTGCTTGTCCATTTCGATTTTAATCTCCCATACTTCCATCTTAAATACAATCCCCTAGGGAATATCTATAAGTTAGCGGGATCGAATATATTCAAATAAAAACTGCCCTGCCCAAGCTGCATAGCCATTAAAATACTCTTTCATCCACAGTGACATGTCTTCATACTTTGCTTTTTCATTAAAACCATAGTACTTTTGCATAATTCTCTTACCCCATACATCAAATGGAGTAATTTCATTAAACCCAAGTCCATATACGAGAGTGCAATCGGCAACCTTATCTCCTACCCCCCTAAACTTCATTAACTCTGTTCTGGCTTCATTAAGTTTTAATGATTGAATACGCTCTGTGACAGGTTCTTTCATTAATTTTTGTGCTGCTTCATGAATATTTTTTGCACGGAATCCTACTTTGCAAGCTAAAATTTCATTAATATCTGCTTGTGCTAATCGTTCAGCTTTAGGAAAAAGTGAAATTTCACGATCATCAAGGAGTAACTTGTCGCCAAACTTGTCTGCGAGAAGCCTAATACACTGGCGTATTCCAACTATACTTTTAGTTGGTGAACACAGGAAAGATATAAAAGCTTCTTCAAAATTTTGATTGAGGATTCTTAAATTCGGGTAAGCTTTTATTGCAGATTTAATGTATTTATCTTTTGATATTTCCTTAATGATATTTTCATAATCTATATCGAGACGAAGATATGAAGAAAGCCAATCCCAATCATCGTGAACAGGATATGTTTGCCATAAAATATACTCTCCTTCTCTTTTAATCTTTGCTGCTCTATCTACTGTAAATCCAATAAAAGTATCGCCTATCTTATCCCAACCGAAAGATTGTCCACCTAGAAGGGTTATAGCCAAGTTGTAGTCTGGGAGATAGGTTCGATTCATGAAATATGTGTTTATTTAATGAAACTTTTAAGATAGCATCATTAAATAATTATACCTACAATGACAAAAAAGACCCACCTTACAGGTAGGTCTTAATTGGTTTGAAGAGTCCCTTTACGTACTAAATCAGTAGAACTGATGTCTGATGTTATAACTTCATGAAGCTATCAGCAAGTATAGTTGGTACTATAAGTTAGCGGGTCAAGATCCCCCATGAGAAAGCCGTTTAATAGATCTACTTAAGCGAGATAAATATCCATACTAAACCAATTATTCAGTATTTTTCGCATAGTACAAAGCAATACCGGTTGCAACAGATAGATTAAGCGAATCTATAGCATCCGAATGGGGGATAAAAACAGTCTCACCGTACTGCTTGCTTTCTTCAGGGAGGCCCGAACTCTCGTTCCCCATGACAAGAGAGAAAGGAGGCTCAAAACTAACATCATCTATTTCCTTTTCACCATCAAGCATAAATAGATACTTTTTGTGTCTAGAATACTTCTGAATATACTCTGAAAAACTATCAAAGTATTTAAAGCGGATTTTAAAAAGAGCACCCATCGTCG
Organism: Candidatus Nomurabacteria bacterium; assembly: GCA_020632375.1. Lineage (GTDB taxonomy): Bacteria > Patescibacteriota > Dojkabacteria > SC72 > JAHDCA01 > JACKFR01. Next base: position 23,265 of record JACKFR010000005.1, read on the forward strand.
AACGAGTTACTTTTGGATCAAAAATATCTGCTCCTGGACGGATAATAGCCAGGTCTTCTATGCCAAAACCAACCATTGTGCGAATTATTGTTCCAAGATTTCCCATATTGCGGGGACTGTAAAGGATTAGATGGTTGGCCGTATCAGAAAGATCTGTTTCGTACTTCTGAAAGAAAGTCACAACATATGTATTCTTTTTAACTGCGATTTTAGAAATTAACTTATCATTAACTTCATTAGAAATTTCATGAAGTTTACAAAGCTCTCTTAGTTCAGAAATACCTTCTGCTCCAACCCCTTCTGAGTGAAATACAACCCGAAGTACATCCTTACGCCTGTATTTAAACAGATCTAATGAGGGATATGCACCGAAGACATAAGAATAATTAAATTTCTTTTGATACTTTTTGATTTTTGGTAATTTCATTAAGTTAACTATACTATTAAGGTTACATAAGTGCACTATTCATAAAGGTGACATAATTGACCCTATAGCAAATCCGGTGTACAATCCATGCTACTAATATACTATATATATAGGATGGCTCAAATGACTCGGCGAGAATTCATAATAGCTGGAGCGGCTACAAGCGCAGTAGCCTTATTAACCGGGTGTAAACCAGGCGGACCTGAAGGTTTAATAAATCCAGTTCCACAACCAAAACCTCCGACACAATTACCTTCAACCCCACAGTCTGAACCTACTACCATAACTCTTACAGATTTGAGTGAACAGGATTACAAAGAACAAGTAGAGGAAATCATAACATCTGTTCGCAACATGTATTACGATTATTACGGTGGCCAACCATATTTATCCATTCATATCACCGATGATGACGGCTTATTAGAGAAATTAGACAACGGATACTACGGGATACCCGGTCTCTACGCTGCTATCCCTGGTACCGTCTTCCTCAAAGTGCCACCTGATGCAGACTACCTCAAACTTTATTTTACTATAGCGTTGGGTACTGGTTCCCGTGAGGAGTCTTCTTTTAAGCTTGAGAATGACGATTATTACCAATATACTATAGCAGGAACGAATTGCCGACTAATTGGACTGTATGGGTTTACACTAGTATTTGAGACTTTAGATGGATTTCATCAAGCAAATGATCATATTATAGAATTCGGTGTAAATTTAGTATTAGCAACAAGTCTTTTCCCAGAGCTCAAAGATAAATTAAAAGAACAACCTCTTCTTTACGCTGTAGAACAACTCACACGTGAAATTCTCTTTCAAGCTGGAATTCATATAGATGTGCTATCTAATTACCTTCAGACAGGTAATGTTACAGATTTCTTTACAGAAGTTACTAATGCCGGACCAAATGAACTCTCATTTGCTTTTAATATGATGTATTTGTTGTACGATATGGTCAGAATCAATCCAGAGGATTTAGACAAAGCGAAGCGTCTTTTGTATAGGATGCGTGGTCCCAGTTCTAGAGCATGAATTATAAACCTCACCCGACAAAGATAGAAATCCTCTCATATGACTACGTAGGCAAGCGTTAAGTACAGATATATAGTTGCTATATCTCTGATACGATGCTAAAATACCTCTCCATAAGATTTCAATATGCAAATGAACAGCTTTAAATCGAGGTTATTTCTAGCAACAGCAATGGCCGTTGTGTCTTGCGCTCCTCAACCACGTAATAATACAGGCAGTGTAAGCCCAGATACTGACTTTATATCTACCTACACAATCCCTTCAGTAACAGCAACACCTACACCTGAAGTAGATGAAGGTGACCAGGACAGTCAGGCTGCGCTTATTCAGATAGCAAGAAACTACTTTGCATTCATATGTCAGGATAATAGTTTATGTGATAGCCAGGGCTTAGATCTCGGGAAGATTTTCATTACCACTGGATATGAAGAAATTTTCTCTGATTCAGTAGGATATGTTCATATGCCAGGGATAGGAATCGCTACATCTGAGATTATGATTATTTCTGAGGAGACTGTCCTTTCTCCAGAAACCGCTCTAACTATTTTGCTTTCAACAGGAAGCAAAGTTATGACTGAGAGAAAAATTGAATCTGTATTTATAGGTGATAGCTACCAGTATCAGATAGACACCATACACGGATTTGTAGTAAAAGGAAAGAATATTGAGACAGGAGGAGATTATCACTTTGATGCAATTGAAATAGGTGCCGCATTATTCATCGCTCAATCAGTAAATCCTAATATACGAGAGGAATTAGAACAATATCCGCAGCTTTTAGGCTACTTAAATTTACTTGATTTAACAGAATATCTAGTGACTTCAAATAATATTTCCCCTCTGGAGTTGTCGAATATGCTTAGAAATAACGGTTTGCCGGAATTTATAGCCACAATTTTTGGTAAACTGAGATCAAACTCTGACGACTTATATACATTAGTGAATGTATACGGTGAATTGCAGAGTGGGAAAGCGACTATTGAAGGCGCACGTGATGCTTTAGATCTCTGGGCTACACTGCAGTCTTCCCAAGGTTAACAGAGAGAGTCAACGGAGAGTGAGGGATTCGAACCCCCGGTACGCTTTCGCATACAACGCATTTCGAGTGCGTCCCGTTCGACCACTCCGGCAACTCTCCATGATCAAATCTTCTCGAGCGGTATATACTTTCCAAAAGTCCAAAGATCCAGTTTACTTTGCTTACGAATATCTTTGTATAAAACTTTATCCTGAAGTAATAGAAACAGCGGTTCTCTCTCTTCTTTTTTAAGAAGTAGAATTAATCGAGACGGGTAACGCAGTTTAGTTTCGACAATAAGCAGATGTTGACGATTTTTTACCGTAAATCGAAAGTTTTCGAGCATATACCAGTCGTAGACTTTGTCTAGAGTATCTATTCCCCTTGCTGTTATTTTATTTTTAATGATGTCGGGCTTTGTTGTGCCTGAAACATAAATGAAAAATAATAGTGCAATAATCGCTAGCATCAAGGCGTAATTTCCCAAAACAGCCAAGTATAAAATAAACAACATGCTTGCAAAGGCTAAGATTGCGAACTGTTTTTGATCAAAATGGTTTGCAATACGAATTGGAGCTTCCCACTCGTATAATGTTATGTTTTGGATAACATGCTGTTCTTTTTCATTATCTATTGCATCTTCATAATTATCCAAAAGCTTTATATTTCCCTCTTTGATTCCTTCTCGAACAAGACTTTTCTGTCTATCAATAGCATCTTTTTTAAGCTTTTTAATCTTTTCTTGCTGTTTCAGAAGTTCATATTCGCCACTTAGAATTTGAGCGAGTTGTGAAATTTCACTTTTATTATTTTTTTTGTTTGTCATTCATTAAATTCACAATCTAGAACTGCGATATATTAACATTTTTTAATGATTAGATCATCTAAGAAAGACCATTGCAAGAGAAATTATCACTAAAATAACAACACCCCAAGGTAAGCTAAACAGATGAAAAATATTTAGAACAATTATAAAAATGATGCCGATCGAAAGCCCTAGTCCCCACTTTAATGAAAAAGACTTATCAGGAAATTCCCGCCATCCACAAGTTAAAAATTTTTGCAGTAAGTACAAGGAGAAAGAAATAACTCCTTCTAATAAAACAAATACTAACGTAAGGACTGAAAAAAGATTGTACCAGTTGATTTCCTTTTCCGGGGTAAGGGGTAAAAATTGATTAAGAGTAGAAAAGTAGTACAAAAGAGTTACAGAGACAATGATCGCAACAACTTGTGTTAATAGGTATTTCATAAGTTTCTTTATACAGGTCTTTTTTGCACACAGTGTGTAGTTTTATCATTCACATGCTTAAATTTAAAAAGATATGAATGAATATAGCTATTATAGAGAAATCAAGAGCAATTTCACACATCCTATTAAACTCACTCAAAGCATATGGTTTTGTGCCTCATGAAGTATCTGTAAGAGATATAATTCGAAGAGAAGCCAATCCTTCAAGTTTTGAAATAATAATAATGAATATTAGCATTGAAGAAATTTCAATACCCAGAATAATCGAGCAGTTTAGAAACGATAATCCTAAGCTATACTTTTTTGGCATAAATAGTGCCGGTAACTGGGAAGATAAAGTAAATTTCCTTAATTACGGAGGTGACGATGTAATGAGCTATCCATTTCCAATAGGAGAGCTGATTGCTCGAATACAAGCTCTAACAAGAAGAACAACTCAGACGATTCCACTCAAATACAGAGTAAAACAGCTCGAGGTAGATCCTATAAAACGCCAAGTGAAGTACAAACAGAAGAAAATAGTCCTTAGAAAGAAAGAATTTGGAATCCTTGAATATATGATGAGAAACAAGAACAGGCCAATAAGCAGATCAGAGCTGCTGGATAATGTTTGGGGATATGAGTCGACTTCATCGTCCAACACTATAGATGTGCATGTGAGTAAACTACGAAAAACCTTGAGTAAGAATCTAATTCAGACGGTTCACGGCTTTGGATACCTCATAAGGGATAAACCAGAGGAGGAGTACAAAAGTATTTCAAACAGTGAGCTGGAAGAATTATAGCTAAAGCCTCATCGGCATGATGAGATGCAAGAAAGAGTCGTCACCTTTAATTTTAAAAACTCCGGCTGATGTAGGAGATGAAGATTCAAAAACAATATCTTCTGCTCCAATATGAGATAGCATGTCGCTCAATAGCTTTGCACTAAATGCCATTTTAATTTCTTCGCCCTCAATTGTCGCTGCAAATGAGCTTTCATTGCTGCCAACCTCAGATTGTGTAGCAGAAAGAGTTATAACGTTGTCTTTTGGATTTTGATCGACAAATAGCTTGCTTCCAAGAACACCTCTTGCAATTATATTTACAACTCGAAGTGCATTCTGAAACTCGGTTTTTTTAATATCAGATTTCGTCTGGTAGCCGGTAGGAATAACTTGTTGGTAAGCAGGATACTGTCCGTCAATTAAACGAGAGATAAGATCGATATCGTTGTATCGGAAGATAACTTGATTACGATCTTCAACAAAATAGAGGTCAACAGTATTATTGCTATTTTCACTGCTGAATTCTGAAACAATATAAGCAAGTTCTTCCATAGCTTTTGCTGGCACAAGCAGGTCTACAGGGTTACTAATAGGCTCAAGCAATTTCATACTCTGACGTGAGAGTCGTAAACCATCAGAACCAACAAAAGAGATCGTATCTTTAGAAATCTCAAGCTTTATTCCAGTCATCACTGGTTTTATATCATCGGTTGCAGCAGAAAAAACAACTCGGTTGATAGCTGTAAGAAGGTCTTCTTTTGGTAGTTTCAATAGGGGCTTTTCTCCGTTTACAGAGACAATAGATGGATAATCATCGGGTGGGATAATATTAAATTCTGCCGAGTTATTGAGCGTACTGACTTTCACAGTTTTTTTATCAAAAACAACATCAACTTTTTCAGAAGGAATAGAATTAACAAATTCTGAAAGCTGTTTTGCTGGGACGGTGACTTTTCCTTCTGCTTTGATTTCAGCCCCAATCCAACAGTTGAGACTGATTTCGAGATCAGTTGCAGTCATCATTAATTTACCGTTAGAAGTCTCAAATAAAACATTATTGAGAATTGGCAAGCCAGGTTTGGTGTTTACGATTCGGCTTACTACGTTAAGGTATTTTGCGAATGTGTCTTGATTACAAGAAAACTGCATAATAGTGAGTATAAACTGGAGATTAGCTTTAACTGATTTCAGTATACAATATAGGGTTTAATGTTTTCAATGAATTTATGAAATTAGTATCATGAACTCTTGGCTTTGCAAATCGTCTACTATTAAAGATTTAATTTAAATAACTTAGTAGTAGTAGTTAGTAGGGATTGTAGATATGTGGATTAATGAAATTCTCATTATCACTCTCACCTTCTCCCTGCGATTTCATTAAATTTTCATTGTGTGGATTAGATTTTTTATAGTATTCTCTTTATTTTGCGAGAAAGCTTTTAATTTTAATGAAAAAGTAATTAATTCCGATGTGTATAACATTTATGGATAGATTTGTGGACAGGATGTGGGTTACTTTGAAATTAAATTCTGAATTTCAGCCTTCTCAATAGGATTTTCTAGAGTAACACTTTAGGTAAAGTCCTTTTATTTGTGTACAACTCAGCTAGTTATCCTGGAATATTCTGCGCTTATCCACCCTGTTATCCACAGTTGTAGACGGACGATGCATTACTTATTGAATCAGCATATCTTTGCATTTGACTACCCTTTCTTGCATTCTTGAGTCATTAGCGCATAGTTCTTCTATTTTGTTACAAGCGTGTAACACAGTTGTGTGATCTTTTCGATTCACAAGGCGTGCTATCTGTTCGAGAGGAAGTTCTAGTTCTTCTCTCAAGAAGTACATTACAGTTTGTCTCGCCAAAGCAATATGTGCTGTTCTCCTCTTCCCTCTTATATCTTTTGGCTGAATATTAAAAACATCTGAAACAACAGAAATTATCTTTTCAGGTTTTAAACGCTTTCTTTTCGAATCTATGTCTAATTGAAGCATTTCAGCAACACTCTCAACTGTTGGAACTTTCCCAGTAAACTTTGTATGTGTAATCACTTTTATAATAGCTCCTTCAAGCTCTCGCACACTGCTTTCAACATTTTGAGCTATAAACATTACAACTTCGCTGGGAACTGAAGTTTTTTGTTCTCGAAGCTGCTGCTGTAAAATTGCAAGTCTTGTTTCTAAATCAGGTGACTGAATGTCTATTACCATTCCACCTTCAAATCTTGTCCTTAATCTGTCGGGAAGATTTTCAATTTCTTTCGGGGGTCTATCTGAGGCAATTACTATCTGCTTGTTTGCCTGATAAAGAGCATTAAAAGTATTAAAAAGCTCTTCTTTAGTCTTTTTTAATGTGCTTATGAACTGTATGTCGTCGATCATTAAAAGATCAACCGGTCTATACTTTTGTCTGAACTCTTCATTTTTTCTTGTTCGGATTGCTTCTATCATGTCATTCATGAATGTTTCAATCGGGACGTATACAACTTTAAAGCTAGGGTTACGTCTGAGTAGTGCATTTCCTATTGCTTGCATCAAATGTGTCTTGCCTACTCCGCTTGGTCCATAGAAAAAGACTGGGTTATATGATGTTCCGGGGTTCTCTACAACACTTTCGGAAACTGCATGAGCAAGCTGGTTACTCGTCCCGACTATGAAATTGGAAAGCATATATTTGGGATTTAGGTTTGTTTCAAGAGAACTGCTATTTGAATCCTGGCTAGAAGAGTTTACATCATCATCCGAAGAGAAAAGGCCTTGTTGACCGGCTTGGGTTTGTTTAGGATCAAAGTATTCATATTTATCTTTTTGTGATTGGCTTGAAGGAGCTGAGCTGCGAATTGAGACTATTAGATCAGGTTTATATCCGATAACTTCTTCTATTTTGTTTCGTAGAAATGCTCTATGATTGCTTTCGATCCATTCACGCTCAAGTGAAGATTTACATGACAATTCTGCTACTCCATTTTCTATTTTTTCGAGATAGACATTTTTGTACCAGATGTTCATATCTCTTTCAGAGACATGCATGCGAAGTTGTTCTTTTAATATTTTCCAGACTTCGTCAGGGTCGTTATTACTGTTTGATTCTTTTGCATTTGAGGCTGTTTCTTTCTTTGAGCTTACAATTCCTTTCTGAACTATTTCGGGTTGAGGCAAATTGTCTGACTTCGTTTTAAAATCTAGTTTTTCCATTTTGACCTTTTTTTATAAAGTCATTTCATTAAGTTTTAATATTTGGGGAGTTTGCTGACTGTATTATATGAGATGTTGAGGGAGGTGTGGATAAGTTATCCACGGAAGTTTCCTTCTACTTTGATAGAGACCTTTTTGGTCTCGGCAACAGTATCTCTTTTAAGTGTATACTGTTCTAATACCATAGACTGGTACGGCTTATAATACTATAATGCTTAAGTTCGGATATTTCAGAATATATATCCTCCAATAAGTTTATTTAATGTTTTAATATGACTTTTCATATTGATGTCTAATCTAAAAGATTATTTCCAGGCCGATAAAACCCCAGTTTTATTTATAGATGGTTCAAAGGTAAGACAGAATTGTAGAAACTTTAAGAGGTCTTTTCCAAGTGCCACGTTTTTTTATTCTGTGAAGGCAAACTCGTCACCTAATGTTTTAAAACTAATCTTTGATCAGGGGTTTGGATTTGATGTTGCTTCTGTTGAAGAGATAAAACAATTGTTATCTTTTGGTGTACCGGCTGAAAGGATAGTATTTAGTGCGCCTACGAAAATTCCTTCTCATATTGAGTATGCTTTTAGGAATGGTATAAGAGTGTTCTCCTTCGACTCTGATATCGAAATTGAGAAAATAGCCAGATTAGCTCCAGGATCAAATTTAATTGGAAGAATCGGTGTTAATAATAAAGGTAGTGAATGGCCTTTGGTCGGTAAATTTGGTATCCCTGATAGTGATATTGTTCGATTATATAAATTTGCACTTGAAAAGGGACTTACTCCTGCGGGAGTAAGTTTTCACGTTGGATCTCAAAATAAATCTCCTCAAGCCTGGAGCAGTGCTCTTGATAAAATGTCTCGTGTTGTAAAAGAATTGAAAGAAAGTTCAATTAGAATAAATATTATAAATATTGGTGGTGGTTTTCCAGTCGAATATGTAGAAGAAGTGCCAGATTTGAGTGAATACTCTAAAGAAATAAATAAAAGCTTCGAAAGTCTCTTTGGATATGAGGAATTTTCTTTGTATATAGAGCCTGGTCGCAGTGTTGTTGGTAATACTGGATATCTTGTAGTCGAGGTTATTAATAGATCTTATAGAGATGGGGAGAACTGGCTCTATATTGATGTCGGTGCATATCACGGTTTGCAAGAGACTCTCGAGGGTTTTAAGTATAAAGTTGCTCATCAAATGGGTGATGACAAGTGTGTTGAGTACACAATTGCTGGGGCAAGCTGCGATAGCACTGATAGTTTTATGAAAGGGACACTTCTTCCTGAATCTCTTGGTTTGGGAGATCGCTTAATTTTCTTAAATACAGGCGCATATACGACTTCATACGAGTACTACAATGGTTTAAGATTTCCTGAAACGGTTGTTTCATGAGTGCTACATCTAATCAAATGTTCGGATTGGATAACCAGCCTCAATCATTACAGATGGCTAGGCTCTCACCTGATCAGCTGGGTGAATTGGAGAATCCCTGCGAAGGAATTACAACAATTTCTGATGGCACAATGAGAGCTTTCTTTATTGATGCTAATTCCCCAAATTTTATTGATCTGATGAGGGCCTTCAATACTACCCAATGGTATAACCCTCAGGCGTTAGGAGTCGATGGAAATGGCCCAGCAAACTATTACCGTGGAGTTTTGGATGGAGGTCTTGCTTTTGAAGAGAGAAAACTCCTTATCGGAGATCCAGTTGTAGTAGAAGCATATAAGTTGGCACAAAGAGTTTTCGGAGCGAATGCTGCAAGCAATCTACTGAGGTTCTTCGGTCAAACAATTTTTGGAAAATTGATTGATCAAATTATTCCTTGGAGATATCTTGATGGCGAGAATACACCTGCCTCGATTCTTCTTGAGAAATCGGAACTTATGGATTTAAAAAAACTTTATTTATATCTAGGATTCCATAGCGATGCTGAGAATTCTCCTGAATCAATACGCCAGTTTCTTACTAATGCATGTGAAGAGCTTTCAACGAAAAAAGGCGGAGATACCCTTATTGCCTTTGGATTCTCTGATTCTGCAGATCCGAATTCTCCGGAGAAGATTTTGCATAGTCTAAACGGAGATGATGGGTTTCATGTTGATTTGGTTTCCAGTCAAGCATACTTTGTATTTCCTTTCGATACACATAATAAACCTAACCCCCTAATGTTTCGAGACCGTAGGCTTTTAAAGGGATTTCAAACTTTAAATGAAATTCCTCGTCGGGTTACGGGTCGTACATTTACTTCTGAGCTTGATGCACTTGCTTTCGCAGGTAAAAGGATGAGACTTTCATTCCCAGGGAACTCTCAATATTGGGAACTAGGTTATTATCCTTCAGGTGAGATTACAGATGATCAAGTTGGGTTGGCTTATGCACTTTACAGAGATGCTTTTCATAGGCTTAATTCACAACTTTCTTTGCAAGCCCAGTCGTATTCTAAAGAGGATTTTAAATCTGTTATGAGGGATCCAAAGTCGAAGGTTTATTTAGCCTATACACAATCTGGAGAACTTGCAATTGTTTATATTGGGCTCACGGACCTGGATCATATGGTAAACAGGTACCATACAGTTGATCCAGATTTCTGTGTATATGGGAACCGGATAGCGGATTTAAAAGACCTTCTTTACACCGGTACAATCGCAATTGATCCGAAATTTCAAGGTCTGATAGGAGGGAGGGGGTTTGCTGCCTTTCTTAGGTATGCCTTAATATCATCAAAAGCAAAATATTTCGGAGGTGATGTAGCCTTCACTTTAGGGAACGGATTCTTTTTAAACATATTCAGAGTTATGGGTGGGCATGAGCAATTCGTTGATGTATATTACTATTGGCTTTTAAGGTCTACAATATAGACATGCAACTGCCCATTTTACTGAATGTGCCCAATTTAGGCTATCTGTTTTCACTCTCTCTAGCGATAATTATTGCTGTATTTTTGACTCAAAACAGCAAGAAAATATCAAGTCGCCTCTTTGTAGGCTTTATTTCTTCTATTTCTTTATGGATATTATCGAATGCAATTGCTGATAACATTGGGACATATGACGGAGCCTTATTTTGGAGCAGAGTCGCTATCGTTGGTCCTGTATTTATTGGCCCCCTTTTTTTTATATTTGCAGATGTTTTCCCAAATGAGGACAACCGCTTCAACTTAAAGAAGTTTATTCTCTTTATGACAACAACGCTTCCTTTCTTAGCAGTTCTTTTTACTAAGTGGAATGTTGAATCTGTCACGCTTAAAACCTTTGGAATTGATTTTGTTCCTGGGGTTCTGTATCAATATCTAGGAGCTTACCTCGGGTTGTTTATGATTTCTGGATTTTGGCGCTTGATAAAGAAATTTCGAATAGCCGTAGGTACAGCAAAGAGACAGATAGGTTGGATTTTTATAGGCTTTTCTGCCACATTTATTATTGCTATCGTATTTTCATTGATCTTTCCATTGTTAGGATACTCTTCTGTAACTTTTGTTGGACCTGCTTCTTCACTGATTTTTCTTATTTGTACTGTTTATGTACTTATATGGCATAGACTTTTTGGAGTTAAATTCATAATTGGTAAAACTCTTTATCATGGAGCACTATTACTATTTCCATATATACTTTTCTACACAGTATATTTTATCTATTCAAAATTATGGGGAAGTATCTTTACTCCAGAAGCTTTATTGGTAGGGTTTCTTGTATCGGCAGCTTTTGTCACCGTTTTTAAGAAGTACGATTCTTGGCTAGGCAAATTTGTTGAAGATGTCATAATTCATACGAACTTTAATCCACAAGAAGTCCTTTCTGAATTTCAAAAGGTTTTTAGCAAGGAGCTCGACTTTAATAGATTGGTTTCTTTATTCCTTGATAAAGTAAATGAAACAGTTGCTCCTAAGTCTGCCTCTTTCATTCTTCTTGATATTGAATCAAAAGACTTGAAGATTAATTCTACTATTGGAAAAGAACTATTCGAAAGCAAATCTGAGTTCTATATTGCAGTTGAATTGTGCGCTGAACACAACTCATTTATAACTGTTGACGACCTAGCTTCACTTATATCAGAAATTCCTGAGGATGAAAGATTAACAAAAGTGAGGAATTATCTTCTTTCAAGGGATATTTATGGTGTATTTAGGCTTTTTAGTGAATCAAAAAGCATAGCAATACTCATATTAGGTGAAAAACCAAACGACACAGCTTACACAGAGGAAGAGATTGAGTTTATTTTATCTGTTAATCAAGTCATATCTGTTGCTTTGGAGAGATCCCTTCTTTATCAGGAAGTAAGGAATTTAAATAATAGCCTTCAAATGAGAGTCGAAAAAGCTACCAAAGAACTTCAACAAAAGTATGCTGAACTCAAGCAAATCCGTGATAAAGAACGCGACATGATCGACATCATGGGGCATGAGCTTCGTACACCGCTCTCAATTATCAAGGTCTCGCTGGGTGCTCTTGATCTCAAAGCTCAAAAAGCACCAGAGGCATTCGATTATCAGACATACAAAGAATATCTACCACGACTCACCGACGCAATTGAAAGAGAATCTCAGCTACTCGAAACAATGATTAGCTCAACAAAAATTGATGCTAAACGAATGGAGGTTCATCTTGAAGAAACAGATATATTGCCATTGATTGAAGATTCAATTATTGGCCAAAAAGAGTTAGTTCTTCAGAAAGGGCTAAAAATTATTTTCAATAGGCCTGAAACAAACGTAAAAGTGTTCGCCGACAAGGTCAGACTTGGTGAAGTTTTAGATAATCTAATTGGAAATGCTGTTAAATATACGCAGAAAGGCACCGTGACGGTAAGGATCGCTGATGAAGGAACGTTTCTTAAAGTTTCAGTTCAAGATACTGGAGTCGGAATTCCAAGAGAAGCATTGTCTCGTCTTGGAGAAAAGTTCTTTAGAGTTAAGCAGCATTTAAATGAAGGTGGTAATGATGTTCCTGTAGTTCGTCCTGGTGGCACGGGACTCGGATTGTATGTTACTTTTGGATTGGTTGAGCTTATGAGTGGTAAGGTCTCAGTTGAGAGTAAATTAGGTGAAGGCTCGACATTTTCGTTTACAATTCCTAAGTACACGGGTCAAAAGATTGATGCAAAGACAGCAGATAGCAAAGATATCTTTACTCGACTTGGATTGAAAGAAAGCGAATCTTAGTCTATAATCCCGTGCAATGAAAAGAACATACCAGCCGAAAAAACTAAAAGCACTTCGTAAGAAAGGGTTTCGAGCACGAATGAAAACAAAAGGTGGCCGCAGAGTGTTGAAAAATAGGCGCAAGAAAGGCCGAGTACAGCTAACCGAAAGCGATATTTTCAAATTCCTCAGAAAGAAGCCAAAAGCAAAAGCTAGGTAAAATTACCAATTTAAGGTACACCTAATGCTCAATAAGCAAAATCGCCTGAATTCAGCAAGACTGTTTAATACTGTTTATAAGTACGGTAGGAAGCGTAAAAGTGAATATGGTATGTTTGTTGCACTTTTGGATAAGAATTATTCTGCTGAAAATCCCTCAGTATGTCCTGCCAAATTTGGGTTTATTGTTAAAAAGAAAATAGGAAATGCTGTGCAGAGACATAAGATGACCAGATGGCTGCGTGAGCTCTCGAGAGAGGCCCTTAAAGCCTCTTCAAGTCGCCTGGATGGTCTTATAATTAGTTATATTGCTTTCACTCTTCCTGCGAGCTATCAGGAGCTTAAGAAAGATTTTGAAGAGGCATTGGAGAGTCTTCTTAAAGAATATGAGAGATAACAATTACCTCCTTGAGAGAATGTATTCAATTTGGGAAGAGTATTTCGCTGACATTCCAAGAAAAAACCTTGTTCTTATTAAGTTTGGAAAATACTCTAAAAGACGTTTGGGATCAATTAAGTGGGCCGATACAAGAACAAAAGTCAAAACTCTTTATATAAACCATCTTGATGAACATGCAATTCAAGATGATAAAAGAATCTCACTTATAACTATTACAAGATACTTTCAAAACGATGTCGTCCCTACAGAGGTTATAGATGCTACAATTGGACATGAGTTGGTACATTATGCGCATGGATTCCATTCCCCTCTACGCAAGCTTTATAAGCATCCGCATCGTGGAGGGATTGTAGATAAAGAGATGGCGAAAAGGGGCATGGAGAATTTACTCGAATTTTCTGAAGAGTGGCTTAAAAGAAATTGGGTAAAGACAATAAGAACGGTTGGAAAGTAATTTGTTAAACGTATTATGAAAAAACTTGTTTTATTTCTTATAAAAATCTATCAACGAACGCTTTCCTTAGACCATGGTTTCATGGGAAACCTTTTTCCGAATACCAGATACTGTAGATATACCCCTACCTGTTCTGAATATACATATGAGGCGGTTGATAAATTTGGTGTGGTTAAAGGGGTAGCCCTTGGTTTAAGAAGGTTTTCTAGATGCAATGCCTGGAGTAAGCACCCGCACTACGATCCGGTTCCAGAAAAGTAGC
>JACKFR010000006.1 GCA_020632375.1 Candidatus Nomurabacteria bacterium
ATGAAGTTGAAGGACCAACGTGGTAGTGAATTTGCTCTGAGCGCAACAGGTGAAGGTGTTGTGAGCGAAATGGTTGCGGAAACTTCGCCATCTTACAAAGACCTACCTGTAGTAATCCACCAATTCATCATTAAATTAAGAGATGAGATAAGAACACGTGGTGGGCTTCTTAGAACTCGTGAATTTGTAATGAAAGATGCTTATTCTTTTCATGCAACTGAAGAAGATATGCTTAAAACTTATAACGACTTTGCGAAAGCTTATGAAAACTGCTGCAATAGACTGGATCTTAAATACTACTCATGTATTGCAGACAGCGGTGCTCTCGGAGGAGATTACTGCCACGAATACCAGATCCCTTGTGATGCAGGTGAAGATAAAATTGTACGGTGCAAAAAATGCGACTATGCCGCAAATGTCGAAAAGGCTGAATTTATACGTAAAAAAGTAAATTCCGACGAAGAGATAAAAGACTATGAAGAAGTAAAACTACCTCTAGAAGTAGCAACTATGAAGCAACTAGTAAAACATTACAATATGCCTGCGGAGAGATTTATTAAGAATGTTGTGTACAAGACCTCAGCCGGAAAACTTATCATTGCAACAATCACAGGAGATCTCGATGTAAATGCAGTTAAGTTGGCGAAAGCAGTTGGTGAAGATGAACTAGAGCTTGCGACTGAAGAAGATTTGGAGTCAATCGGCTCACAACATGGTTTTGTCCACTCATGGGGTTATGACGATCATAGAGACAAGATAATTTTTGTAGTTGATGAAGTGATACCAGAAGCAAGAAATCTTTATGGAGGTTATAAAACAGAGACTACAGACCCAATCAACGTAAATTATCCCAGAGACTTTCAAGCGGACATTGTAGCTGATATAGCCGAACCATATAACGGAGCAGAGTGCAAAAAATGCGGAGGTGAGCTTGAACTTATTAGAGCAATTGAATTCGGACATATCTTTAAGTACGATCATTTCTATTCCGAGCACCACGATGCTTACTTTGTAGACCAAGATGGTGAAAAAAAACTAATGTATATGGGAGCTTATGGCATAGGTATTGGGCGTGCGATTGCGACTGTTGTTGAAACTCATCATGACGATAAAGGCATTATCTGGCCCGAATCAATTGCTCCATTCAAAGTACATCTTATTTCTTTAGCGAAATCTAACAACGATGAGGCTTATAAGCAAGCCGAGTCTCTATATCGGAAGCTTTTAGAAGCATCAGTTGAAGTCTTATGGGATGACAGACTTGAAACCAGTCCTGGACAGAAGTTTGCAGATGCCGACCTGATTGGAAATCCCTATCGGGTTGTGGTGAGTGCTAAGAGTTTAGAGGCTGGCGGCATAGAGCTCAAAATGAGAGACTCAGATAAGACTGAAATCGTTACTCTTGAAGCTGCAGTTGAGAAGCTATGTGCCTAGGTTAATCGATTAAGAGAGATTAGAAAAAGTCCACCCTTTACATCTACTCTCACCTCGTACCCATTATCTTCGGCAAGACTTTTTACTATCGAAAGCCCTAAACCGTGCCCTCCGGTATGTTTTGAATGTGAGGAGAACCTTTCAAACAGCTTTGTAGTATCAATCTTGAGACCAGATTTAATCCTGTTTGAAATTACAATCTTGGGTCTATTGGATTGGTCAAGAGTGTAGAACTCAAGACTTCCTTTCACGCCGTATTTGATAGCATTTTCGACTAAGTTCTTTATAACAACTCTAAAAGATTCTTTGTTAAAACGGATTATAACGGAATCGTCAATCTTGTTTGTGTATTTTATACCCGGATACTTTTTGAGCTCTTTTCTAATTAATGACGAAACCTTTAAACCTTCCTGGGGGAGTGCTTGTTCTCTAATTCTCGACAAGAGAAGCATATCTTCGATAACCGAGGCAAGGTCAACAAGATCTTGTTTCACACTTACAAGGTCTTTTTCCAAATCAGATTTAACTACTTTCTTTTTATGAAGCCGCAGTCCGATTACCTCTAATCTCGAAACAGCTCTTGCCAGAGGCGATTTTAATTCATGTGAAGCATTTGAAATAAACTGCCTTTGTTTAATGATTCCTTCATTAACTCTCTCAAGCATTTCATTAAAATTCTTGGCTAAAAGATATGAATCATCAGTAGGATGGCCTTCGGGGATAACTTTTTCATTAATATTTTGAATTGTCGTTTGATGCATTTTTTCTCGTAGATTTTCAAGTGGTTTGTAAGCAATCTTTGCGATTATCCCACCAAGAAAGAAATTGATAAATGCCGCTGCTGCGATAACTGTTAGCAAGATATAAACAGAAATTTGCAGGAGATCCTGAAAAAATCCGACCTGGTTTGCAACGCAGACAACTCCAACAACCTTTTGTCCAGAAGTTATTGGATACAGTAACATTTCATAATTGTTATTCTTTTCAATCTCTACAACCGAGTAAAATTTGGGGGCACCAGTCTCAAGTACCATAGATAACAGTCCACTATATTCGCGTTTCTTGTCATTAGAAAAGATCTCTTGCTGAAGCTCGAATAAGCCAAAATTCCCAATCGGTTCTAAGCCTGCATTGTAAATTACTGCAGAAGCTCCATCTGTATATAGGTCTGAGCGGATACTTTGTCCTTCGTCTCTTTGACGGTATACAATTCTACTCCCATCATAGACAAGATGGTTTCGGACAATTTCTTCTGCTTCTGAAGTCAGCTTAGACCGGATCTGATTTAGCCCGAGAAGGTAGTATCCTGATAAAAAAGAACCTGCAACAAGAATTATAATCACGGTATTGACCAATCCGACCATAAAGCCGATTCGCCTTTTTGCAGGAAATTTATGAATAAATGCCTTTAATCGCTGCACAACATGTACCCCCTACCCTTTACAGTTTTAATTACATGCTTTAAACCACCTGAAGATAGCCTTCTTCGTAAGTTTTTTATGTGGACATCTACAACATTTGACATTACATCGGCATTCTCATCCCACAGGTGCTCGATAATGTCTTGTCTTGAAACAACAGTATCTTTTTTCACAGCCATAAATTCAAGAAGAGAGTAAAGCTTGGGAGGGAGTTCAAGGAGATTATCGTTTACAAAAATCTCGCACTTTGCGGTATCAATCATAATCGCACCGACTCGAATCTCAGAAGTCAGATCACTTTTATAATTTCTACGAATCTGGACTCTTATTCTTGCGAGAAGTTCTTCAATAACAAATGGTTTTGTAACATAATCGTCTGCACCGACATCTAATCCAGTCACTTTGTCCTCAACCTGATTCTTGGCTGTTAAAAAGATCACTGGAGATTTTATATCCCGTGCTCTTATTTCTTTACAGACTTCATTTCCCTCCATATCTGGCAACATCCAATCGAGCAATATAGCGTCATAATCATTCACTACAGCATTTTCAATTCCTTTACTTCCCGTATCTGTAAGATCAACCAAATATCCGTGATCAGCCAAAAGAATTTTTAGATTGCCTGCAATAACAGGATCGTCTTCAATTACAAGTATCTTCATACTGCTATTTTACCAAATACCGTTGCATCTGACCGTTAAGAAGTTGAGAGTTATGCATCGAAAAGAACGTTTGTGTCATATCTGTTCCACAGATAAAGATATCTCCACCGCTGTGGGTTCTTCTTAATTGTGTTACGTCATACTGGTGACCTTGAATTGTGATAATGCAGCTATTTGGATCTGTCACAGGACTAGTTGTCGCTCCCTGACTACTGCCGGAGCCACTGACAGTACTAGAAGGTGTCGAAGTGGCGGTCTGCTGGGTGACGACAGAGGTTAAACCATTATTTCCTTTTTTGAAAGACCCTGATAGCAAAACGACTGCTAGAAGAATGACAAACCCTACTGTAAAAATTGTAAAGATTGATTTCATTTATTAAATGACAATAAATATTAATTTAGAAGACTGAAATCCTCATGAACTAGGCTGACATTAGGTTTGGAGAGCTCTACAACAAAGTCTTTTATGCCGCCCATCATTGGCAATGGACCGCATACTCTAAAGCATACTTCAGAGTCATGATTGAGCTCTTCACGCACAAGTTCGGGGTTAAAGTAGCCCTGCGTATCAGATTGATGGTGTATTACAGTCAGTTTGCCGTCTGACCTTGCTTTCATTTCATGAAGTTCAGGAAGAAAAACAGCATCATTTTCATTGCGTGTACAGTAGTAGAGTATTGTTTCAGTTCTTGGAGTGATTGAAAGAAACGGCGTAATGCCAATCCCACCTGCAACCCATATTTCTTTATGCGCAATCCCTAAATCTTTGCCAAAGCCTCCATAGCCACCTCGGATCTCGACAAGATCACCTTTTTCCAATTTAGAAAGATTTTTTGTAAAGTCACCGAGATTCTTTACCCCGATCTTGAGAACTTCGCTATCCGGTTGTGAGGCAAAGCTAAAAGGATGCTCCTCACCGGTTACAGCCTCGCTATGAAATGTAAAGTAGCCGAATTGACCGGGCTCATAAGCCAATTTTTCTGATACGGGTGTCATAGAGAGTATATTTACTTGTCCTCTTGTTTCAACAGAAGTAATTTTATACTGAAATTTCTGAGAAATAGCCTTGTAAAAGAAAACTTTATAGATCATAGAGGTAACACCGATGAGCAATGATCCCCAAATCCACAACCTTAGCGAAAAACTGTTTGCGAGATCGCTTCCGATTGTAAGTATATGAAAAGCTGCAAATAATGTACTTAAAGTCAAAATCCTGTGGGTAAGCTTCCATAAGTGATACGGTAACTTGGTATAAAGTGATACTGCTACAGTTGTAAGCATCAAATAAATCCCCACTATTCCGGCTGAATAAGGCTTATTAGCGAGGTTGGGAATAATATAGGCTTTCGCCAGTAATGTATTTGGAAGAGCGCCTAAAATCAGAGTCGAAGCGTGTGTGGTAATTGCAATTACGCTCGCAATCCCAAGATGGCGATGATATTTATAAACTTTATCTAGCGGGCCGATCAGCTTTTCGAGCCATTTGGCACGAGAGATGAGAAGCAGCTCATATCCCAGGAGTACAACACCGATCAGTGCAGCTATCTGACTCAAGCTTTTTAAAGGATCCAAGGAAATAATACTTAAAGAATCTTTTGAAAGAATCCATAGATTAAATGTAATTGTGATTAGCGCTACTGTGAATATGACTGGTTTAGAGATTTTCATTAAGGTTCAAAGCTATTTTAAAAGACCGAAAACTGGATATTCCCTTTTAATGATATCTCCGCCAAAAAGATTAAGATCTTTAGTAGAGTCTTTCCCGGCAAGATAATGATAAGATCCACCCAGCTGGTAATAATCTTTCCCAGCTGTTACATCATACACCTTTCCTTGATATCCTATATAAATGGGGTTATCAGGGTTACTACCATCATATGCAGATAATTCATCTGCCGTGAACCTAGGTAGTTCTGCAACTTGTGCTTGCGTTTGGGCTACGACAGGTTGACTATTAAATAGAAACCATGCAAATGTCCCTCCAGCAACTATCAGAAAAGCCAATAAGGCGGTCAGTACTTTTGTTTTGTTTTTAATTAAAAGTGATTTTATATCTTTGAACTCCACTCTACTATCATTAAAATTTAATCTTCTGCGATTTCTAATTCATTTTCATCATGAGTTTCCTGAGATTCTTCATGAACTTCTGTATTCTCGTTCTCCTTTATGTCATCTTGATCGGAATCATCACTGATGCCAGCCACCTGTTTCGAAGTGTTACTTGTCGATCCTGCAGTAGCTGCGTTATCAATGGATCCAATAACCGGCAGCCCTGAAAGATACGAAGTCGGGTGGGGAAATCGTGAAGTAATATCTGTACCACCACGAATTCCGTGATGAACACATCCAGACCAGCTCGGATGATTGCTGACATCATAAACAGTACTATTATATGCGATATAACAATTTTCGCCTGTATTATGTGTAGCTAATTCTGCAAGAGAGATCGTGTTTACAGAGTTACCGGAAGAAGGTTGTACTCCTACCGGTGAAACTTCATTTCTTGAGACAGTATTTGCATCAGTCAGACTCGATACAGCAGAAGAATCGTTCCCAGTTTGAGAACCATCAGCATTCACAGTGTCTTCATCTACTTTACGCTGTATCTCCTTCACTTCAGGATTTAGGTCTCCTAGGTTACCGGTAATTTTATACACGGCGAAACCTGTAGTGATCCCTGTCGCAGCTAACGCCAGAAATACCGGAACCCCACTCACAACCTTTTTCATAAATACACTCATACTCATTTCTACATATTTAGAAATTAACAACGAATTCTAACAGTCTGGAAATGAAAACTAGATGAAATGGTGCCGAAGGAGGGAGTTGAACCCACACTCTCCGAAGAGAACTACGTTCTGAACGTAGCGCGTCTGCCAGTTCCGCCACTTCGGCATATGAGGATTATAGTCGATTAAAGCGATTCCGATAAGGCTTGCCTAATAACGTACTTGTTTTAGAGCTATGCCTTTATCGCTAATTGTCATATAAAAAGCATAGCCATAAGCTGTCGGACCGCTATTAGCAAAATGATTCTTAATATCAAGCTCTTGAGAGTGTGTATCACCGATAACATACATATCAACTCCTTTGACAGGGTTGCTTTTAAAATACTCCTTAACAAGCCCGTTCCTTTTCGACCCTGCTTTTGAGTTAAACAATATTTCAGGACATAGCTTCCCAACTAGCCGTTCAAACTTGTGCATTGGTAAGAGAAGAGATCTATGCTGTGCTTCAACAAATGCAGCATATCTTTTGAAGAGTCTGCTTTTGATGACCTTTTCAGATAGTCGATGACCGTGTTCAAAATGATACATTGTTCCACCGATCCGAATCATATACGAACTGACCTGGCGAGTACAAAATAAACCAACCGCAGATTTATTCTCCATTAGATCATGATTGCCTAAAACATATGTCACATCACGACTTTGAAGTACCGTAAAAAGACCTTTCCACTTTGACTGAATGAAGTCGTCCCAATTCCAATACCATCCATCCCAGAAATCTCCATTAATTATGATCTTTTCATAATCCGAGAAAAGCTTCATTAGGAAGTCAAACTTCTTTTGCTCAAATTCATAAAGATGAGTGTCGCTAATCACTAAAGTTTCCATAATAGACAATGTAGCTTAGTACTCTACAAATATAGCACAGTAAACCTGGGGAACCGCATGCACTGAGACTACCTTCCAATACCCATATATTCAAATCCAGCGTCTTGGATCTCACTTGCTTTTAAACAATTTCTGGCATCGACAAAAATATTCCCGTTTACGTTCTTCTTTTCTGATTTCCAGTTATGTTCCTTAAATTCATTCCAATCTGTAGCTACTACAATCGCATCGCTGCAGTTTACGCATTCTGAAATTGAGCCAGATAGCTCTACATTTCGATTCAAGTCCTCTTTTGCCTCCTCCATCGCCTGGGGATCAAACGCTTTTACAATGGCACCTTTTTCATGTAGTTTATTTGCCAGTTTAATTGCTTGAGATTTCCTTACATCACTGGTACCAGGTTTAAACGACAACCCTAACACCGCAACTTTCATCTTTGAGATACCACCATTCGATTTTCGGATTTTTTCTACGACATGATCAACCATGCTCTGATTCTCTTCGACAGCTGCATCCATTATTGGTAAGGGGACACCATATTCTTCTGCGACCGAAATCAAACCGCTTACATCTTTAGGAAAGCAACCGCCTCCCCAACCGAGTCCAGCATAGAGGAATGCTCTTCCTATCCTGAAGTCTGAGCCAACTCCATTCATCACTTCGACAATATCTGCGTCTGCTTTTTCTGCAAGTTTAGCAATTGAATTTGCAAATGAAATTTTAAGTGCAAGAAAAGCATTAGCAGAAACTTTTACAAGTTCTGCACTTTCAAGGCCCATTTTAAAAACTCTTTCACTAAATGGAGTTTTAGAGAATGGCGTAATCTTTGAGACATTGTTAAGTCTATAGTCACTGAATTCTGAATAGTCAATATCTTGTGCAAAATCATTAACGGCAGTAAAGACGCTTACTACCTTTTCTAAAGCCTCTTTATCATCACTTCCAACTACGACTCGATCCATATTAAGCGTATCAAAAAGCGCAGATCCTTCTCTTAAGAATTCCGGGTTGGAGACATAGGAAAATTTCAAATCGGGAGAAACCTTTGCAATGTGTGCCATTAGCTTCCTGCCTGTTCCGACAGGCACAGTGCTTTTCTGAACCACTACGATTCCATCTTTAGCGTTTTTTGCAATCGATTCAGCAGCAGAATAGATATACTCTAAATTCGGACTTCCATCAGGATTATCCGGTGTTCCTACACATGAAAAAACAATATTGCTTTCAGGGATACTTTCTTTAAATGAAATTGTTGGAAGAAGGTTACCAGTTTCAACTGCTTTAGAAACAAATTCGTCTAACCCCCCTTCAAAGAAATGAGACTTGCCAGATTTTATTATATCTATTTTCTTCGGGTCAATGTCAACAGCAAAAACCTTAAATCCTGCGTTTGCTAAAACAGCAGCTGAGGTTAAGCCTACATATCCTGTACCTACAATGCTGATAATTGGTTTGGTTTCCATTTAAAAGAGGCTGAAGTTACTTTGAGCAGTATTATACATAAGCTCTGTTTGTTGTGAATATGAAATAGAACTATAGCTGGTTGTTATTTGTTTTTGGGTGGGGATATGTAAAGTTTCCATCATCGATCACCACAACTGCAGCCAATCCTTTGTGATGAGCCTCGATAAAGACACTCTTTGAGAAACTGTCCCTGCAAACAATACGTCAAAAATACCACTATAAGATAGGGTCTTATATACCCACCGTACAATAAGGTGCGTGTATCCGAATGTTGCATTCGACTGTAATAAAGGATATCTTGCTTATGTATGAAGAATACCCAGAAACAACTCGACCAAATGACCCAAGCTGGCTATTTAGAGGAGCTTTTAACAAAAGTTATTATAAATGAAGTGCAATTCGGTGATGGTATGAAGGCTATCGAAGAAGGTAGATTTGAGTCTTTTCTTCTTAGAGTCCTCGGCCAAAGAGCAGTTGATGAGTGGTGTGGATTTAAAGAGGTCATGT
Source organism: Candidatus Nomurabacteria bacterium (assembly GCA_020632375.1). GTDB lineage: Bacteria > Patescibacteriota > Dojkabacteria > SC72 > JAHDCA01 > JACKFR01. The sequence goes on from JACKFR010000006.1 coordinate 9,106, forward strand.
TAAACAGAATGCGCATTTCTTTCTGGCAGTATTTTGAGACGAGAGAGTCTGGCCCAATAAATCAAGAAGATCTTATAGACCAAATTGTGTAAGGGTAAATATGCGTAATAGAAGATATAACTCTGAATACAGATATGAAGCCCCCTGGGAAACAAGGTCTCGGTTAGCTGAAAGAAATCGAAAAATTGTAAAAGGGGTTGTTGCTGCAGGGGTTGGGGCAGCAGTCATAAGGGTGGGCTATGCGCTAGTCAACTCAGACACTGAACAGCATATTCTTTATCCGGAGTCGATTACAACTGGACTCGGACATGCTGACAACCCTCTATCTGGCCACACAGATAGACCCCCTTTAATTGCTGATTCTGGGCAGTCAGGAAGCCAAGAGAATGATCCTTCTCAAGAGACTACTTTAGAAAGAGATATTGATCTGGAAGAACCTGCGGTTGAAGACAGGGTGGAAATTTCTTCTACAGAAGGTGAAAAGGATGATTCAAGTATAGGCAGGTATAGACGAGAGATTATTGGAACTTTGAATGTCGGCTGGTTTGGGTATTCAGTAATTAATAATCAAAGAATAGAGTACTCACCAGATGAGCCGGAGACATTTGAACCCTTCTACGACCTTCTTGTCAGTGAGGGAAGATATATTGCTCTTACTTCAAAAGAGTTATGGGGAAATAGCCCCTCACTAGAGAGTATCACTACAGGAAGGCAGTTTAGAGAACTCGCCGTCGCAACATCTGTAAAAAATGAACTGGACAAATCAGGCGGTAATGAAAGAATCATGAACTTTTTCACTTCATACTATGGAATACAGCCGGGGAGCGTGCCTTATGGCGAAGTCGAGAGTTTTTTAGAACAGTTTATATTTAATGCAGGCTTCTCTCCAGAAGCTTTTTATCTTAATTATGGATCTTACTTTAACTCTGTCGATGGTGCCTACGCTCGGTATACTCGAACCGATTCTACAAACAACACTCACAGTGAAGTTGTTTTCAACTCTTGGGATGAATTCAAACAAGACTTGGTTTCAAATCCCGTTCCTTACTCCGATCATGAAATTTTCGAAATAGTCCAAGCCTTTAAAAACAGCCTCCACCCATCAGACAAAGAATCAATTGATTCAGCAGAAGGAGCAAGTTTATTTGGTCTTCTAAAGCTTATTGACGGACAAGGCGATTTTTATTTTGCGCTAAAAGAGGCAAGAACTCTCAACTCTGATTCAACTTCCGGGACAGAACAGCCAGAAGGTTTCAGTAGCATTGTAGAAAATATTCAAGAAATTCAAACGACCCCCTCACCAACTTTTGAGACTCAACCCAATCAGGGACGACCTTATGAGTATCCTGCAATGCCAAAGGCAGGTATAACATTTGAAGTTGAAAAAGACTTTCCATATGAGCCACAAATTGCGAGAGGGCTTTTAGCCGGCAATAGCCTGAATCATCTAATCTATCCTGTCGCAGGGCAAGCAATAATTGGTCAAGATGTTGGTATTCCAGCACCTTATCAAAGGTACGCCAATCCAGAAGGTTACCATACTGGGCTAGACTTTCTTCCGAATCCAAACGAAGAAGACAATCGCATAGTGGCACCGTTTGATATGGTTTTACTCATGATAGACGGAAACCATGGGAACTATGGCGAAAATTCAAGGGGGCCAATTGGGCTCGGTGAGTCAGTCGTCATTGGATGGAGAGAAGTAACTTTTACTGACGAGCAAAGTCGAGAAGTCGTTGCCGATGTCTATCAAGTGTTCGGCCACATGAATTTAGACCCTGAATTAAGGGCAGCTGTTGACCAGTACCGCGGACATGTAACAGCACCGCATGAATTAGTTTCGTTTCCAGTTACAGCAGGAACAGTTATTGGAATTATGGGATCTGACGGCTACAGTACCGATGAAGGTCGTCCTATTAGACACCTCCACTGGGAGACGATGCTATCTATAAGGTCTGTTAATGGCATTTATGTGGGAAGTCCTAATTCTCATCTCGATTTTGAAACAGGGGGAATTCCGCCGGGAATTAAAGTTGTTGCAGGAGATGATGGGAACTGGTATATCCAAACTGGAAGTATCTTTCCTCAACTAAATAGCGGCCGAGGCCAAAAATATCAATGGCCCCATGCTTCCGGCTATTACACCGATCCAGAAACTGGAGAAGAAAAACCGCGAATAATTTTCATAAAACTTAAAACCAATATCCGCAATGCAAGTCAAAATGAAATAAGTTCCCCAGCGGCACCATTAACGGCTATCCAACTACAGAAAGACTTAGCTCAAATCGGAGCAGGATCGATATCTCTCAGCGATTTTGCCAAAGAGCGCAGATCTAAGCCAGAAACCAGCCAACGGTTTATAAATTCTGTCTTAGCTGCCGATCCAATCTTCCCGGGCATTTACTCGCTTGCGTTAAAGATAAGAAATCCGTATAAGAATCTTGTCTTGAAAGGCGATAGATTGTATATAAACGGTGTCTCACTTCCTGTCTCTGCGAAGCGTGCTGAAAAGATACAGAAAGCTCTCACTCAAATACGCAGTAGAGGGAATAAGCAAATTGTACGGCTTGTGATAAACAAAGAAACCGGTGCAATGTTAATTTACCAGGGAGACAAAGATATAGAATTCGTAATGGTGAGCTAATGCCTCGTTATAGAGGCAATATCTTTTACACAGATCCATGCGGCGATAACACCGTAACCAGAGTTATCTATTTCCATTAAACCCATTCTTCTTAAACCACTTTGATTATGAAGATGGTTAGAGATCAAAAATAGTTGCAATATCCTACCCTATAGTATAATATATAGTTAATATATTTCAGTTATATAGTCATCTGACGTGGGTGACCAACAGACACTAAATCACCATTTGGGGGATCAATCGCCTGAAGCATCATGCGGAGAGATCTTTACTATCTTCCAAGAACTCGACCCCTGTACAAGAGGGTTTCAAGACGCTCTTACTGCAATCCACCTGGTTCAACAGATATTTGGACCCATGGAATCCCTTAACGGAGAGAAGGTAATAGCAGATCTTATCTATTTCTTACATGAGGGATATGGAGAAAATGCGGCAGATTTATCTCAAAAACTAGTTGAACTGTTATACCGACTCGAGCTTGCACTAGGAGAAACAGCATATTCCCAATTCGTCGACCCAAAAAATTTTCCATTCAGAGATGATATTGTTGATATAAGAAGGGAGATGGTGACAAGAACAGTTTGGCGAGAATGGTCTCCTGATCCTCAAAAAGCAGATCCGGAGAATCAGATCTCCGGACTAATTCGTCAAATCTATGGGAACTATCGTTATGCAGGAAAAACGTTCTGGAGGTCCAGAGGTGTTTTTAAACCAGAAATCATTGACTGGATAATATACTCTGATAGATCCCCTTTTGGAGGGGTTTATTCGAGTGCAGAAGACTCTTACATTGCACAGGAAACAGCTCATGAGATGTACATCTTACTTGAAGGTTACACTTTCCTTTACCCGCTCCTACATTCCATGGATCCGGATGCAATTGCAATTCAATTTGGAATACAACCGAATCTATTAAAAAATCTTGCTATAGAAGAACTAGAATCTTGGCTCGCTAAAGGGCAGACACTTTATGCATGGTCTACAACTTTTTGTGGCAGAGTAAGAAATTACTTGAACTCCTGTCTCTCACAAAGAAAACCTTACAACTATAGTATTCCAACGCCAGAAGAACAGTATCAATTATTCCGTCGGTATGGGGTTTCATTGCAAACACTAGTATCCTTTATATATCAGTTACCCGACCGTGAAGCCTTCTTTATATTAAGACACCTTGGTCTTCTGAACTATCCTCGTGAACCTGAACAAAACCTCACCGAATGGTTAGTATACAAGGGAATAAGTCAGAGATTGTATTACGCTTCGATTAAACGAGCATTTGAAAAACTTGAGGAGATGTTTCGACAAAACGAAACTATTGCAGAGAATAGGTCAATGTCTTCTCTTATAGATTCCCTTAGGAATTATACTATAGAACGAGACTCAAATGGCAGGGCAGCCCAGACCAGATCAAGAAATCTGATACGATTACTAGAGACTTCTCCAAAGTTGAGTTCTCTAACCGAAGCAGAAAGAAAACTTGTTGCAATACTTAGGGAAGAATGGGAGAAGAATCAAGCTATAATGGGCTTGCAATCAGTTGCAAGCTGGTTAGGTCTAACCTACCCAGCAGCCACGAACCTAGTGAATAATTTACTTAGGGGGTGGAAAAATGGGTATCGCTTTGCCACACGAGAACAAAGGATTCCAGAAGGACCCAGATCAAGAGCTATTAGATGGTATTTAGAGAATTGTGACCGAGATCAGGGTAAGTTTATGGAAATGCAGTTCTTGTATCTGCCCCCCGATCAGCGAAAACTCTTTCTTGCTCTCGTGCAGACAGATGAAGAGGATTATTATCTATCGGATGGCCATATCAATGCTCAAACTGGGATCCAACTGTCCACCAAACAGATCGGAGATATGCTTAACATTATGTTGAAAAGACTCGAGGGTTATCCATTACTGTCAATACATGGTGAGCTTCAAAAGTATGTTTTGACAGTTCGGGAAGGAACAAAAACAGCGTTAGCTGCAAGTGTTCTACTGGAACATTTAAGTGATGGAGGTACTTTTGAACACGGAGTTTTTGCCCTGCTAGCCAAACAGAACCGTCTTTCAGAATCCACGTTTCAAAGAGTATTCTCTGAGTGCAAAAGAGGCACGGGAAATCCCTAAACGAGGGACTCTCCTCTATTACTCTCTTTGCATTTTTCCGAAGATTGTCTTAGAGTCTCCAAAATCTTTTCTATCATGGCTTCATTATTGCGACATGATACATCTGTGACAAGCTAAGTCTGAGCTGAAACCATTAAAACATCGGCATCTATCCATCCGTACTCTTGAGGAGTGCCATCTACAACAATCGTAGGGGTTGCATCTGGCGAGGCTTTCCTCACAAGAAAATAGTGACCATCAATACCATCTTTTGTATCTTGTTCTATTACGACTGGGTACGTTTGGTCACTCCAATTACTTTCTTCTACATACATAACTGCAGGGATTATAACTCTCATCCCTCCATCATGGATAACTAGAGCAGCTTCACTATGGATTACACCGGGGCTGACAATATCCGCATCTTTCGATCCCCCATGCACATTACCTAGTACGTCAATAGTGTCTAGCCCGGTCCAAAGGAAAAGGGTAGCTGCGAAATCAGGATTTCTTTCCAGGGCCTCGCACAGTCACCTGGCTGCCGGTTTAAACGGCAGAAAGCGAGTGGCTTTAAGCCATCCATAATTAAGATTATCCCAATCGAACTCATGACGATCTGCAGGTTCAAAACCAACACTTTTATCGGTCATATTTTAGCAACTTAACTTATGACCCATAGTATCGTAAAATCTCTCTTAATAAAAGGATCCAACTATTTAACAAGTCGAATCCTATGACCAACAAAGCCTGCCCTATTCTACCTTCTCAACTGATAATGTCTCAATCAACTGATCGCAGTTTTCAGGACTATCATTTTTCTTGTCTACGTTGCAGGTAACATCGATTGCAATGAAATCTGTTTCTTTAAAGGCTAGAACTATACTGTCCAAACCGCAACCATATACCTTTTTATTTAATACTTCCGAACACTCTTCTGGCTTATCTGAATAGTAAGAGGTGTAAACATAGCCTGGCTCTTCACCAGGATCAAGATAGTAAGAACGAGAAAGTCTTACAATTTTCTTTCGGAAGTAATTCTTACCGTATTTAACATCTAAATTTGGCGTTTCTACTTCAACAACTTCCGGAACCTGTTTTTTATCGGTAATAGTATAGCCGACCCCTTCAAAAGAGACTTTGACTTGAAACGTATAACTGCTAGCCTCAACTTTAATCCCGCATGGAATCACAGTAAGAGTTTCAGAGGGGAGCACCGCCACTGACATAATATAATCTTCAACCGGGGTCATAAATGGACCTTGGCACTCAAATCTAGTTGTTACTGTTTCTCTTAATGTAGGTAGAATAACAGGCTCTTCTGCGACAGAATACGGCTCGCCTTCTTGTCCCTCATCATTATCCGTTATCTCTTTATCTTCTACACCGGAGACATCTTCTTGGTCACTTTTTTCTGTTGCACTTTTGGAATCATTGTCTTTTGCTGACTTTTCTACTTGATCATTTAAGTCAATTGGGAATAGATCAGGCTTAGCCCAGAGGATCCCGATCAATAAAACAAGAGAAACAACAAGAGTTGATAATAAACCGATCGCGATATAGAACTTGAGATACTGATTGGTCTTTGACATTAAAACTGCGTTAAAATTTATTTGAATAGAGCTGAATCAGCGGATACAAAAGCTATATAACCGGCTTTATTGCTCCATAGATAATTACGGGTTTATGGATTGAAAGTAACAACATTTAGACCGATTAACCGGAGATCTGACTTAACCATACCAGTAGCGAACATATTTTTCAGAAAAAGAACGAGTTAAGGAATTGAATTATTTCTGAGTTATCTAACGAGGCGACCTTCTGCAAAAAGCCTTTTAACCGTACCGAATGACTATCGGATCTGTATCAATCATTCGTGACCTTATCAAAAAATCGGGGTGACTCGACTTGAACGAGCGACCTCTTGCACCCCATGCAAGCATTCTAGCCATCTGAACTACACCCCGACTTCGCTATATCCGAAGCAAACATAGCAATCGTATTTTACAGTAAAACCGATCCCAAAGCATATATAGAATCAAAAAGCTAAAGCTCTACTGATAATATCAAATAGCTTTTATCATCATCTTGTTCAGTTTTAAGTGTAAAGGTCTTTTCAGTTCCGAATTTAAAGGTGTACATCGAGCTGCTGTCAGTAGATTCCCATGCAAGCTTTGGAAGTAGTTCTCCTCCCATTTCCATCTCATCAGCTTCTTTTGCGACATAGTCTTTAACAATATCTGGAAATTCAACGACTAAGTTATTATCAGCATCAAAGCCTGCTGTAACCGAAGGATAGGGCTTTGCTTCAGAGCCTTTAACAGTCCACTTAAAGACTAAAGATCCGTCTACAACTTCATACTCATAGCCATTTACAGAAGCTCCTTCTTCTGCTGTAGCTCCATCTATGCTTTTAGTACCGTCAAGTTCGGTAACTTTAGCAGGCTCTGCACCAGTATCTGTGATAATATCTGTGTCTGAATCAGTATCAGTATCAGTATCAGTATCAGAGTCTGCATCTGAAGTGGTTGTGTCGTTGTCTACATTCGCTGTATTACTATCATCAGCGGGTAATATGGCATCGTTATCAGATTGTGCAGCAGAAGAATCAGATGAAGAGTCAGAATTTTCACTATCATTTTGGTTGTCACCAATGACTGTGACTTTGCTTGAACTGTCTTCAGACGAAGTATCATCAGTCGAATCTGTCTGAGACAAAGTACAACCTCCAAGCGCAATTCCTGCGACCAAGACAACAAGTAAAATATAAAGATTGGTATTTTTAAACGGAAGAGCCATTTTGAGAATTTATCAAATTATTTACTTACACTTACATTATACGCATAAAGATTCTCTCAGCAACAAATCGTCACAAGTCGAACCTTAAAGCCGTTTGTGAAGGAAAACCCGCTGTGCTAGGATGAGATACTTAAAATTTAACATTTCTTCAGAAATGAAAGCTAAAAATCTTAATATCAGTGATATCGGACTTGGTGCTTCAAAATCTACTCCTGCGACTCCAACTGTCCAAGCTTCACGAACTTTTAAAAACCCTACTATTCAAAAAATCTACGATAAGTGGAATAAAGCCTCAAAGAAGCAAAAAGCTCTTATCGTAGGCATCCCGTCTATTCTCTTGCTTGCTATCGCAGGACTGATCCTTTTCCAAGTAGTAACTTACGACCCTAGTAACAAAAAAAATCTTTTTGGACTAGGGGTAGATTTCTTAGAAGGGGGTAAGCAGAATACAGAAAACAATCTCGATGCAAAAGCACCTGAACAGCCAAAGACTTTTGAAAGCCCTTTAAACGGTGTGTTAATAGACGAGAACCGAGTGGATGAGTTGAAGAAAAAACGCCCAGTAGCAGTTATGGTTAACAATCATGTTGCTGCTCGCCCACAATCAAATCTCAGTAAGGCAGATATTGTTTACGAAGCCCTTGTGGAATCTGGAATTACCAGATATATGGCTATCTACTGGAGCAATGATGTAAACAAAGTTGGACCAATCCGAAGCGCACGGCAATACTATCTTGAGTGGCTAAGCCCTTATGATGCAATTTACATTCATGATGGATACGCCTCATCAACAGATCCGAAAGTGGATGCTGGAGGAAATATATACAGCTATGGAATCAAGTCAATTTCTACTCAAAATGCTTGGAGAGTTTATGACGAAGGGAGAGTCGCACCTCACAATGAGTATTCATCTATCACTGCAGCTTGGGAAACAGCGAAGAAAAATGGCTGGGATCAGCTTCCGGAAATTGATAGTTGGAAGTTTAAAAATGACGCAACAGTTGAAAGTCGCGGAGAGAAAACTGAAGCATCGATAGTATTCCATCAAAGGCTTCGAAATAACGGATTATATGACGCTAAATGGGTCTATGAACCAGGTAGCAACTCTTATCTTCGCTACATAGGCGGTGTTGAAGATATCGACCACGAGACAAATAAGCAGATAAATGCTAAAAACGTTGTATTGCAAGAGATGGAAATGACCCCGACATATGATGAAAAAGCTCACATAATACTCACGACTATAGGGAAGGGTAAAGCAACGATTTTAAGAGACGGTGTTGTGATCAACGGCACTTGGGAGAAAACATCAAGAACTAGTAGAACACAGTTTTATGATGCAGACGGAGCAAAGATTGAGTTCAATCGTGGTCTAATATGGATAAGTGTAATACCCTCTAATGATGGATCATCTGATATAATTCAGTAAGTAATATTATTCCAGCAAAGGGGGCGTTCAATGCTAAATAAGCTTTTCATCTCAAAAGTAAGAGTCAAGATGCTTAAACAGTATCTTTTCAATCCTGGAACCGAATACCATGTCCGAGGTCTTGTAAGAGAGATGAAAGAAGAGATTAATGCTGTCAGAAGAGAGTTAGGGAATCTTGAAGAAGCAGGAATCCTGAAGTCGCAGAAAAGGGGAAATAAGCTAGTTTACAGTTTAGATCCGTCTTGCCCTATTCTGAATGAATTGACATCAATGCTTTATAAAGATCGTGATGATATTAAGGAAATTATGAAAACACTAAGAAAGATTCAAGTGATCGGACTTGCTGTTTTAACAAAAAATTACCTCACAGGCGAATATCCAAACAGCTACGATATAGATCTTCTTCTAGTCGGTGACATTGAGCCTGAGGCTGTGTTACACGATTTCAAAAAACTTGAAGAAAAATTAGAAAAGAGTTTAAGATATAGTCTTATGAAAAAGAGTGATCTTGAATTTCAGCTTAAAAAACGAGATGTATTTATTCAAAACATCTTACAGAATGATCACATAATACTTAAAGGCTCAGAAAAAGATCTTGCATGAAAACGAAGCGAATTAGTTTCAAAAAAATAGGAGACTATCTATTCACCACAATTGTAACTGCAGCAATTATCTCGAGTGTTTTTATTGCGATACCACGTGCAGACAAAGCATTGGGGCTTGGAGACTACAATTTAGTCACTAAAGACTCTCAATATTGGAAAAAAACATATACTCTCGAAATTCAGCTTCCTGAAAATGATAAAGATCAGAAAACCCTGAAGATTGAACAGACAAAAAACATTCTTCAAAGAAGATTAGATCGATTCGGTGTGGAAGTAGTTAAAATTCAAAACGGTTCAAAACCAAGAACCCAAGATGCTGGCACTGAAACAACAGAGTCAGAGAATATCATTAAAGAATATATCCAGATTACAGTTCAAACCACAAAAGATCAGAATGCTGTAGAGGCGTTAATCTACAACCGGAATTATATAAGAATAGTTGTACCTAAAGACGATATAGACTTTAATGATCCTGATAATCCTCTTGCGACTTACGACATAAATAACTATGAAAAAACTGAATTTACCAGACACGATTTCAGGACAATCTATATAAAAGAGCTTGATACTACCTCCGGAGGTAGAGCATATTTTGCAATCTATAAATCATGGCCTCATACAGCTTCTTCATTTAAAAAGTTTCTGTCCAACTATGCTGGAAGGACTATCGGTATCGCATCCGACGGCTTCGTAACGCAATATACAGTACCGATTGAATTTGATCAGTCATACATTGAATCTTTAGAGAGAAGCAACAACCGTAGCAGTACAAGTCCAGAATTCGCACCGGCTGTGTCACAAGATGCGGAATCAGCAAAAGTGGCTGATATCCTTTACAATTCGGGAGTGATTCCTGAACCATACTCCGTCGCGAATATTGAAGACAGCACACCGTACATATACCAAGTAGATTATGAGCAGGTAGCAATTGCATTGATAGCTGGAACAGTAGCAATCTTAATCTTCTCTGCAGCAAGAAAGGAGCAGAAGAAAGAAGAAAATATTCGCTTGGCACTTACTGTAGTCGCTCTATTCACCTTATGGATCTCTACATTAAAACTCGCGGGAATTCCAACTGATTTATTTATCATAATAATTGAAGGTTTTGTTTTATTATCTCTTATAAAGGTTAACTTACATTCTGACGATATCAGGTTAAGCTTCTCTGCAGCGGCCCTCTTTGGAATTATCTATTTACTATCATCCGGATATACAAGAATCCTTAGCAAAGACCTTATATTCCTTACACTTGGTGCATGGATCATCACAACTGTTATTGGTCAGTACTTTACTAAAATGAAGGATATCATACTTAAATGAAGTTTCTAGCTCAAAATCTTAACATATTTACGATCACACAATTGATCTTAATGATCCTGATATTGATTATTCCACCAATTATTTTTTTGTTAGTTAATAAACAGACTATTAAAAATACCAAAGTCGCTATTGTAGTTAGCCTAAGTTCGATTCTATCTGCCGTTGTTTACTTGATTTCAGCTGTTGTGACACAAAGAGTTTTCGGAGATATTAACGATGGTCTTCTCTCAACAGCGTTTGCACTAGTAGTTGCCTTTAATTGGCTTAATTTAATCCACCTTCTATTAAAATCCTTTGATGAGCTGAAACAAAAGTCTCCTGATTTAGACCATATAACAAGAACTCACTTTTCAAAGACTCTTGATCTAGGAATAATCCTTATGATCTGCGGATTTACATTCATCCCATTTGTACCGATTGGCTTGGCAAAAGTTTTCATTATTGTAATCTCTTCAAGTTTAATAACGATCGCACTTAACCATTTATTAGCGAGACGTTTTATCTGTGATGAAAACTAAGAAACAGCCTCTTATTGTTATTGCAGGCCCAACTGGCGTTGGCAAGTCACAGCTCGCAATTGACCTTGCAAAAAAGTTTAATGGCTACATTATTAATGCTGATTCTCGCCAAGTATATAAAGAACTAAACATAGGTACAGCGAAGCCAGTTCCTGACAGAATTCTTTCTCCCAAATGCTGGGAGATTAATGGTATTCCGCACTATCTTTATGGTCATGTAAGCATAAGAGAAAACTATAACTTGAGTGATTATGTTAAAGAGGTTAGAGAAATAATCGCCCAAGAAAAAAAGATTCCATTTCTTGTCGGTGGCACGGGATTGTATATTGATGCAATCGTTTACGGGTTTGAGTTAGCAGATGCTTCTGAAAAATCGCACAAGTTTGAAGATAAATCGGTTGAAGAGCTCAGAATTTTGGCAGGAGAAAAGCTAAGCCTCTTGAATCAAAGTGATGCATATAATCCAAGGCGGCTAATTCGACTCCTTCAGGGGGGAGCAAGCTATAGAGTGCAGTCAAAAAGAAGAGTTCCAGCAGCAAAGTGCCTATACCTTGTTCTCGACCAGCCTGAAGATACATTAAATAAGCACTTAGCTGACAGGATCGATTTGATTTTCAAACAAGGGCTTCTTGAAGAGAATGAAACTCTCAGAAACAAATTCCCCAAAAAAAATTTAAAAGCATTTCAAACAATAGGATATCAAGAGTTTGATCCCTATTTCGCTAGAGAGAAAACGCTTGAAGAAGTTAAAGACTTGATCTATCTGCACACTAAGCAATATACCCGTAGACAGAGAACATGGTTCAAAAGAAACAAAATTGCAGTACTTATTCCAGATAACAAAAAAGCAATTCAGCTTGCAGAAAACTTTTTACAAAGTTTATAAGAGTGCAAGTCTGATTCTACAAGATAGATTGAATTGACAAAAAACTTAATCTCTTGAGCTAAAAAACGCTTACTGATTTCATTAAAGTTTTGACCGAGGTTATGAAACTCTTCATCAGAAAGATCTTTCGCAACCCTCCCAAGAGTCATATGCGGCATAAATGTTTGGGTTCTTTCAAACCCGAGACTTTCATCTAGCTGATAGACCATCTCTCTAAGATCTTCAGCACCAGAGTTAATAACTCCAAATACCGTCTCTCTGGCTGCACGTCCAAGGCCGAGTTTAACTTCATCTACACTTACTACAAAGGGCTTAAAATAGAGGCGTTTGAGTCTTAGATTGGTTGACTGTTTTCGAAGAAAAGGCATCTTCCTGCCCAGGTACAAGACCGTAATATGCAAGTTCTCTGATTTTACAGGTGTAAATGGAATTCCCTGCGCATCCAGAACCCTTCCGACTTCCGGAACAAGTTTAGAGATCTTGTATAGTGCTTTATCGTTAGGGAAGATGCCTAGAAAATAATTCATTAACTATTTTTAGAGATTTTATCCTTCCCTACAAAGTCTCTTAATACATCTGGAACCGTTATAGATCCGTCTGAATTCTGGTATGTTTCAACAACTGCAACCATAAGACGGCTAGTTGCCAACCCAGAAGCATTCAGAGAATGCATAAGACGGGGCTTACCACCATCTGCTGGCTTAAATCGCATATTGCCTCTCCTTGTCTGATAATCTCTTGCATTAGAGCACGAGCTTACTTCAATATAGCGGTCAAGCCCAGGCAAGTAAACTTCTACATCGTAGGTTCTCGCCATTCCTGCAGAACAATCTCCAGCGGCAAGTTTTACCAAGTTATAGTGCAAGCCGAGTTTTTCGACAAGATCTTTTGCTTTACCTACAAGCTCTTCAAAAGCCAGGTCAGAAGCCTCATCAGTTGTGTATTGGAACATTTCTACCTTGTTAAACTGGTGCATTCTCATAAGTCCCCGCTCGTTTGCCCGATAACTCCCCGCTTCTTTGCGATAGCATGGTGTATATGCAAAAAGCTTTTTCGGCAGTTCTGACTCGTCTACGATCTCATCTTTATAATAGTTGGCGAGAGCTGTTTCGGCTGTTGGTAATAAACAATACCCGTCAGTTGTCCAAAAGACATCTTCTTTAAATTTGGGAAGCTGCCCTGCAACATATGCAGAATTCTCAGTAAGCAAATGTGGAGGCAAAATCATCTCATACCCATCTTTAAGATGTTCTTTAATAAAAAACTGTATCAACGCCCATTCTAGAAGTGCTCCATCTCCTCTGTACATAGCCATCTGGGCTCCCCCCATTTTGGCTGCGCGTTCAAAATCAAATATTCCAAGTTCTTCACCTATCTCAACATGGTCTTTGACTTCAAAGTTTTTCTCAGGTTTTTCACCAAATGTCTCAATTACTTCATTATTTTCTTTGCCTCCGGCGACAACATCTACATCCGGAATATTAGGAAGGACTTCGATGAGCACCGTGAGTTTGTCTTCATAAGCTTTTACCTCATCCTCGAGCTTTTTAACATCTGCTGAAACAGACTTCAGGTTTTGTACTAGGTCTTTAAAGGCTTGCGAACCTTTATCCAATTTTGCCATCTTTTCGTTATACGAGTTTTGCTCCGCTCGAAGTGTTTCATATCTCTTTAAAGCTTCTTGTTTCTCCTTGTATAAAGTCACAATCTTTCCAAGATCTAATTCATCTTCTGGTATTCTTTTAAGTAGAGCCTTTCTAACACCTTCAGTGTTATTAACTATCTTTTTAATATCTATCATTGTTAATTCGGAATAAATTATCTACTAAATTACCGGTTCTTTAAAATTTTGTTTAATGAAAATTGGCCTGGATATACCAGACCTGAAGAGAAAGATGAAGAAAAAGCTATTATATTTTTTAACAAATGCGCAGCCTTCATATTAGGCAGATTTTAGCATCGTTTTAAGAATATATGAAGATTTACAACAAAGCTTACTTGAGTCCAAGACTGTCTTTAATTCCTTGCATTGCTTCTAGAATAGTAGTCAGGTGATCATCCAACTCGATATCAAGCTCTTCACAACCCATTCTTACATGCTCACGGTCCACTCCACGGGCAAAACTTTTGTCCTTTAGCCGCTTTTTTATTGACTTGATCTGTAGCCCAGAGATCTGGTCTGGACGAGGAAGTGCACACGCTACAATAAACCCTGTAAGCTCATCAACAGCAAAAAGAGTTTTATCCATTAATGTCGGACGACTTGCAGGGTTGTCTCTATCTGCATGTCCTTTAATAGCTTGAATTATCTCTTCTCCTGCACCATTTTTTCTAAGAATTTCGTATCCCCATTCAGAAGGATGTTCAGTCCCCATCTTTTCATAGTCAAAATCATGCACCAGTCCAGTAATTCCCCATAAATCTTCATCTTCATTAAACTTTCTGGCATATGCTCTCATAGCGGCTTCAACCGCAAGCATATGCTTAATAAGGTTTTTATTTTGAGTATATTCTTCAACTAGCTTTAAAGCAGTATCTCGGTTCATTGAAATTCTCAGGATTAATTTATTTATTTACTTACTTTAGCCACCTGCGCTTGTGTAGCTTTTGATCGTAGCACGCCAGATTGTAACGCTTAACATAAAGCTCAGCAAAGCGATTAGACATGAAAAGATAACAAAGTTTAGACTATACACCCCAGTTAAAATCCTTACCGGCACAACAGCAATAAACGCAACGGGGAAAAGTGAAAACATAACATACCTAGTTATATCAGAAAATATATCTATGGGAACTGAAGCAGTTCGAGTAAGAGAATGGAGCAGGTCCATAAAGCCGTTTTTGGGAGAAACAAAATTAAATGAAGCAACAGCAAGATGCAGACTAAACCAGATGATAAAAGCTGCGAAGATGGCGATTATTCCTCCAATGATTCCAGTAACAGTCAATATCTCATAATTATTAAAAAAGTAGTATGTAATCAGTGCCAATCCAGACACTGCTGCAATGGCATCATCTAAGAAAAACTCAGAAAAGGCTGCTGCAAAAACCGAGCCTGTCGGATATAAGAGTAAAAAATCAAATTCGCCTTTGAGAACTTTTTCTTCTATTCTCCAGAGATTAACATTAAAAACTCCCCAGCTTACATAATTAACCAAGTTATAAACCCCCAATAATAAGTAGTAATCAGAAATATCCCAGCCAGCTATTGAATTAGTATTTTGATAGATGGCTTTGATAACGAGAACTTGTATCGCAAGAAGAAACACCATCCTAACAATCTTAGAAACGAATTCAAACCGGTAAGCAAGATTCTTGCCAAGACTTTTGCGCACAATATCAATCCAAACTTTAATATAATACATAGTTATATCCCTTCCGATTCATATTTCTTTATTGAATAACGAAACATAGCTTTATAAACAAAGAATAGTACAGCAAGCCACAAAGCTCCGATCAAGTATCCATCTCGAATAGAACTCAAATTAAGATCACCACTAAGGATCTCAATCGGGAATGACAGAACATATCTAAAAGGAAGCAGCTGAAAAATAAAAAGCATGCCGTGTGAAAGAAACTTCAATGGAATATATTCACCAGAAAGGATTGAAACGAGATTGACATACAATGCTCTCAGACCAACAACCTGCTTTATAAAGAAAGCAACAAGAGCAAATATGTTGCCAAGAAAAAAGTTAATCACAAAACCAAGAATCGCCGATCCTATAAACAGACACACGTTTAAAGTATTAAGGTCATACGAAATTCTATTCCCAAGGTATATGAACGCAACCAAGATAAGTGGAATCATTAAGATTATCCTTAGTGTTCTAATTGCAAGGCTGATCCCAAACATTTCTGCCAGATAATTAAATGGCCTTACAAGGTACTTTGCAAAATCTCCATCAATAATCGAATTAGAAACAAACTGAATAGACCAGTCTTGGGTCAATCGGCTTACAATAACAACAAGAAAATAATATGAGATAATATAGTTTGTAGGGACTTCGCTAAATCCTGATTTAGAAACTGAAACCCAAAGAGTACCAAATATTACTGGTTGAATAGCGTCTGAAACAACCCACATAAGAACTTGCCACCGATAGACAAATTCTGAAGCCAGTGAAAGCTTATACTCAACAGTAGCAACTTTAAAAAAATGTTTTATAGAGTTATTAATTTCCACGGTTT
The DNA here is from genome assembly GCA_020632375.1 of Candidatus Nomurabacteria bacterium. GTDB lineage: Bacteria > Patescibacteriota > Dojkabacteria > SC72 > JAHDCA01 > JACKFR01. Next base: position 25,589 of record JACKFR010000006.1, read on the forward strand.
TCAGCCTTTGGGCTATTGGTTTTATTAAAAGAATTTTCGTCTTCTGTGCCTGATTCTAACCTTTTTAGCTTCCATAAAAATAGCTTTCCTCGATTTTTAGCATTGGGATAGTCGATCGCGAAAGAATAAGCTTGCTCAACCAAAGCTCTAGGCTTTTCTTTCGCAATTTTAATATACATTGAGACTCGTTTTAGATCTCCAAGCTTCAGAGCTATTCGATAACCGTAATCTTGAAATTCTTTAGAGACATACTTATGCCTCTCTTGAAGCGATTTTGCAAACTCTTTTTTATCTTTCAGAAGGTCTTGAATTGAATCCATTCTCTATTCTAGCACGGAAGAATAGAGTTAATTAAACCTTCTCGAGCTTTTCAAAAACAGAAAAATCAGCATACTCATTAAACAAAGTTTCTGCGTCAGACACAGAGCCTTCTTCAGAAAGTTGTAGCATCACAGACGACATTACATCAATATCTGACGAAAGCATCACAGGATCAACTTTAATCTTTTTATCGACTATTTCTATCGAACCCCTTTCTAATGCAAATGATAAAAGTACTGAAAAGCCTCGGGCATACTCAATTAGTGAAGAATCGTTTTGATACCTAGCTCCTACATCAATTCCGTAAAGCATAAGTCCAAATAAGATCGAGTGATACTGCTTTGTATCAATTAATCCTTGAAGCACATGATAGCTCGCACTCTTGACCCCAAGAATGAAAGCATTAAATTCTCTCACTGCATCAAAGTACTGCTCTAGTCTTTTCTGCATATCTGAGAATTTGACTACACCCTCAGTTATCTCATGAAGCATAATAAGCCTAAAATACCCTTCTTCGAGTTCACTGTCAGTCAGCCCAATATCTACAAATCTACTGACATGAGGTTTAATCTTTTTCTCAAACTTATCATGCATTGCATTTCTGTAAACCGAAATCTTAGTACCATATTTGGCAACCATTTCAGGCTCATTTGGTAGATTTGTGCTTGAAGGGTGCAGCGAAGCATTAGGACCCGCATACATAATTGCATCGTCAACTCTTACACGGACTTTCTTTGCGTCTATCTTTTCTGCAACTGACCGCTTAGGCTTTAGGATACTAATGTTCTGCATCACTCTCTCCATCTGCTCTACATATTTACTCTCTTCGGGGTTGTAGACAGAAAGAATATACTCAAAGGCTTTTTTCTTTCCAAAAAGCTTATCATTATATGTTTCAGTCGGGCCAACAAGGATGTCAAATTGAAGATCAATATTCCCTAAATACACTCTGAGTGCGGTATTAAAGTCTCCTTTGTCAAAGGCTTTTCTGGTTTGTAGAAAGAACTTTCTCATCCCCCTGGAATCAGCAACATCAGCGGCTTTGTCCAAAAGCACGCAAATCTGGTCTATCTCTTTTTTATACTCATCACGGTAACTCACCGCTACGAGCTTTCCCTTATCTTTTTTTACAAGTGTATATGGAGCGAGAATATCTTTATCTTTTTTAGCGGCTTCTACAATCTGTTTTTTAGAAACCCCAGACGGGTAGAAATTTGCCCTCCCGGCTTTGGAGTCGTACTGTTTATCCCAGATTTTATGGATAACCTCTCCGACTTCGCACAAGATCGCAATTAACTCTCTTTCTTTTTTAGAGAATTTTGATTTCGGAAATTCAAAAAATCTTGGTTTTGTCATGGTAGAATATTGAGTATAAATTAAACTTCACTTTAAAGAAGCTGGTTTTAGAAACCACGATTTGTATGCATCCAGCTTAACTTACTTTTAACACTCTAAATTTCTTTTTTGCTACCCCAGTATCTGCATAAACAATATCTCCTGCTCTTGAGCCCAAAAGCGCCTTTCCAACAGGCGACTCATCAGAGATCTTATTATTTAAAGGGTCAGCTTCTAATGCAGAGACTATTTTGTATTTAGCTTCATATCCTTCAAACCCGACCTCTACTTCAGAACCGATCTCAACAATATTCGTATGCTTCTTTTCGTTAGAGATCTCATAATTAGATAAGATCTCTTTTAATTCATTGATTCTATTTTCAAGATAGTTCTTATCATCTAAGACTTCAGAGAAAGTTGTGTCTTCGCGAGCATTTGGAAGGCTTCTTAACCAATCAAGCCTATCAGCTATTTCTTTTCTTCCTTTTGTTTCAAGTTCTTTTAATTCTCTTTTTAGTTCTTTGACTTTCTTTTCGGTGAGCTGGAACTTCTGACCTCTATACAGACCTTTAGCAAGCAACTTTCTAAAGTCCATCGATCTTGGATAATCAAGTTATTAACTTCTTATTATACAATAGAGAGCTAGTTGTAAAGAAGGTGTTAGCACAATAAAAATTAATACTATACACCTATTGCTATGAGATCAGTTGTTTAGGCTTATAGTAGATAATGCTCGTTTCAGAAAAGTTCTGGTCGTGTCTTTCTAGTTATTGATCTTGCCCTATTACTGCGCCATTTATCAATCTCCCTGTGGTTACCTTTAAGCAAGACTTTGGGAACACCCCAATCATTAAAAATCTCTGGACGAGTATACTGAGGATATTCAAGCAAAGAATTTTCAAATGATTCTTCTTTTGAAGACTCAGAATTCCCGAGAACACCTGGAATCAGGCGAATAATTCCATCTACCAAAACTAGAGCTGGCAACTCTCCTCCGGAGAGAACATAATCCCCGATTGATATTTCCTCGTCAATCAGGTATTCATGAACTCTATAGTCGACTCCTTCATAGTGTCCACACATAATAATCAGATTCACACTAGGCTTCTTTACAAATCTTTTGAGTGTTTCTTGTTTTAGTGGAGAGCCTTTTGGAGTCATTAAAACAACCTTTGTATTTTCGGTCTTTAATTCAGAGAGAGCGTTATAGATAGGTTCAACCTTCATAACCATACCTGCCCCGCCGCCATATGGCCTGTCATCAACAGTTTTATGCTTATCGGTAGCCCATTTCCTCAAATTATGCACATTAATCTCTACGGAACTTCGTTCTTGAGCTATGCGAAAAATCCCCTCTAATATAAATGATTTAATCTGATCGGGGAAAATAGTAATAATATCTATCTTCATAAGAGTATTTTAACACTAATTTATAAACTCTTTCTTTACATTATTCACCCCGTTTAAGGTGAGTTTCTTTTTGAAGCCACCGCTTTGAATAATCCAAAGAGTAGCGTATATACCTTTTTTCTTTAAAAGCTGTGCATGAGTACCAGACTCTTTTAACTGCCCCTCATCTATTACAAAGATATTATCGCAATGGATTATAGTGCTAAGACGGTGAGCGATAATTATGGTAGTTTTGTTCTTACTAAGCTCAGTAAAAGCTTTCTGAATCGCAAGCTCACTCTCACTGTCAAGCATGCTTGTGGCTTCATCAAAAATAATAATCTCAGGGTCTTTGAGAATTACCCGAGCGATTGCGAGCCTCTGCTTTTGCCCGCCGCTTAGCTTAATCCCTCTTTCACCGACAACAGTATCATACCCATCAGGCAGAGATCTAATAAAGTCCCTTATCTGAGCCTTTTCACACGCATCCTCTATTTGAGATAAAGATTCTCGTAAAACACCTTCTTCAGAGCTTAATGAGTAGCCAACATTGAAAAGAATACTTCGATTGAACAAAACCGGTTCTTGAGGAACAAGCCCAAATACATTGCTAAGATCAGAGGTTGCAATACTTCTAACATCAATTCCATCTATTTTAACTGAGCCGGCATCGACATCATAATATCGCATGAGAAGTTTGACTATTGTTGACTTACCACCTCCTGAAGGTCCGACTAAGGCGATATTCTGATTTGGATTGATTGTGAGGCTAAGCTTATCTAGTACTTTCTTTTTTTTGTCGTAAGAGAACTCAACTTGATCAAAGATAATCAAACCCTCGGGATCTGATAATGATACTGGATTTGGAGGTTCAGTAATTTTTGATTTGAGATCGAGCAAATCATAAAGATCTTCTGCAATTGGGAGATTTTTCAAGACTTCTCTGAATGAAAAAATTAATCCCATGACTCTATTAGAGATCTGTATTAGATAGGTCAACACGACAACTGATTCGCCTAGGCTTGACATTCCAGATTTGAAATCGATATAAACCATGTATCCACCGCAAGCAAAAAGTATAATCCCAACGAGTCTGGTAACGAAGTCTATCAAACGGAAAGTGTCCTGATATTTGTTTACTGTTGACTCGCACACTAATAAACTCTCATCTAGCAAATGTTGCTCTTCATCCTTGCGACCAAAGCTTTTCACTGTTTCGTAATTACCTATGCCATCGACAATAATGCTATTTCGTTTATAATCTGCTTCTTTAAGTATCTTTCTCCTTTTGATATTAAATCGAAGTGCAAATGTAAATAACGGAAGCGAAGCTATAATGATAAGGAATATTGCAAGAGCAATTTTACTTGAAATGGTTGAAATTAAGACTAATGGGATTAGTAGCGAAGCAAGATTTTCAATAGTAAACCAGTCTAAGCTCCATATAAACATTGTGACTACATCTCCGGTATTTATTATTTTTGAAACCAGCTTACCTGTTTCTTTATCAGTGTGGTAAGAATAGTCTAAAGACATGACATTCCCATAAACTTTAGCAGTAAGATCTTTAACTACTGAAGAAAAAACTCTAGAGCGGAAGTGAAACGTTATTGGTTCGACGATTATTGGTAGAGATAGAATAATCGCTATTTTGACTATTGCACCGAGTACATTTTGAGCATCATTTGCGTTTACGCTATCAATGATGCTCCCTATTGCAAAATATGCATAATTTAAAAGGAATAGGAGTAAAATCGATGCGGCGAAAGATACTAAGAATTTCCATTTATATTTAGCAACAAAGCTAAAATGTTTTTTATAGATAAGAAAAAAGTACTTCAGAAACCTTACAAACAAATTTTATATATGGTCCTTATAGACTTTTATGTGCAAGTATTCAAGTGAATTTAACTTTAGTAGGACGGAATAAA
>JACKFR010000007.1 GCA_020632375.1 Candidatus Nomurabacteria bacterium
TTTGTTATAGGGTACTACCATTATATTAGATAGACACCTATTTTGCAACAAAACAGCACGCTATACTCCTAAAATATCACTCAATACGAAAATAATCAACGCTCTTGAGATAAAAACGACGATTAGTCCAGCTACAGCGTACATAACCATTTTTGAGCCTTTATCTATGCTTTCAGGATTTCCGGATGCTGTTATAAATGTATATCCGCCGGCAATTATAATTCCTACAGCAACCAGACCTGACGCTCCTGCAGCAAGATTAATCACAGTCTGAGCTTTACTTACAGTTCCGTTAAATGTCGTGAACGATGAGCTCCATGGGTTATTGATACCAAACCATTGGAATGCTAATCCTACGGTCGTCACTTTGTTAAAGAATTTTTTAATAGTAGGTTTCATATTTATATTTATGGATTAACCCCCGGTAATTGCAGAACATTATTTATAAGCAGCAGAATTGCTACGGCCAAGCCTACTAACCCAAACCCAATCAAAGCATTAACAATTATTGACCTCGCTTCCGCTATCTTTTCAGGGTTTCCCTCACTAGTAAGCATAATATATCCTGCTGAAACCATCAAACCAATTAATGAGAATACCCCTATTGGGATAGCTAACGAAATAACGTTATTTACAAGATCTACCTGGTTTGTGGATGTTCCAACAGCATTGAGCCGGTCACTTAGAATATCAGCATAAACAAGAGCTCTGCTTGAAAACAAAAGTACAAGAAGATAGAAACCCCTAATCACGTTTCTAACTAAGTTTTTATTTCTAATAGATTTCTCAGGCATGTATTAATACTAATATATCTCATTGTAGCGACAAAGAGAACTGCAGCATTATAGCCTATAAGACTACTATCTGCTAGATTCTTACAGAATTTCAACTCTGCTATATTTGTGCATCTTCACATATATTTCTGTAATCACAGTATTTACACATATGACTCGGCTTTGCATTGAAGTTTCCAGATATTATTCCTGCAATAAGTTCTTGCATTTTCACGCGAGCGGCATTTTTGCTTTTATCGCTTATTGTAAACTCTTCTTTAACCCCATGCTCAACAAAGAGCAAGCTAGCTTTATCAACTTTAACTCCAAAGAGGCTCTCAGCAGCTAGAGCGTACAAGGGCAGCTGAAGGTCTTTCTCAATTTCTTTTCTGTCTCTTCGCTTGCCCGTCTTGTAATCAATAATCTCAACATGCTTAACACCTTTTACCTCTTTCAAAAGATCTATGCGGTCAATTGCTCCTGTAACTATGTAATTACCTAATTTATACCGAAAAAACTTTTCGAGCTCTAAGACTTTATCGTTTTTACTAAAAAACTCTGAGAAAAATGATCTCAGGATTTTTTCTCCATGTCTTTTACGGATATTTTCATGCCTTTTGTTTTCATAACCAATGTTGAGCCAGTTTTCATTATAAATATAGACTAATCTGTCAGCGTTTATCTCTGAAGTCAAACCTTTTAGGCCTCCACTCTCTGTCATAAACTCTGTATAAAGACCTTTCAGTGCGGCATGAACTGTTATACCAAAAGAAAGTGCCGAATTAGGTTTTGCTGGGAGCTTCAATATATATTGGTAGAAGTACTTTTCAGGACAAAGTTCATAAGTTTTTAACTGAGTGTAGCTAAATGCTTTAGGCAAATAGCTCTGCAATTCTTTTAGCTCTATGCCTTCGATATGATCTCTTGCAGGGATGATTAAGATGTTCTTTTTTTGGATATTGTCCTGATCTTCTGCAAAGTCGTCAGAGACCTTACGGTCAAGAAGCTCATCAAGAAAGATACTCGGTTTCTTTTTCCTTTTTGCCCCAGCATAATATTTTGCGGCTGTGAGATAGAGTTTCTCCTTAGCCCTAGTGGCACCGACATAAAAAAGCCTTCTCTCTTCGCGAAGTTTCTCTTGCTTTGAATCAGATTCTGGAATTTCCTCTTTAACAAGTGCATCAGGGATAGGTAAAACATCAGAACGATTCCGCGAAGGGAATCTATCAGACACAAGGTTTGCAAGAAAAACAATAGGAAATTCAAGACCTTTTGCGCTGTGAACAGTCAGTATATTTACTGCGTTATAGCCTTCTAGCAAATCAGTATCGACCGAAGGAGACTCTCCGATATCTATACTGTAATCAAGATAGTTTACATACTCATATATATCTGTCCCTGGATTTGATAGCTCATATTCTTTGATCACATTGAAATATTTACCGATATTTTGAACTTGAAACTGGGCTAGATAAGTATCTTCATTAAGAAAAGAGTCAAGGTAACCGCTATCCAGACAGAAGTCATATAAAATAGATGTAAGCGAAGCTTTAGAAATAGTTTCTCGAATGCCTTTATCAAGCACCCCAAGGATTTTGCCTAAAGCATTAGAAGATTCAACAGAGATATTCTCAAAAACTGAAGTTCCTTTCGGATCAAAAGCAGTTGTAATATTTTCGTCACCGATTTTGACTTCCCATCTCTGTTCAAGAAACTCAATAGTAGAAAGCTTCCGGTCTCTAGCTAGCCTCATTATGTCAATTACTTCTCTTGGTTTCAACCCCCATAAAGGCATTTTTACAAGGTTAAACGCTTCAACACTGTCAGTATAATCTGTTAAGAGTTTTAAGAAGGATATCAGTGGAGATATTTCTGGCCTATTGTAAAGACCTTTTGGTCCAGTAAACTTATATGGGATTCCATAAGACTTTAATGCTTGAATTATTTCATCTGCATGTTGGTTTGCTCTAACCAAAACCGCAATGTCATTAAAATTGTAGCCAGAGGATTCATCTACAATATCAACAAATACGCTTTGCCCTTTTGAATCGTACTTTTTGTTTACTATGCTGTTGTCATTTTTAAGACGGTCTTTATTTCCTGTCAGGGTTAGTACTTCTTTAGTTATTAATTCAGCTTCTTCATTGCTTGTATCAGCAACTATTAGCTGAACAGGGTCAGAGACTACTTTTTCAAAAGGTGCCATAGCCAAAAGCTTTTTATCAATATTTTCAGTCTCTTCGAGCCTATACGGGTCATTTTTCTGAATCAGTTGGTGTGCCGCATCGAGAATTTCTTGACGAGATCGGTAATTTTCAGTCAAAACAATTCTCAGACAGTCTGGATAGACTTCTTTGAACTGTAATATATTTGAAATTGCCGCACCTCTAAACTTGTAAATCGCCTGGTCATCGTCTCCAACTACAGTTATTTTTGCTTTCTTTCTCAGTGCCCTAGTCGCCTTTTCCGGATCTTTTCCAAGCATTAGCATGTTCACCAAGACATTTTGTGTAAAGTTCGTATCTTGAAATTCATCTACAAGAATATATTTAAACTGATTCTGGTATCTTTCGAGAATGTGAGGTTTTTTACGAAATAGTTGCAAAACAGTTATAATCAAGTCTCCGAAATCAAGCCTTGATTCTTTATGTTTAAACGTCTGAAGCTCTTTATAAACAGTTGCAAGCTCATTTACTTCTTCATAATGCTCTTTCTTTGCCTCAGTGTTTCTTCGAAACGACTTTGCATACTTTAGATAATCTTCAGGTGACACATCTTCATCTTGCAACCGAGAAAAGTGTTTCAAGATATTTGAGATATGTTGAGAGGGGCTTCCAAGAGGTCTAAAAAGATCTAGAGAAAAGTCGAAAAGATGCCTTCTAAAAAATATATATGACTGAGCTGGGGTCATAAGCGAATAATTCGAGTCAAGACCAAGGTGAATTCCTTCTTGACGCAAGATCCTGTCACAAAAAGAATGAAAAGTAGAGATTTGAACTTCTTCATATCCAATCGGCATAAGCTGATCTACTCGTTCAACCATTTCTGATGCTGCTTTTTCAGTAAATGTCAGAGCAAGAATCTCCGAAGATTTCGCTTTACCCGAATTTATAAGATAAGCGATCCTTTGAGTAATAACAGAAGTTTTCCCTGTCCCAGCACCGGCAATAATAAGTAATGGACCTCTATCGTATTCGACTGCTTTTTTCTGGTTTTCATTTAAAGAAAATTGCATGACAGATTTTAGCACAACAATGATAGGGAGACTTTTGCCCAACCAATCCCATAGCTGATGAGATTCGCCTTCTCTACAACTTATCTTTTAAATAATGTACAATAGAATAGTTATAAGTTTAGCAATAATATAAATGGGAATTGGAACAATTCTTATCGGGATAGTAATCGTAGTGACCCTTGCAGTAATCGGATTCTACAACGGTGTAGTTAGACTCAAAGTGAAGGTAGATGAAGCATGGGCAGATATAGACACCTTTTTGAAGCAGAGATACGACATGATTCCAAATCTTGTAAGTACTGTGAAAGGCTATATGAAGCATGAAGCAGAGACTCTTGAGAAAGTAACTCAGTTGAGATCAGCAGTCCAAAATGCAGGCTCTATGAAAGAAAGAGCAGAAGCAGACAATATGCTCTCAAATACATTAAGATCACTCTTTGCTGTTGCAGAAAATTATCCTGATTTAAAGGCGAATCAAAATTTCCTTCAACTTCAGACTGATTTAAAAGCAATTGAAGATAACTTACAAAAATCTCGCAGATTTTATAATGCTACAGTTCGAGATTTTAATACTAAGATACAGGTTTTTCCTGGAAGCTTGATTGCAGGAATTTTTAATTTCGTAAAAAGAGAATTTTTTGAAGCTGCAGGCGATGAACGTGAGAATGTAAAAGTTAGCTTCGAAGAAACGAAAGGAGAATAATCTCCGTGCAAAAGAGAAAAAGCTTCTTTAAAATCTTTTTTGTTGCAGCTATACTGTTTTTTTCTACTGGTCAGGTATTTGCACAAGAAGATAACCCTGTTGAGACAGACTGGATTATTAAAAATTTCGATACGAATGTAACTCTCGACCAAGACTCCACAGCAAGGATCAGAGAATCTATTACAGTAGATTTCTATTCTCAAAAACATGGTATTTATAGAGAGATTCCTACAGTAACGAGGACAGCGGACTTCCTTTCTCTAAGTATAAAAAACAAGATTACAATTGTTTCTGTTAGAGACGAATCTGGTACAGGATATAAATACACAAAAACAAGTTTTCCAAACTATATCCAACTGAAAATAGGGGACCCAGATGTAACTATTACAGGAGAACACACCTATATCATTGATTACACAATCGACAATGTAATGTACTACTTCAAAGACCTTGACGAATTCTTTTGGAACAGTACAGGAGACCAGTGGCCGGTGAGGATTTCTTCTGCGTCTACAGAAATAACATATCCGTCGAGTGTGAGTTTAGACGAGATCCAATACACTTGCTACACAGGTCCCTATGGATCAACAGAAGGCGAGTGTACATTTGAAACAGATGGCAACACCGTTACAATAACCCCCCAGACTTCTTTCTCAGCATACGAGGGTTACTCGGTTGTTTTAGGTGTACGTCCCGGAACATTTGAAAAACCTAGCTTCTGGAAACAGTATGGATATACTGTTTTAGTTAACTCAGGAATTATCTTACCGTTTATAAGCTTTTTCTTTTTGTATAAGTTCTGGAGAAAGTCGGGAAAAGATGCCCCAGGCAGAAAAACAATTGTTCCTTCTTTTTCACCTCCTGATAACCTATCACCTGCTGAAGTAGGACTTTTGATTGACAATAATGTAGACAACCTTGATCTGACAGCTTCGGTTATTGATCTTGCAATTAGAGGATATATAAAAATAACTGAAGGGAAAAAACTTCTTGGGATAGGAACCAATTATAGATTCACTTTGATGAAATCGGACTTTTTTGAGCTAAAAGATCATGAGAAATTAGTCCTGGAAGGTATTTTCGGAAGTTCGGGGGCAAAAGGTGATGAAGTATCATTAAACAAGCTCAAAAACAAATTCTACAAAACTGTCACAAAATTCAATGACAATCTTAATGAATCGATCGTCAAAGATGGATACTTCAGCAAAAATCCTAAGAAGCTTAAAGTCACAATGACAGTTTTGGGCGGGGTTTTGCTTGGCGGATCATTCTTCTTAACTGGTGGATTTCTATTTTCAGCGGGTGGAATATGGACTGGAATCGGTTTAATTGTATCGGCGATCTTTATTATTATATTTGGGTTCTTTATGCCCCAAAGGACTGAAAAAGGAACACTTGCATATGAAGAAAGCCTAGGCCTGAAAATGTATATTGAGACGGCGGAGAAAGATAGAATTGATAAAATGCAAGCACCAGACAGCGAGTATGTAAAAACAAAAGAGCCTGAACCAACTGTAGAGCTTTTTGAAAAGTTACTCCCCTATGCAATTGTAATGAAAGTTGAAGCAAAGTGGGCAAAGAAGTTCGAGGGTATCTATACCCAACCACCTGACTGGTACTACGGCGCGAATTGGAATAACTTCAATACATTCCTATTAGTTAATAGTCTTAGTAATGCTACCTCTTCAATGACAAGATCATTTACATCTTCACCTAGATCATCTGGGAGTGGCTTTGGAAGCGGTGGATTTAGTGGTGGTGGCTTCGGTGGCGGTGGTGGCGGAAGCTGGTAGGAACTCCCGATATAGCAGCTTGACGTTATTAAGTTTTTCTTGATTGAAATCTTTTGGGTAAAACCGGATATCCCCTTTTTGGTAACCATGGATAAGGCGTGAAACGTCGGCTTTATGGCGGGAAAGAAGCATATAGCTTAGCTGAGAAGCAAACGCAAAGAAGTTTGTTAGACGGTAAAATGCTTTTTTAATAATTCCCTCCGTACTTTTTATTTCTGTGTTTAGTCGAGGTGCAGGAATATGAAACCTTTCAATCCATTGGTTTGCACCAAGAATTTCTTTATAGAAGTCTTCATTGTATATTGGGATCATTCTAAGCATCTCATGCAAAGTAAAAATGTTTTGTTGCTCAAATAACAAAGCTCTTTCCTCACATATAAAATTAACACAAAAAGTGTTCTGAAAATTAGTGTCTCCGTATCGCCTCAAGTCGTTAGCTTTAAGTTTTAAGATAAGTCTATAGATCCACGATCTGTAATCTTTTACTACAATAAACATGTCGATATCATCTGTTTCTCTTGGATTTCCAGCAGCAACAGATCCAGTAACAGAAATAAATCTAACCCAATCTTTAAAAAGGAACCTTTTGGATGCTGCTATCGCTTTAGATACCTTCTCAGAAACAATCGGGTTGCTTTTACCATTATGACTAAAGAATTTCGAAAACTGTTTATAAGTTTTTAACTCTGCAATATCTGCCTTACTCCAATACTTCGAGGCGAAATCAACATCTAGGGTAAGACCCATCTGATAGCGAAAAAGTGCAAACTTTAGTATAGATATTTGAGAATTACTTAATTTCACAATAAGTATTTGCTAAACTTGTTCTAGCTGTAGTATAAGTCAATTTTAGCATTCAAGTCATGCAACAGCATCCTATACCACAAAACATATTAGATATTGAATTTAAGCTTTTCGGCAGGTTCACGGTAAAAGAGTTCGCATATTTAGCACTTGGAGTGGGCTTCGGCGGAATATTTCTATTCTTTTTTACAAAAGGTTTACTTCCTGGAATTATTGCAATTCCGGTATTCCTCTTTTCATCTGGCGTTGGAGTTGGACTGGCTGTGGTACCGATAAATGACCAGAAAGCAGATACTTTCATTAAAAACTACCTCAGTGCTATTACAAAACCAACATTAAGAGTGTGGAAAAATTCTCTTTTCGACGAAAAGGTCGAATGGGAAGCTGAGCAAAGAGGTTTAACACTAGCAAAGAACGCAGGAAATAAACCAATTACTTCAACCTCCACAAAGCCAGAAATTGTAGGAGGCGGCACAGAACTGGGTAAAACCCAGTTTATAGAAGAAAGCAAGTTACAAGAACTTGACGAAGAAGAAAGACAGAAACTAGACAAGATTGAAAAACTTGCAGCAGAAGCCTCTGCTCTAGAAGCAAAGCAAGATAGTGGAGCACAAGAAGACCAATCTGCAACTATACACTCCCAACAATCTATAGCATCGCCCGAAAGCACACAAACAACTACCGAGAAGGCGATTCCAGTAGAAGAGAGCGCTTCTATTGTGCAGGAGAACTCATCTTTATCTGACCAGATGAATTCGAAGTATGGCCAATCCCCTATAGAGCCATCGACTACAGCACAAATTGAGACCCCTGCTGAAATCGGCCAGAAAAGCAATGGAAGCGATCCTGGCTTGATTACAATCAGTTCAGGCAACAACGCATATAGTGTAAATATAGATTCATTCCAGCCAGTGCCAAACAGTATCAATCTTGTAATTCAAAATTCACAGTCTGAGCCAGTACAGCAAGCAATGATAATAACCAGGGACTCAGGTGGGAAAATTGTTCAAGTAAACCAGAGCAACGCACAAGGCTATGTACTGCCTAATAAACCATATAACCCAGGTGAGTACATTGTAGAGATACGCCATGACAAGTATAATTTCCCTAAATTAAGGGTGTTGCTTGATAATCAGTCGCAAAAACCAATCTTGGTGAAGCCATTAACATAAACCTGCCTTATATTGGATCCTAAACGCAGAGCAAAAATACAGTTTTCAACTCAAGACCATCTCGAGATCCTCGACATATCAGACGATCTTGTAATAAGCAAGCGGGGAACGGTTTCAATTGTATTACAGACGAACGCAGTAAACTTTGATCTTCTCTCTGAATATGAGCAGGATAATAAAATTTACGCATTTGCGGGGCTCCTTAATTCACTTAATTTCCATGTGCAGATTCTAGTAAAAACTCAAAGAATAGATATCTCTAACTATCTTAAATATCTTAAAGCACAAAAAGAGAGAAAAATGAGTGAAGGTCTTATGAAGCAACTTGAAATCTATACCCAATTTATCCAGAATTTAATTGTCACAAATGAAGTACTGGATAAAAAATTCTATATAATAATCCCTTATAATAGCGTTAACACATCGATCTCTTCTAAAATAGGCAAACCCAAAGACGATGAAGAAGTCGGACCACTCAGCGTTGCAAACAAAGCAAAACTTATAGAGCAAGGTAAGATTTATCTTTACCCCAAAAGAGATCATTTACTAAAGCAGCTCGGCCGGATGACACTCATAGGGCACCAGCTTACAAGCGAGGAATTGATGGAGCTTTTCTATAATATATACAACCCTGAAGAGTAAAATGAACCCCAAGTCTAATTCACAAAAATTCAACAAAACATACCAGTCTCAAACCCAGCAGATGCTGCAGAAACGTCAGGATCGACTTGATCCAGGTAAGACTCTTGACTCTATAAGAAAAGAAGTGCTTCAAGAGAGAGAAAAGCGAGATGCACTCAAAAATAAAAGGCGGTATGAAGATACTGAAATTAAAAAGAAAAAGTTCGGCCCATTCCAGGGTTTTGTAGATCTTTTTAATAACGCACTAGGAAGAAACAAACCTGAAAAGGGTAAAGAGGAGGTTGATCCTCAAATAGCAGAAAAGCTTCGAGCCAAAAGATTCGAAGGGATGTCTATACAGGATCTGGTCGCCCCAATCGATATGGAAGTAGATTTCAAAAACCTCAAAGTCGGAGAGTGGTATTTCAGAACCTACTTTATAAGTGGATATCCAAGAGTTGCATTTCCCAACTGGCTTGCCCCTATCATTAATTTTGAGCACTCGTTGTATATAAGTACGTTCTACTATCCTGTCGATTCAAAAATGATTTTGCAGAAGTTGAAAAGAAAGATAGGTGAAATGGAAGCGACTATTTACTCTCAGATGGAAAGCCGTAAAGCAGTCGACCCTTCTGTGAAAGTAGCGCTAAACGATGCACAGCAACTTCAAGACTCTATAGCTGAAGGTACAGAAAAGTACTTCCATTTCGGGATGTATATCATGATCCAATCGAAAGACAAAGAGAAGCTAGACAAAATAGGAAAGAATGTTGCTTCTACACTTGCTGCTATCAAGGTGACTGCGAAACCAGCGGTACTGCAACAGGAGCAGGGCTTAATAAGCTGCGAGCCTCTTGGTGTAGACAAACTCTATATTACCCAAAATATGGATACGACTTCGTTGGCAACTACTTTCCCATTCGTGACATCAGAGCTCACGATGGATCACGGCATCATGTACGGAATTAATCAACACAATAAGAGTTTGGTTATCTTTGACAGATTTGAAATGGAAAATGCCAATACTGTGATTTTCGCAAAATCTGGTGCAGGCAAGAGCTACTTTGTGAAGTTGGAAGCTGCAAGAAGCAGGATGCTTGAAACAGGGGTTATGATCATTGACCCGGAGAAAGAGTATGAGCGCCTCTGCAAAGCTGTCAATGGCGTCTATATATCTTTTTCACAAGATAAAGGAGATAAAATGAATCCATTTGAGCTTTCAGGAATGGGAGAAGGTGAAGACGAGCTCAGAATCAAGATGCTTACTCTCCAGGGCTTTTTTAAACTTATGCTGGGAGATCTTTCAAACGTAGAAACTGCGATTTTAGACAGAGCATTGATATTAACTTACAGGGAAAAAGGTATAACCTTAGACCCGAAGACTCAGAAAAATGCCACCTACCCTCTTCTTGAAGATTTATATAAAGTCCTCAAAGGTATGGCAGAGCCTGAAGCAAGAGATATGTCCAGCCGACTTGAGAGATTTATCATCGGAAGCGGAGCTGGGGTATTTAATGAAAAGAGCACTGTTGAAATAAATAACCCGTTTACAGTATTTAGCATTCGAGATATGCCAGAAGAGCTTAGGCCAATGGCAATGTATCTGATGTTGGATTATATCTGGACTAAAATTAGAAAAGATCAAAAACGACGACTTCTTATTGTAGATGAAGCGTGGTACATGATGCAAAATCCAGATTCTGCGAAGTTTATGTACAGCATTGCCAAGCGCGCTCGAAAATATTATCTAGGACTCACAACAATAACTCAAGATGTTGATGATTTCCTCAAGAATGATATGGGAAGAGCAATTATTACCAACTCTTCTATACAGTTTTTAATGCAGCAAAGTCCTTCGGCTATTGATCGGCTTCAGAAGGTATTTAATCTGTCTGAAGGTGAAAAACACTTTTTGTTAACTGCTGACAAAGGTCAGGGACTCTTTTTTGCAGGCTCGAACCATGTTGCAATTCAAGTAGTATCCAGTCTTGCTGAGCATGAGCTAATCACATCTGATCCAAGAGATCTCGAAAGAATGAAGGACACTGGACATTATGAAAGAACTGTCGAAGAGTCTGCTCAAATGTATGCAACTCCAGCACAACAGAAGCCGATCAAAGAAGGTGTAAGTGTAGACCGCTCTTCGACTGTCAATAAAGCAATTAAAAGCAGGAAACAACAGATTCAACAAATGATTGAAGAGCGCTTGGAATACGGAGCCGAAAAGGCAGTCCCTGGAGAAGATCAAAGTAAAACTACAGGAGCTGCCGACCTTCTGCCAAGCCTTACAGACCAAGTAGTAGCTTATAGAGACAATCTAAACAAAGGCAGAACCCATATAACTCCACAAGGAATCGTCGGCGATATAAAAGTCGACAGTAAAGATAATAAGGAAGACGAAAATGGGAATTCTTGATATATTTAAAAAGAAACAGACCTCTACTACAGCCCAGGCACAAAATATGCCGGTGAAGATTGATCCAACAACAATTACGGAAGAAAAAAGGAGAGATGATCTACAAAGACTGATGCAATTCCAAAGAAAGATTAAGAGAGACAACAGTTTGAGTGCCTCAAAACAAATCGAGACTGATATGGAGAGTAAAGAAAAAGGAGAACACTCGGAAGAAGTGAGAATAGGTGAAGCATTGAAAATTCAGAATCCTTTTAGAGGAAACTAATTGTGTATATCAGAGCATCACTTAAATCAATAAATAACTTTAACGCACGTTCAGATGCAAATTTTAGTAACAGGTGGCAATGGATTTATTGGTAGCCATACAACAGTAGAGCTTATAAAAGCGGGGTATGAAGTTGTTATTATTGACAATCTGTCTAATAGCAAAATTTCAGTTCAAGACAGGATCAAAGAACTGACAGGAAAAGCTCCCAAATTTTACCAAGAAGATATAAGAGATAAAAAAGCTTTGCAGAGAATTTTTCAAGAAAACGAAATCAAGGCAGTTATACATTTCGCCGCATTTAAGGCTGTCGGGGAATCTGTTGCCAATCCGCTAATGTACTATTCAAACAATACTTCGGGAATGATAAATCTAATTGAGTGCATGGGCGAAGCAGGAGTCAAAGATATTGTTTTCAGCTCGTCAAGTACGGTTTATGGACAAGCAGAGAAAACTCCGATTAAAGAGAATGCACCGATTCATGCATTAAATCCTTATGGACGTACAAAAGTAATTGGCGAAGATATTTTAAGAGATCTTGAGATCTCTGACTCAGCCTGGAATATAGCAATTCTTCGTTACTTCAACCCAGTCGGAGCACATGAAAGTGGGAGAATCGGTGAAGACCCAGCCGGAATTCCTCAAGGACTACTTCCTTTTATAACTCAAGTCGCTGTCGGCAAACTTGAGAAGCTAAAGATATTCGGCAATGACTACCCCACTCCTGACGGAACTGGAGTAAGAGACTATATCCATGTGGTCGACCTTGCAGTTGCCCACCTTAGAGCGTTAGAGAAGCTTCAACAGAGACCCGGATTAGTTACTTATAATCTAGGAACTGGTAAAGGAAATAGCGTTCTTGAGATGGTTGCCGCATTTGAAAAAGCGAGCGGGAAAAAGATCCCCTATGAAATCGCCGACAGAAGACCAGGTGATGCGGCAGAAAGTTATTGTGACACTTCGCTCGCAGAAAAAGAACTCGGATGGAAAGCGATAAGAGATCTAAATAAGATCTGCGAAGATGCTTGGAGGTGGCAGTCAAATAACCCAGATGGCTATCCGCAATAACCGCGATTCTATTCAATCCCTACAAGCCCGAGATAACTCTCATCGAAATATGTGACTTTTTCATCTGGCATCAGTAGAGCGTGATCAGGTTTAAGGTCTCTAACAAAAGACGGCTCATGTGAAACAATTACGAGAGTCCCATTATATGAATTAAGCGCATTCAAGAGTATTTTTTGAGATGCAGGATCAAGATAGGTTGTAGGCTCGTCAAGCAGAAGCAAATTGCTCCCAACAGCGAGGAGCTTTGCCATCGCCAATCGAGTCTTTTCCCCACCTGAAAGTGAGCGGACTTGCTGATAAATTTTGTCACCGGAAAATAAGAAGCCCCCAAGAATTTTTCTTACTTGCGAGTCTTCCATAGAAAATATCCTTTTGTCCGCCTTCATATTTTCAATCACAGAAAGATCATAATCGAGATCTTCGTATTCTTGTGAATAGTACCCTATTTCGACATTATGCCCTAATTCAACAAAGCCCTCATCTGGAGAAAGTTTGCCAGCAATTATCTTAAGCAAAGTTGTCTTCCCAACACCATTTTTACCAATTACGACTAATTTGTTTTTTCTTTCAATTTCGAATGAGATGTTTCGGAGAACTTGATTCTTGCCAAAAGATTTTTTTATACCATTTACTTCAAGAACTTTTTTCCCAGAGGTTACTGCAACGTCAAAACGAAGCTTCATTTTCTTGGATCTTTTAAGTCCTTTAGTCATTTCTTTTGTCTCCGCTTTCACCACTCTTGCTTTTTCGCGGAGTTTTGCTGCTTTCATTTTTTCAGACGTGCTTCCTCTAGAGGACAGGACAGCAGCACTTGCAATCATTTTCTTATACTTTTTGTCTTCTAGTTTAATCTGCTTCACGAGCCACTCTTCTTGTTGCTGCTTTAGCTGGATAAATTTATCATAGTTTCCGTTATAAACCTCAACCTTCTTAGTCCGCTCATTAAGATACCAGATCCTGGTTAGCCCACGATTCATCAAACGGAGATCGTGAGAGACCGCCAAGACAGCATTTGGATAGTTGATGAGGTATCCCATTAGCCATTCCGCAGAAGGAATATCTAGAAAATTAGTTGGTTCATCTAGAATCAACAAGCCGGGCTGCATAAAAAGGAGTTTTATTATCTCAATTTTTATAAGCTGACCCCCAGAAAGTTCCCCCATTTTATCTGAAGGGGTTTTATGCTGAAGGTTAAGATAATTAAGCATCCGCGAGATCTCCCAAGCTTCTATATTAAGCCCGTTATATAAGCAGAGATACTCTTCAATCGTAAGGTCATTCTTTGAAACCCCTTCAATTCCTAAAACTTCCTCTCTCTTTTCTTTGTGCGTCTCTTGAGCTAGATAAGCATAATCACTCGACACATTTATCTGACCGAGATCTTGCTCTTCCTCTCCTACAATTGCTTTCAGTAGACTTGATTTACCAGCTCCATTAACCCCAACAAGACCGATTTTATCTTGCGAGGCAATAAAAAGCGAAACTTTGTCCAAAAGCAGCTTGTCACCTTTTTCAATTGTTATATTGTCTATCGTAACCATGAAAGCGATTATAAAGAATTTGAAACATAATGAAAATGCTTATTAAACAGGAATTAAGCAGCAGCGAGGTTAGCTAAGTGGACCTTGATCCGGAAGAACAAACTCAGTGAGGTTTTGTTGGTTTACAGTAATCGGCGGCAGTGCCCCTTCAACAATTCGCCTTGCAGCAGCTCTTACGAGAGTCGCCAAATTACGTTCAAGCTGTCTAAGCCCTGCATCAAAACCAACCGGACGGACTAATAACGGCCAAACATCATCTTGGATAATAACTTGATCGGGTGTAAGGCCAGCATTCTTGAGAACTTTTGGCATTGAGTAATTTTTAGCAATAATAATTTTTTCTTCATCTGTATAGCTGGTAAATCTTATAACCTCCATTCTATCGAGAAGAGCAGCAGATAAAGATCCAAGATTATTTGCAGTACATATGAAGAAGACTCTTGAAAGATCTACTGGGAAATCAATATAATGGTCGATAAAAGTACTATTCTGCTCAGGATCTAGAATTTCGAGCAATGCTGCCATCACATCATTTAATAACCCTGTCTGGCCGCTGACTTTATCGATCTCATCCAGTAGAATAACCGGATTCATAGTCTTAGTACGAACAAGTGCTTTGATTATCTGGCCAGGCTCAGCATCAAGAAAAGCTTTTGATTGACCTCGCAAAGCCTGAACACTACCAAGAGCTCCTAAAGCGATACGTATAAACTTTCTATTCGTTGCATTTGCAATAGACTTCGCAATAGAAGTCTTACCTACACCTTGAAGACCGACAAAAAGCATAACTGGGGCATTCGCTGAAGAGCCCTTTAGCACAGCCATGTCACTATGAGAAGTGTTTTCTTGCGGTAGAGAGTTACCTTGTTGAAGTTGCATGACAGCGAGATAGTCTAAGACAAGATTTTTAACAGTTTCCATTCCATAATGAGACTGATCCATGATCCTTTTCGCATTAGAAATTTCGAGGTTATCTTGAGAATATTTTCCCCAAGGTATATTAGTAACCCAATAAATATACTTTTCGACAGTTTCAAACTCTCCAGTATAGCTACCTCTTCTCGCCATTCTCCTAAGCCGTTCGATTGCTCTTAAAGACTTTTCTTCTAACTCTTCCGGGAGTCGAACTGAGCGAACCTGGCTTTCAAGATCGTCTATTTCAGCAATAACTTCGTCTCCATTTGTGTTACTTCTAGGCTTTGGAACACTTGCTGAAGAGAAATTTCTATTCAGCGCATCTGAAGTTTTTATAGCGATTGTGTTTGCTTCTGTTACTTTATGGCTGCTGTCTTGAATCGAAAGGCTAGGATTTGATTGAGCAGCTTGAGGTGCGGGAGCCGTCTGCTGCGCAGGGGTGGTTTGTGGTGCAGGGGTAGCCGCTTGGCCTCTATCTGCAGGCAAAACTGTTGAAGCAGTAGCCGCTTGGCCTAAGCTTGGCGATTGAGTCTGGTTTGGCGGATTGTTTGTATTTAAAGGCGAATTATCCATGGCAGTATTGCAACAATATACTATTTTTGACTATCAAGATCCAGCAGGAATTTAATGCAGACAGGTTTGCGAGACTAAGAGAACAGTATTGGCAGATGGCACAGCATAGTCTGGCAACGTGTACTCTTGCATAAAATACATCTCAACTTTGTTTAACTTGCCAGAATCAGGACTGTGCTTGCAAAGATAATCAGCATACCCTCGACGATAAACAGCATTATAGTTTGCGACAAGGTTCATCATATATTTGCGCTCGCGTTGGTTACGGTAAGTTTTGTATACCCACTTCGGTTTATTCCAGTCGACATTATCATTGTGCTGAAAAAGATCTTTCTTGCTGCCATCGGCATAAGTCCCAACAACAACATACCAACCATCATTCACTAAAGGGTATGGAGCAAACATATCCCAAACCTGATCAATCCTTACATATTCAACGGCTTTAGAAATCGGCTCAGGGATAACGAGATTTGGATTTACAGAGTTAATATTCCACAATAAGACAACAATTAGAACAATCAGAAGAAAAATCGAATAACTCGCTGTTCGTAGTGGATCGATTATTGCCCATACAGATTTCAATTTATTAAAGTTCTTTTTCTGTTTTGGAGGTTTTGCACTCTTAAATAATCTTTCTTCAATACGGTAAATATACCGATCTAGTGGCTTCCATACACTGGCTGGAAGCAGTGCAATCCAGTAAACACACATCAACCAAGGGAATAAGCCAATCGCCATACTAAACCCAATCCCTATATGCAACAAAATAAATGCTGTAACAGTAATTGTTTTAAGGTTTGGCCTCCAAACTGGCGAAAAATAAAATGCCCATCCAAACAATTCGAGACCCCATACAAAGAGGGTGAGAGGTTTAAGCAAAGTCTTCACATGCAAAAGAAGTGATCCAAATGGCTTTAAGAATTGATCAATTTCAAGTGCATAATATATAGCAGTCCCATCGGGATACCATTGGTTTCCCGATTTCAGAAGAGCTGTGAACAAATATATGAATATTAGTTGCAATATAAAAGCAACCGACCCTACTGAAAAATAAGCGTAGCTACCAAGAGTGGATTCGATTGGAGCTTTTCTCCTTTTTAAATACCAATCGAACGACCAGATTTCGCCTAAAGGCAAAAATATGCCCCAAAAAAGCATCATTCGTATTACTGTATCGCCTCCTTGAAGTACAAGAGGATTTCTATTATGGAGTGAAACAATGAAAATCCAAAGAAGAATATTCATGAGCCTTGTTTTAAAACCTATCGTAAACAAGAAGGTAATTACAATCCCGATTCCAAAGAGTAAAAGAATGAAATTTTGAGAATCATTTTGAAAAAAGACTGAAAATTGGTGAGAAAGGCCTCTAGTTGAACGGAGAAGAGTCAACGGTAGAGTGCTTTGCGACCCATAATGCTCAGAAAGTAGCGTTAAGCGAGTACCAAAATCAAAAAGAAGAAGAATTCCAAGCAAAAACCTTGTTATTGCAAAACTTCGTAAGTCTAAAGAAAAGCTTCTTTTAAAATATCGAATAAATCTTTTCAATTGGTGCAAGCTTAACTTATCAACGAATCAGCTTCAAGCTATCTTAGAGTATAAGGCATCTATAAATTGGATTGAAGATTTTAAAAGCACCTTAACTAATAGACATCCTACTCTGTCTTCGATTATTATTTAATAATCTCAAATCTAAAAGCGATTGATTGACAACTAAATTCCCAAAATCTACTAATAACTTCTGGAAGACACTTGGTCCTAGCCTCACAACTATCGGATTAGGTCTAGGAAGTGGTGAATTTATTCTATGGCCATTCTTAACCGCACATTATGGATTTGGAATCCTCTGGGGAGCGCTGATTGGTATTACATTGCAGCTGTTTCTAATACTAGAGATACAGAGATATACGGTCGTCAAAGGAGAAAATATTATCCGAGGGTTTCAGAGAATCACAAAATATACACTCGGTTGGATTACATTATCTACTCTAATCGGCTGGCTCTGGCCAGGATTTGCCGCTACTTCGGCATTGCTCCTTCTTAAAGGGTTTTCACTGAATGAGAGTTTACTGCCATATCTTTCATGCATGCTGTTAATACTGAGTGGTTTCGTTTTGCTCACTGGGAAACAAGTTTACAAAAAAGTGGAGTCTATTCAAAAAACTTTTTTCCCGACTAGCTTTATTATTATACTCGTAATCTTTCTGAGTCTGCTGGATTTGTCTGAATTAAGACTTGCACTAAAAGGAATTATAGGAATAGGAGATGGATACAACTGGCTACCGAAAGATTTAAAGTTGTCGGTTTTTCTAAGCGCATTTGCATATGCTGGAAGCGGCGGGAATATGCTCTTAGGCCAGAGTTTCTATGCGATAGAGAAATCTCAAGGTCTAGCAAAATTCGCCAAAAAGTTTATTCTTTGGGGTGAAAAACAAAAAGAACCAGATCGAGAAATTAATCCCTCTGAAGACCAAGTAAGCATTACTAATTTCCAAAATCTCCGAAAACAACAGGTTGCAGAGTCTTCAATCGTCTTCTGGGGAATGGGATTTATCACAATTTTTATGCTTGCCTATATATCTAAAGTCCTCCTTTCCGATCAGGCAAACCTTCCGGAAGGATTTCAATTTTTAATAACCGAGGCAAATGCTTTAGGCATAAACATTAGTAATATCATTAGAATTTTATTCTTGTGTATCGGAATTATTAGTCTCGTAAATGTACAGGTTGGAGTTCTTGATCTTATCGGGAGAGTTTTTGGAATTGCAGCAGTTCAAAGCAAGAAGTTCAAAGCCTATGATCATAATCGAGTATATGCCTATACAGTTGTTGCGACTGTTCTTATTGGATTAGCAATTTTAATATTCGGCGGGAAAGAACCTAGTTGGCTGATCGTAACAGGGGCTATACTAAACTCAATTGCTATGGCTGTCCTAGGCGCAATGACAATCTGGACAAACAATAAGTTTTTACCAAGGAAATACCGCCCCAATATTTTAATATCGATAATTCTTTTTACAGGAGTAATCTCTTATATTGGGCTATTTCTTGCAACAATCTTGTAAGGTTTAGAGAAATTTTTTGATATCCTGAAGGTTGTCGATTACTTTCCAAGCATACTCTTCAATTTGAGAGCCACGGAAAGTCACACCCTTCCCAGTCGCTTCGAAAAGAGAAAGGTCATTATCTCCGTCTCCAATGCAGGCACATTCACTCAGCGAAATTCCAATCTTCTTACAAATCTCTTTCAATAGAATAAGCTTTTTATGTGTTTCATCGATATTATCAGCTTCATCTATATTCAAACCAATATATTCACCCCGCTTGTTGAATGTAAACTTATTTGTCGCTTTTGCGTATTTTATATTGTTTTCTTTGGCGATTATCTCTACTAACATCTGAAGAGATCCTGAGATAAGGATAATCTCATATCCTTTCTTTTGAAGATACTTTATTACCTGTTGAGCTCCAGGATTATAAGTATATTTCCGACAAACAGACTCAATCCTTTTTCGATTTGGGTTTCCCCTGCTGCGATAGATGTTCTCAATAATGTCGTACCACATCGAAGAAGTGATTACCCCTTCTTGATGAAAGCCAAAAAGCACATCATCCTCTACTTGCGTCATCCCCATTTTGAGATTGAGGTTAAGCCATGTATTTTCAGAGATTAGAGTTTTATTTAAGTCAAAGCAAACTGCTTTAATCATATACTACAAAAAATGTTAACGAGTCGTATTTTGCCAGAAAACAGAGAAAATAGCTAGTTCGAGCCTTAATCCAATATTAATCTATCCTGACATTTATTTGACATTGAATCTAAATAGAAATATAATCCCGCTCGTAAATATAAAACAACATCTATTTTTTGACAAAGAAAAAACTTCTACAAAAGGTTCTTAAAAACATTAGAAACGGCCTTTCATTAACAGTGCTCGGAGTCAGAGGATCCGGAAAAACTAAATTCCTCAACATGCTTATTCAGGAGCTAGAAAAAAGTCCTGATAAGTTTACATACATCGTTATAGATCCTAACGATATGATTCAGATTAATGAAGTCGATTTTTTTAAGCAGCTACTTCTCTTGATACAAGAACAGTTAAAAATTAATATGGCGAAAGTGGAAGATAGATCTTTTGCTTCTGGCATTGATGAGCTAATGGACTCTACAGACCCATTTGTTCTGTTTAATAAGGTCAAAACAGGATTAAGACTTCTAACCAAGGCTTCGGACTCACAAATAGTGATCGTTCTGAACCACCTTTCAAGCTTAAAAGATCTAAATGCAACTTTCTTTAACTGCTTTGGCACAATCGAACAGGTAGCACCAGGCAGAATTTCTTTTGTATTTGCAAATGACTCGGGTTTTTGGAAGACTTTCGATAACGATACTGTTCCAAGCAATTTTTCTTTTATGCGAAATCTAATCTATTGGCTCCCCCTACCAACTAAAAAAGAACTCTCTAATCTTTTAGACGAATTTTCTCAACAGTTTGAATATGAACTATCCAAAGAAGAAAGAGATTTTATTGCAGCAGAAACTGCAGGCCACATGGGCCTAGCTAAATACATCGCCCAGTATTTTTCAGAAGGGAACAAAGTACCAAATAATGAGGAAGAGTATCTGAGAATGCTTCATCATAATCCAATAAAACGAAGGTTGTTACAAATATATAACGAGCTTGACGAAAATGAGTTAGCGGCACTAAAAATGAGCCAGGAAGGTAGAGGGACCAAGTCTGTACCGGCGCATCATATCGAAAAATTTAAAGCGACGCATTTGTTAAATGACGGTGAAGATAACACACCTGAGATTACAATAATGACGAAATTTGTAAGATCCTACTCAAAAGTTGACCAGAAGTACGATCTAATAAGCCCTTCGTATAACTCTGCGCAATCAGATTCACTATTCATAGAAGGAAATGGCGTAGATATTTCAGATGGGAATGTATATGTAAACGGCCGCCAGATAGAACAAGATTTGTCACAGAGAGAGCTTCATATCTTGAAATACTTCATCAGGAATGCAAATAAAGTAATTTCACGAGAAGAAATTGCCCAGTTGATCTGGGGGAAACTCTCTGCAGATAAATACTCTGACTGGGCTATAGACCAGTCTATATCGAGGCTCAGAAAGAAGCTCGGAGATAATGCTTACGAGTCTGCCTTTATAAAGACAGTTAAGGGACGTGGGTTTAGATATGAAGTTTAGTATTTGTAAGTTTTAGATCTTGTGATGTCAGGTTCGCGTCATTTAACTCAAGCTTCATAAAAATTACAAAATTCTTTCATAATTGCAGATAGTCGGATCTTATAGTAATTTAAGGTCAGAGAAAATATAGATAAAAATCAAGCTAGACAATCAACAATCCTCTATTATACTCAATGTATTTAAATTGAGTACTTAAACAGCATGAACAATCGTAAGGTTCTGCTAACAGCTGCCGGATTCGAAGAGCTGCGAAATAAAATTAGTACTCT
This sequence comes from Candidatus Nomurabacteria bacterium, assembly GCA_020632375.1. Lineage (GTDB taxonomy): Bacteria > Patescibacteriota > Dojkabacteria > SC72 > JAHDCA01 > JACKFR01. Next base: position 21,361 of record JACKFR010000007.1, read on the forward strand.
TGAAAGCAAAATCAAACAAGAAAGTAAGTTTATTGAAAGATTTATAAGAGACTCAGAGATGAACACCGAAGCTTATACCGAGAGTTGTACGAATAGAGCATATCTCGAAAATGAGCTTTTGCAACTGAAGCAAGTTCTTAGGGGTGCTCAATTAGTCAATTCAGACGCTGATGATGGTGTTGTAGGAATTGGTGATAAGGTGAGGCTTACAAATCATAGGATTTGTTATGAAATGACAATTGTCTCATCGCTTGAAGCAAATCCATCTTCAGGAAAGGTTTCGTCAGAATCTCCTATAGGAGCTTCGATAGTCGGAAAGTCTGTTGGCGAAGCAGTAATTGTAAGACTTCCAGAAGGAGAAATTGATCTTGTAATAAGCGAAATCTATTAAAATTAGAGCCGTCTATTCGGGCGGCTCTGTTTTCTCCTATTATTCTAATCTGGAGAAGATCGAGCAAGTATATTGTTTATCTGTATTGGCTCACACAAAGAGGATGTCTTCTTATGAGCACTAACGAATGAGTAAATACAGATGTCCCACTCTTCTGAAGGGTCGATGCTGTTTCCAAGGGATAAGAGGATTTCAATAGAAGATCCTGATTCGAGCTCTTTTGATTGAACTAACTCATGACTAGAGTTATAAAAGGCCAAAATACCTTGTTCATCAGACTCCACAGTTCCTTTTAAGAAAATGCTTCCCTCTTGAGGCACGATTAATAGATTAGTTTGAACAAAATTCTCAGATGAGAACAGATCAAGGCTATTACTTAGATCAAGCTGCCATTTATCAAGAAGAGTTCCATTTGTATTTAAAAGGTTTAGCTCATAAATATTCGAGGAGATTAAGACTTTTTGAAGAGTAGCATGATGCTGGGTATTCCATTGTAGGTCATAATCTTCTTTCTGATTAGTTTCAGATCTGCTTATAGACTGTGATGTTTCAGTTAATAGGCCTGTTATAGGTTCCAGCTGTACTTTTTCGACAGTATTTTCAGGCTCATTACCGACAGAATCATCTAATTCATACATGAAGTCAACAGTAAAGCCTTCACCAGATGCGGATATCTCATTTAGTGTAAGCACACCAGTTTCGACTGAGTGATCGGGTCGTACTAAAACTGACCTATACGCAATTGGAAATGATTTTGAGCTATCTGTGATAACAATAGAATACACGTACTGAGCCTCCGAATCGCTAAGTGGTGTGAACTCGTATTCCATCTGCCCATCAGAATCAAACTCTAACTGCTTGCTGTCGTAAATTTCAAATCCTTTTTGAGATGCAGAAGTATGTTCTTTAACAGTGCGATATACACGAATCTGGCCAGTGTCTTTCTCAGGGTCTTCTATTGTCGAGTCAATATTCACAAGAACAGTCTCTCCGACTGTATATGTGTCTTTTTCAAGTCCTATATTCACTGGCGACTTAGACACTAACATATTATCGACAGATCCTACAGGTAAAAGATAATTCTTTATCAAGTCGTTGTTTAGGTAAATATCTAACTTAAGAAAATTGCTATCTAAGCTATCGGGGATTGCAAAGACATCGAACCACGAATTCCCTTCATCAAGACCATAAGTCTGAGAAAAGATTTCGCTAAAAGTACGAGCGTTTTTAAATCCCCAGTCTGAATTCTGTCCGAAAGACGAAACAACAATATTTATTATCTTATTTTCTGAAGCCGCACTTGGAGCAAGAATCCCTTTAAATGAGAGATCTTCTCCTGGGACAACCACATCTGAGGAAAAAGACACTGTTATATCTGTTTGAGCGTCAGACTGTGCACCAACTAAAGTGCCGACCGGCCATGTTGCCGGCAGAAGAAAGATGGCAGAAGCTTCGGTTGAAGGGCGTGTCATAATATAAAAGTCACCGAGTTGTAAATCAAACAATTTATCATCGTCTTCAGACAATGTAATCGAACTGGTTTTATCACCGGCGAGGTAAGTATCAATAACATACTCTTCTTTATCATTAGGAAGAACCCATCCTTCAAGTCTTCCTCTATTGACTGAAGCGAGAAGCTTGAAGTCTGTAACACTGATATATTTCAAAAGTGCATCCCCATTACTGTTATATTTGGCTTCCAGTATATAAAAGCCATTTGCTAAAGTATCATTTTTGTAGCTATAGACTCCTTCAGCTTGTGCAGAGTCTAAAACTGTAGAATCGACTAAAGTCGAAGATGATGGTATTAGAACTTCTCTGTCTAAAGACATCTGCAAGCTCTCAAAAAGCCCTTCTTTATCTATCTGGTAAAGATTAAACTCAATCTTGTCTGTTTCTCCAGAGAGAGTAACTTTTTGGCTTATGCTTCCTGTGTCGGTATTAAGAAAATTGAGACCATCTGACCAAGTAATTTCGATTGGTGAAATTTCTTTCGGAGCAGAAGTAGTCATGAAACTTGAGGTAAATCCTTTCGACAAAGGATTTCCATGTTTATCAGTTAAAGACTTATCAATATTTAGCGTGTATAAGGAGTCAAATTTAAGTTTCTCTGAAGGAACAAATACGAAACTTGCTGCGCTTTTTATCCAAGAGCCAGCGACTTCAGGGCTTAACGAAACAGCTTTTTCAAAATCGGGGAGATCAATATCTGAGCGGTTAAATTCAACTTCTATAATCGAATCTAGTTTATTCTCCTCTGAATTTTCTGAAGGAGTAACCGAAAGAACTTCCAATTTCGGCTCGACTTTCAGATTCCAGGTTAACGGTGGTGTAGCAGTTCCGGAATCCTGATTCAAAGCTATTTTATATTCAGTATCTGATTTAAGTTTGCTTTTCGGTGTGACGATAATTACCGAATCATCCCCAACAGCTGTAACTTCAATGTCAAAATCAGTTTTTGGTTCAATTGTGACTAGATCTGATGGATCCCCTTCGATTTCACCATGGACTTTGATCTGAAACTGATTCTCTGAAGAGATATAACCGGAATTGGCAACATTTTGTGGGATCAAAATTGCTGGTGCAGATTCTTGTGGTAGAAGAGTGGCGACCGCATTATTCTCTTTTTCTAAATCGCTTGGCTTCTGCACACTGATATTCCACGTACCAGTGAAATAGACAAACACTGCAGATAATCCAATGATTGCAATAGTCCATAGACCTGCCGGTTTTAACCATGGATAGTCTAAAAAGCCTGGAAACGAGCCCTGTTTTGGATTCATTGCTGTAGAAAGGTCGCTAATACTCGCAGCAAGCTCTGATTCATTGTTTTCCACTAGCCTATCAACAAGTTTCTTGTCCAAAGAGGCCATAGAACGGATTTCTTCTTTGTTTCTCACAGCAGAGAGAAGCTCTCGAAGCGACCCGATCTGCTTTTCAAAACCTTCAAACGAAATTCTTTTATTAGATCTTTTTTTCTTCTCCATAGTTGTTATAACCAAATATGCTTAGGCAGGTTCTATTTCTTCTCTGAGTCTTTCTAGCGCTCTATATAAAATCATTTTAACCGCACCTTCTTTTTTCCCTATAATTTTTGCAATTTCATTAAAATTCAATTCATCTTTAAATCTTAATGAAATAATCTCTTTTTCAACTTCATTAAGCTGTTCGACTAATTCTTTCAAATCTCTCACTTTTTCATTAAATATCTCTTTTTCAAGATATTCGGGTTCGTCGCTAGCAAAGATATCAAACAGCTCTTCGTCAGCACTGACTCTCTTTTTTGACCTACCTTTTTTTCTTAAATAGTCGATAACTAAATTTCTCGAAACAGTATACAGCCATGCTCTCACTCCGTTTTCATCTCTTTCTTGCAAAATTTCATGATTCTTGGTGAGTTTAATGAAAACTTCAGCGGTTAGATCTTCCGCAAGCTCTCTGTTATTAACTTTCTTAAATATATACCAGTAAATCCTGCGTTGATTTCCAAAGTACGCATGCTCAAATAGTTTTCTTGTTTTAATTGGTATAGGATTTGACCTTTTCTTTGGCATATATACGAAAATTCCATTAAAAAGCAACGTAATGGTAAGCCTGACTCTAATAAGAGAAATGGCTACACAGCGATCTCTTTTAAGCGATTCATCTCTTCAATTGAACCATCGAGTGTTTTCAGAGCTGGTGTTTCGAGGATGAATGGTATAGAGCTAAGCCTTGGATGGTTAACAATTGCTTTTATAGCATCTATCCCAATCTCGCCCTCGCCTAAATTTGCATGACGATCACGATGAGAATCGAATGGCTTCATTGAATCGTTTAAGTGGAAGCACTTTACATTCTCCAAGCCAAGGACATTATCTATCTGGTCAACAATGTCATCAAGATTATTTCTCCAGTCATACCCAGAAACAAACATATGTTGTGTGTCGAGGACATATCCGACTCTACCTTTATCTTCTACGCCATCATACATATTTCGCAACTCTTCCAGAGTGTCTCCCATAATATTTCCTGAACCAGCAGAACTTTCGAGAAGAAGCATACCTCCTTCAACCTTGTCTAAAACCCAATTCAATCCGTAAGAAATCCGTTTAACACCTTCTTCGGGGGTAAGGTCCTTTGCTGAACCCGGATGAAATGTCAAACCAAGAATACCTAAATCTCCACCGATCTTATTGACAGCTTTCTCAAGTCTCCATAAGGCATCTAAATGGCTCACCAACGACATTTTGCTAAGATGAAACATCTGCTTGTCTTTACGAGCAAGGTTAATTAAGTAAATTCCATGTATTAAAAGTTTTTTTACACCAGAGTCTTTCTGGGCTGCAGCCATTTCATCAATCTGTTCCTGAGGAATTTCTTTTAAAGCCCATCTCATTGGCGCAGAGAACATTGTCTGAATAGAATTTACACCCAAAGTCTCTCCATTTTTAATAGAATTTGCTAAACCTCCTGAAGCTGAAACATGGGCACCTAAATATCTCATGAAAATCGGGATGAAATTAAAAATTCATTAAACAATGCTAAGAGATAGAGTGCTGCAAGTCAAACATTTTATGATATTCATGAAATTTTAAGCACTGCTTGAGAATGCATTAAAAAACAGTTATATTTTGGTATAGATTTAGGTTCAAAGTATGAAGTTCAAACCATCACATATTATAAACGGAATTATTATCTTCATCCTGCTCGCAGCTGTTGGTGCTACAGCATATCTCTCACTTCAAAACCAGGATACAAGGTCAGGAGCAGCTAATCCTGAAGGAAAGATCACACTTTCCCCACTAGAGGTTAGCGGGACGGGTTTTGACTTAGTCGTAACCGCAGATCCTGATTTAGCAGATGATGGCTCGGCTCTTGCGGTTGACGTGATCTTGAAATTCGATACGACTAAACTTAAAGCAACCGGAATTGAGGCTGGACCGCTAGAGGGGACATATCCTTATATTGACAATAATAATGCAATAGATAACAACCTAGGCAGAGTCTATGTGAGCTGGCTTGCATACGCTGATGGACAAGTATTAGACCCTATGACATCCCCAAACCCAATAGGCACAGTCCAGTTTGAAGTACTTCAAGAAGATGGCACCCAAATAACAATCGACTTCACAAGCCAAAAGACTGATGATTCAAATATAGTCATGGCAAGCGACGGGAATGTTTCAGACATCCTCGGTGCTGTAGATCAGGTTGATGTGAATGGAGGAGCTGAGCAGTGCACTCCAAGCTGCGACAATAAGTCTTGCGGAGATGACGGTTGCGGAGGGGTATGTGGTGTCTGCGATACTGGTCAGACTTGCAACGAAGATACGCTCCAGTGTGAGGCAGAACCAGCACCCGACCCGAC
>JACKFR010000008.1 GCA_020632375.1 Candidatus Nomurabacteria bacterium
TCCCCTTTTTTCAAATTTGTAACTAAATCACTTTTTTCGTACATAAACGAAAAGTATCTTGCACAGGAAGTTTGTGGGATCCATTTCTCTAACCCTATCGGACTCTCTGCAGGATTTGATAAAGATGCAAATCTTCAAAATATATTGCCCTCTGTAGGCTTTGGGTTTATGCAGATAGGTTCTGTCACGCTTCACCCATATGAAGGGAACCCTAAACCGAGACTATATCGGTTACCTAAGTCTAAAGCACTCGTGGTCTACTACGGACTAAAGAATATCGGGGTAAAAAAGATCGCTCAAAAGCTAAAAGGATTTCGTGACAAAAACTTCCCGGTAAGTATATCTATCGCTAAGACTAATTCAAAAGATACCTGTACTACGGAAGAAGGATGTACTGACTACAAGGGATGCCTCGAACATCTTGTAGAAAATAATATTGGTGATTTTTACACAATTAATATTTCGTGTCCGAACACCTTTGGAGGGGAGCCCTTTACCACTCCGGAAAAACTGGACGCTTTGTTAAAGGGTCTGAGAAAGATTGATATTGAAAAACCGCTTTTTGTAAAAATGCCAATAAATCTTGTGTGGGAAGATTTTAGAAAACTGCTTAATGTAATTGTTGAGTATCAGTGTGATGGAGTGATTATAGGTAACCTAAATAAAGACCACAGCTCCGACTTAATTAAAGACAAGATTCCAGATGGAGTAAAGGGAGGGATCAGTGGTCTTCCAACAAAGGAGCTAAGCAATAATCTCATATCCAAAACATACTCTGAATACCGAGATAAGCTTGTTATAGTAGGTGTTGGTGGGGTCTTTTCGGCAGAAGACGCATACGAGAAGATTAAGCTTGGTGCTAGTCTTGTCCAGCTTATCACTGGTATGATTTATAAAGGCCCACAACTGGTCGGTGAAATCAATCGAGATTTGGTTTCGTTTCTAAAGCGGGATGGATATGCGAACCTTGCTGAAGCCGTTGGGGAGTTTCATAGAAAAAAATAAGAGGCTGGAATCGAAAGGATATTTTTCTCTTCCCCACCTGACCTGCGTGATATACTAAAAGATAATGAAAAATCACGCCACTACTTTTCTGCTGATTTCTTTCACTGTACTGCTAATTGGGTTTATTACCTTTGTCGTAACAAAGCTTAACTCTCCTCTCTTAAATGAATCTTCCGAGCAAAGTACCTCAAGTGTGATAACAGACAACGAGATAGAAGGGATGAAGTTCTCAGTAACCATCTCGGCAAATACTCCTCGCGAGGATAATGTGTATATCTGCTTAGGCAACAGTAACAAATATAAACTTGAGCCTGATTTCTGATGTCCCATGGGCAGGTTCGGAGGAAAGCGAAGCTAATGAAGGTAAATATGCCTTAAGCGGTGAGGATCTAGCCCGTGTAGTTAATGCATATTTTCAGTCAATTGCAGAACGCCCGTGGATTACCGGGTACTCTCAGTTTGGATACACCCATTGGGAGAATCCGCTTGTGCCCGATCTTTCTGTACGAGGAAAGCCAGCTGAAGATTTATGGCAGAAGTGGAATAAGATGATTCGTGGATTTTGAGGGGAGCATGCATGCAAGTGGTTTAAATTTGGTTACTTGAAGTCGAACTCCCTTTCGAACAACCCACCCTTTTCTTGTCATATCCTTATTTTGTAAAATTAACGGTAATGTATATAATCCGCATATGTTTAATTACGATCCTTATGAAAAAGGAGGAGTTCCATCTGAAGGGAACTGCTTTGCTAATGCTGTCCGAATAGCTTTAGAATTGGGTGCGGATGTTATTTATTGGATGAGAGAATACCAACACTACTATGTAGTTCTTCCCGGAGAGGATTATGCCAGAGGAGAATATTGGCACTACCCTCGTCTTAGAGTCTCTGAGGTTTTAGAGAATGGTGTCCCACATCAGATAACTGCTAGTGAGGCAGCAATATTTGGTTCTGAAGCATAGTTGAGCGTTCTGAATAAGGCTTAACTTAACCCCATACTAAGGATTCAATATTGGGGGAGGTAGAGGTAGTTCAAGAGATATAATTTTCAACTCCCCTTGTGGTGTGGCTATTAAATAAAGAGGATGAAACCAACCCGAATCCTCTTTGTAGCCTTCGTATAAACCATCTGGTCTTTTAGCCTTCGCAAAACCAAGGGCAAAGGCTCGATAAGGAGAGATATAAACAGGATATATGGCATGTATCTCTTGACGTTCTTCAAATGAGTAAGGAATCAATAGGTAGACCTCTTGGTTTACAACACTGACTGCTATGGTGAAGTTTTCTAAACCCAGATCAAGATATTCGGGCGGTAGGTTTCCCAGAGAAATAAGATGTTGCTTAATATTTATATAATAGCGGATTTCATTATATAGCTTTACGCTATCATCGGTTGATCTTTCTCCTGTCAGAATTCTCTCAAACACTGCTGAGGTTTCAGCATTAGGTGGATAAATCACGAAAGGAAAGGCTTCCTCTGGAGTTAGCTCACCAACTGATGGGATTGTGCTAATTTGGTTGTAGAAGTCTGGAATCTCGTACTGATATTGACCTGCTACGGGATTTGTAAGTATTCTAGCTGTTTCTTCGCTGTTAACAATGATAGTTTGGGATGTTTCTCTTCCAAAGTCTATTGTCAAGGTTTGCATTAATACTCCCCACACTTGTGTACCCTGAAATTGATTGTCTTGGAACGGTATGATCATTTCGCCAAATCCTCCAAATAACTTTGGAGGGCCTGACATAGTGTTTCCGTAAGTCGCATCAACACTTGTTCGACGAAAGTCCGGAATTTGTTCATATAAAGGTGGTAGTGGCACAGGCAGCGATAAGCCAGATTTCTGATAAAGGTCGGGATATGCGAGTTGAGCTCCTTCAACTTCTCTTGTGTCAAGTTCGGGTATTGGTTAAGTAGTTGGATGAATTGGATCTGGCCCAGCACCATAATCTGGAATATATACTGTTGGAGTATAATAAGGAGTTTGAGGCACTTGTGATCTGAAGTCTTTGGTATTGGATTTTCCGCCTGCTACAAGTGCTGTGGCTATGAGAAGCGAATTAAGTAAAAGTCTAGGTTTTATGATCTTAAGTATACCCTATAGTGTATCGGTTGCTTGAGTAAACTTGAATTCTAAACTCTCATGAAGCCCTGGTTCTGAGCTGTTTTGATAGTTATATCTTCGAAGGCAGATGTTTTCTTTCTTAATTGGCTTATAAGTTTTGCAATTGCCCAGTCTGAGTATTTATCTAGCCATTGATCTTCCCATATTACCTGTGCAATTTCATCTCTTGATACTACATCTCCTCTGTTTTCTGTTAACAAATTGAAGAGTATGAGCTCTTGGTGGGTTAGAAGTTTTTCGATGCTGGTTGAGGAAGTTGTGATTTTCGAAGTTTTCGCTCTAATCTCAGCAATAAAGGCTTCAAAATCATTTGAAAACCAACCCCCTTCAGTTGTTTTCAAGCATGTCCCTAGTAAGAAATCATTTATAAAAGTGTCATTTTTGAGAATTTCATCTTGTGTTGTGTCATCTAATGAGCTCCAAATATTCATGAAAAGATGTTTTATCTCAAGTAACTGCATCATTTCATTAAAATTCATAGGTAAAGCACCATTTTTAATGAACTCACGATGTAAAATTCTGAATAACCCTGGTATTCCAGCAGCAAGTTTAACGGCTGAATCAGCTTGTTCCTGAGGCTCTTCTTTCCAGATATTTTGTTTTACGAGCGTCATATCTTCTTTATCAAAAAGCGGAAAATAATCAATACTGTTCATCATTAAAGGGTACATTTGCCCGAGAGTTTTTTCTGTTACTTCATTATTTGGGATTTCTTCTATACTGAGAAAAAGAAAGAGGACTTGCGAAAAGAAACTCCTGTTGAGAGTCATGAGTCTGTATGCAAACTTTGTGAACTGTGACGTAAGTAAGTTTGCATTGTCTATTACAAATACAAGACCGGGTTCTTTCTCACCTATCAGCCCACGTATTGAATCTTCAATATCTTTCCAAGAACAGTTTGCAGGAAGTTGGTTCTCGTCACTAAGATAGTAATTAAGCTCGTCTGTTACTAATTCTTTAGGATACATTAGATTTTCATTAAGATCGAGCCATAGGAAAGTATTTGATTTAATGAATTCAGAGTATTTAGTGTCTAAAAGACTTGGATTTTTAATTAAGTATTTAACAAACAATGATAAGCCTACTTTTGGCACTCCAAAGAGACTTGTTGAAAACCCGCCTATCAAAGGATCAAATAGCTTCGATGCGAATGTGCTTATTTTGTTTTTTGAGTAATAGCTCTTCATTTTAGCGATGAAAATAACTTCTGAAATTCTTGCGTTCTAAATACAGTATACATGCCACTTGAGTTTAATGTTACAACTTCGTCTCCAGATTGCTTAAAAATAGGATTACTTGAGGCTTCGATAGCTTCAGAGTAGATCATTCTCTTTAGCCCTTCTTTCCAATCTTCTTCTCTATTTATCCTTAGAAGAGGTTGTATGACTAAACCAGCTGTATAATGTCTAAGGATATGAGTCGGTAATAATCTTGCAAGTGCTTGAGTAAATGTGCCGATCCTGTATGTGTCAAGGGTCATCCCAAAACCGTGGACTTTTTTATCTGCAGGATACTGGGGCCAGTTACTAACTTTAATTTTTCCGGAGAGAGCTTGTGGGTTATGTTTTGGGTTTACGAGATCTGAAAGAAACTTCGGGGAAGTCGAGGCTTTTGCGTGAACAAGGTTATCTGTTAAATACTTTGCAAGGATAATTAGTTGTAATACCTTATTAATACTGTCTATTTTCCCGCCATAGCCATTTGTATCTTCGTAATACCTTGCCAGACAAGATAGTGTCCATAGTGTTTCGTACTGAACAATAAGTTGTCTAGGTTCCGGCTCTGAAAGTTTTAGTTCACTTTCCCATTCTGACAGTCTTACATAAGGTAATCCTCCTTCTTGTCCCAATAATTGGGGGAAGTCTAATTGCATATATGCTAGATTGCCAAAGACTTGTTCAATAAATGTTGGGAATGAGTAGTTCAAAATAGGATATTTTGTCAATAGATCCGCAATTCTATGGTGAGCCTTTATTTTCGCTCCCATTACATAACCACGGCTAAGATTCGGCAGTCTGTTTGAGCCAATATATTCAGCTACACTTCTTGCTGCAGTAAGATTAAACTTTTCTTCCGGTTGAAGTGCTCTTGCAGTGTCAGCAGGTCTGGGAATACCGAACTTTTTTATATACTCCAGCATCAAGACAATCTTTAGCCTGTCAGTATCATTGTCAATATGAAACCCCCTTGCTACATATTTGGGAAGCCTTGCAAATGCTTCTAATGCCATATATAGCTCGCGGGAATAAGGTAATCCATCATCTGCTTTGCGAACTAAGTCTATTAACTGTGCGAACAGTGAATCAGGGTCAATCTCAAGAGAAGGTGAATTAAAATGTGGTATTCCAGTTGTTGACTCTGAGGCGACATTTGCAAGAACGACTAATCCTGTGTTACGAGTTAGTTGATCTCTTTCAACTGCTGCTTCTGTGGTAAGTGAACCACGCGGATCTTTTAGAATTATGTCGGAAGATTCACAGGCAAGGTAGCTTTTATCCGTCGTATAGGTCATATTTGCCATGGCTTCCTCTACTAAGGCAAATCTTGCGTCAAGATCGAGTGAAGAAGAAGCTTGTTGAGAAGGAGTTCGGAATATTGTAAGCCAAACTTCTTCTCCGTAGGTATTAGTTGTAATCAGGTTTATTACATCTGCTTTATCTTCTGCCCCTTTTTCAAAAGATACTGAGATTTGCCGGTCTGTTGCAACATTCTTAAGTTGTTTTGCAAAGTCTTCAAACTCGCTTTCACTCATGCATGCATATGCATCTATGTCATAAAGATCTTGATCATCTACTTCGAATGTGTTGCTAACTGATGGCTTTAGATATTCTTGCGCTTCGAGCATATCTTCTTTAAATCCCCCGTAGACACATATCGGTGAGTTGCTAAACTGTGCTGCCGTGCTTACTGCAATGTTTAGCATAGGATACGACATGATCGCTGTATGCAACTCAGTGGGAAGAACAACACCGTCCTTCAGTTCAGCTCTGGGAGGTAAAGGAATCTTGTGACTTCTCTGATCTGGATTCGTTAGAATGTATGGATTTAGTGCAGACATTTAGTTGGCACAGATATAAATAGAATTTTTGTATGTGTTCTAGTTAAATTGTACTATTCTGTAATAGATGTGCCAATTGTTAAATTGGGAAAGATCATTAAACCTATTAATTAAATTTATGTCAGGTATAAATGGCTAAAAGAGATTCTATTTTGGTAGCACTTCTATGCATTCTTGTTATAAGTTTAGGTATGAATCTGTACTGGGGCTACTCATTAATTTCTAATGAGCAAAAGGTTTCATTAAATTCACACGATTCAGAATCAATTACAAATACTCCTGAAGGAGTAAAAGCGAATGAAAGTGAATCGTCAGGGTTTGTATTTGATTACGATAAGATTGGTTATGAGGACGATACTCCTGTTGAAAATTCAGTCTATATGCTTAAATACAAAGGTTATGACGCCATATATCTTTACAAACAAAAAGTAGAAAATTCGAATCCTGAAGAAGGTTACATTAGCTATAATGATGTTCGGCTTCCGGTTCAATTTAGTGAGCTTGACTCTCCAAGAAGGATTTTTACTTTTAATGGACCTCGGATAAACTTTATATCACAATATTTTCTTGACAAGGAAGACGGTTTCTATTCTGTCGTTCTTCAATATTACGAAAATGACAGAGATGTTAATCCGTTTTTTGCGACTTACAGGGTTAACTTATCAGATTTGGATTATAAGAGAGTAAAAGCCTTCGATACAAGCAAGATTACATATGGTGATAAGTATAATTCAGGCAATATTTTTGATATTCAGGAGGGGAAATTCTATATTTACAAGCTAAATTCTTGGTCATTGGGAGATGCCATCGATGAAGTAGATGATGCATATCTTGTTGTAAATGCGGATACAGGTGAAGAGACTTATTTAGGGAAGGTCGTATCCCCTATTATTGATACAGGATCCGGAATGTTGACTTATGAAGAAGGTGGTGAGATAAAATCAGTTAAGTTGCCTTAAAAGCTCTTTGCTAAGATACTATTTATTCAATGTGATAGTTCCTCTATTGTCTCACTTTCCCAATCCCATTGGTTTTGCTTAGGGTTCATTTGCGAGAAGAGCACTTGCCATAAATAGAAATCTGATTTCTTGTAAAATCTAAAGACCAAACGTGCTGTTTCGTAACGAAAGTTATGCTGATAATTATCTACTCAATTAGTGAAGAAATAAGCTTTCTTTCTTCATCTACAAGCGGTAAGCCACTCTGCAAAGTTATATACGCTGGGTCAAAAAGATATGCACTATCACGATATATGATGCTATCTGAAGTAATTCCTCCACTTGGGCTCGCAGTGAACTCACTTGCACGGTTAATGTTGTCATAACCTCCGTCAGGATTCAAGGTTGTATAGAACAAAGTACCATTCTGGTTAAAGGGATCATATTCCATCATAAATAGTGGAGTGCCTGCACCTACACCAATAAGTACATCTCCATAGTTGGAGCTATATACATAATAGCCTGGATGTTTGAAAACAGGATTAAACGGGTTGCTACCACCTAGAGTAAGCTCCCTGTCAGTATTTGCGAGATACATTTCTTGCGCCTCTTTAAGTTCTGTCCATAAAGCCAGGTTTGGCGAGCCAATCATATTTACAGTTCCTCTTTGCAGGTCTGCTTCGACCCAAAAGTAACATCCTTCAGGTAAGTATTCACCGGCGGTACTGCTTTCTAACCTGTTGATCAGTGCTTCAACATAGTTTCTTAATGCTTCAGCCTCAGCCCAGGCCTGATGGCCTTCCTCATATGGTGAGAAATTTGTTCGGAGAATCGCTTTTCTGCATGCACCAAGTGCAAGTCCTCCGGCTGCAGCTGCTCCTAGTTTTAAGAATTGTCTTCTATTCATTTCTTTACATATCAAATTTTATGTTGATGCGTATTTTACTCCCTATGGGATATTAGAACGTGAGTAGATTTGAGTTTTATTCGTTGAAATAGGGAATAAGAGGCATTTCAAATGGATCTGCTTCTGAGTCAATGATAAATCGACAAAGCAGATCTATTGCTTCAACTCGTGGACAAGTAGAGCCTTCTCCTGGTTTTTCAAAGCTCCAGAAATTAGTCGGATTTGAAAACCCTAGCATCTTTGAAACAGTTCTGGTAGCATTTGTTTTTCTAGTCTCAAGAGGATCACCTTTTTGAATTGCAAGCTCTCCAAGTCTCATATGCATATATGCTAGTTCTGAGAGGGTAAATTGAAGCACATCTCCGCCGTTCTGTGGTAGTAGAGTCCCCAGTAAGCATCTATAGCCTGTATCTGAGTATGCACCGGGACTGAAATTTACACTATATCCAGCGACTATACATTGACTAAGTGCATAAAGTCTTTGCTGTATAAAAGGTGCAAATGTCGTATGTAGAAATCCTTCTGCCTCATCAACCTCTATTCCATTTCTTTTAGCAAGTTCACTACAATACATTGCCCAGAAAAGGTTTTCTCGTCCAGGTAACAAGTCTATTTTTTGCCGGAATGGGATTCTTCGTTTGTACGTGTGCGGATTGAAATGCGGATTTTCAGGCGAACCGTATATATACATAGTATACTATATCATACACTATAGGACACGGGCAATGAGTTGAAACGCTGTAATAATCCCTTCATACACCTGAGACTTTATTCCTTTACCATAAACAAGATGAGCATCAGAACAAAGCCTATTAATCTGTTTTTTTGTAAAAAGCTTTTTCCATTGCCCCTCTCCCACTCTGTCTTTTGAAACTTTTTTAAGGAAGTTTTCAAAAAGTGCATACTCGTTTAATGAAATCATTTCATTAAGTTTTGGCTTTATTTCTAAAAATACAGGTGGCTTGGATAACGATGGTTTAAAATCGCTTAGGGTGAATTCGTGTTTAATTGCGAGTTCATATCTGTATCTAGCTGTTAATGACTTATAACACTCGTGTTTCGCTCCACATAGTTGTCCGCCGTACATTTGTGCCGCCTCTTTTTCGACTACAACCCAACATCCAAGGACTTTTGGGTATTGGGCAAGTATTTTATTAATAATCAGTGAAGTCTGGTTAAAAGGTATGTTTGAAAAGATGTAGTAGCTATTACTTAGGATTTTCCAGTCAAAATCGAAGATATCTTGATTAAATACCTTTAAATTGTTGTAATGTTTTAATGAAGTCTTTACATTGCGAGCCAACACAGGATCAATCTCAACAGCATACACGGTCCCGTTTTTACCAACATGATCACAAAGTACTTTGGAAATAATGCCTTTGCCGGCACCTATGTCTAAAACAGTGGCTTCGTTGGGAATCGACGTAAGCTTAAGGAGCTTTTTAATTAATTCTTCTGATCTTAAAGATTTTTGAGTTTTAGAGATTTCCTTATATGAAAATTGCATTAAAGTTCTAACAAAATTATATCTTGTTACAGACAACAGTTAGAACTTGCTTACATAAATTTTAATGAATGTCTGAAATGGAAAAACATGCGGCAAAAAACAGCAGAAGTACAAACTGTGTCGAATTGTTATTTTTTGCGCATTATCATAGGATAATTATAGCACTACTAAACTAAGCCAGCAATCTGATAATCTTATCCGATTGACCTTTGTTTTTTTAATGAAGATAATACTTTACTGATAATCTGGTAAATATGAAAATTTCATGAAAAGCAACTTTTTTACAGAATTCATTAAAAACCATCCAAGAAAAACATTAGAATTTAATGGAAAAACACACACTTATATTGCTGGCGGTCACACAAAAGTTGGGTTTATCATTCTACCTGGCTCTGGTGAAGATGCATATTCTTCTTACAATTTAATTGAATACTTTGAAAAAAAATACAGAGTCTTGTCGATTGACTATAAAGGATTTCATGATCTTAATGAATTTCTAGACTTCATTAAAGCAGTTTTAGTTCATGAAAAGGTAGAAAAGTTTGTTCTTTATGGGTTTTCAATCGGAGGCTTTTTTGCTCAGTCATATATTCGCAGAAATGGTATGCCATTTGCGTTGATCCTTTCTCACACTTCTTTGGTAAAGTCAAAATATATTAAATGGAGACTTTCATTTCCGCTTAAAATAACAAAGCATGTCGTGCCGCTGATCCCAAACAAATTATTTAGAAAAGTTTTTACTTTTCTTGTCACAGGGCTTCAACAACCGGGTCACATCCAAGATAAAAATTATAAAAAATATGCATCACCTGAGATTCAATGGAGAGCAATTGAATACAAGAAGCGCTTTGAAGAGCCTCTCTTTGATAAAGAATATGTTGAATCTATATATAACTTAGGGATTGAGGCGGAAAAAGAAGAACTTAGTCATAAAAGCATTAATCCTATTAATTCTAAAAATATTCTGATTCTGAAAACTGACAACGACCCACTCTCCCATGACGAGGGTTATCTGGGTAAGTATTACCCTTTAGCAACGATAAAAACATTTAAGGATACAAGTCATTTAACAGTATTTATACAAATCGAGAGTGTGATTAAAGAAATAGATGTGTTTCTTTCAGGACTCGGTGGAAAATAACTCTACCTCTCATAAAGTTTTGCGCTATTTGTGAATCCTGTAACAGATGCACAGCTTGTTCCAGGAAAGGTTTCCATCTTAAGTTCAGATTCAGCAAGCAACTTAAAGAGTACGCAATTTCCTTGTACAATAGTTGAACGTACCAACTTGACATTCTTACTCGGTGACTCTTGATCCCAAACCTTCCCTTCTGAGGTTAGATAAGAAATCCCTACAAGATCGACTTTCTCTAAACCACTTTTAACCGTAACTTTTTTAGGGTCAAAATTGTCATCACCAGACGTAAATTGCGTCGCCGTTCCATCATAGTCTCCAAAAGAAATGACATATGCTGATGGATCAATAGCGTTTGGTACTACTGCAAGATGAGTTGTCCAATACTCGCTTTTCTGACCACCATTATATCCACCAGTCCCTTTCTCAAACCAGTTCCCGATAAGCTTCCCTTCTTGGTCATAATCGATTTTGCCCGCAATTGGCTCTGCAGTTCTTGGGTTTCTCTCTGTTAAAAGTTGTTTGAGCTCGTCAGTAAGATAGAGATATGGGTCTGATGTATAGATTTTCCATTGTTCGGCATCGTATGAACTGTTGTTTATGAAACCAGTCAGCGGAGTTTCAGTATTCCATACTGCAAAATCTAAAGTTTGTCCTCCGATTTTACCGATTACTTGCCCAGCCTTTACAGGAAAGCTTATTTTGTTATCATATCCGTCAGCATTTTTTGTCTTGTTGTATTCAGCTAAAAGTTCTGGAGAAAGCTCAGTGACAAGGTCGTAATAGGTCAAAAAAGTGCAAGTATGTGAGAAGACTATCCTGTATTCGGTGAATTTGTCATTCGGGTCATCAGGATTAGTTCTTGCTCTTGGGCCGATGTCAACGATCGTCCCATCGGCCATTGCTCTTACTTCATAAGCATCTCTTGGTGAATTTCTTTCAATTGGAGTAAAGTATTGATGGTCAATCGGAGTCACATGTCCGCCTACCATAAGACCATATGGCAATAGAATTCCAAAATCTTCAGGTTTCATAGGTGAGACTGATAGTATAACGGAGCCTTCTCCTGAACATCTGCCATTGCTTAGAAGTTTTCCAGCTTTGGTCGCAGGACTGTCTTGTAAAGAACTTTTTTGATAATTGTTTACGTTACTGGAGACTTCAGAATTTCGCTCATTGTCGCCCTGCGGAAGGCTACTTTTCTTTGGATAGGTTAGAATAAGATAACAAATCGAGCATACAAAGAGTGTCAAAAGGGTTAATGAAATAGTTATTTTGTTTTTTTCTATTAGGTTCTTGTTTGTCAATAGTTTGAGCAAAATTACTAGTACTATTTAAGCATATTCCTCAGGAGATTGCATTGAGCAGAATTATATAGCGTATATATGTATTTATTGGGTATAATACAGGTATATAGATCTATTTGATAAAATGGCTTTTACCAGCGAGATAAGTAGGTTAAGTAGTAGTGCTAGCGTTGCTTTTCATCGCTGGCGTGCAGGTTGTGCTGCATCTGAACGGAAGACTAATCCTAGTTACACAGGATATTTTACAGAAAACAGTATTTCCAGAATTATTTATAATGAGGATCCAATTATAGATTGGGCATTTCAAACTCTTTTAGGTGACGATGAATCTGTTTTAAGAAGCTTTCTTTCAGGTCAGATAAGTGAGCCATTTATAGACGAGCTTATAGATGACCCTATTCTTTTTTTTGCAAAAGCGATTGAAGAAATGTGTTGGTATGGTTGGAATACATGGAAATGTGGCTTTGGATCACGAGAAAACGCAAATACACTATGGGAGAATGCACGTACGCTTTTTCAGAATATTCGAATAAAAATAGATGAGTATTACCAAGAAGATCCAGATAAAAAGATTCTGGCTTTAGGACATTACTTTGGGTCGGTCCGTCGCTGTGTTGGAGAGCACAGGTTTAGATTCCTCTGTGGCGCTAACCTATAGTGGATAAGATTGCGAGTTATCAGGTATAATCAAATATGTTGAATATATAGTACGCAGATGATGACATCATATGATAGCGCAACAAAATGCTTTAGTGGGCAGGGAATGAGATCTGTTTTTCTGGGAAACCATATGAATTGGGGCGAAACCGGTCTTCCGTACTTTCTTGCAATGACATGTGTTGACTGTTTACCTAGTCCTAATGATAGAGCCGTTATAAGATCTCTTGTCGCCCAGATCATGCAAAATACTTTGCTGATAGCAATGAAGAATATCGTCCTGATCCTTGCTATGCTGTAAATGCAGTGTTAGAGCTATTGTGGCAAGCACAAATAACAGGAGAGTCTCAGATAGTTTATCAAGCTGTTGAACTGACTGAAGGAATAGTTAGTATCCTTGGGGTATGAGAATTCCCTCCTGTTTGTGGACTTTCCAGTAACGATCCTGTTGTGGCTTTTTTGCTTGACCTTAAAGAGCAAACAGATCGCCTCTACCCTGGTTGGTTTCTTTATTTAACATGGGGTTTAGAAAGTTGTTTAAGCCCTGCTCGCTTTGAACAAGTTAAAGATACTCTTTCAGATTTTTGTGATATCTCAGATATCAACTAGTAATTTTTATCCTCTCCTAATCCCACATAGAGGAATATACGGATAAAAGTTTATGTAAAAGA
This sequence comes from Candidatus Nomurabacteria bacterium, assembly GCA_020632375.1. Lineage (GTDB taxonomy): Bacteria > Patescibacteriota > Dojkabacteria > SC72 > JAHDCA01 > JACKFR01. The sequence goes on from JACKFR010000008.1 coordinate 13,307, forward strand.
AGCTTCTGCCCATCCAATCAGCAGATTCGTAACAATTTCCGGTAAATATTTCTTCAAAGCCCATAGGAATATTTTCAATTAAAACACCTACTTGCAAAGCTAATTTGTCAGATATGTGCATGATTATTTTATTTAAAACAGCAACTACGAGAGAGGCATTATTGTCACCCTTGCCGACTCTCTCTAGGTATTTATCAAGTGTTAATAAATCATCACCAACAATGATTTGGTGTGTTCGAATTTGGCAGTTCTGAACACTCAAATTGATCTCAACTGAAATTTGTGGGAAGATAACTCCAGTATGTGGTTGTATTTCTATTCTTGCAATCTTTATACCATCTTCAACAACAGTCGTCTGCGTTACAGTGAAATGTGGTTCACCTTCTGTTTCTAAATGAATTCCTTTAGGCGAATAGTTTTCGTATACTCTAATTCCGGGCTCATACCAATCTCTCCCCTCCAGTAGGTTATGAACCGACTGGTTTAGGATCTCAGGGCTATTTCTCATTTAGACTGTTTACACTCCTCACTACAATAAGCTTTTCCATTCTCGCCTATGCATTCCTTGCACAAAATAAAATGTCTTTTAGGATTTCGGCAATGAATATATGAGCAGTCGACGTAGTTGTCACACTTTTTATTACAATCTCTGCATCTTCCAATTACTTCATGTTCTGGGCTCTCGGTATTTATTCCCCATACTGTTCGGCCATCAAAGACATAAAGCTTTCCTTTGAAATGTTTATTTGGATATTTTTCAATATAGGTTTGCATACCTCCATGAAGCTGGTAGACATTTGTGAAACCGTGCTCTTTAAGAAACCCTGAAGCTTTCTCACATCGAATTCCGCCCGTACAGGTCGTTACGACAAGCTTGTCTTTGAGGTGTTCGATTTCATTAAGCTTATCTGGAATTTCTCTAAAGTTTGATACTGGCATTAATATTGCGTCTTCAAAGTGCCCTATTGCCTGTTCATAGTCATTACGCATATCGATGACATAGAATTCCTTGCCCGATTCGTAAAGTTCATGTAGCTCTTCTGCTGTGATATATTTTCCTGAGGTAGCATTCGGGTCAATATCTTCTTTCCCAAGCCCTAAGGTAACAATTTCAGGGCGAACCTTGACATTTATACGAGGAAAAGCATTGCCAGTTCCTACACTTTTCTTCCAGTGGATATCCGTAAACCTCTCATCGGCTGACATTTCATCAATATACGCTTGGGTGTTTCCGGTAAGACCTTCTAAAGTGCCGTTAATGCCTTCTTTAGCAACGATAATCCTACATTTCAAGTTATGCTTTTGGCACAGCTTCTTCTGACGAAGCATCTCTGCTTTAGGGTCATGAATTGTTATGTATTTATAAAACAGTAAGACCTGATATTTCATTTACTCTACACAGTGTATATAACTGTATATTATACCATTTAACTAGTTCTTTTTGAGGACTACCTTACGGAGAAGTGTTCCATGAATATCTCTAAAGCCGTATGTAAGATTTCCGTCAACAACTCCCATCGTTAAGAAACCTCTTGCTTCATATACAAATTTGTCTTTCTGATTCGGGATAACTGACCTTGTGCTCGCTCCTCCTCCTCCACTGATTAGTTGTTTGACGGTACAGTCAGTGACTTTACCGATATCTTCGAGTAGATGTGCATGCCCAGTAACATAGACATCAGCATTTCTACAAATTATAGATTTAATCTCTTGCCTGCCGTCCCATCTCTCGCCTGTATGACTTGCTTCATAAGTTATAAGAGGTTTATGACCTACAACAACTTTCCACTTTGCCTTGCTGGTGCTTAACTTGGAGGCAAGCCAATCCTGCTGTTTTTGGGTAACTTTTTCTGTGTTAATTACAAAATAATCTACATCTGGATAAGAGACTTTATAGTATTTAAATGGCATATTCCATTTGGGAGAAAGATCAGAATAGTCCATATAACATTTGGTGCAACCGTGGTAGTCGTGGTTCCCGTATGCAATATTGAAAACTAAGTCTACTTGGGCATACGGATCTTCAAATTTAGTATCAAACTGTGGGTCAGATAAGTTGCTAACTCCATCATTGTAAATTACGTCACCTGCAATAAAAGCAGAATAGCAATTGTGATTTTGACAGTATTTTTTAACCCTGTTGGCGATGTCATACTGCTTCTGTTCTCCTGTTCCAGTGTCACCTAATATCACAACATAGCTGGGATCGCTTCCTGCATGTATTGGTGAGTTATGGCCTAAATCAACTGATTTAGCAAGAAGAAAAAAACTACAAAGTGAAAAGATAATCAATGTAGAAAACAAAACAACATAATGTTTAAATCCCATTGCTACTTGTTTATCTTTTCTCATATACTACAATATATCACACTGTCCGGCCTTTTCATATCCAACTATGGAGCCGGTTCTTTTTCCGGCTCCACCTATGATTTCTTATAGACTTGGCGAGGTAGTCGTCCTTACAGCTTTGCTTTTTGCTGATCTACCCTTTTTGATAATTTTCTCATAAGGGCTTTTTAGCTCTTGTAATTCAATCAGATCTATTGGCTCAAGTTTATCAGTTACATTAGCGACATTTTGGACTGAAAATTTCTGATCATTGTCATTAATGTCACAGCTCCAGATATCAATATTAGAGCCTTGCCCTGGCTGATAAGCATTTAAGCAGTAGTTTGTATTAAGTAGTCTTATTCGATCACCTGAAATAAATTCCCATTTCTGGTCTTGATCGTTTTCATTGCAAGTCCATAAGAAGACGTTTCCACCATTATATCTATTGGGTGTGTTAAGACAGTAGTTTGTATTTAATCTTCTGATTCTGTTTCCCGAAATTAGTTCCCACTTCTGGTCGGGATCGTTAGAATTCGTATCCCAAAGATTTACGTTTCCGTAGTCGTACAAGAAAGCTGCATTGAGTGAATACGGTGCACCTATCTTGTTTATCATTATTCCACTAGGTTGGTTTTCAACAACCACTATGTCTACCCAGATAAGGTCTCCAAACCTTTGTCCTGAACCATTTTTCATCTTCCAGTACCCGATATATTCACCTGCAGAACCTGGAGCGATTAGGTTTACAGCAATATCGACTTCTTGCCCGGGGGAGACATTGTTCGGCAATTGTACGTGGTTAGGGCCTCCCATCTGGCTTCCGGAGTCGAAAGCTAATGTATAGTTTGAATCCCATGTCGTAGTACCTGTGTTTCTCATTCGCCAGATTTTTGTGAAAGTTTCGTTTGGCGCAAACTCTGTTCCATCTGGCACGGTAATGTCAGCTACAAACATAGCATCGTCATTCTGGGCGACAACATCTATATTTACCCAGATTATCTCTCCGAAGACCTGGCCTGAACCATTTCTCATTTTCCAGTAGCCTACATAATTTCCGTCAGATCCTGGGGATACAAGATCTACAGCGATGTCTACTTGCTGGCCTGGTGAAACATTATTAGGGAGAGAAACTTCATTTGGGCCGCTCATTTGATCACCATACTGGAACTGAAGTTTGTAGTTACTATCCCAGGTTGATGTTCCTGTGTTTTCAATCCGCCATATCTTGGTAAACGCTGTATTCGGTTCAAAGTCTGTTCCATCCGGTACCGTGACATCTGCAATAAAGATTGCATCATCTACATTGTCTACAACATCTATATCTACCCAAAGGACTTCACCGAAGATATACCCATCAGCATTTTCCATCTTCCAGTAGCCGCGATAGTGACCAACGCCACTTGGTGCAACTAAGTCTACGCTGATATCTACTTCTTCACCTGGATTTACGTCATGTGGAAGTGAAGCTTCGTTCGGGCCGCTCATATGATCTCCAGACTGGAAGGCAAGCTTGTATGAGCTATTCCATGTTGTCGTACCAATATTACGGATTCTCCAGATCTTGGTAAATGGAGTGTTTGGAGAAAAGTCTGTTCCGTCCGGTACAGTAATATCTGCTACAAATTCAGCATTGTCGTTTGTAGAGGTTGTTACAATATCTACCCAGATTATTTCTCCAAATGGCACATCAGCAGAATTATGCATCTTCCAATAACCTCTATAGTTTCCTACTCCTAATGGAGCGACTAAGTCAACAGAGATATTTACTTCTTGCCCTGGTGGGACATCATTTGAAAGGGAAACTTCATTTGGACCGCCCATTTGGCTTCCATGATCAAAATGGAGCTTGTATCCAGAATTCCAAGTCGAAGTTCCATTATTTTTAATTCTCCAGATCTTTGTAAATGCCTGTCCGGGCGCCATCTCGGTGCCATCTGGAATTGTAATATCCGCAACAAACTCTGCATTATCACCGTCTATTACATTAATATCTACCCATAGGATATCTCCAAAAGATTGATCGGAAGAGTTTGTCATTTTCCAGAAGCCCCGATAATGGCCAGTCGAGCCCGGTGCAGTCATGTTTACGCTTATCTCTACTTCTTGTCCTGGTGAGACATTATTTGGGAGTGAAACTTCTGATGGTGCACTTAACTGATCGCCATATTGGTACTTGAGTTTATATCCAGAATCCCATGTTGAGATACCGGTATTTTTGACTCTCCAGGTCTTAGTGAATTGATTTCCAGGTGGCATTGTAGTTCCATCTGGAATCGATACATCTGCAATAAATTTGGCATTATCCTGGCCTGATACAACATCGATCTCGACCCACATTATTTGGTCAAATTTCTGGCCGTACTGGTTTTCCATAATCCAGTAACCTTTGTAGCCATTATAGACATTTTGTGGTGCTACCAAGTTAACACTTACATCTACTTCTTGACCCGGAGCTACATCATACGGAAGCGAGACGCTTTGAGGCCCTCCTAACTGTGCACCATGGTCAAACGCAAGTTTGTAGTCGCTACTCCATGTCGTGTCACCTGTGTTTCTAAGTCGCCAGATCTTTGTGAACGCTTGCCCAGGTAGGAAATCGGTTCCATCTGGTACGTTTACATCATCTACAAATAAAGCATAGTCATTTTGAGGTTGTGGCGGAGGCTGGCATGGGTCGTCAAGAATAAAGGTTGAAGCTCCGAGAACAGATCTAATTCCTAAAAGTGAATTTACACCCACTGGATGAGGTTCAATACAAATGTTTAGCAGAGTTATATCTCGGCTATATGGTTTTTGGGTTGGAAGTGTTACTTGACCTAACCAGTACTGCATATAGTCAGTTGCGCGTAGGTCACCAGTGAATCCTGCTGTCAAATCTCCATTAATATAGTATCTTCCTGAGCTATAAATTTCTGATTTATATCTTTGTCCAATTGGTGCACCAACTGGGCCATAGTTTACTGATCCGTTTGTAACAGGATCTCCTAGATCGTTTCTAACTGTACCTATAATATCAAAACAGTTTTGTGGGATTTCATTTTCTTGAAGGCCTTTTTCGATAAAGAATGTGCAGGGATCAATATAGTCTGATGCTGTCAGATTGGGGTCACCTTTGTCTACGTCATATCCCCCCCAATGATCAGTATTGGGAATTGTTCTTCTTAGGTCAAAATGCAAGTGGGCGTTATTAGCATTCGGCATATCTTGGATATGTCCTATTTCCCCTAGAATTAGTTGTCCGTTTGAGTTTCTTTGACCAGGATCGGTTAGGTTTGAAGTGTCCTCGCCAACCTGTATGTAGTCTCTCTTATGTATATGCATGTAAACAGCATAGAGGTCTTGTCCGTGATATTGCTCATTGAGTTTTATTGCGACTAGAGAACCGGAGGGTGAATCATAATAATTTGTTGCAACAACGATTTCTCCTTCTGCAATTGAATCAACCTCATTATCTTGTGAGTTAATATCACACACTTCAAAATCGTCTTGGTGAACAATATCAATGCCTGTATGATAATAAATCTTTTTTTTATCTTCTTCGCTTCTATATACTTCTTCTTTTGTCCAAGTTTGGGTATTGCAGTAATACCAGGTTTTTACCTGATCGCCATAACCAAACCCAGATTCAATCTTATGATTGCTCGTGTCTACAGGGAAGTTGTAAACTACAGAGCTAGCTTCAGCTTTTATCGCTGAAAAGTGCATAAACGTAATTGCTATTGCCAGCGAAAGAAGCAATTTAAAAGGCTTTCTTCTAAACATTTATTTTTCGTTAAAGTTATATAACTCAGTATATTGAGGGGAATTTTATCCGTCAAAAATGTGGAAACTATTCAATCTTTAGGAGTACTTTCTTATAAGTAGATCCTGAGAAAGATAAAGATGGTAATGTCGGAAAGCAAAAAGTCTTATGGGCTTTTACTGAGGCATGAAAGTTTGTTTAGCGGCGCAGAGTTTATCTCTAATCGTTTTGCGCGTATCCTCTAAGAATAGTATGGAGGATGGGTTTACTTCTTCTTAATATTTATGGTTTTAATTAACTGTGAAACCTCTCTTTCTAAGGATATCTCGAGCTTCGTCACGAGCAGTCGTTTTTAAGTAATCAAGCCAAAGTTTTTCCCAATCTCCCTCTCCCCAAGTTTGGGCAGAGTACGCCATGCAAGCTAATACTATCAACAAAGCATCATCATTAAAGAACCATTCTTTGCCGAATCTTTGTTCTATAACAGTATTCGGGGTTATTTTCTGATCGTGTTCAATCTGTAAGTATGCTGCTCCCATACTTAGAAAAGAAACAGCCATGGCAGGGCCGGCATGAGGAATTGTAACCCTTTCGCTGAATGCTTCAGTGATACTTGAACGTGTACGACCCCTTATGAGATTTACAATACTCATGACCGTAGCTTCATCTAGCGGTCCATCAGATTTTTGTAACTCTTCTTCAATAGTTTTCCACGATCTGTAGTTCTCTCTTGCAGCAACTAGATTCCAGGCTTTCGAAAAATGCTGGTTTAGTTGCCATAGAGCCTGTCCTCTTTCGATAATATAGTTTACATAATCCTTGTTAGTAGCTTGTGTAAGTACAGTTTTCCATATATCCCCCATTACGTTGGCTGCACCATTTTCTAGTAAAATCGAAAAAAACTCTCTCTGCTCGGGTGACATTGGTACAGCTCCTCCCCGGTCTGCTATTTCTCTATGAATCCCGTGCCCTATCTCATGGGCTAATGTGACGAAATTAGAACTAACATGTGCCAGACTTATTGTTCGTAAAGTTGCTTCTTGAATTCCCCCCTCTTCATCAGTTATATACCAGTTAAGATTCCAGCTCATTGCGGGGTCTGCATAAGGTGGAGTGCCAAAAACCACACTGTCCTCAGGCAAATTTAGTTCTGGTAAAATTTTTCTTACTCTGTCAAGAAAATATTTCGTTGCTTTTTTCGGCTCAATTTGTTCTTTGTTGGGGTCGGGACTTACATCGGGGTTTTCTGCCGTGACCTTATTGATTTGACGGTGTGAATAGCCGATCCATGAATCTATTCCCCCTCCAGGAAATGCAGTAAGTAGTGCTTCTGTTATTTCTTGGCTAATTTCTTTTGCCTTTACTCGGAAGTCTTCTTCTAATCTTTGCCCGATCATGTCTGAATTATTGTACAACCGGAATGCAAGATCGACACTAACCCCAAGGCTATTAAACATTGTAATTAATTTTTCATGAAGTTTTACATGTGGGATTTGGTAAAGATCTCTGTCTAACCAACTTGTTAATATACGTTCCATAACTTCAAAGTCTTGTTCGGGAATATATCTAGATTGAAGTAACGTGAGCCACCAGGTTGGGTCAATGCCATAAATTTCAATAATACGGGTACGCTGACCTTCATCCATGATGAAATCCCCAATGAGTTGATTAAAATTTGAACGTTCAGGAGTCTGATTTAGAGTTTGACGATCATTTGGTGTTATATCTCCAACAAGATCTGCCCGTGTGATCCTAGTAATTCCTTCATATCCAGGTTGGGTATCTGTGTAATAAGTGTACCATTGAAGAGTGCGTAGACAGTACCCTGCGAGGTGGAGTACAGTGTTTTGATAGTGGGTTCGCTGAGGTGGGTCAATATTAAGAAAGTCTTTTGCGTCTGCTAAAAGGCTTTGAAAAAGCTGTCTCTGTAGTCCTTCTGAGGTTATCGGATCGGTTAGAACTGGGCTAACCCAAGGTTTTTGTTCATCTAACCAAACTTCTGTTTGGTTTGGAGATAGACCGCGAGCATGTGCAGCTACTCTGAGTGTTGCCACAGATTCTAAGGTCATAATAGTAGACTTTGTTACTAATAAAGCTCTTGCTTCGGGAGAATTGCCTAAGTCTGCTGCGGTTGTATCACCGAAGTCTTGTAGAAGCTCAATAGCCCTTGTTGCACCTTGGAGGGACAAAATCTGTTCGGCTGTAAGTGAGTTTTCATAAATTTGCATGCCTTATCCTATAGCAGCCCTGATTAAGATTTGATAAAATCATGTTACAAGCGTTGTATTTTTACTCATGCTTTCTTTGGACGCCTACAAATATGCAAAACTATTGGAAAGAGTCAGAGGGCCTAGGACAAATCAACTACAAATTGAAATCAAGAAATGTCAATTACTAGAGATTTTACTAGATGCAAGTGAAGAAGACCTTCCAGCTATGATTAATGAGCTTCGAGAAAAACTTCGTGAAGA
>JACKFR010000009.1 GCA_020632375.1 Candidatus Nomurabacteria bacterium
CTTCTATCGCCATAGCTAATTCTTCCTTCATTCGACCGTAAATATCTGTAAAATCGTCACTTGAGATTATCCTGTCTATTCGATCGTCTTCCGCATTTTTCATGCGCGTTTTAATCTTTGCAATTCTTGTTTTTATGACTTTCTCCTCATCAGTTTCAGTCTCTCGGATTTCTGAAAGAATTGACTTTGCAGATAAGGGTAAAATATGTCTAATAGTATTAGCAGTGCCCAAAAGAGTAGATTAAGTTCATTGTTTCAAAACTTTATACGGTATCCATGTGCAATTATTGTTACTAAATTAGATATAGGTAACAGATGAGTACTAGTTTTAGATAATAAATTTTTTTGCATATGATATAGGTAGATTTCAGCAGTATACCATTATGCTATACATCAACGAAGCTTTTCTTTGCCCCTTCTTGTCAAATACTGTATACTTTTTATCACTTATACTATGAAGGAAGCACTAAACATTTTAAAACAAAGTGTTTGTTCACTTAAAATACCTCAAACAAAAGATTCTAAAATTCTTGAGAAAGTGAAAAAAAACACAATAGTTGGGTTAATGGCAGGGGGAGAAGGTACTCGTTTTAAAACTGTTTCATCTGACCAAGAGGTGAATAAAAACTCATTCAAATTGCCTAATGGGGATACCATGATTGAACGTACTATTAGAATTTATAGAGATGCAGGTGTTACTAATTTTGTGGCACTTGTATATACTCATGCAGATTCTATAGTTGATTTACTTGGCGATGGCACTAAGCTTGGTGTAAATATAAAATACAGTTATGACCCTAAAAAACCTGTTGGAAAAGGAGGAGCTGTTAAAAATGCATTTTTAAATAATTCTTTTGATGATTCAAAATATTTAATCATTCATAATCCAGATGATCAAATTGTTAATTTTGAAGATAAGTTTGTCGATAGAGTAATTTCAGGACATTTGGAAGGTGAAGAAAAAGGTAAAATGGGCACAATAGTTGTTGTTGAAGAAACACCATATACATTTACTGGTATGGATATTTATGACAATGAAGTTAAAGAAATAGAGATGTATCCGATGATACCAATACCAACACATACTGGTGTTACAGTATTTTCTCCTGGTATGTTTAAATACTTTGATGACTTGTTTGATTTATCTAAAAAGTCTGATTTTGAAAAAGTATTATTTCCTCTTTTAACAAAAAAGAAATTACTTTATGCGGTTAGTATTCCAAATAATAGCTGGATTGCAGTAAATGATCCAAAGGCATACAAAGAATTTCTTAAATATTTGGATTTGGACTCTTTAAATTAAAAAGCATCAATTGGCTTATCAAAGGATAAAAGATAAACTTTACCTTTTTGTCCATATTGTGCTTTTTTTGATTCATTAAAAATCACATACACTAATATTTCTTTATTATTTGGTCCTATTGCAAAATCACCAACTACAACACCATTACCACCATTTTCAATATACATGTCTGAGTTAGGATCATTAAATGATGTGATTCTTTTTTTCTTTGTACCATTTGTATTTGGGGTAATCATACCCTGTTGTCGCATGAATAAGTTAAATTATGTTCATGTACAACTTAAATCAAATACCTTCGGAGGCTCAAATTAAGAAAACTCTTAGAAAGATTGTTTTTGGCAGGAATATGTACTGTCCTGAATGTTTATCTAGGAATGTTGTTAGGTACCATGACAGGTACCGTTGTAGGAAATGTAAGGGTAGATTCTCTTTGCTATCCCACACATGGTTAGCTAATACTAAACTAGATCTTCAGCTCTTTTGGCTCCTTTTATGGTGCTGGACTACCCAAATACCTGTTAAACAATCCCAAGCTCTAACTAGACTCTCTGAGAAGGATGTTAGAAGCTGGTTCGATAAATTTAGAACTAACTTACCGGATAATAACGAAACCCTTGAGAGATTAATATAACTTGATGAAGCATACTTCAAAAATAATTCCATTTTTATGGGTAAGCAAATTGGTACTCGAAAACTTGCCTTTGAGGTTATCCCACAGCCTTATGTAGCTAGAGAACATGCGTGGGTTTTCCTCAATCAAATGTTAAACCTGATTCTCAATTAAACACGGATGGTTCTGCAATATATAGAAACATTGAAAAGTGGTGATCTGTTAATCACTCTAAGGTTGATATACACAGAAAATTCGAATTTAGTAACACTTCTGAAATTGAAGGTGTGTTTGGTGTGTTACGCACATTTATCCGTAGAATGTATCATCATGTTAGTGGTGACAAGTTACCAGAGTACGTGGGTGAATTTTGCTTCAGATTTTCACATCCTCAAATGTTCGAAAATCCGCAGTATTACCTCGAAATTTCATTAAAGCTTGTGACAACTCGGTAGGTTTACCCAGTATTTTGATCAGTTTACTAATTTTGCTGGGTTTTCAAATTAAGATCGGCGCACCACCAGTTGGCGTAGCTGGTCATGTTTGATATGGAATAGCAGTAGGAGATGCGAATCTGTAATCATCGAAACCTAATTTTTCGTAAAAGTCTGCCGTACTGTCCAAACTTTTTACCTGAAATAGTGTTGAATGAATTCTCTTTATCATAAAATTGCCTAAATTACTTATGGAACTTACCCTCGATGGGCTTTTAATTATTTCGCTTAATTTAGCTTTAGACTTTTTAGAAATAGAGAAAGATTTTTTACATTTAAACCTTTTATTACCATCACGAGTTTTACCTCAAACAACAGTATATTTAGACCCACAATTAATACATGCTAAACGGTAGTTTTTTTTAATATTTTGTGTCATCATGAGATTGTATCTGGAAGTATTGTTATTACAAGCAAAAATATTATTTTTATCCACACAAAAGTTCGATTAAGCCGCAAATTTGATGTTACCCCTACGGACACCTTTTCTAACAGTTTTACTAGACGCACAGTATGAGCATTTTGGAATTTTTTTAACATAAACAAATTATTTCACATAGTGAAAACACTTTTATATGTTATCATTCTAGAAAGAAAGAGACCTTTTGGGTGACCAAAATGTTACGGGATAAAGAATTTTTTTGAATGTAAAGGTAATTGTTTTAACAAAAATCTGAATATAAAAGCCTATATGATAAACCTCATAATTATATTTGTCAGCCTTATAAGCATATTAATTGCTCTTTTTCTCCTGTTTGCAAAACAGCCTAAAAAAAAAGGTAAAAATGAAACAAGTATTTCAGAGTGGAGGGAAATTACATTGGGACACTGCAAGCAATGGATTAGTGTTCGCGGGAGAAACAAAAATGCACCAATTTTACTATTTTTACATGGAGGTCCCGGGACACCAGAAACTCCCTTTCTCACAAAATACAATCGCGATCTTGAGAGTCTTTTTGTAGTAGTATCTTGGGATCAAAGAGGTGCCGGGAAATCTTTCTCTAAAGACATTCCCCCTGAAAGTATGAATACAGCTCAATTTATATCTGATATTCATGAGTTGACGCAGTATCTTAAGAAAGAATTTAGCCAGAAGAAAATTTACCTTATAGGGCATTCTTGGGGAACACTTATTGGAATAAAAGCTGCACATAAATACCCTGATGATTATCATGCGTATATTGCTATAGCCCAAACTTCTGATGGTCACAGAGAAGAACTTCTGACCTATAAACAGGTTCTCAAGCAAGCCCAAGCAATAAATCATGATAAAGCCATTAGGGAACTTGAAGAAATTGGGCTACCCGAAGATGGGAAATATTTAGGAGGGGATGCTAGTTTGGGGAATAAGTTAAAGTGGGTACGCTATTTTGGAGGAGCAGCGTTTCATAATAAAAAAAGTATCTGGCCGTTAATTCGAGATGTTTTAACAACACCAGTATATTCTTTGAGAGAAAAATTAAACTATCCAAGAGGAGAGGCTTTTTCTCTTAAGTATTTATATGATGATGTCAGAGATATTAAATTAATGGAAGAAATTGATATGCTTGCAGTCCCAATGTTTTTTTTACATGGCAGTTTTGATAACCAAGTACCAATAACAGTAGCTCAAGAATTTTTTGATAGTATTTCTGCTCCGCAGAAAAAGTTTTATATTTTTACAGAATCTGCCCATGGTGTACTTTTCGAGGAACCGGAGAAATTTCAGAAAATTATGAAAGAAATATCTTCAACAATTTGGGTAGAATCGAACAGTAATTGACAATCTTTAAACAATGATTATGCGAATAACAAAATTTTTCTTTCTTATAGTCGCTTTGTTATTGCTATTTGTGCTTTTAACAATAAAAAAACATCAACAACCAGAACCTAGTGTTACCACTCAAATAAGTGTGTAGCATCATTGCCAGGTGAAAAACACACTCTAAAGACCCAAGAAATTGATTGCGGTGTTAATAACTCTTGCCAAGAAGTTATCATTCAAGGAGATAGCAAATATGTTTTGCCAAACGGCAAACAGGGCGATTTGCTTCTAGTTACTTCTCCAGACGATTGGAATAAACAAGCGGGAGATTATAACTATAAGGGCTGTGTTGTGTTTGAAATCGAGTCTTTGGAAAACCCAAGTCTTAAAAATGATTCTTCCGACAATCCAATAATACTTGCCGAAATAAAGGACTCGCAAGTCAAAGAGCTCGGTTCTGCGGCATGTAGCTACAACACTAGTTCGATTGCGGGTATCCTCTTTACGCAAAGAATCAAAAATCAAGAAGAATTGACTGTGGGTTTATGGCAGACTTATGTAAATCCATAGACACAAAAGCAGAAAAAGTGTGGGGAAATTTAGATTTATAAATTTTGCTGTATTCATAATTTTTTCGAAACTGCACATATTAATTCGTTTCAAAGACAAGATTGCGTAGAGGTGGCTATCTTTGTGATCTTGGGCGCCCTTTCTTTTTGAGCAGACAGCTGAAGAAAAACTTGAAATCGTCCTTTCAGCTCCGGTTCAAGTCGAGGTGGGGGGAAGGGGGGTGTGGGAGGAATTCTGCCCGCCGAGCCCAGAGAGTTCCGTTCGGATCTTTTCAAACAGACTCCGCCAGTTAGGATGAGGCACTTTGCACCAACACTAGCCAGCCATAAAGGTAACTTTTTATGGTTTTGGGGCTATAGATTTTAATTTTTAGTTCCCGTACTGTTTTTTGAAGCTCTGATTGCATAATACATTGGAAATGTTAAAGTTAAGATGATTATTGTAAGATTTAAGGTTATTAAAGCTTCGCATAAAATATACAGTATTATGTTAGGATTGCGAAAATATTTCGTATAGTAACCAGTTAGCCAAAATCGCTGCGCGATTTTACCTAATGGCCGGAACTTCAGTTTTCCTCCGTCGCTTCGCGACTTCGTCTAACTGAATGATATACTACATCCAGCCAAGGCTGGACGTCGCATATCATCCGGCCATTAGGCGAAAACGCTCGCTCCGCTCGCTTCCTTCGGATTTTGCCTAATGGGCGGCGGCTACGCTTCGCTTGCCTTGTTAGTCTTACCGCTCGCTCTCGCTCACGGCTTCGCCTAACTGCGGTATATCCAACATCCTCTCAAAATTGTGCTACAATTTCTCAAGCACGTCGGATCATACCGCCGCCCATTATATGAAATATTCCCAATTTTATGGATGCAATTTATAAGATGATTACCGACATATTTAATAATCAAACATTTATGGCCATTTTTCAGTTAGTACTCCCTACGCTAGTTAGCACAGGAATAATTACCGCCCTTCTTTCTCATTGGTATGACAAAAAACTACATACTCACGAAATAAAAATTCAAAAATATATAGAGCTTATTGAGCAGTTAGCAAAACTCGCCGCGAACAACCCAACATGGAAAAGGTTTAGACTGCTTATCAATGAAGCTTTGCTATTTGCTTCTGATGAAGTTGTCGCAGAAATTTTTGAATTTAATAGAAAATTCACAGTGCAAAGAGCAAAAGCGGCGGGCGGTAATTTTCAAATGACTGCACAAGATCTCCAGCCAATGGTCATAGCTATCCGTAAAGACCTTGATTTAAAATCAAAATCTATCAAGAAAAATGGCCTTACTTTTTTTCAGAAACCATAAAATTGGTCTTACATCAGCTAACACGGCATAGCCGGTTCGCTCGCTAAATAAAATTGTTGTCACTTGTCGTTTTGTGGCAATACTCATGGCATCTATATTGAAATCAAAAAATATTCCTTGCAGAGTAAGATCCGGATTTGCACCTTATTTTACTACTTATAGCGGTGACCACTGGATAAATCAGTATTGGGACAATAAGAAAGAAAAGTGGATCACCTTTGACGCAGATGGATTTTTTGATAAGTCAATCGGCTTTGATCAATATAATATGCCTGAAAATAAGTTTGATTGGGCGGCAAATACTTGGCTTGGAATTAGAAACAAAAAATTAGATGCCAACAATTTTAGAAAGGCAGATGGTTCTGTCGGGCTTATGCCAGTTCTTTGGGCAATATTTTATGACTTTCATAGTCTTATGAACAACGAAATTCTTTATAATCAAATGCCAAGTTATATCTATTTCAAATTTGATAAACTAACAGAAAAAGATTTTGAAGAAATTGATGAATTAGCCAAATTGATGTTAGAACCAGATAAAAACTTTGATGAATTAGTTAAAATCTGGAATACAAAAAAGAAATTCAGAATTTTAAATGGTCCACTTATTGGAGATAGCGATCACTTTTAGTGGAAATAAATTTTTACCCCTTTCTTTAATAAAATGTTCCTGACTCAAACTCACTCCGCTACGCTCCATGCCACGCTGCGCTCTCCCTACACTTCGTTTCGGTCGGGACATATAACAAGGATTATGAGGAAAATGGCTCGGCTCGCCATTTTCCCAAATTTTGCTCCACTACGTTCCAGAAAAACTTCTTTTATCCCTGATGTTAACGAGCTCAAAAGCCTGATTAGAGATGACACGAAACTCATCGTCATAAATTTTCCGCATAATCCAACGGGAGCAACATTACAAGAAAAAGAATTGAAAGAGATTATTGATATAGCAAGGCAAAAAAATATTGTTGTGTTTTCCGATGAGATGTATAGATTTCTTGAACACGACCAAGCCAATCGGACTTCATCTGCTTGTGATTTATACGATAGCGCCATTTCTCTATTTGGAATGTCAAAAAGTTTTGCTTTAGCGGGGTTGAGAATTGGTTGGCTTACAACAAAAAATTCTGATTTGTTAAAAAGTTTTGCCACATACAAAGATTACACTACCATTTGTAGTAGTGCACCGAGTGAAGTTTTAGCAATAATGGCTTTGAGAGCAAAAGACAGAATTCTCAAGAGAAACCTAGACCTTATTGAAAACAATCTTAAAGTATTAGATGAATTTTTTGCAAAACACACAAAATTTTTTGACTGGCATAAACCAAAGGCTGGTCCGATTGGCTTTCCTACACTAAAAACAAATATTGATATTTCAGATTTTTGCCTTGATCTTGTTGAAAAGAAAGGGGCGATGTTGCTCCCTTCCAAAGTTTATGACTTCAAGGGAAATTATTTTAGAATTTGCTTTGCTCGTAAAAATATGCAAGAACCGTTAGAAAAGTTAGAGGAGTATTTGAAAGAGAATTATTAATGAATATAAAAAATCTCAAAAAATACACTTGACGTTATCGGAAATAGTTTTTTATCACCTAAACCAATATCATGAATGATCAACAAGATTTGACTATTTTATTAGAAAACACTGTTCTTAAAATTAGAGTCGCAATATTATTAGAAACACCTAGCGGATTTGTTTTTGAGAAATCAAAAGACGGATATATGTTTTTATTGGGCGGAACGGTAAAATTAAATGAAACAACTCAAGAAACCGCTTCACGAGAAATATTTGAAGAATTAAAATTGAAAAATATAGATACAAAGATGATTGCAGTTATTGAGAACTTTTTTAAGGCAGCTGATGGTAAAAGAATCCATGAAATTAATTTTGTTTATAAGGCAACTCTTCCGCAACCTCTTGATTTAAGTATTTTTACATCTGACAATGGTAATCTCGGATATTGCTACATTAAAGTTGATGATTTCGGTAAACACGATATTAGACCTAAGATTATTAAAGAATTTCTCAAAAACAAAAAATCATTTGTCCACCTAATAAACTGTGAATAAAAAATTACATAATATAACAGCGTGTATGAGGTTTAAGAAAAAGTGCGTTAATTAATTTTCAGTGTTTACATTTTTTCTTTCACCCTAATTTCGCATCCTCTATGATAAAGTTATAAGGAAGTCGGCGAAACTTCTTATACACGCAAACGTCAAACTCATTTCCCTAATTTTCTTCGGAAATCAGTTTTATTTGAGACAATTCATGGAAACCAAATTTTCCATGCTCTCTACCGATACCTGAGACCTTATATCCACCAAAAGGACTTGAAGGGGTAACATAACTGGTATTATTAACCTGAATCATACCTGAATCTATCTCTAAGGCAACATCTCGAAACTTGGATTTATCTTCCGTGAACACATATCCACCTAATCCATATTTTGTATCGTTCGCTAGTTCAATTGCCTCAGCTTGTGTTTTAAAAGTCACAATTGGCAGTACAGGACCAAATGTCTCTTCATTCCACACTGGCATTTCTCTAGTAATCTGGGTAAGAATTGTTGGTGGATAGAAGAAACCATTGAGGTTGCCAATCTCTTTAGAATATTCAATTCTTGCACCTTTAGTTAACGAATCTTCTACTTGTCTTTGTAATACATTTAACTGTTTTTTAGATACGAGTGGGCCAATATCAGTGTCTTTATTACTCGCATCTCCAATAGTCACTTGTTCCAACTTCGATTTTAGCCTCTCAATAACTTCATTTAACCTGCTTTCCTGAACGATAAGTCTTTTGAGTCCATCACAAATTTGTCCGCTGTTATCAAACCTGTTTGCGTATATAGTATCTAAGACTTTGTCCAAATCTGCGTCTTCAAAGACTATTCCGGGTGCAGAACCACCTAGTTCAAGGAAGACTTTTATAAACTTTTCAGCACCAATCCTGTATAACTGTTGTCCTACAGCTGTACTACCCGTAAAGCAAATCATATCAATATCTTCATGCACCAAAGTGTTTCCAATTTCCCTATCACCATATACTTCTAAAAAAACACCCTCTGGTGTATTTGATTCAGCAAAAACTTCTTCAATAAGCTTGCCACATAAGGGTACTTCTTCTGAGTCTTTGAAAACTACCGTATTTCCGATAACTAAATTCTGACCAACCATCCATACAAAGTTAGAAGCTGGGAAGTTCCAGGGAGTAATAGCTGCAACCACACCGACAGGTTCGTAATAAACTGTATGAGTCATGCTTTCGTCGTCGTGTACAACTTCTGGTGAAAGATATTTTTCGGCATTATCTAAATACCAATTGAAGTAATCAATTGCCCCACCTACATCATGGTGACTCTGCGAAATAGGCATTCCCATTTCTTTTGCAATAAGCTCAGCAAATTCTTCCTGTCTTTTTTCAAACCCTTTAACCACATTTCGCAATATTTCAACTCTTCCTGTCACACCCAAGGCTCGCCATTTTTTTAATGCCTTTCTTGCTTTCTGGACTTTGACTTTTACTTCTCCTTGTGATGAGGAAGTTACCTCACCGATATTTTGACCCGTGGAGGGGTTTATTGAAGTGATGTTCATTTATATTATCGCTTATGAATTATCAATAACCTAATTGTACTATCTTTGATACTTTTTTTCATTTGTATTTAAGGTACAGGCGATTTTAGGATGGGTTTTGTCTAAATTAAACCAGAACAGGGGTTTTCTAAAACATTTTAGAAAAGTGAGTTGATGGATTAAAATTTATAGGTAGTTTAAACTTTTCTTTACTGTTATGAATATGGCACCAAAAACATTCTAATTAATAGATTTTGAATTGGATTGCTTTATTAGCGATGCCTCGGAGTTAATTAAAAAACAAACACTTTCATAGGTTTTTGTAGAAAAATGGTTACAAAATAATCTCCACTATCCAGATTGAGAAAGATTCGAAGGAGGCATTTGCGGAAAACTCTGAAAATGATGAAATAATTGATGAGAATCCACAAAGAAGAGATAAGATATGGCTTGAAGAAGTACTAGAGAGAGATCAATTTCTCGAAGCAGAGTTCAGGTTTGATCCGAAGAAAGGGTTGATTACTGACGAGATAAAAATGACTTGGAAATAAGCCCTACTTCCCCCTATGTTGACACCCCGGCCAGCAGCAAGGCCTACGTTTCCCTTCCAGAAGCTCTGTCCAGACTCTTTCGATATGCTGCTCTCTTGTTTCCGCTTTTTTTACAGAGATAACCCAGCAGATCCACTCGTTGCGAGCTAGAGGGGTAAGGTCATTCCAGGCTTCAGCTACTTCAGATGATGAGCTCAAAGCCTTTCTTAGATCATTCGGGACACCATGAACGACACCAGGTTTAATCTTTTTGTTGTCCATTGAATCATTTTAACAGTTTTGAACCAGTTCTCAATATGAAGTTTGCAATTGACATTACTTACGAGGCTGATCCATAATCTTTGAATGGAGAACAAAACATATGGAAAGCTCGATCGGTCTATGGCATTCAAAACGAGTTATTATGTTAAACCAGCAAAGCCAAGATTAGAAAATATTACAGAATAATTAGGCTAGTGAAAGTCAACCTTCTTTTTGTTTGCGGAAGAAATAAGAAACGCAGTAAAACAGCAGAGAAAGTTTACTCTAATACTCCGGAAATTGGAGTTCGTTCTGCAGGTGTAAGCAGTAAAAGCCCTCATGCGATATCCGAAAAAGACCTATTATGGGCAGATGTGATATTTGTAATGGAAGCGAAATATCGTGAGCAGATCTTGCATAAGTTCAAGTATATGGAAAAACTTCCTGAAATAATAGATCTCGAAATACCTGATCTTTATGAATTTATGGATCCTAAGCTTGTAAGTCTTATAAAGGGTGGAGTAAGAGAATGGCTACAGGATAATGAGACTTTGGCTATTCGCCATTAAGAATGCTAATTTCGAAACATTAAGGTACAAAATCAGAGTATAAATTTATGCTACCTAGAATTATTAAGGAACCCGGTGGATCGCAGGAAGCCGGAGAAACCGTAGCAGGTGAAGGCGTATAGTTAACGTTTGAGATTCAAGGGGTTGCCATGACAGATGAGGAAGCGGGGAGGATTGTTGAAGCTCTTGCCCGATCCAGTGACCCTGAGATAAAGCAGATCTTCTCTAATGCCACAAATGTTCAGGTTGAAGTACCGCCTGTGGGAGAAAAAATCCCGATACTGAAGAGGGGAATAACCCTCAATAAAGAGGTCTCTGAAGCGGTTCTACCATTATACTTTCCTGTGTAAAAATGTAGGAGGGTGCGTTGACTGTGACTTAGACTGACAGTGCTTTTATAATCTCAAACGCTTTTTCAAGCCTTAGTTGTAGCAAACGACAGGAATCTGGTATTTAAGCGCAAGCTTAATCTCTTCTTTCATCCCCATAGATATTTTATCGCCACATAACCAGACTTCATCCATGACCTTCCTAAGTAAATGTTCAGTATTTACAGTGCCCCATTCTTCTTGGATATGGTCTTGTAAATATTTGGCTGATACAAGATACGACACAATTGAGATAATGATCTTGCTGTGGATCTTCTTGCAGATCTGGAGTATTTCTCAGACATTTTTTCAATTTTCCCAGAAATAGGGTGGGCAATATACACAAGCTTTGGCATAATATCAGCATATAGAAACCCCAGACCTATGTAATCTGGATATGTAGGCTGATTATAAATTAGTAAGATACCCTAGATGGTAATGAATCCGAACAATTTTCTAAGGTCTCAAGAGGACTCTACAATTCCCACCGTTGAAATCAAGGACGTTGATCCCTTTGAAAATAAGGCGAGACAACTGATAGAGAAGCTTCAGTTGGGTGGTTCAGTTCCGAACATTGAAGGAATAATTTCTTCAGCTCAAGAACTGCAGCAGGACTACAACATTCCTGAAGACTTTTGGGAAGATGAAATAAATCTTGCAATTGTTTTGGGATGTGGGCAATGTATGTATGGGGCAACATATCCTTTTTATAAAAGAAGAATAAGGCGGTTGGTAAATGTTCTTTTGGATAACATGGGAGAAGATAATAGCCAAAGGGATCTTGAAGTTCAAGATTCTAGATCCTCAACTTCTGACTCAAAATGGGATTATGCTGTCAGCAAGAGAGATCCGATTGCAACACAAAACTTCTTAAGTGCTTATGAGCAAGAACTTCGTGAAGCAACGGATCGATGCGAACAAAGCGGCTTTCGGTTGAATGTGCAAGCCGCTGTTATAGAAGATACCGTGCTTGAAATGAAACGCAACCTTGGAGCAATTGCACTTATTATTGTCCCTGATCGCAGTCAAGGGTTACATCAGGGTGACAATTTTGAAGTGAAGATAGTTTTGTTGAAAGAGCTTCTCGATAAAAACCCTGGAGTTATCCGCCATGAGATTTATCATATTGCTGATTTTGCATCTTATGTAAGGAGAGGACGTGATAATCTTATACTGGGATCTTTGGACGAGCTGCATACAGAGTATTCTGTGGGGAATTATCAACCTAAAGACGAAAGGGAAGTTAAAACACCGGGGTTTAGTAGCTACCTTAGATTAAAGGACTTTTGGGATAAGTTTACTCTTCTTACTGAAATTGACTTCGGTGTATTGGAAGATCGACATAGAACGATCATTGAGATTGTAAAAACATGTGGATTTGATGGCCTCACAAAGTTTGTAATGATGGCGACAGAAGGGCAAGGCACTGCTGATTTTTTTGAAACTTTCTACAAGGAATCAAATGCGATATTACTAAGCATGTTGGTTTCTATGCAGAAGATAAGGGTTCTGAAAGGGGTAAGAGGAGGTCTTAGTGAGGAAATAGCATCAGAAACTATAGAAAAAACTCACGAGCTTGCAATGTATATGACTCCAATGGAAGGAACGTATATAGGTCGGTACCGGCATCTTACCGACATGATCCCTACTCCTGGAAGACGTATCTTTTCTGCTAGACCACTTAAAGATGGTACTACTCATTTAGATGACCGCCAATCCAAAGCTCTAATAAATGCATATGCCGAGTTGATAGCCTATCTCGAATTGGATTCTGAAGGTGTTTTATCGATAAGCAATCCCCTTCGTGAAAAGATTCTTGATGCCGTTAGGGCTATTCCTTTGGAAAGAAGGGTTGAAGACAGGGATACGGGGGATGTAATAAAAAAAGCTTTTGAATCTGAAAGAAAGTATTCAGAAACAGATAATGATGCGTATCGTAAGGTATTTGGAAAGGCTTTTTTTAGCTTGTACTTTAGCCTCTTTGAAGGAAATGAGTTCATTTTTAGTCTTTCTGATCCTGCTCTGAGGGATCACGTTTTGAGTATTTTGAAGCATAAGCTACATGAATACACTTTATCTTGCCTTGAATTCAATAATAGTTCCTTCAGAGAAGCATTCATTAGAAGCTTCTACAGTTCTAACGTAACCCCAGAAGTAAGAATAGAATTAATTCAGTATATGAAAGAAAACTTTTCTGCCTTAGGTCCGTTTATCGATATGATCGAATCTGAGTACGATCCTAAATCGCTTAGAAATCTTTCACTCTAAGCCTAGCCCTACCTAGCTCTCAAATATATGTCCAAAAATTTCGAGTAATCTTTTATACTTACCTTTCCGTCACTATCTATGTCTGATCTGCTATTGCATTCGTTTGTATTTCGACAATCGAGGTAGTCCCCTACAAATACGGCGTAATCCGCAAGAGAAACTTCTCCGTCTTGATTTATATCTCCTGGCACGACTTGCGGCTCAGGTGTCGGGTCAGGT